>JAFALK010000037.1 GCA_019234295.1 Roseateles sp.
GCAGACCCCCGGACTCACCACGGACCAGATCGGCGCCATCGCGACCGCCGACGTCAAGTCCATCACCACCGACGCATTGCGCTCGCTGACCAGCGACCAGCTCAATGCGCTGAGCTCCAACGACCTCCAGGCGCTGAGCACCGCCCAAGTCGCTTCGCTGACCACCACCCAGGTCAGCACCTTGGCCACCGCTTCGCTCAACGAGCTGACCAGCTCCGAGCTGCGCGCGTTGACCAGCACCCAGCTCGATGCGCTGACCAGCGACCAGCTGAACAACCTGAACTCCACGCAGCTGCAGGCCCTGGCTACCAGCCAGATCGCCGCGCTGACGACTTCGCAAGTCAGCAATCTGGCCACCGCTTCGCTCAACGAGCTGACCAGCGCCGAGTTGCGCGCCCTGACCAGCACGCAGCTCGATGCGCTGACCACGGACCAGCTCAACGCGCTGAACTCCACGCAGCTGCAGGCCCTGGCCACCAGCCAGATCGCCGCGCTGACAACCACGCAAGTCAGTGACCTGGCCACCAACTCGCTCAACGAACTGACCAGCAATGAACTGCGCGCGCTTACAACGAACCAGCTCGATGCGCTGACCAGCGACCAGCTGAACTCGTTGAACTCGACGCAGCTGGAGGCCCTGGCCACCAGCCAGATCGCCGCACTCACGACCACGCAGACTCACGACCTGATCAGCACGCAGCTCAATGCGATGACCACGGCGCAGATCTCGTCGCTGACGACCGCCCAGGTCAGCACCCTGTCGACCGATGACGTGCATTCGCTGACGTCCACTCAGGTGATGGCCCTGACCACCGGCCAGCTTCAGGCACTGACGACCGATGAGGTCGCAGCGCTGAGCACGCTCGACCTGAGCTCCATCCAGACCAACCATCTGGTGGCCTTCAACTCGGCGGACTTCGGAGCCCTGGACAGCGACCAGATCCATGCGCTGAACACTTCGCAGTGGGCCACGCTGACGAGCCAGCAGGTCATGGGCATCGGCACCGTGGACATCCCGTCCATCACGACCGATGGCGTGCATGCCTTGACCACGCAGGCTCTGACGGGCTTCACCACCGCCCAGATGGCGGCGCTGAGCACGGACGAGGCGGGGGCTCTCAGCAGCAACCAGTTCCACTCGCTGAGCACCGATCAGCTGGTGGCATTGAGCACGGATGCCGTCCATGCCCTGTCGACGTCGGATATCGCATCGCTGAACTCGGCGCAGCTGGGCTCGCTGCACACGGACCAGATTGCGGCACTGACGACCAACGAAATCTACGCAATCACCACGGCGGAGATCCACGGCCTGACGACGGCGCAGATCACGGCCATCGGCACCGATCAGATCCATGGTCTCTCGACCCAGGACCTGGCCAGCATGAACATGACGCAGTCGCTCGCCTTCAACAGCGACCAGATGGGCGCCATGTCAACGGACCAGACCAACGCGCTGTTCGGCTCGACTCCGATCGCGCTGGACCTGAGCGGCACGGGCATTCATACGCTATCGGCCGCGCAGGGCAACACCTTCGACCTGACCGGCGCCGGCTCCACCCAGGAGCACGGCTGGGTCGGCAACGGCACCGGCCTACTGGCAATGCTGAACAGCAACGGCACGATCGACAGTGGAGCCCAGCTGTTCGGCTCGGGAACCGTGCTTGCCAACGGTCAGCACGCGGCCAACGGCTTCCAGGCCCTGGCAGCGCTGGATACGAACCACGACGGCAAGATCACGGCGGCCGACGCGGACTTCAGCAAGCTCGTCGTCTGGGTGGACTCGAACGGCAAGGCCGGATCCGGCGAGATCTACACCCTGGCGCAGCTGGGCATCACCGAACTCGACCTGAACGCCACCAAGGGCACGACGGTCGACAACGGCAACCTGCTGGGCCTGGTCTCGACCTACAAGACGGCCGATGGCGCCACTCACGCCATGGACGACGTCTGGTTCAGCAGCAAGGGCGGCACGACCCCGGCGCAGCCGCCGGCCAGCCCGCCGGCCCTGAACGAATTGCTCTCGTCGCCGCATGACAACGTCCTGCCGGGCGCACCAACGGCCACCGTTGCTGCGGTGCCCATGCACCATGACTTGATGAACCCGGCCGTGCTCAGGCACAAGCCGGAAGACGAAGAGGGCGGCCTCAAGCCACTGCTGTAAGCGTGAACAAATGCCGGGGGCCCTGTGCCCCCGGTTCCACTTTGCAGCTGGCGTCAGGTAGCCTCGGGCGATCATGACCATCGATATAACGGCCCTCAGTACGGCACAGATTGCGGCGCTCAGCGTCACGCAGCTGGCTCTGCTGCAGCCGAAGGACTGGCTGGCGATGAGCCCGGATCAGGTGGCCGCGCTGACCGAGTCCCAGGTCGTCTCTTTGTCGGCGCGTGCGCTGAACTATTTGGCCCCCGGCAATCTGGCCGCGCTGAACCTCAGCCTAATCCCGGATATCAAGACATCGATCATCCACTCGCTGAGCATGGCGACAGTGGAGGCACTGACGCCCAATATGGTCGCCGCGCTCACCACGAGCCAAGTCTCGGCGCTGACGGTGGACCGGCTCGGCGACCTGAGTTCCGATCAGTTCACGGCCCTGAATTCGGATCAGTTCCATGCCTTGTCGAGCCTGCAGATTCGCGGGCTCAACACCACGCAGCTCGACGTGATCTCGGTGCCCGAGCTGCAAAGCATGACCTCCGGACAGCTGCGGGGCCTGAGCACCTACGAGATCAGCAACCTGAGCTACACCCAGCTGGCGGGTCTTACCACCCGTGAGATGACCGAGCTGACCGGCACGCAAACCAAGGGTCTGACCAGTGACCAGGTGTCGTCCTTGTCGGGCGACCAGTTGTTGGCGCTGTCCACGGGCGGGCTGCGTGGGCTTACGACCAGTGCACTCAGCGCAATCACGCCCGACGTGCTGCAGCAGTTCTCGAACAAGCAAATTTCCTCGCTGACCACTGCCCAGATCGACTCGCTGGGCAGCGATGGCATCAACAACCTGACCACGCATCAGGTGACCGCCATCACCACGCTGCAACTGCCCGGCCTGGATCCGGCGACGATTCCGGGGCTCGCCGACAGCGTCATCACCTCGCTGAGCACGATGGCGCTGCGGGGGTTGAACTCCGTCCAGTTCGGCGCGCTGACCCCTAATCAGGTCGACCTGCTCACCACGCGCCAGCTCGGTGCGTTGCAGTCCACGCAGCTCAAGGGCATGACCAGTGACCAACTGGACAGTCTGAGCACAGACGAACTGAGAGTGTTCAACACCCAGGCGCTACGCTCGATCTCACCGGACGTACTGGCCACCCTGGACTCGGACCAGATCGCCGCGTTATCCACGAACCAGGTGCGCTCCATCGGCCTGGCACAGATCGAGGCATTCACCAGCGACAACTTCGGGTCCATGTCGAGCGACCAGATCGCCTCTCTGTCCTCGCGCCAGCTGCGTGTCATGGGCACCGATCAGCTCGATGGCATCGCCCCGAACAGCATTCCCTCCATCGGCACGGCCGCTCTCAAGGTGCTCAGCGCCGACCAGATCTCCGGCCTGACGACCGACCAGCTTGGCCAGCTCACCAGCCAGCAGCTCGCGGTCCTGACGACCCTGCAGCTCAGCGAGCTCACGTCCGCCCAATACGCGTCGCTGGGAACTTCTGCCATCTCGGGCCTGTCAACGCGCGCGATCTCGCAGTTCACGCCCGACCAGTTTGCAGAACTCTCGAGCGACCAGTTCCAGGCCCTGACGACCGCGCAGATCCGCTCGCTCAAACCCACTCAGGTCGCTGACCTGACCTCGGACGAGTTCGCCCTGCTGACGACCACGCAGATATCGGCGCTGACCTCGTCCCAGTTCAGGGCGCTCAGCAGCGACCAGGTGGCGGCACTGTCGGATGTCGACTTCGGTGCGCTGAGCTCCACCGTCATCAAGACGCTCACGACAGACCAGATCCAGGCCCTGTCCGACTCAAAGATCGCCTCGCTGACCACAGTGCAGGCACATGGCCTGAGTGCCGACCAGCTCAGTGCGCTCACGAGCTCCCAGCTCAGCGTGCTCAACACCGACCAGATCCAGGCCATCGCGCCCACATCCATCCACGGGCTAACCACGAACCAGCTCGCTGCCCTGGGCACCAACATACTGTCCGAGCTGACCAGTAATCAGCTCCCGGCGGTGACGGCCACGCAGATCCAGGGGTTGGATCACAACAGCTTCAACGCGCTCTCGACCAACCAGTTCGCCGAGCTCAGTTCCTTGCAGCTCGGCGCAATCGCGACGGCCGAGTTCAGTGCGGTGACGCCGGCCCTGGTGGACGCCATCAACGCAGGCACGCTCCATGCACTGCCCACCAGCCAGTTCG
Organism: Roseateles sp.; assembly: GCA_019234295.1. Taxonomy (GTDB): domain Bacteria; phylum Pseudomonadota; class Gammaproteobacteria; order Burkholderiales; family Burkholderiaceae_C; genus JAFALK01. The sequence goes on from JAFALK010000037.1 coordinate 4,363, forward strand.
CCGCCATGACGTCGGACCAGGTGGCGGGCTTGAGCAGCACCCAGATCGCGGCACTCGATTCTTCGCAGATCAACGCGCTCGGCACCACGATCGCGTCCATCTCGAGCGATGCCATCGCGGGTCTGCGCTTCAACCCGCTGCAAAACCTCACGAGCGACCAACTGCAGGCGCTGACCAGTGACCAGCTCCAGGGCATGCGCACCAACCAGATCTCGGAGCTATCGCCAGCCGAAGTGGCGGAGCTCACCCCTGCCGAGATCCAGGCCCTGACGACCAATCAGTTCGCGGCCCTGAACAACCGCCAGCTCGCGGCGATGACGACCGACCAGGTCAGCGGCCTGTCGACTTCCGACCTCCAGGCGATCAGCGTCTACTCCCTGCAGGGGTTCAATTCGGCACAGATCGGCGTGATCGGGCCATCCAGCTTCGCGGCTCTCGGGACGGCCCAACTGGCGGCTCTGACGGCTGGCCAGGTCCCGGGCATTACCGGCGCGCAGCTGCAAGCCTTGAGCAGCGACCAGATCTCGCATCTAAGCACTGCCTTGCTCAACGCGCTGAGCTCGGACCAGGTCGCTGGCTTCAACCCCAGCGAGCTCGCCTACCTCAGCTCACGCCAGCTTGGCGCGCTGGGCACGGCGCAGACGGCCGCGCTGACGGCGGCTGAACTCGGCAGCCTGACCAGCAGCCAGTACGTGGGCATGCGCGGTTCGCAGCTCGCCGGACTGGATGCCACACAGCTCAATGCCGTGCCCACCGACGGCTTCGCCGCCCTGAACACGCAGGTCATCCGGGGCCTCACCACGGCCGAGATCAGCGAACTCGATCTGCCGCATATCCAGGCCATGCAGCCCGCCCAGTTCAGCGTGCTGGGCCCCGCTCAGATGGCGGCGATGACCCCGGCCCAGATCGCCGTCATGACCACCGACCAGGTGAACGCACTGCACGGCCTGCAGGTGCAGTCCTGGAACAGCAGCCAGGTGGCGGCCCTGAGTACCGATGCGATCGGCGCGCTGAGCTCGCAGCTCATCCGCTTCCTCAACTCGAGCGACATCGCCGCCCTGTCCACCGACCAGATCCACGTGTTGAACAGCGCCCAGATGGCGGCCATGAGCAACAACGAGCTCAGCGGCTTCAGCCCGGCGGACATCGCCGCGCTGACCTCCTCCGCCTTCGCCGGTCTGCCGCTTTCCGCCCTGGCCGTTCTGCCCAGCAATGCCATCTTGGCGCTGTCGTCCGACCAGATCCAGGGCCTGGCGCCAACGGTGCTGGCCGCCCTGCCCACGGCCGACATCAGCCTGCTGAGCACCACGGCCATCGCCGCCCTGTCGAGCCAGCAGATCGCGGCCATGACCACGGCTCAGATCCATGCCATCGGAACGGGCGCCTTCGCCGCCTTCAGCAGCGCGGAGATGAATGGGCTGACCGTGGCCGACATCCACGCGCTAACGACCGACCAGGTGGCTGCCATTACCACCACCATGGTTCTCGGTTTCTCGACCCACGACATCGCCTCGCTCAGCATGGCGCAGACCTTGGCGCTGAGTACTGATGCCGTGCAGTCCATGAACTCTGCGCAGACCAACGCCCTCTTCCTCGCCACGCCGATTGCGCTGAACCTGGACGGTCACGGCATCCACACGCTGTCGGCCGCTCAGGGCGTGAGCTTCGACCTGACGGGCACCGGACACGCGCAGCAATACGGCTGGCTGGCCAGCGGCAGCGGCCTGCTGGGCATCGACCTCAACGGCAACGGCAAGATTGACAGCGGTGCCGAGCTCTTCGGCATCGGCACGATCCTGCCCAACGGCCATCACGCAGCCAACGGCTACCAGGCGCTGGCCGCACAGGACACCAACCACGACGGCAAGATCGACGCCCAGGACGCCAATTTCAGCAAACTCGTCGTCTGGGTGGATGCCAATCACGACGGCAAAACCGACCCCGGCGAGCTCAAGACCCTGGCCCAACTGGGCATTACCGAGCTCGACCTCGCCACCAGCGCAGGCGGCGTGATGGACAACGGCAACCTGATCGGCGCCATCTCGAGTTTCAAGACCGCGGACGGACAGGTCCATCAGATGGCCGACGTCTGGTTCGCGAAGGACACCAGCGCCAGCACGGCACCGAGCAAGCAGGACCTGCTCGTGGGTCCCCCGCACGTGGTGCACGACAGCCTTCACGCCGCCGTGGTCGCCCCGCCTGCGTCACCGACGCCGACGGAGGTCCATCAGGTGCACCTGCCGGCGCATCGGCGCCCAGGCGAGGACGACACGTCCCTGCAACCGCTGATCTGACTCTAAAGCCCCTGCGTAATCGGCGCTTGCCTCTGGCCCTGCCGCCGCCTTTCGAAGACGACCACGCTGTCGTAGAAGGACAGAGAGTCCGTCGAGCGCGTGAATTCCGCGACGGGCAAGGCGCCTCGGGCGTGCACGGCATTAAGCTCATCGATCTTGTGCTTGGCGAACTCCATGAAGCTGCCCTCGCGTCGCAGGCCGCCGCCGAATTCTTGCCAGTAGCAGGTGTGGGTGTCTTCCACCATGTACACGCCATTGGGCTTCATGCGGTCGTAAATCAATCCGAAGGACGCGATCATGTGCTTCATCACATGGCTGCCATCGTCGAGCACGATGTCGATCTCGGGGTACTTTGCAAAGATCGCGTTGATGATGGCCGGATCATCCTGGCTTCCGATGAAGATCTCGACGCCGGGCGCCTCGTGGACCTTGCATTCAGGATTGATGTCGACGCCGATGACGCGGCTGCCCTCGCCCAGATACTCCTTCCACATCGCCAGCGAGCCTCCGCCCATCACGCCGATCTCAAGCATGACGGGAGATTTGCCCCGGAAGCGCTCCAGATGGCGATCGTAGATGTCGAAGTAATGCACCCACTTGTGCAGACGCTTGTGCGAGTTGTTGAGAAAGTACTTGTGGAGGAAGCCGTCGCTCATGAAGTGTGCCTCTCGGGTTGCCTGAGTCTCTTGGGCCGAATGGGGACTATCTCGCCATACTGCCATTGCCACGCGAGGGGCTAGCCCCCGAAAAACCCCGCGTCCAACGGTCAGATCAAAGTCCTCGGCCTTCATTACCGATGCAATACGGCCGCTGTTCGGCGGCTGGAGCTGGCAGCGCTCGGCTATGCTTGCCGCCGATGGCCCAGCCCCTCGTCTCCATTTTGATCCCCACGCACAAGCGGCCGGACTACCTTTCACAGGCCCTGGCCAGCGCGCGAGCGCAGAGCTATCGGAACCTCGAAATCATCGTCAGCGACAACAGCGGCAATGATGACAGCCGCGCCGCCGTCGCAGACCAGCTCCGTGCAGACCCGCGCGTGCGCTACCTCTCGATCCCCAAGTGCGACTATTTCCAGAACTGGCTGAACGTGATGAGCCAGGCCACGGGCACCTATGTGAACTGGCTGATGGACGACGACCTTTTCGCGCCGAACAAGGTCGAGCGCATGGTCCACTACTTCGAGACCTATCCGAGCGTCAGTCTGGTCACCAGCTTCCGCCAGCTGATCGACGAGCAGGGCAAGCCCCTGCCTGCCCTGCCGGGCACGCAGCGCCTCTTTGAGGAGGACACGGTGATGCCCGGCAACCAACTGGCCGAGCACATTCTGCGTGTCGGCCAGAACCTCGTCGGGGAGCCGACCACGGCCATGTATCGACGCGCCGAGGTCGGCGCCGGCTTCGGTCGCTTCGCGGACAAGACCTATGTGGTCCTGTCGGACCTTTCCACCTGGCTGTCGCTCATGCCGGGCCGGCACGTGGTCTACATCCCAGAGGCCCTGTCCTCCTTCCGCATTCACGGTGGACAGGACCAGCGCCGCCCCGGCCTGCAGCTGCGGGCCAACCTGGAGTGGCTGCAATTGCTGCTCGACAGCCACGAAAACGGCCTGCTCTTCACCGACAAACCCGGCTTGCGCCAGCTGCTGGCGCAGAAGCTCGCGATCTTGATGCCGCACCTGGCCTTACAGCGTGAGGTGCTGCGTGAACTCGACATGGATGCCGAGGACATTCTGCGCCTGACCCGCCGTGCCGTGAGGCTGCTTCTGCAGTGAACTGAGTCCATGAAGACCCGACCCTACGTCATCGTCGCGCCCACCTGGGGCCATCGGGCCGACGTGCGCGTGCTGCACACCCTCTGCCACGAGCTGAATTCGCTCGGCCTGGACGCCAGCTTGCTGCTCACGGCTGGGCAATCGGGCGACTCCGACACGCTTCTGAACCCGGCCCTTCACACACCGGTGATCAATCCGCTGATGGAGCGGCACTGGGGCGCCATCAACGAAGAGGCGATCGTCGTCTATGCCGGCAGCGTACCCGGCAACCCCTTCAACGCCCGGCGCGTGATTCGCTACGTCATGAACAGGCAAGCGCCGGGCGCCGAGGCGGGTGCGCCGGGCGAATACCGCGTCTATCTCTCCAAGTCCTTCCCCGTCCAGCGTCAGGCGAGCCAGCGCGTGCTTTTCTTGCTGCCCGTGGACCTGGGCCTGTTTCACGCCAAGGGCGCGCAGGCGCGCACCCAGGACATGCTCTGGCTGGGCGCCGGCGTTGGACTGAACGGCGAAGCGCCGCCCCACCTTGTCCCCATCACCGAGTCCTGGCCCCCCACGCGCGAGGAACTGGCCACCCAGCTCAGGCGCACCCGGCATCTCCATTCCTACGATGCCGGTGCCCTGCTCAATCTCGAAGCCGCCCTGTGCGGCGCGGTGGTGATCCTGCACCGGCTCGAAGGCTCGGCGGCCGACTTGCGCGCGGACTTCGAAGCGCACGAGAGCGGCACCGGGGGCATCGCTTTCGGCGATTCGCCGTTCGAAATCGAGCGCGCCGTCCGCACGCGCCAGGAACTCGTCGAAAATCTGCGCTACCAGCAGGCCAGCTTCCGGCAGCGACTGCTGGATTTCGTGCACGAGACGCAGCTGCATTTCAAGTGAGCTACCAGATCCGATTGACCCGAGGCGCCACCTTCACGGCCGGCGCCGAGCGCAGCCTGCTCGACTGCGCCGCCGATGCCGGCCGGCACTTGGCCCACAGCTGCCGCACGGGCCGCTGCGGAACCTGCAAGACCAGGCTCGTCGCCGGCTCTGTCAAGCGCATTGGCACCGATCTCTGGCTGTCGGAGCAGGACCGCGCGGACGGCTGGATCCTGACCTGCACGGACGCGGCCACCAGTGATTGCGAGCTCGACGCCGAAGACCTCGTGCGCCTGGCGGGCATCGACGTCCAGACCCACCCGGCGCGCATCGACGCGCTCGAGCGGCTGGCCGAAGACGTGGTGCACGTCGTGCTGCGTCTGCCGCCCCGGGCCGCGCTGCGCTACCTGCCGGGCCAGTACGTCAACGTCATCCTCGCGCCCGGATTGCGCCGCGCGTATTCGCTGGCGCAGGCGCCGCGGGAAGACGGCCGGCTGGAGCTGCTGATCCGCAGGGTCAACGGTGGCGCCATGAGTGCTTACTGGTTCGGGTCGGCCCAGGTGAACGACCTGCTGCGCATCGAGGGTCCGCGCGGCAGCTTCTTCCTGCGCGACACCGCGGGCGCGGACCTCGTGTTCCTGGCGACCGGCACGGGCATCGCACCGTTTCGCGCCATGCTGACCGAGCTTGCCGCGCTCCCGGGCGAGGCGCAGCCACGCTCGACCACCCTGCTCTGGGGCGGCCGGCAGCCCGAAGACCACTTTCTACCGCCCCCCGAACTGGCTGCGCTGAACTACATCCCCGTGCTGTCCCGTGCGGGTGCTGGATGGGGCGGCGCACGCGGCCACGTGCAGGACGTGCTACTGGCCGGCGGGCTCGATCCGAGCCATGCCCAGGTCTATGCCTGCGGCTCTCAGGCCATGATCGTCAGTGCACAGACGGCGTTAGCAGCCGTCGGATTGCCGGGCAATTCCTTTTATTCGGACGCCTTCGTTCCCTCAGAATAGAGGGTCGAAAACCGCCTGTGTTTCCCATGAAAGCTGTCATTCTTGCCGGTGGCCTCGGCACGCGCTTGTCCGAGGAAACGACGATCCGACCCAAGCCCATGGTCGAGATCGGCGGCCGCCCCATCCTGTGGCACATCCTCAAGATGTACTCCCACCACGGCGTCAACGACTTCGTGATCTGCTGTGGCTACAAGGGCTTCCTCATCAAGGAATACTTCTCCAACTACTTCTTGCACATGTCCGACGTGACCTTCGACATGCGCTCCAATCGGATGGACGTGCACCACAAGCGTGCCGAGCCCTGGAACATCACCCTCGTCGATACCGGTGACCACTCCATGACCGGCGGCCGGGTGAAGCGCATCGCCAAGTACGTGGAAAACGACGAGGCCTTCTGTCTCACCTATGGTGACGGCGTCGCCGACGTAGACATCAGCCGCAGCATCGAGTTCCACCGAGCCCATGGCAAGAAGGCCACGCTGACGGCGACCTACCCGCCCGCACGTTTCGGCGTCATCGACCTTCAGGGCCAGCAGGTGCGCCGCTTCGTGGAAAAGCCGCGCGGCGAAGGCGGCCTCATCAACGGCGGCTTCTTTGTGCTGAACCCGTCCGTGCTGGACCTGATCAAGGGTGACGACACGGTCTGGGAACAGGAGCCGCTGGCCGCGCTGGCCGAGCAGGGCGAGCTCATGGCCTTTGAGCACCACGGATTCTTCCAGCCGATGGACACGCTGCGCGACCGCGTCTTGCTCGATGAACTGTGGGCCGGCAACAAGGCGCCCTGGAAGGTTTGGGAGTGAATGCCGAATTTTGGGCCGGGAAAAAAGTCCTCCTGACCGGCCACACGGGCTTCAAGGGTGGCTGGCTCTCCCTATGGCTGCAGTCGCTGGGCGCTGAAGTCACCGGTTATGCGCTCGAAGCGCCGACCACCCCCGCTCTCTTCAACGAGGCCCGCGTGGCCGAGGGCATGCACCATGTGATCGGAGACATCCGTGACCTGGCCGCCGTGCAGGCCGTGTTCGCGCAGGCCCGGCCCGAGATCGTTATCCACCTGGCGGCCCAGCCCTTGGTGCGACTCTCGTACCAGCAACCCGTGGAGACGTACGCCACCAACGTGCTGGGCACAGTCCATGTGCTGGAGGCCGCGCGGCAGTCCAAGAGCGTGCGGGCCATCGTCAACGTCACCACCGACAAGTGCTACGAGAACATGGAGCGCGATGCGGGCTACCGCGAAGATGAGCCCATGGGGGGCCACGACCCCTACAGCAACAGCAAGGGCTGTTCGGAACTCGTGACCGCCGCCTACCGCAAGAGCTTCCTGGCCCATGCCCAGGTGGGTCTGGCGTCGGCCCGAGCCGGCAACGTGATCGGCGGTGGCGACTGGGCGCTGGACCGCCTGGTGCCCGACATACTGCGCGCGCTCGAACAGGGCCAGCCCGTCAAGATCCGCAATCCGCACGCGATCCGGCCCTGGCAGCATGTGCTGGAGCCGCTCTCGGGCTACCTGCTGCTGGCCGAGCGCCTCTATGAGCACGGCCAGCAGGACGCCGAGGGCTGGAACTTCGGCCCGCGCGACGACGACGCCAAGCCCGTGCAGTGGATCGTCGAGCGCATGTGCGAGGCCTGGGGGCGGTATGACAATTCAAGCGCGCGCTGGCAGCTCCAGCCCGGCGAGCACCCGCACGAGGCCCATTACCTCAAGCTAGACATTGCCAAGGCGTGCAGCCGCCTTGGCTGGGCACCGCGCTGGTCGCTGGACCAGGCGCTCGAGCGCATCATTGCCTGGCACCAGGCCTGGCGCTCGGGCGCGGACATGCGCGCCCTGTGCCTGAACCAGATTTCGCAATTCCAGAGTTCCCCATGAGTCAGTCCGTCAATTTCAATCCGCAGCTCGACAAGCTTCGCAGCCAGATCGGCGATCTGGTCCAGCAGTACGCCGACATCGTCTACGCGCCCAAGCCCTTCGTGCCTGGCCAGAGCGTGGTGCCCGTTTCCGGCAAAGTGCTCGGTGCAAAAGAGCTGCAGCTGATGATCGAGGCCTCGCTCGACGGCTGGCTGACCACGGGCCGCTTCAACGCCGAGTTCGAGCGCCGCCTCGCTGCTTTCATCGGCGTGGAGCACTGCATCACCGTCAACTCCGGTTCCTCGGCCAATCTCGTGGCCTTCTCGACCCTCACCTCGACGAGGCTCGGCGAGCGCGCCATCAAGCCCGGCGACGAGGTGATCGGGGTGGCCGCCGGCTTCCCCACGACCGTCAACCCGATCCTTCAGTTCGGTGCCGTGCCGGTCTTCGTGGACGTGGACCTGGCCACGCACAACATCGACGCCTCGCTGATCGAGGCTGCCATCTCGCCCAAGACCAAGGCCATCATGCTGGCCCACAGCCTGGGCAACCCCTTCAACCTCGACGTCGTCACGGCACTGTGCAAGAAGCACAACTTGTGGCTGGTGGAGGACTGCTGCGATGCGCTCGGCGCCACCTACCGTGGCCAAAAGGTCGGCACCTTTGGCGACATCGGCACCCTCTCCTTTTACCCCGCCCACCACATCACCATGGGCGAAGGTGGCGCGGTCTTCACCAACAACGCCGAGCTCAAGCTGATCGCCGAGAGTTTCCGCGACTGGGGCCGCGACTGCTATTGCGCCCCCGGCAAGGACAACACCTGCAACAAGCGCTTTTGCTGGAGCTCCAAGGAACTCGGCGGCGACCTGCCCGAGGGCTACGACCACAAATACACCTACAGCCACCTGGGCTACAACCTCAAGATCACCGACATGCAGGCCGCCTGCGCCCTGGCCCAGCTGGACCGCGTGGACGAGTTCATCGCCAAGCGGCGCGCGAATTTCGCGCATCTCAAGAACCGACTGCAAAGTTGCACCGATTTTCTGCACCTGCCCGAGGCCACGCCACATTCCGAGCCGAGCTGGTTCGGCTTCCCGCTGATCCTCAAAGAGAGCAGCGGGGCCAAGCGCGCCGACCTCATCAACTACTTGGAGCAGAACAGGATCGGCACCCGCTTGCTCTTCGCCGGCAACCTGACCAAGCAGCCCTATATGGCCGGCCGCAACTACCGCGTGGCCTCCAGCCTGGCCAACAGCGACGTGGTCATGAACCAGACCTTCTGGCTCGGCACATTCCCGGGTCTCGACGTGCCGCAGCTGGACTTCATCGCCGAGAAGATCGAAGAGTTCTTCGGCATCGGCTTCTGATCATGCAGGGCCAGCGCATGCCAGACATTCGGTCCGAGGACGTGACGGCCATCCTCTCCCGGGAGCTGCATTGGGAGCGCCTGGCGGGATGCCGGGTGCTGGTCAGTGGCGCGGGCGGCTTTCTGGGCGGCTACCTGGTGCGCAGCCTGCTGGCCTTGAATCATCTTGGCAAGCTGGACCGCCCCGTCACCGTGGTCGCGATGGTCCGCAATCTTGATCGCGCCCGCGCCGGTCTTGGCAGCCTAGCCGCCGACCCGCAGCTCGAGCTGCTCGAATGGGACCTCAACCGCATTGCCGTGCCCACCATCGGCCCGTGCCAGTACGTGCTGCACGCCGCCAGCCAGGCGAGCCCCCGCTTCTACGGCAGCGACCCGGTCGGCACCCTGCTGCCCAATGCCATCGGCACGGCCGCCCTGCTGGAGGCGTGGCAGCGTCAGAGTGAAGATCCGCGCGGCTTCTTGTTCGTCAGCAGCAGCGAGGTCTATGGCGCTGTGTCCGACGACCGCGCGCTGACCGAATCTGCCTACGGCGTCCTCGATCCTGCCACCGTGCGCGCCTGCTATGCGGAGAGCAAACGCCTCGGCGAGACCTTGTGCGTGAGCTGGAACCGGCAGTACGGATCACCGACCTTTATCGTCCGCCCTTTCCACACCTATGGACCGGGCCTGCAGGCCGACGACGGCCGCGTCTTCGCCGACTTCGTCTTCAATGTGCTGCGGGGCGAAAACATCGTCATGGCGAGTGACGGCGCGGCGCGGCGAGCGTTTTGCTATGCCTCGGATGCCGTTGCCGGCTTCTTCACCGTGCTGCTGCGGGGCGAAGCGGCCGTGCCGTACAACGTGGCCAATCCGGCCGGCGAGCTGTCGATCATGGAACTGGCCGAATTGATGGTGAGCCTATACCCAGAGAAGCAGTTGATGGTCGAGCGCCGCGCGCGGCAGGACAACAGCGCCTACCTCTCGAGTACCTTCAATCGCCTGGTGCCCGACGTGAGTCGGATCCAGGCTCTCGGATGGAATCCCCGGGTGGCTCCGGCCGAGGGGTTCCGCCGCATGATCGAGGCTTATCAAGCATGACGCAGACACGCACACTGCAGACCCTGAAGGACGAGTTCTCAGCAGGCCAGCTTTCTAAGCCGGACTTCATCCGCGGCGCGCTGGAGCTTCATCGCCAGCTGTTCGACTACGTGGGCATCACCCGCAGCACCGACGTCCGTGAGATCAGTATCACGCCGGAAGGCGTGAGCTTCCTCATCGGGGATGAGGGCATCCGATTGTTCGCGCCGCCGGACGAGGCCCGCGTCGCGCCGATCGAGATCATGAACTTCGATCACTATGAACCGGCCGAAACCCAGGTGATGGATCTGCTGACGCGCCAGGCGCGCCGGATCCTGGACGTCGGTGCCAACATTGGCTGGTACGCCGTGCGCTTTGCCAAGCGCCTGCCCGGGGCGCAGGTCCATGCCTTCGAACCCATGCCCCAGGCCCATGCCTATCTTCAGCGCAACGTGGCCGCCAACGGCATGGGGGCGCGTATCCACTGCTACAACTACGGCCTGTCCGAGGCGAACGGCAGTTTCGAATATTTCATCGCCCCGACCGGCGGCACCAACGCCTCGCTGCGAAACGTGGCGGCGGCCGCGGATGCGCGGCGGATCATGGGCCTGACGCTGACCCTGGATCAATGGTGTGCCAACCAGCAAATCCAGCCGGATTTCATCAAATGCGATGTCGAAGGCGCCGAGCTGCTCGTGTTCCGCGGTGGCCGCGAGACCATCGCGCGCGATCGACCCATCGTCTTCGCCGAGCTCTTGCGCAAGTGGTCCAAGCCCTTCGGCTACCACCCGAGCGATGTACTGGCCTTCTTCAGTGAACTTGGCTATGCCTGCTACGCCGTCGGCGGCGCCGGCGTGCGCCGCTTGGAGGAAGTCACCGACGAAACCGAGGAAACGAACTATGCCTTCGTGCACCGTGAGGCGCACGCAGAATCGATCGCGCTGCTGGAATCCCTGAAGTGACGACCTCCGCAGACACCTTCGCCCTGGCCCAGCGAATGCGGGCCCAGGCCCTGCGCATGGTGCATCGCGCACGCGCGTCCCACATCGGCTCGGCCCTCTCCATCTGCGACATCGTCGCGGTGCTCTATGGCGGCGTGCTGCACGTGGATCCCAAGCAGCCGGCAGCCGCACAGCGCGACCGCTTCATCCTCAGCAAGGGGCACGCCTGCGTCGCGGTCTACGCGGCCCTGGCCGAGACCGGCTTCTTCCCAACCGAAGACCTGCTGAGCTATGGCCAGGACCATTCCGTGCTGATGAATCACATCAGCCACAAGGTAGCGGGCGTCGAGTTCTCGACCGGTTCGCTGGGCCATGGCTTGCCCTTCGGCACCGGCAAGGCCCTGGCAGCCAAGCGATCGGGCAAAGGCTGGCGCAGCTTCGTCCTGCTCAGCGACGGCGAACTCGGCGAAGGCTCCAACTGGGAGGCGCTGATGTTCGCGGCCCATCACCAGCTGGACAATCTCGTCGCGGTCGTCGACTACAACAAGCTGCAAAGCCTCACGACGGTGGACAAGACGCTGCGCGTGGAGCCGCTGGCCGACAAGGTGCGCGCCTTCGGCTGGGCCGTTCGCGAGGTCGACGGCCACGATCATGCCGCGCTGGCCAAGCTGCTTGGCGCCGTCCCCTGGGAGCCCGGCAAGCCCTCGTTCCTGATCGCCCACACCATCAAGGGCAAGGGCGTGAGCTTCATGGAAAACAGCGTCGACTGGCACTACAAGTCCCCTTCGGCCGAACAGCTGGCGCAGGCACTGGAGGAAATCGAGCGTGCGTAACGCCTTCATTCAAGAGTTGGTGGCCCTGGCCCGCCAGCATCCTCATATCGCCTTGATCGTCGGCGACCTCGGCTACTCCGTCATCGAGCCCTTTGCCGACGAGTTCCCGGACCGGTTCATCAATGCCGGCGTTGCCGAGCAGAACATGACTGGCCTGGCCGCCGGCATGGCCTCCGAGGGGTACCACGTCTTCACCTACTCAATCGCCAACTTCCCGACCTTCCGCTGCGCGGAGCAAGTCCGCAACGACGTCGACTACCACCAGTTGCCCGTGACCGTCGTCTCTGTCGGCGGGGGGCTCGCCTACGGCGCGCTCGGCTACTCGCACCACGCCGTGCAGGACTACGCGCTGATGCGCACGCTGCCCCATATGCTGATCGCTGCGCCCGGAGATCCCATGGAAGTCCGGGCCTGCCTGCGCTACCTGACGGCTCATCCGGGGCCGTCCTACCTGCGCCTGGGCAAAGCCGGCGAGCCGTGCTTTCATAGCGCGGTTCCGGAGCTGGCGCCGGGCCGGTGGCTGCCGGTGGCAGAGGGCTCCAGCGCAGAGGCCGGAACGCTGCTGACGACAGGAGCAACGCTCGATCTGGCCATGCGACAACATGCCAAGGCCGAAGGCCCGAAGCCGGCCGTCCACTCGCTACCGCTGTGGGGCATGGCCAGCAAGCCCTTGCAAGCGGGTCAGATTGCCAGGTACCAGCGCGTCGTGACCCTGGAGGATCACCTGCAGGACGGAGGCTTCGGCTCCTGGCTCATGGAGTCCGCTCTCGCCATGCCCGAGCTGTTGCCGCGCATCGCCTGCAAAGCCCTCGACGCCCGCGTGTGCGGCACGGTGGGCTCGCAGGCCGAGCTCAACGCGCTCGGAGGTCTCGTCTCATGAGACCTAGCTCGACTCACTAGCAAATCCTGGTCGATTCGGGAATTGATCTGCCGGATTCAATCCCCCAGCTCGTAGCCCGTGCTGCGTCAAGTTTTGGCTGAGAGACTACTTACTCGCAATAAGGTCCATGCCCTTGGCTTGGATGGCTTCCAGCGCTTGAGGTCCCACAAGCAAATGAAGTATGGTCTTGGCAGAATCAGTGTTCCCGGCTCGAGAAGCCAAGGCAGCGGAAAAGACAAAGGTACGTTCAAATTCGGCTGGCAACGGGATAAATTGAACCCCGGGGACGGCGAGAATTTCGTGCTTGGGTTGGGCCGCCATGTCGGCCTCGCCCCGAGCAATGAACTCGGAATTTGAGCCGCCATTGTTCAATTTGAGCTTTGGCCCGACCTGCTCCGTGATGCCAAGGCGCTTGAACACTTCGATGATGTAGGGGCCGCTGACGCCACCCAACGCCGGGTCCGTAATGGCGATGGATTTGGCTGCAAGAAAAGCCTGCCTGAGGGCGTCGGCCGACGTGATATTCGGCTTCGCCGCATCGGCCCGCACACCAAGGCCCATGGGGCTCTGGGCCAGATCGACCAACGTGCCCTTAACGACGTTGCCATCAGCCAGGACCTTGTCAAGGACCACCCGAGGCAAGACGACCAAATCGACGCTTTCGCCGTTCAGAATGCGCTTTCTGAGGACGCCTGCTTCGTCGAAACTCAATGCAATTTCCTGGCCGACTGCACGCTCCAGCTGGGGACGCAATTCGGTCAGGACCGCTCGCATACCGTTGGCGCACAGCACCTTGATTTCATCGGCATGCGCGTCAGCACCCTGTATGCCAACCAGCCACACCAAGCTCGCAAAGACGGCGACTACTCGAGGGAACATGGCCAGTCTCCTTCAAGGCGAAAGCAATCTGCCTCACCTGAATGCGCTATAGGAATGCGCTATAGCTGCGCAAGCCAGTCTATCGGCGGCACCAGCGTGGTTCCTGGGAATATTCACGATGCGGACACCGGTCGGCGCGATTGCTGCATCGACCGTCCTAAAGTGAAGCGCAATCGGATATGCGTGACGCGAAAAATGCTTGCCTCCGATGACGAGCTACGATCACTTCGCTGAAGCCGGTGTCGTCGCGGTCGCGCTCTCCGAGCAGGGGTGGCAAGAAGATTCGCGCCCAATACTCCGAGCGATGGTCAATGGCAGCACGGGCTCCCAAATTTGCATGGCTCTTCGACTCAAGCTTGCGGCCCTGGCAACCCGTTCAGCGCTGTCGAGTGAAATGACCAGGCCCGTACATGGCGCAAAGACTTGACTTCTACTTCTTCGTCGGAAGCACCTATTCCTACGTCTCCGTGTCGCGCGCGGCAAAAGCGGCTGCGACAGCCGGAGTGACGCTGAATTGGAAACCCTTCAGCGTGCGCACGTTGATGCGGGAGCAGAACAACAGCCCATTCGCCGGCAAGCCGGTGAAGATGGCCTACATGTGGCGAGACCTCGAGCGGCGTGCGGCGCGGTTCGGCGTGCCCTTCGATGGCGTGCCGCCCTACCCCATAGACCCTCTGGAGCAGGCCAACCGCGTGGCGACCTTGGCGTCCACACAGGACTGGTGCCCGGCGTTCGTTCAGGCGGCCTACGAAGCCTGGTTCATCGGCAAATTGGATCCAGGCTCGCCGGAGCACTTACGCGGCATCTTGCAGGGCCTGGGACGCGATGCGGATGCATGCATGGCTGAGGCGGACAGCGAGCCGGTGGTGGCAATGTATGCCGAGCGCACCAACGAGGCGCGCACGTTGGGTATTTTTGGCTCACCGAGCTATGTGGCTGGCACCGAGGTGTTCTGGGGCGACGACCGGCTTGAGGATGCTCTGGCGTGGGCCTCGGGCACATAGGCCTCGTGGGCTTCCGAATCAAGCATGATTCCAGGGGCGAAGTAGACGCGTTGGCGAGCAGACTAGCATGCGCGACTTGGTGGACCGCTGAATCGACGTCGAGCATGAGCCCCTGATCGACCGTTTTCAGACCGCGGGATCGCACTGATGCATTTCAGCCATGGGTCGGCAGGCTCGGTTCACGGTTTCGAAGACCTGTCGTTCCGACGCGAACAGCTGGACCGGCGCTCATCGCAGCCATTCGCAGTGATTGAACGAGAACCTGGGATGGTGATGCGCGATACCCACACGGAATGAAAACGGGGAGCCGTGGGCTCCCCGTTTTCATCGAAAAAGTGATTCAACGTGCGTGTTGGCGGCGTGCGGCACCGATGCCCAGGAGACCGAGGCCAACGAGCGCGATCGATGTCGGCTCGGGGACACTGCCGTTTGGAATGTTATTGGGCGTGTAGACCTGGTCGAAAATCTTGATCGACGAAACGACGCCAGCAGCATTCTCGACAGTCGTCTGAGTATCATCTTGGAAAAAGGTGATGAGATTGCCTGGCGTGTTAAACACTGCGAAGCCACTGGGATCAGGCATATTCGAAATGATCTGCACGCCGTTCAACCACGCTTGCACGGTATTGGATGAGCCATCACGGCTGAAGATCATGTCAGTCACGACATTGGACATGATGCCTCCCGCGCCAGTGTAGGGATACAACTGCAGCGTGCACGGTGACGTCGCGCCGTGATCCGGGCTGGCACCACAGAAGACGTACAACTCATCATCGGAGTTGTGGAAATTGAGAACGTCGCTCCAGGCATTTGTGTTCGCCGCGGTGTCCAGGGCGAACTTCATTTCGATGGTGTAAGTACTTGCGCTTGGCAGCGCCCCCGACAAGGTCAGGCCAGCGTTGCCAGCACTGAACGAGTACCCAGATGGACCTATGGTTCCGGGGCCAGCGGACAAAGACGGCCCACCCAGAAGGTCGGCAAACGAACTGGTGAGATCGTACGAGTGAATCAGACCCGCACAAGCATTCTGGGAAGCCCCCAAGATCGCAGCCGATGCCATGACGGTAACCGCGACTTGTTTGATCAGGTGCTTCATGAAGACACTCCTCAGATGTTTCACAAACACCCTGCAATTTCCGCGCCTGGTCAGAAATTTCAATGGTTATCAAACACTTGTGTCGGACCCTCGTGTCAGGCGTGGGAGGGAGATTCGAGTCTGTAAGATAACTCGACAGCCCATGCCGCAGAATCTCAAAAACTTCACGAGACGGCGGTCACCCCATTCGTGAGGCCGCCAAGTGCACGCTGCCTACGGTCGGATTTCAATCCCCGCCATTCCGTACAACTCCCAAAACGTACAACTGAAAAATATGCAGTTGTCCGAAAAGTTGTACGGACAAGCGTGCGCCTCGTGGACTGCTTGTGCGTCATTCTGACATGAAAAAAGCTCCTAAGCCGTTGATTTGCTTAGGAGCTTTAGTGGTCGTGAATCAACGTGACTCACTCAAGTGGTGGAGCCGGGGGGAATTGAACCCCCGTCCGCAAGCCATCACCGGGCAGTTCTACATGCTTAGCCGGCTGATTTGAATCTCACGGTCAACTCGCGCAGTGGCACGCTAGCTTTCCCGCCAGTCACTGGATCTCGCCTTGCAACGAGTGACCCGCTGCAAGACCAGCCGATGTGAATGACTTCTCAGCTCTTGGCCTTGCGACCTCAAGCCCGGCCCATCGGCCTGCCGTTGAGAAGCTCATCTGCAATTAAGCAGCGAGTGCGAACGTAGAGTCGTTTGCAGTTACTTTGTTTCCAGATGGATTTACGAGCGAACTGGTGCTCGGCATGCCCTACTCCGGATCCGCACCCACGTCGAAACCGGGTCGGCCCCTGAAAAGGAAGATGTAGTGTACCTCTGCGCCCGCGGGTACGCGGCCAGTCCACAGAGGGAGCGGCGCTGCATGCGGGGAATGCCCCGCATGTGCATCGGCTCAAACCGTCCTAGGGAGCTTCCCCGCGGATGAGTTGAATTGCAAGCCACTCGATCATTGCGCCACCAGCGTGCGCTGCACCCAACCGCTGAAGTTCGCAGCATCCACGAAAACGAAGCCATCCTTGACCTCGCCGCTGGCCACCAGGTCGTCGCTGCGGGTCAGGGTGGCCACGACCTTCGAATCGCGGGAGGGCTGGGCATAGACCTTGACGTTGGCGATCTTGGCGCGCAGCACCTGGCCCGCCTGGATCGGCGCGCCGGCCTGCGTGGAAGCCGCGGCATTCGCGTCGCCGGCCGCGCTGCCCTTGTTGATCAGCGAGGGCATGTTGCGGATCTGGCGGACGATCGTGTTGTAGTTGTCGAGCAGGCTGGCCGCGATGACCTTGCCTTCAGGCGTGTTGGTGTAGCCGCCCAGACCTCCCACCGCTCCGCCGCCCCAGGCCACGCCGCCGAGCGAGAAGTCGGTCTTGGTGGCCTTGCCTTCGGCCGCGGCCACCTGGATGCTGGACCGTACGTCGGCGATCAGCAGGCTGGTGGAGGCTTCCTTGAACTTGAGGCCTCCGGCAAGCGCGCCGATCACACCGAGCCGGCCGCCGAGGAAGCCGCCCACGCCACCGGTATTGTTGGCGGCGATCTGCACGTTGGGCGTCATCACGAAGTCGGCCGCCTGCATCTGGCCCTTGCCGACGTTGGACTCCTGGCGCATCTCGCCAGCGGCGGCGAGGTTGCGCTCCTGCTGGAGGTTCTGCATGGCCTGGCCGCGTTCGACGACGTCGAAGCAGCCGGACTGCTGGATCATGATGCGCAGCAGCGCGGCCGGGGATCCCAGGCCATAGTGCTGAAGGTAGCCCCAGCCCGTCTGCGGTTCAGCCACGGCGAGCACGCCGAGCTTCTTGTCGCATTTCTCGACCTGCTGGGGCGTGTCGTCGGCCCAAGCAGCGGTGGTGGCTGCGGCAGTACCGAGCAGGAACCAGGCTATCTTCTTCATCATCTTGACCTCCTGTCATGCTGCGCCGATTCTGCCAAATCGGCGTGCCTTGGATTCGTCAATGTGAGGGACGCTTGTCGTTCAGGGCATCAGCGTCAGCTTGTGCTCGGTGGCACCGGGCAGGAAGGGCAAGGCCTTCGCGTTGGCCCAGTCGGCGTAGTCGACACGGTAATAGGGCGAGATGGGGTTACCCGACTGGCCGCCTGGCAGGACCATGATGCCGTTCTGCTCATGGCCCGGCGAGACAACAATGCGCTCGCTCTGCCCATGCACGGGCTGCTGCACGCGGGGCATGTGGCGGTCGCCGTTGAACTCGGTTTCGGGCATGTTCAGGTAGCGACCCAGCAGCGGAATAGCGCTGGCCAGCGGGTGGTTGATGGCCGAGAGGTTCTGGCGGCCCCAGCGCAGATTGTCCGGGTTACCCTGCGTCGTCTCGAGCACCTTCTCGCGACTGTAGAGCACCGCACGCTCGAAGAACTGCTTCCAGGTATTGCCGGTGGGCAGCACGTCGTTGCGGCGCGCCTGGATCAGGGCCCAGACGGGTGTCTCGGGCGCCCACTTGAGGTCTCGCTGCGAGAGGCTCTTGCTTTCCAGATAGGAGGAGATGGGCTGCAACAGCTCCTCCTGCACGCGGTCGCGGAAGGCGCGTACCCAGGTGTAGCCCACGGCGTCCACGCTGGCGCGGTCGGCGCTGGTCTCGATCGCGCGGCGGTAGTCGGCCAGGCCGTTGCGGGCCACGAAGTCGCCGGTCAGCACCTCATCGAGCAGCAGGCGCTTCCAGCGCTGCATGAAGAGCGCGCGATCGTCGAGCTGGATCTCGTAAAGGTCGGCTTCCTTGAAGTGCTTCCTGGCGCGCAGGTCGTCGCGGATCTGCTGCCCGCGGGCGCCGAGGTCGTAGCCGCCGGTGCCGAGCATGGCCAGTTCGGTGCCGCCCACCATGCGCTGGTTGGCGCTCCACAAGCGCGCGTCGGCTGGGTCGTAGACCTTGGGCAGCTTGTCCCCGAGCACAAAGTAGCCGTCCCAGCCGTTCGCACCGGTGCTCCAGTCCTGCGGCGTATCCATGTCGGCGTCGCTCGCGTAGTGGCGGCGCGGGATGGAACCGATGATCGTCCAGCCGATGTGGCCTTGCGAGTCGGCCGTCATGAAGTTCTGGGCCGGGATGCCCACGCCGACGGCCATCTTCTGTGCTTCCTCGACGCTGCCCACGCCGTCCAGGCCCATGGAGCGCAGGTTCAGGCCTTCCTTGTCGTAGGCCACCCAGCGCAGCGCATAGCGGTCAAAGGGCGCGGCCAGGACGGGGCCCCATTCGGTTTCCTTGACCTCCACCTCGACGGCCTCGCCGCCGGCCACTTCGATGCGCTCCTTGAAGATCTTGAGCGGCTTCTCGCCCGTGGGGCTCAAGTACTTGGTGCCGGTCTTGTCGAGCTTGAGCGCGATGACGTCGGTCCAGTCGCAGGTGCTGTTGGTGAAGCCCCAGGCCACCTTGCCGTTGGAACCCACGACCACAGCAGGCATGCCTGGCAAGGTCACGCCCGTCATCACCACCTCACGGCCGTCCTGCTTCCAGCGCAGTTGGGCCTTGTACCAGGTGTGGGGAACGCGGATGCCCAGGTGCATGTCGTTGGCAACGATGGCCGCGCCGGTGTCTGTCAGGCTGCCGCCCACGGCCCAGTTGTTGGAGCCAATATCGCGCGAGTCGCGCAAGCCGCAGTCGGAACAAGCCAGCTTGGCGGCCACGCCGAGCTGCGCCGGCCAAGGCGAGGCGGGCACGGGGATGGGAGTGGGCTTGCTGCCGTCCACGGCCGCGTCCCAGTCGGCGCTGTGCTGCATCAAGAAGGCGTACCAGTCGGCGGGCACGGCCTCCTTGATGGCGCCCATAGCCAGTTCGTCGCGCCCCTCGCCGTGCTGCAGGTCCAAGTACATGGAGAGCACGGCGAGCAAGGAGTCGGCGGGCTGCCACTGCTTGGGCGGCTGGCGCAGCAGACCGTATTCGAAGGGGCGCGCATCGAGGGCGGCCAAGCCCTTGTTGATGCCGTCCGTGTAGGCCTGCAGCAGTGCCTTCTCTTCGGCCGACAAGCCGGCGAAGGCCGCTTCGGCGCGCGCGCGGAAGCGGTGGATGCGGCGGCTCTTGTCCAGCTTCAGTGCCTTGGGGCCGACCAGGGCCGAGAGCTCGCCAGCCGCGTTGCGGCGCAGCAGATCCATCTGGAAGAAACGGTCCTGCGCATGGGCAAAGCCGAGGGCACGCGCAGCGTCCAGCCGATTGGCGGCGCTGACGGTCAGGTAGCCATGGTCGTCGCGGCTCAACTCGACCGGGGCACTCACGCCCACGCTGCGCTGGCCATCGAGTTGAGCGAGGCTGCCTCGCAGAAAGTAGTACAGCCCCGCCACCAGCACAATGACGAGCAGCAGCAAGAACAGGAAGATTTTGCGGAGCAAGGACATGAGATGTCTCTCGTCTGAGGGGAGGGAATGGCGGCGATTGTCAGCGTTGGCCGGAAGCCCCCCTCTCGGCACTGACCCTAGTGGTCGCTACCACTCCTGCTCGTCGGTGCGGCGCCATCATGTCAAGCCGTTAGCCGTGCCTCGGACAGGTGCTACTACTTCGGGTTGACGAGTGTTCGCGAGATGCCCCGCTGCGGCTACAAAGCCTGCGTCCATTCACCGAAGGAGTCCTCATGAAGAAATACGGCGCCGAGTTCCTCGGCACTTTCTGGCTGGTGCTCGGCGGCTGCGGTAGCGCGGTATTGGCCGCGGCGTTCCCGGGCCTGGGCATCGGGCTGCTGGGTGTGTCCCTCGCCTTCGGCCTCACGGTGCTGACCATGGCTTACGCCATCGGCCACATCTCGGGCTGCCATCTGAACCCGGCCGTGTCCATCGGCCTGTGGGCCGGCGGTCGCTTCCCCGGCGGGCAGTTGCTGCCGTATATCGTGGCCCAGGTCGCCGGAGCCGTGGCGGCCGGTGCAGTGCTCTACACGATTGCCAGCGGCGGCCCGGGCTTCGACGTGGCCAAGGGCTTCGCCTCGAACGGCTTTGGCGCGCACTCGCCTGGCGGCTACAGCATGACGGCAGCCCTGGTCTGCGAGGTGATCATGACGGCCATGTTCCTGATCGTCATCCTCGGCGCGACCGACCAGCGCGCACCGGCAGGCTTTGCGCCCATCGCCATCGGCCTTGGCCTCACCCTGATCCACCTGATCAGCATCCCGGTCACCAACACCTCGGTCAATCCGGCCCGCTCGACGGGCGTGGCGCTGTTCGTGGGCGGCTGGGCCATCGAGCAGTTGTGGCTGTTCTGGCTGGCTCCCATCGTCGGCGCGGTGATCGGTGCGGCGGCCTACAAGTTGATCGCCGAAAAATAAGCAACTTATTGGTTGCATTTCAGGAAGACAGGGTCAACAATGGAGACAAGCAACCAATCGGTTGCTTGTCTCTACTTCTTTCTGGGAGCTCACCATGACCGACACCCCCTGTTCAGATCGCATCGAACGCAGCGTGCTGCTGCAAGCCAGCCGTGCACGCGTCTGGCAGGCCCTCACCAATGCCGAGGAGTTCGGCGAATGGTTCGGGGTCAAGCTGCAAGGCCAGGCTTTCGTGCCGGGCCGGCGCAACCGTGCGCAGCTGAGCATCAAGGGCTATGAGCATGTGTGGCTCGAGATGCTCGTCGAGCGCATCGAGCCGCAGACCACCATGGCCTACCGCTGGCACCCCTTCGCCATCGACATGTCGGTGGACTATTCGGTCGAGGAGCCGACGCTCGTGACCTTCACGCTAGAGGACGCTGTGGCTGGCCAGACGCGGCTGACGGTGGTGGAAAGCGGTTTTGACCGCGTGCCGGCGCATCGCCGCTTGGAAGCCTGGCGCATGAACAGCGCCGGGTGGGAAGGCCAGCTGCGCAACATCACCAAGCACCTCCATGGCTGAAGATCGCGAGGTCCATAAGGTCCATGTGGCCCACGAGGCCCATGAGGCCCATGAGGCCCATGAGGCCCGGA
This sequence comes from Roseateles sp., assembly GCA_019234295.1. GTDB lineage: Bacteria > Pseudomonadota > Gammaproteobacteria > Burkholderiales > Burkholderiaceae_C > JAFALK01. Next base: position 26,054 of record JAFALK010000037.1, read on the forward strand.
TCGCCCGCGTCTTTGCAGCCCTGGGCGATCCCACGCGACTCAAGCTCGTGGCCCTGCTCTGTGCGGGCGGCGCATTCTCGATTGCGCAGCTGACGGCCTCGACCGAGATCAGCCGCCAGGGCGTGACCAAGCATCTGCAGGTGCTGGCCGACGCCGGCGTCGTGCGAGATTTGCGCCAGGGCCGGGAACGGCTCTGGCAGCTGGAGCCGGGCCAAATCGCGCTGGCTCAGCGGGCGCTGGAGCAGATCGGCCGTGACTGGGAACGGGCGCTCGGCAGACTCAAGAGCTTCGTCGAGAAGCTCTAGAAAGTGCCTGGATAGGCGCCGCCATCGAGCAAGATGTTCTGCCCGGTCAGATAACCGCTCTGTTCAGCGCAAAGCATGGCGCAGACGGCACCAAACTCCGCTGCCGTGCCGAAGCGCTGCGCCGGGATCGCCGCGCGGCGCTTGGCGGCCAATTCCGCCGCGGGCACGCCCTGCTTGGCCGCGCCGGTCGCGAAATTCTTCTGCAGCCGTTCGGTGTCGAAGGCGCCGGGCAGCAGGTTGTTGAGGGTGACGTTGCGGCCCGCGAGCCGAGGCTGGCGGGCCAGGCCGGCGACAAAGCCGGTCAGGCCCGACCGCGCGCCATTGGACAGGCCCAGCACGTCGATGGGGGCCTTCACCGCCCCGGAGGTGATGTTGACGATGCGGCCGAATCCACGCTGGGCCATGCCGTCCACAGTGGCCTTGATCAGCTCGATGGGCGCGAGCATGTTCGCGTCCAGCGCAGCGATCCACTGCTCCCGGCCCCAGTCACGGAAGTCCCCGGGCGGCGGGCCGCCGGCATTGTTGATGAGGATGTCGACCTGCGGGCGGGCGGCCAGCGCTGCGGCCCGGCCCGCTTCGCTGGCAATGTCGCCGGCCACGGCGATGACGCTAACGCTTGGATTCAGGGCGCGCAGCGCCGCGGCCGTTTGCTCCAGCGTTTCGGCGCCGCGCGCCGTGATGACAACGTTCACGCCCTCTCCCACCAAGGCCTCGGCGCAGCCGCGCCCGAGGCCCTTGCTGGCCGCACACACCAAGGCCCACCGGCCCTTCAAACCCAGATCCATCGCCCTATCTCCATTTCGCCAGCAGCCACACGCCGCCCATCACAAGTAGCGTACCTGCAGCCATAAGTGGTGTGAATGGTTCCCCCAGCAACAGGGCGCCCATCGCAATCGTTGCCATGGGGCCGATCATGCCGACCTGGGCCGCCATTGCGGCGCCGACGCGTTCGATGGCCATCATCAGCATCAGCACCGGTGCGAAGGTACAGGCCACCGCGTTGAGCAGCGACAGCCACAACACCTGAGGTGGCAATGCCGCCACCACGCTGACCGGCCGCAGCAGCAGGAACTGCCCGATGCAGAAGCCGCAGGCGATGCTGCTGGCCCAGCCGGTGAGCCGCATGGCGCCCAATCGCTGCACGAGTTCGCCGCTGTAGACAAGATAGGTCGCATAGCTCAGCGCGCTGGCGAACACGAGCACAGCGCCCAGCGTGGCGTGTTCCCCCTGCGAGCCGAGTTCCTGCCCGTAAACGAGAAACACGCCGCTGTAGCTGACGCCCATGGCGATGATCTGCTTGCCGCTCACCCGCCGCTTGAAGAGCAACCAGCCGAGCACGAGCACCAGGGTGGGGTTCAGGTAGAGCACGATGCGCTCGAAGCTCGCCGTGACGTACGCCAGCCCGGCAAAGTCGAGAAAGCTCGCCAGGTAGTAGCCCGAGAAGCCCAGCCCCGTGAGCGCGAGCAGGTCTCGGCCTTTGAAGTGTTGCTGCCCGCGCCCCGACCACCAGGCCAGGGCCACGAACAAGGGCAGCGCGAACAGCATGCGCAGCATCAGCAGCGTGACGGAGTCCACGCCGTAGCGATAGGCGAGCTTGACGATGATGGCCTTACCGGCAAAGGCAACCGCGCCCAGCGCCGCCAGAGCCAACCCGGACCAGGGCAGAGGATGCTTCATGCCGCCATTGTTAAGGGACGCAGCCCCGGCGGGCCTTTCGTTGCGGCCAAGCCGGGCTTGTCCAGGCAAGAATCGTCCGCCACGCGAGCGTGCCAAGGTGCACAGATGCCGCAGATTCCTCACGCCGTACCCTTGCACCACGCGAGGGCCCAGTTCTTCGCCCTAAACTCCGCCATCACGAGCATTGGGGAGACTCCTGCGCATGCCCAGCTTCAAAGGCTTCAGCATGAATCTGCTGCGACGGATGTCGCTTCGCTATGCGGTGGTCCTGGCCTTGTTCGCAGGCTTGCTGCTGCCGACGACGCTGGTGCTGCTCTACGACGCCCAGGCCACCAAGCGCCAGGCCATCGAGGCCCTGCATCGCGACCTGTCCCGCACGGCGGAAGTGATGGCGCTGTCGCTGGCCGAGCCGGTCTGGCAGTTCACGGCCGAGCTGGCAGAGCCCATCGTCCGAGCGCAGTTCGACGACCCGCGCTTTGTCTCCATGCAGGTGCTGGACGCCTCCTCGCCCAAGCCGTTTCTGACGCATCACCGCCAGCAAGCCCCGGACGCGGACGAGCTCACCCTGACGGAGTCGCGCGCCATCCTGCGCGACGGCCGCGAGATCGGCAAGCTCACCGTCACCATGAGCGCTGCGCCCGTGCTGGCCGAAAAGCGCGCCGACATTCTGCGCACCGTCTGGCGAAGCCTGCTCACGCTAACGATCTCGCTGGCCGTGATCCTGTGGGTCATGCAGGTCAGCGTGCTGCATCCGATGACCCGGCTTACGCAGGCGGCCGAGGCGCTTGCCGCCGGCCGGCTGAACCGCCCTGTGGAGCCCGGGGGCACCGACGAAATCTCACGCGTGGGCCTGGCCATGGAGCGCATGCGGCAGGCCCTGCTTTCGGCCTTCGATGCGCTGCGCCAGCACGCGGCGACGCTGGAGGAAACCGTGGAGCAGCGCACGGCCGAGCTCACGACCAGCAACGGCGAACTCTCCGAAGCGCTCGAGCACTTGAAGACGGCGCAGAGCGAGCTCGTCGAATCGGAAAAGCTCGCCTCGCTGGGCCGACTCGTGGCCGGCGTGGCACATGAGCTGAACACACCGCTGGGCAATTCGCTGACCGTGGTGACGGCGCTCGAAGACCGCTACAAGCAGCTCGATGGCATGCTCAGGGGTGAGGCGCCGCTGCGCCGCAGCACGCTGGAGGAACTGGTGCGCGACACTCGCCGCGGCCAGGACATTTTGCAGCGCAATGTGCAGAAGGCGGCCGACCTCGTGCGCGACTTCAAGCAGTTGGCCATCGACCAGACCACGGACCTGCGCCGCGATTTCACGCTCGACTCCGTCGTGCGCGACGTGCTGGTGATGGTGGAGCCGCGCTTCAAGCGTACACCCTTCGTCATCGAGACCGAGCTCGAGCCCAATCTGCTGATGAACAGCTTCCCGGGCGCCCTGGGCCAGGTGCTGACCAACCTGATGATGAACACCCTGGTTCACGCCTTCGACGGGCGCGACCATGGCCATGTGGTGTTGCGTTGCGCCGCCGCCGGGCCCAACGACGTGACGCTGGCCGTCTACGACGACGGCTGCGGCATGGACGAATCGGTGCGCCGCCGGATCTTCGACCCCTTCTTCACCACCAAGCTCGGCACCGGCGGCTCTGGCCTGGGCATGCACATCGTGCACAACATCGTCACCAATGTGCTGGGCGGCCAGATCGAGGTGCGCTCTACGCCGGGCGAAGGCACCCAGATGCTGATCAGCATGCCGCGCGTGGCGCCCGTCAGGGCCGAGTCGGAAGAAGCGCTGGTCTGAGAGCGGGCCGCTCTGGCTCCGCACAAGAAGGAAAGGGGCCCGAGGCCCCTTGTCCATTGCATCATCGAAGCCAATCAGTCGTTGGCGTAGATGTCCATGTCCTTGGTCTCCCTGACGAACAGCATGCCCACCACGAAGGTGATCGCGGCAAACGTGATCGGGTACCAGAGTCCGTTGTACATATTGCCCGTCTGCGCCACGATGGCTGCGGCGGTGAACGGCAGGAAGCCGCCGAACCAGCCGTTGCCGATGTGATACGGCAGGCTCATTGAGGTGTAGCGGATGCGGGTCGGGAACATCTCGACGAGCATGGCGGCGATCGGGCCATAGACCATCGTCACGAAGATGACCAGCACGACCAGAATGGCGACGATCATGGGCTTGTTCATTTTGGCCGGGTCGGCCTTGCTCGGATAGCCATGCTCCTTGAGCGCCGCGCCGACTTCCTTCTTGAAGGCGGCATCCCGGGCCTTGAGCTCGTCGGGCGACATACCGGTGGCGGCATAGGACTCAATGGACTTGTCGCCGATCTGGATCTTGGCCGGGCCAGTGCCCTCCACGTCGTCGTAGCTGACCGAGCCTGCCGACAGCACCTGCTTGGCCACGTCGCAGGAACTCGTGAACTTCAGCGTGCCGGTCGGGTTGAACTGGAACGAGCATTCCTTGGGATCGGCCGTGATCGTCACCTTGGACGAGCTTTGTGCCCGAGCCAGATCAGGATTGGCGGCCTCGGTCAGCGCCTTGAACAAGGGCATGTAGGTCAGCGCAGCGATCAGGCAGCCCGCCATGATGATGGGCTTGCGGCCGATCTTGTCAGACAGCGAACCGAACACGATGAAGAACGGCGTGCCGATGGCCAGCGCGATCGCGATCATGGTGTTGGCCGTGGTGCTGTCCACCTTCAGCGGACCCGTCAGGAAGAACAGGGCGTAGAACTGGCCCGTGTACCAGACGACCGCCTGGCCCATGGTCAGGCCGATCAGCGCCAGGATCACGACCTTCAGGTTCTTCCATTGGCCGAAGGACTCGGTCAAGGGGGCCTTGGAGGTCTTGCCCTCGGCCTTCATCTTCTGGAAGGCAGGCGACTCATTCAGCGAGAGGCGGATCCACACGCTGACGCCCAGCAGCAGCACGGAAACCAGGAAAGGCACGCGCCAGCCCCAGGCCTTGAACTCATCTTCGCCGATCGACAGGCGCGTGACCAGGATGACCAGAATGGACAGGAACAGGCCCAGCGTGGCCGTGGTCTGGATCCAGGATGTGAACAGGCCCCGCTTGCCCTTCGGAGCATGCTCGGCCACGTAGGTGGCCGCACCACCGTACTCACCGCCAAGCGCCAGGCCCTGCAGCATGCGCAGGCCGATCAGAATGATCGGAGCCGCCCAGCCGATGGACTCGTAGTTGGGCAGCACGCCGACGATGAACGTGGACAGGCCCATGATCAGAATGGTCACCAAGAAGGTGTACTTGCGCCCGATCATGTCGCCCAGACGCCCGAACACCAGAGCACCGAAGGGGCGCACCAGGAAGCCGGCCGCGAAAGCCAATAGCGCGAAAATGTTTCGCGACGCGGGGTCTAGGGGAGTGAAGAACTGGGCGCCGATGATGGCGGCCAGGGTCCCGTAGAGGTAGAAGTCGTACCACTCGAACACCGTGCCCAGCGACGAGGCGAAGATGACCTTCTTCTCGTCCGCGGTGATCGGCGCGCTGGACGACGCGGCGGTTGCAGTTGCCATGCATGTCTCCGTTCTTGTGCCGAAGCCGCCGACCGGCGACCCCTTGGCCTGCACTCTGAGCGCGAGCACTGACCCGGCTCTGACGCGAGACTGAAACGACGCTGACAAACCCGGGCGCAACCCTAGGTCAAATTTCCATAATGCGGTAAATCAGCGGAGCTCAGGGAATGTCTTAGGGCGCTGAGCAGGCCTCAGACCTCAGGAATCCAGACGCCCAGTTCCCGCAATCGCTCACGTCGCGCGGGCAATTGCGCCCAGATCGCGCGCTTGGTGACGTCGTCCGCGCTGCCCCAGATCACGATCTCTTCGATCGTGCGGGCGCAGCCCTCGCACAGGCCACTGGGCGCGTGCATGCGGCAGACCTCGATGCAGGGCGACGGGACTTCCGTAGCGTCTGCCATCAGGCCTTGACCACGTCGATGACCGGCGCGCCGGTGAGCGACTCAAGCTCTGCCGGTGTCATCTTGAACACACCGTTGGGGTGGCCGGCGGCGGCCCAGATCAACTCGAAGCGGAACAGCTCGCGGTCGATGAAGAGCTGCGGTGCGCCGCCCGTCTCGGGAGCGAAGCCCACGGGCGAGACGCCGCCAATTGAAAAGCCGGTGCGGTTCTTCACGTAATCGGCATCGGCGCGGCCCAGAGGGCCGGTCAGCGCCTTGAGCAGGCTCTCGTCCACGCGTCGGTCGCCAGAGGCGATCACGAGGACGGCGGAGTCGTCGCTCTTCTTGCGAAAGACCACCGACTTGGCAATCTGGCCCAGGCTCACGCCCAGCGCGTCGGCGGCTTCCTGCGAGGTGCGGGCCGACTGCTCGAGCCAGACGGGTGCATGTGGATGGGACTGCGCAGCCAATGCCGCGCTGACACGAAGAAAGCCCGCTGGGCGGGCTTCTTGGGGAGATCCGTTGGACGCTTCAAGCATCCAGCGATTGTGGCTTACTCGGCCGTGGCGTCGGTCTTGGCCTTGGTCGTGGCAAGGCGGTTCTGTTCGGCCTTGGCCGGCGTGCCGCGGTCGGCGTTCTGCGCGTCGATCGTGCCATCTTCACGGGCGGCCTTCAGTTCGGCGCGGACTTCGGCTCGGCTCTTGGCGGCTTGCTTGGCCACAGGAGCGGTGTAGCCGAAATCGGTGCCGTAGTTGGGCAGTTCGCCATTGGCGCGGGCCTGGGCCAGTTCGGCCTGCACTTGGGCGCGGGTCACCTCGGCGGAGGCGGGAGCGGAGAACAGGACGGCAGCGGAGATCAGGGCGATAACGAGCGCGGTCAGGGTCTTCATGATGAGGTCCTTCCAATTCGGGTCTTCTGCCGGTGCTTGCGACAAGCGCTGCAACCGTGGAATGAATTGTCGAAGTCGCCCCTCTTTTGAAAAACCAGCGCCCGCGGAACTGACTGTTGAGAAATCCGGAATAACCCTCGGACTCAACGGCGCCACTCAGGCAGTCTGATACGCCTGCAGGAACTCAGGCGGCATGCGCCGGGGTCTGCCGCTGGAGATCTCGATGCACACGAGGTCCCAGGCACCGCGCATGAGCGTGACGCCGTCGCAGGCACGCAGCAGCTGGAAGCGGCGCCGCATGGAGAGTCGCCCGTCGCCATCGGTCAGCCAGGTCCCGAGCTGCAGGGCCTCGCCGAGGAAGGACGGCAGCACGTACTCGTACTCACCACGGCGGATGGCCATGGCGCGATCCAGGCGGTGGTAGTCCGCCAGGGTCAGGCCCAGCGCTTCGGAGTGCGCCCAGCCGGCCCGCTCGCACCACTGCACGTAGACGGCGTTGTTGGTGTGGTCCAGGCCGTCAATGTCCTGGGCTTGCGGGCTGACGTTGAGGATGAACGGTTCCGGCAGGTCCCAGTTCACTGCTTCTCCCATACCGCCGCAAAGAAGCCGTCGGTCTGGTGCCGGTGCGGCCACAGACGCAAGAAGCCGTTCTCACACAGCGTCTGGGCCCCAGCCACCTGGGCCTTGTCGAGCAGCTCGACCGGGTCCAGCGGCCTGAAGTCCTTGTGCATTTCTGTGAAGGCCTTTGCAACCGCCTCGTTCTCCGAGTCGAGCAGGCTGCACGTGGCGTAGACGAGCCGGCCGCCAGACTTCAGCAGCCGCGAAGCGCTGGCCAGGATGGCGGCCTGCTTGTCCTGCAGCTCGGCCACAGCCTTGGGCGACTGGCGCCACTTGAGATCAGGATTGCGTCGCAGCGTGCCCAGACCCGAGCAGGGGGCGTCGACGAGCACGCGGTCGATCTTGCCGGCCAGGCGCTTGATGCGCTCGTCGCGTTCGTGGGCGATCTGGGCCGGGTGGACATTGGACAGGCCGCTGCGCGCCAGGCGGGGCTTGAGCGCGTCGAGGCGGTGACCCGAGACATCGAAGGCGTAGAGCCGGCCGGTGTTGCGCATGGCCGCGCCCAGGGCGAGCGTCTTGCCGCCAGCACCGGCGCAGAAGTCCACCACCATCTCGCCGCGCTTGGCGTCGAGCAAGAGCGCGAGGAGCTGACTGCCCTCGTCTTGCACCTCGATGCCCCCGCTCGTGAACAGCTCCAGCTTGGCCAGGGCCGGTTTGCCCTGGATCCGCACGCCCCAGGGCGAATGCGGCGTGGGCTGGCAAATGATGCCGGCGGCATGCAGGGCGGCAAGCACCTCCTCGCGCTTGGCCTTGAGCGTGTTCACGCGCAGGTCCAGCGGCGCACCCTCGTTCATCGCGGCGGCCAGTTGCCAGAACTGCTCCTCGCCCAGGCGCGCGAGCAAGGGCTCGGCCAGCCAGTCGGGCAGGTTATGGCGCAGCTTGGGCGCCAGGCTGCCGCGGTCGATCGACTCGACCTGGTCCAGCCAGGCCTGCTCCTGTGGATGCAGAGCGGCCTTGAGGAAGCTCGGGCTGCCTTCCCAGGCCAGGATCGCAAGCCGACGCTCGATGGGACCGCTGCCGCTCTGGGCCAGGTGCTGCAGCAGCGGACGCTGGCGCACAACGGCGTAGGTCGTCTCGGCCAGCGTGTGACGCTCGCGCTGGCCGAGGTTTTTGTTCTTGCGGAAGAACGCGGAGACGACGCCATCGGCCGGCGAATCGAACTTGAGGACGGAGCGCAGCAGTTCTGCGGTCAGGTCGAGGAGGGCATTAGGATGCATTCCCGGATTATCCCCGCAGCCCCATGAACAACGACCTCCCTCCCCTGCCCGCCACGCCCACAGGCCGCTACCGCCACTACAAAGGTGGCGAGTACGAGGTGATCGGCGTGGGCCGGCACAGCGAGACTCTGGAGCCGCTGGTGATCTACAAGCCGCTCTACAACGCCAGCGGCCTGTGGCTGCGCCCGCATGCGATGTTCTTCGGCACTCTGCAGGTCGACGGAGCCATCGTCCAGCGCTTCGCGCCGCTATGAAGCCCATGCGCTTTTTGCGGGCCCGCCCGCGGCTGATCGGCGCCTTCGCAGCCGGCGCGCTGCTGGCCATTGCGTGGCCGGGCGCCATGCTGCCGATCAGCCGTGTGCTGCTGGGCTGGAACATGGCCGTCTGGCTGTACCTGCTGATGGCTGTGCACATGATGCTCAAGGCCGATCGCGCGCAGCTGCAGCGCCATGCGATCGCGCGGGCCGATGGTCTGGGCTCGGTGCTGCTGCTCGCAGCCGTCGGCGCGCTGGCCTCGCTGGTGGCGATCGCGCTGGAGCAATCGCAGATCAAGCATGGCGCCGACGTGGCCCTGACCTGGCCGCACCTGGTGCTGGCGCTGACTACCGTGGCCGGCGTCTGGCTCTTCTTGCCGGTGGAATTCGCCCTCGCCTACGCCAGCCTCTATCACCGCGACGGGCGCTGCCATGGCCTGGACTTTCCGGGCGACGAGGTCGAGGCGAAGGGGCCCGACTACCTGGACTTCCTCTATTTCTCGATCACCATCGCGGCCTGCTCGCAGACCTCGGACGTGTCGGTCAACAGCCGACCCATGCGCCGCCTCGTGCTGCTGCACACGGTGCTGGCCTTCGCCTTCAATACGGGCGTGCTGGCGCTGACGATCAATATCTTGGCGGGGCTGGTCGGTTAGGAAAAACTCTGCGATTCGCCGGCCTTGTGCCTCACGCGCAGGCCCCTGATTTCCAGTTGGTCTTCGAGGAACCAGCGCACAGCCGCCGGGTACATGCGGTGCTCCTGGCGAAGCACGCGCGCGGCCAGCGTGTGGGCGTCATCGTCCGGCAGCACGGGCACCTGGGCCTGCGCGACGATGGCACCATGGTCGAGCTCGGCCGTCACGAAGTGCACGGTGGCACCGGCGAACTTGCAGCCCATCTCGATCGCCCTGGCGTGCGTGTGCAGGCCCGTGAAGGCCGGCAGCACAGATGGGTGGATATTGAGAATGCGCCCCGCATAGTGCGCGGTGAAGGCCGGCGTGAGGATGCGCATGAAACCCGCGAGCACGACCAGGTCGGGCGAGTGGGCGTCGATCGCCTTCATCAACTCGGCGTCGAAGGCCTCGCGGCTGGCAAAGCCCTTGTGATCAAGCACGATGGCGTTCAGGCCCTGCCCGCGCGCATAGTCCAGGCCTCCGGCATCTGGACGGTTGGAGATCACTGCCTCGACGCGGGCATTCCAGCCCTCGGCCACGCAGGCCTTGTGGATGGCCTGCATGTTCGAGCCTCCGCCCGAGATCAGGATGACGATTCTCTTCATGGGGCCGGCAGTGTAACAATCGTAGGTTCCTATGAACGCTGAAGTCCCCCGCCCGCGCGTGCTTTCCGGCATGCGCCCCACCGGCGCCCTGCACCTGGGCCATTTCCATGGCGCGCTCAAGAACTGGGTGCGCCTGCAGGCCACGCACGACTGTTTCTTCTTCGTCGCCGATTGGCATGCGTTGACCGGCGAGGCACAGACGCCCGGCCAGCTCGAGCACCACGTCTATGACATGGTCGTAGACTGGCTGGCCGCCGGCCTCGATCCCGAGCAGTGCACGCTCTTCATTCAGAGCCGCATGCCCGAGCACGCCGAACTGTTCACCCTGCTGGCCATGAGCACGCCCGTCTCCTGGCTGGAGCGCGTGCCCGGCTACAAGGACCAGGACACACCGAGCTACGGCCTGCTGGGCTATCCCCTGCTGCAGGCGGCCGACATCCTGATCTATCGTGCCCAGCAGGTGCCCGTCGGCGAGGACCAGGCCGCCCATGTAGAGATCACACGAGAAGTGGCGCGCCGCTTCAATCATCAGTACGGCAACACCTTCGTGGAGCCGCAGGCCCTGCTGAGCGAGACCGCGCGCCTGCCCGGCCTGGACGGCCGCAAGATGAGTAAGAGCCTGGGCAATGGCATCTCGATGCGCGAGGCGCCGCAAGCCGTGGCCGAGAAGCTCCGCACCATGCCCACAGACCCGCAGCGCGTGCGCCGTGGCGACTGCGGTGAGCCCGCGCGCTGTCCCGTGTGGCCACTGCACGAGGTCTATACAGACGAAGCCACGCGCATGCAGCTGGCTTCCGGCTGCCGCAGCGCCCGCATCGGCTGCCTCGACTGCAAGCAGCCACTGATCGAGGCCATCCAGAAGGAGCAGCAGCCCTGGCGCGAACGCGCCGAGGAATGGCTGACCGACCCCAAGCGTGTGCACTGGATCCTGGAGCTCGGCACCGAGCGCGCCCGTGCGGTGGCCCGCAAAACGCTGCGCGAGGTCCGCGCGGCCATCGGTCTGGGCTACTGAGCCATGACGGCCATCCACATCACCGACATCGAATCGGCCATCAACTGGTGGCGCCAACGCGCGCCCACCGAGGCCGGCATGCCGCTCGCGCCCGAGCTCTCGGCCCTGGCCGAGGTCTATGGGCGGATGGTCTGGCGCCGTGAGGTGGAGATCGACGAAGACGCCGTGCCCGCTGCCGCCGTGGCCGCCTGGCTGCAGTGGTACAAGACGACGCCTGACGCGCCCTGCATCGCCATCTGCTCCACGAGCCAGGGGGACGCGCAGTGCAAGGGTTGCGGCCGCAGCTTCGACGAAGTGCAGAACTGGTGCGTGATGACACCCGTGGAAAAACGTGTGACCTGGCGGCGCATCTCGCTTGAAGCCACGGCCTGGCGCTTCAACCGCTACTCAGAGCGGGCGCATGAGAAGTAGTTTCCGCGCCGATCTGCACCGCATCGTCCCCCTGGCCTGGCCCGTCTTCGTGGGCCAGATCGCCGTGCTGGCCTTCGCCACCGTGGACACCTTCTTGCTGGCGCGCTATTCGGCCATCGACCTCGCGGCCCTGGCCGTGGGTGCGGCGATCTACGTGAGCGTGTTCGTCGGCCTGATGGGCGTGGTGCTCGCCGTCTCGCCCATCGTGGGCCAACTCTTCGGCGCGGGCAAGCTCGAGCGTGCCGGACGTCAGTTGCACCAGGCTTTCTGGCTGGCTATCTTTCTCGCCGTGCTGGGCGATGCGCTGCTGCTCTTCCCCGCGCCGCTGCTAGGCATCGCGCACGCCGGGCCGCAGGTCGAGAGTCGCGTGCGTGAGTACCTGCAAGCCCTGGCTGCGGCGCTACCGCCTGCGCTGCTGTTCACGGCCTACCGCGGCTTCAACACGGCGATCTCGCGGCCCAAGGCAGTGATGAGCATTCAGGTGGTTGGCCTGCTGCTGAAAATCCCACTGAGCGCCATGTTCGTCTGGGGCCTGGGGCCGCTGCCGGCGCTGGGCACACTGGGCTGCGGCATCGCCACCGCCATTGTGATGTGGACGCAATGCGCGGCAGGTTGGTGGCTGCTGCGGCACGACGCGAGCTACGACGCATACGGCTTGCGCCGTGGTGGTCTGGAAGCACCGCACTGGAAGGACCTGCGTGCCCTGCTGCGTCTGGGCGTTCCGATGGGCGGCGCCATCGCCATTGAGGTGACGGGCTTCACCTTCATGGCCATCTTCATCGCGCGCCTGGGCGCCATCCCAGTGGCCGGCCATGAGCTGGCGATCAACCTCGTGTCCATGATGTTCATGATGCCCATGGCCATCGGCAGCGCGGCCGGCACCCTGGTGGCCCAGGCCGTGGGCGCGCGAGATCCCGAGGATGCGCGCAGCCTCTCGAACCACTCGATGGCGCTGGGGCTGGCGGTCGCCGCCGTGATGGGCGGCCTGGTCTTCCTGTTCCGCGAGCAAGTGCTCAGGCTCTACACGCACGACATGCGCATCGTGAACGCGGCCATGCCGCTGCTGCTATGGGTCTGGATCTTCCACACGGCCGACGCCGCACAGACGGTGGCCGCACAGATCCTGCGGGCCTATCACATCGCAACCGCGCCGGTCCTCATCTACGCCGTGGCGATCTGGGGCGTGGGCATCGGTGGCGGCTACTACATGGCCTTCAGCGGCTCAGCCAGTGTTCCGGAGTCATTGCACGGTGCGTCGGGCTTCTGGAGCGCGGCCACCGTGGGCCTGATCCTCGCTGCAATCGGACTCAGCGCCTTCATGCGCTGGATGCACCGGCAGCCAAGCTGAGCACGAACACGCTGCCTCCGCCCTCGCGCGGTTCGCAGCGCACACTGCCGCCATGAGCCGCGGCGATCTGCTTCACCAATGACAGTCCTAGGCCCACGCCACCGACCTGCTCGGCGTGCCCTTCCAGGCGGAAGAAGGCCTCGAAGATGCGCTCACGCATGGGCTCGGGAACGCCAGGTCCGTGATCGAGCACGCGGATCACGGCGTACGCGCCCTCGTGGGCCAGCCTCAGCGTGACGACATCACCCCCGTAGCGGCGGCCGTTTTCTAGCAGATTGCGCACGGCGCGGCGCAAGAGCCGCTCGTCACCCATGATGGGCAAGCTCTGCAGCCCTTGCGCGGGCTCAAACAGAGCGCCCGTGCGCGCTGCCTCCTCGGCGGCCAGACCCAGCAGATCGACCTTCTCGGCAGGCGCGCTCCGGGTGCCCGATTCGAGTCGGCTGGCCAGCAGCACTTCCTCGACCAAGGCATCGAGCTCGGCGATATTGGTGTGGATCTCAGTCGCGAGGCGGGCGCGCCCGGCAGGGGGCGCGTCGTCGAGCATCGAGAAGGCCATCTTCAAGCGAGCCAGGGGCGAGCGGAACTCATGGCTGGCATTGGCCAGCAGGTTCTTGTTGGAGCGCAGCAGCGACTCGATGCGACCGGCGGCATCGTTGAAGCTACGCGCCAGGGCCGCCACCTCGTCGCGGCCGCTGTCATCCACACGATGAGCCAGATTGCCGGCGCCAAAGGTCTCCACGCCGCTCTTGAGCACCTCGAGCCGGCGCGTGAGCCGGCGTACCACCGGATAGGCCCCCAGAGCGACGCCCAGAAAGAGCAGCACGAGCACCATGGCCAGCGCTTCACCGCTGGGACGCTGGCCCAGCCACGGCAGACCCCAAGGCGGCGGAGTCACGGGGTTGCGGCCTGCCATGCGATTGGGCCCGTCTCCAGGTCCGCCGGGCCCGCCGGGCCCGCCTGGGCCTTGGCTCAGGCCCGGCTGCGGACGCCATCCGCGCAGCATGAGCAAGCTGCGGCCATCGTCCAGAGGAACCTGAACATGGCGGGCGACGGGATCATCTTCACGGCGTTCGAACAGCTCGCTGGCCCCGATGCGATTGCCCCGCTCGTCGACCAGGGCAATGGCCATGCGCAGGCGCTGCCCCCAGAACGCCACAGCGGCGGCCTGCTCCTCGCGCGTGGCGGTCGCCGGCGGCAGGGCATGGTGGATCAGCGCGGCCATGGCGATCAGGCGCTCGTTCGCCGCTGCGTCGGCCGTGCCTCGCTCGTGTTCCATCTGGCGCTGGAAAAGCCAAGCCGCGCCGAAGGCGAAAGCCAGCAGCAGGGCAACCAGCGTCAGGTAGATGCGAAGGTAGAGAGACTTCAAATCAGATCAGTTCTCAGCGTCCTGCTTCTTCGCGAAGACATAACCGACGCCTCGCACGGTGAGGACTCGACGCGGGTTCTTCACATCGTCCTCGATGACGGAGCGGATGCGCGAAACGTGAACGTCGATCGAGCGGTCGAAGGCGTCGAGCGGATGGCCCTTGAGCGCATCCATGATCTGGTCGCGCGAGAGCACGCGCCCGGGGCTCTGGGCCAGCACGACCAGGAGGTCGAACTGGTGGCTCGTCAGCTCGCAGGGCTTGCCGTCCAGGCGCGCCATGCGGGCGGCAAGATCGATTTCCAGGCGGCCGAAGCGCAAAACGTCATCGACTTCGTCGGCTTGAGGCTCAGCACGGCGCAGCAAGGCCTTGACCCGGGCCTGCAGCTCACGCGGCTCGAAGGGCTTGGCCATGTAGTCATCTGCGCCGAGCTCCAGGCCGAGAATGCGGTCCATGGGCTCGCCGCGGGCCGAAAGCATGAGCACGGGCTGGCGGCGGTGCTGCGGCGAGCTGCGCAGCTCCCGGCAGAACTCAAGGCCATCGCCGTCGGGCAGCATGAGGTCCAGCACCAGCAAATCGTAGGCAAAGTTGCGTAGCGCCTCGCGGCCGGCGGCCAGCGACCCAGCGGTATCCACCTCAAAGCCTGCATGGCCGAGGTAGTCGGCGAGCATGGAAGTCAGGCGCGCATCGTCGTCGATCAGCAACAGCTTAGGCGTCATGTGGACTGGGGTGGTTTTTTCAACGCCCGCTGCTTCGTGCGGGCGGCCGGTTTCAGTGAAGTATCCAAGCATACGCGACCTCGTCTAGCTCGAGCACTCGAGTGACTACTGTTGGCCGCCGGAGCTGCCACGCTGAGCACGATCCTTCATGTGATCGGCGTGCTTGGCCCGCAGCGCGGCGAGCTTGGCGCGCTGGTCGGGCGAGAGCACATTGGCCGAGTCGATGAGGGCACGCGTCATTCGCGTGGCGATGGCATCGTGCTGCGTCTGCGCCTGGCTGGCCAGGGCGGTGATGGAGTTGGCGTCGATGACCGGCGCGGTGAAGAGCGCCTGCATCTGCTGATGCAAGGCCTTGAGCTGCTCGTGGGCCGCCTGGTTGTCCGTCTTGGCCTGCGCGAAGATGGCCTTGATCTGCGCGATCTGGGCGTCACTCGCACCGATTGCCTTGAGCCCGTGCATCATCATCCCGTGATGCATTTCCGGGCCACCGGCCATCATGGGCTGGGCCTGGGCCGACAGGCCACCAAGGCTCAGCGCCGCTGCGAGGGCACCCGCCTTCAGGACACGACTGAGGAACATCTCGATCTCCGTTGAATACAGCGCTTGTGCTGCGATGACGGAATCTTGAGCCGCACGCGTAACAAGGCGATTCGGCAGGAGAAAACATTTGTAAAGCGCGAGCCAGGGACCGGTGCTGCGCTCGATCAACGCACCAGGCCCTCGCGCAGCATCCGTCACGTCGGTGACGTCGATCGCACGCACAGGGGGCTGCGAACTGCGAGCTGCGAGCTGCGGGCTGCGGGCTGCGGGCCACCCAGCAGCAAGAGCGGTTCGGGACGTACGAGCGGCTCGGCAGACAAGCCCGGAACATCGTGGTCACTCAATGTGGCCGAAGGACCCAGCAGATCTTCGAAGCGTACCCCTCGCAGGCAACGCTCGACCACATGACCGGGCCCATCCAGCACAAGGCCCGCCCATGCAGCCGCGACCGCGTAGATGGCCGTCAGGCTGTCTTCGTGAGGCGCTCGCCTCGCACGGTGCAGCGACAGCCCGAGCCGGCAAGCGCCTTACTTGATCGGCTTGAAGCGCATGCGCTTGGGCCGCGCGCCTTCCTCACCGAGGCGCTTCTTCTTGTCCGCTTCGTACTCGTGGAAGTTGCCGTCGAAGAAGAACCACTGCGAGTCGCCCTCGCAGGCCAGGATGTGGGTGCAGATGCGGTCGAGGAACCAGCGGTCGTGGCTGATCACCATGGCAGAGCCTGCGAACTCGAGCAGGGCCTCTTCCAGGGCGCGAAGGGTTTCCACGTCCAGGTCGTTGGACGGTTCGTCCAGCATCAGCACATTGCCGCCCTGTGCCAGAGTCTTGGCCAGGTGCAGGCGGCCGCGCTCACCACCGGAGAGCGAGCCGACGAGCTTTTGCTGGTCGTTGCCCTTGAAGTTGAAGCGGCCGAGGTAGGCGCGGCTGGGCATCACGAACTTGCCGACCGTGATGTTGTCCAGGCCGCCCGAGACGTCTTCCCACACGGTCTTGTCGGCCTCCAGGCTGGCGCGGCTCTGGTCGACGAAGGCCATCTTGGCCGTCTTGCCGATCTTGACCGTGCCGCTGTCCGGCTGCTCCGTGCCCTGCAGCATGCGGAACAGCGTGGATTTGCCCGCGCCGTTGGGGCCGATGATGCCGACGATGGCGCCAGCCGGGACCTTGAACGACAGATTGTCGATCAGCATGCGGTCGCCGAAGCTTTTGCTCACGCCCTCGAACTCGATCACCTCGTTGCCCAGGCGCTCGGCCACGGGGATGAAGATTTCATTCGTGACGTTGCGCTGCTGGTATTCGACGTCGGAGAGCTCCTCGAAGCGGGCCAGACGTGCCTTGCTCTTGGCCTGACGGCCCTTGGCATTGGAGCGCACCCACTTGAGCTCTTCCTTCATCGCCTTCATGCGGGCGTCTTCGCTCTTTTGTTCCTGCTCCAGGCGGCGTTCCTTCTGGTCCAGCCACTCGGTGTAGTTGCCCTTCCAGGGAATGCCATGACCGCGGTCCAGCTCCAGGATCCACTCGGCGGCGTTGTCGAGGAAGTAGCGGTCGTGTGTGATGGCCACCACGGTACCGGGGAAGCGCTGCAGGAACTGCTCCAGCCACTCGACCGATTCGGCGTCCAGGTGGTTGGTCGGTTCGTCGAGGAGCAGCATGTCAGGCTTGGACAGCAGCAGGCGGCACAGGGCCACGCGGCGCTTCTCGCCACCGGAGAGCACGCCGATGACGGCGTCCCAGGGCGGAAGGTTCAGCGCGTCGGCGGCCAGTTCAAGCTGCAGGTCGGTGTTTTCCGAGCCAGCGGCAGCGATGATGGCCTCGAGCTCGCCCTGTTCGGCGGCCAGCTTGTCGAAGTCGGCATCCGGCTCGGCGTATTCGGCGTAGACCTCGTCCAGGCGTTTCTTGGCAGCCAGCACGCCGCCGATGCCTTCCTCGACCGCTTCACGCACGGTCTGCTCGGCGTTCAGGCGCGGCTCTTGCTCGAGGTAGCCGATCTTGATGCCCGGCATGGGAATGGCCTCGCCCTCGATCTCCTTGTCCACGCCCGCCATGATCTTCAGGAGAGTGGACTTGCCCGAGCCGTTCACGCCCAGAACGCCGATCTTGGCGCCGGGGAAGAAGGACAGCGAGATGTCCTTGAGGATGTGGCGCTTGGGGGGAACCGTCTTGTTGACACGGTTCATGGAAAAGACGTACTGGGCCATGGGTTCTCTTGGAGGTTGCCGACTGCAGCGGGTGGGTACGCAACGGGCGCACGCCATCGTAGGGTTTGGGGACCGAATCCCGGATTGTCGCAGCTTCCCCGGGGGTTAGCCCGGGTCGCGGCGCAGGCGACGCTTCCTACACTTTGCGGCACCGGTCAGGGATACCGGACACAGGGGGCCACGATGCACATGTCTGCTCGCCTTGCCGTATGCCTGATGTCGCTCGCGGCGGCGCTCGCCGCCCCGGCCCAGACGCTGCGCTGGTCCAGCCAGGGCGACCTCCTCACCCTCGATCCGCACTCGCAGAACGAGTCGCTGACCAACTCGCTCAACAACCAGATCTACGAGTATTTGGTGCGTCGGCGGGCCGATCAGAGCCTCGGGCCTTCGCTGGCGACCGAATGGACACAGGTCTCGCCCACCGTGTGGCGCCTGAAGCTGAGGCCGGGCGTCAAGTTCCAGGACGGCAGCGCCTTCACGGCCGAGGACGTGGTCTTCTCCATGCAGCGGCTCAGAGACCCCAATTCGCCCTTCCGCGCCTACGCAACGGCAGCGGGCATGCCGCGGGCGCTCGACGCGTTGACGGTGGAGTTCGTGCAAGAGACACACGACCCCGTCTTCCTCGAGCACCTGTCTGTCTTGCTCATCATGAGCAAGTCGTGGTGCGAGCAGCGCAAGGTCTCCCGGCCCTTGAACTTCAAGGCCAAGGAGGAGAGCTACGCCAACATGAACGCCAACGGCACCGGCCCCTTCATGCTGGTCAGCCGCGAACCTGGCGTGAAGACGGTCTACAAGCGCAATCCTGCCTGGTGGGGGCATTTCGAAGGCCATCTCCAGGGCTTCATCTACCTGCCGATCGCCAACGACGCCACGCGGATGGCCGCCCTGTTGTCGGGCGAGCTCGACCTGGTGCTGGATCCGCCACCGCGCGACGTGCCGCGACTGCGCGGCACGCCCGACATCAAGGTGCTCGACGGCGCAGAGAACCGCCTGATCTTCATCGGCATGGACCAGGGCCGCGACCAGCTTCTCTACGGTGACGTGCCGGGCAATCGCAATCCGTTCACCGACATCCGCGTACGCCGGGCGCTTTACCAGGCCATAGACATCGAGGCAATCCGCTCCAAGCTCATGAACGGGCTTTCCGTGCCCACCGGCGGGCTCACGCCTTCGCCGCTGGGCGCCTACAACGACGCACAGCTCGAGTCACGCCTGCCCTACGACATCGCGGCCGCTCGCCAGCTGATGGCGCAAGCTGGCTATGCGGACGGCTTTGAAGTCACGCTGGACTGCACCAACAACCGCTACATCAACGACGAGAAGATCTGCATCGCCCTGGCCTCCATGTGGGCGCAGCTCAAGGTGAGGGTCAAGGTCAACGCCCAGCCGCGCACGCTCACCTTCCCCAAGCTCGAAAAACTGGACACCAGCCTCTACCTCTACGGCTGGGGCGGCTCCGCCACCGATGCCGAGTTCATGTTCGCCCCCGTGCTGCGCAAGCGTGGCAGCAATGGCATCGGCTTCAACAACTTCGGCCAATGGGTCAACGAGCACGCCGACCAGTTGGCCGTCGCCTCGGCCCTGGAGACGGCGCCCGACAAGCGCGCGGCCCTCGTCAAGGCGGCGCTGCAGGCCTACCGCGAGGCCATCAACATCATCCCACTGCACCGACAGATCATCCCGTGGGCCATGCGGCAAGGCGTGACCGCCGTGCACAACCCGGGCAACTGGCTCAGCCTGGACTGGGTCACGGTGAAGCCCTGAGCAAGGCCGCCGCCTATGATGAGGGCATGCCCGCCCCCGCCCCGCATCCAAACATCAACACCGTCGTCCCCGAGCTGGGCAGCGACCCATCATGGGATCAGCGAGACCTCGGTGTCTTGTTGAGCCTGACGCGCGGAGAAGACGACGCCTTCTACAGCCCGCATTCGGACGCCAACATGCACGGCGCACTCTATGGCGGCCAGCTCGTGGGCCAGGCCATGATGGCCGCGGCGGCCAGCAACCGGGGCAGCGCCGCCATCCACTGCGTGCAGATCAATTTCCTCACCGCCGGCCGGCCCGGCGTGCCTATGCGCTACGAGGTACGCCAGCTCATGCGCGGCCTGAACTTCAGCGTTCAACAGGTGCTGGGCTCGCAGGGCGATCGCACCGTCGTCAGTGCCAATGTGTCCTTCCATCGCGGCGAGCCCGCTCCGGAATTCAGCCAGCCGCTGCCGGCCGACGTTCCCGCCCCCGAAAGCCTGCGCAGCCTGCGCCAGGTGCTGATAGATCATGCGGAGCTTCTCCCGCCCCTGCCCGCTGCCGTCAAGGACCGCCTCGCCAACTCGCGCAGCGTAGAGCTGCGCCCCGTGGATGCCGAACGCTTCCTCTTCGAGCGCAATCGCAAGCAGGCGCACTTTCGCTACTGGGTGCGCGCGCTGCAGCCCTTGGAAGATCAGCCGCAGGCCTTGCAACAAGCGGCCCTGGGCTATCTGTCGGACTACTGGTTCCCGCTCACGGCGCTCGAGCCCCTGGTCGGAACCAAGCTCGGAACGGGCCTGTACATCGCCAGCCTCAACCACAGCGTGTGGTTCCACAAGCCGGCGAATCCCAACGAGTGGCTCTTCGTCGATGCCCAGAGCCCTTGCACGGCCGGCGCTCGCGGCCTGTCGACGGCAACCGTCTACGCCCGCGACGGCCAGGTCGTAGCCAGTCTCGCCCAGGAAAGCCTGTTCCGTGGCTGGGTCGGCGATGCCGAGGGCGGCTTCATGGCGCCGGGGCTCAGCCCCTGAGCGCGATATTCAGCTGATCGACAAGTTCGGCCCAGTCGGCATCGCGCACGATCTCCTCGCGCAGCAGGGTCGCCTGGGCTGGGCTCCAGAACGGTGCATCCTCGAGGCGGATGGAGGCCTGCAGTGGCCGATGAGAAGCAATGAAGTCGCCGATCCCCTTGGGATCGGCTGGCAGACCCAGCTGTTCGAAGAGATCGGCAAAACGGTGATGGTGATGACTCTGCATAAGTCCTCCTTGACTGGACCTAACCATACATCGCCATGGCGTCCCTGTTCCATCTCGGGCTATCAGCCCAGCTTGGCAAGCAGTTCCGCCTCGCGCTCCATCGTCAGGCCTGAGCGAAGCTTGGCGCGGCGCTTCTCGTCCAGCGTGTTCCACCAGGCCAGGGTGTCGCGCGCCGTTTCCTCCACGGGCCGAAATCGCAGGCCCGCCGCAAACGAGCGCGCCACCAAGCGGCGATGGAAGCCCGCCGTGTCACCCTCGCCGGGCACCCAGACCGGCAGGTCGCCCCAGGCCTCGACTTTGTTGTCCTCCAGCCACTTGGCCGTGGCTGGCACGAGCTGAGCCTTGCCGCCGACGGCCTTGTTGATGCCGTTGAGCATCGCCCCGGTCGTCAGCTCTGTCTCGGGCCCGATTGCATTGAAGCTGCCGAAGGTGCGCGTCTCGGCCAAGCGGATCATCCACTCGCCGAGGTCGCGCGCATCCACGTACTTGACCGGGTCCGCCAGCGGTGGCGCCAGCACCTTGCCACCCCGGGCCAGGCGCACCGGCCAGTAGGTGTAGCGATCAGTCTCGTCGCCGGGGCCGACGATGAGGCCGGGCCGCACGATGGTGGCGATGCCGGGGAACTGCTTCATGACCTCGTCTTCGGACAAGGCCTTGAGCGGACCGTACAGGCTCATGTCTTTGCGAAGCGTGGCCGTGGTCTCGGACATGGCATCCGCGCCCTTGTAGACATGACGCGGTCCGTCCACGTCCTGGCCCGGCTTGGCGTCGTCCGAATAGACCGACAGCGTGGAGACGAAGATGTATTGGCCCACGTTGCCCTTGAGCACCGCAGCCGCGCCGCGCACCCAGGCCGGGATCGAAGTCGGGTTGTCGATGCAGACGTCCCACTTTCGGCCCTTGAGCACCTCATAGTCGTTCGTGTCACGATCGCCCGTCACCTCTTCCACGCGCGCCGGCCATTCCTTGGGCCGGTGGCCGCGGTTGAAGAGGGTCAGCTTGTGGCCGCGCTCGATCGCGTAGCGCACCTGGTGCGGACCAATGAAGCCGGTGCCGCCAAGGATCAGGATGGACAGCGGCTTGGGCGAGTCCATCGCCGCCAGCAGCGGGGAACTCATCGTCATTCCCAGACCGGCCGCCATCAGCTGGCGGCGCCCGAGGGAAGGCAGGCCTTCGTCTTGCATGTCTCGCTCCTTTTCATGATGGGGCGAGCATAGCGAGGCCACCCCCGCGCCGGACAAAAGTCAGGCGGGTAAAACCCGCAAGACCTTTTGCATGCCTTCGACCGCCTTGCCCTTGCGCGCCCGCTTGCCCGCGTAGCCCGCGAGGTTGGCGCCCTTGAGCACCTCCTCCTTGGGCTTGCCGCCGCGTCCGCTGCCGAGTACCTGCAGGGCTTGCGTGAACGCAGCCACGCTCACGAGCGCGTCCTTGGCCTCGAGATCGATCAAGGTCAGGCCGCGGCCGCCCTTGGGCTGGTGCTTGAGCTCGTCGAGCGCATAGGTCAGAAGGCGGCCGTTCATCGAGAGGCAGGCCAGCTGCACGCCAAGCACCTCGCCTGCGGGCACCGCGGCCGGCGGCAGCGGTGCCTCCTTGCCTTCGAGCGTCAAGAAGGTCTTGCCAGCCTTCTTGCTGCCGACGAGGTCGCCTACCTGTGCCACGAGGCCGAAGCCGCCCGTGCCGGCGAGCACGAGCTTTTGCGTCGCGCTTGCAGCAAAGTAATGCGCTATTTGCGTGCCAGCCTCCAGCTCGATCAGCGTCGTGATCGGCGCGCCGTCGCCGCGGCCGCCGGGCAGCACGGACACAGGCACCGAATACACGCGCCCATTCGTGCCAAAGACGATCAGAGGATCCACGCTGCGGCAAGGGAAGGTGCCGTAGAGCTGGTCCCCGCTCTTGAAGCTTAAGCCGGCCGGGTCCACCTCATGACCCTTGAGCGCCCTCACCCAGCCTTTCATGGACACGACCACGGTGACGGGTTCGTCGACGATCTTCACTTCGGCCACCACGCGCTCGGCGGCCTCGATCAGGGTGCGACGCTCGTCGCCATATTGCTTGGCATCGGCCTCGATCTCCTTGATCACCGTGCGCTTGAGGCTCGTGGCGCTGGCCAGAATGTCTTCCAGCTTGGCCTGCTCCTCGCGCAGCTTGGAGAGCTCTTGCTCGATCTTGATCGCCTCCAGGCGTGCCAACTGGCGCAGGCGGATCTCGAGAATGTCCTCGGCTTGTCGATCGGAGAGCTTGAAGCGCTCAATCAGCGCCGTCTTGGGCTCGTCCGCATTGCGGATGATGCGAATCACCTCGTCAATGTTCAGCAGCACGAGCTGCCGGCCTTCGAGCACGTGGATACGCTCCAGCACCTTGGCCAGGCGGTGGCGGGTGCGGCGGTCGACGGTCCGTTGCCGGAATTCGATCCACTCGAGCAGGATCTGGCGCAAGCTCTTCTGCGTGGGCCGGCCGTCGATGCCGATCATGGTCATGTTGATCGGGGCCGAGGTCTCCAGGCTGGTGTGCGCCAGCAGCGTGGTGATCAGCTCCTGCTGCTCCACGGTGCGGCTCTTGGGCTCGAACACGAGGCGCACGGGCGCGTCCTTGCTCGACTCGTCGCGCGCCGTATCCAGCACCGCCAGCACGCTGGCCTTGAGTTGCTGCTGCTCCTGCGTCAGCGCCTTCTTGCCAGCCTTCACCTTGGGATTGGTGAGCTCCTCGATCTCCTCCAGCACCTTGGCCGTGCTCGTGCCGTGCGGCAGCTCCGTCACGACCAGTTGCCATTGGCCGCGGGCCAGATCCTCGATCTTCCAGCGGGCGCGAAGCTTGAGGCTGCCGCGGCCCGAGGTATACGCGGCGCGGATGTCATCTCTCGATGAGATCAGCTGGCCACCGCCGGGAAAGTCCGGCCCCGGCACCAGGCTGAAGAGCTCGTCGTCGCCGAGCTTGTCGTTGCGCAGCAGGGCCACGGCCGCACAGGCGATCTCACGCAGGTTGTGGCTGGGCACCTCCGTCGCCAGACCCACGGCGATGCCACTTGCGCCGTTGAGCAGCACGAAGGGCAGACGTGCGGGCAGCTGGCGCGGCTCTTCCACACTGCCGTCGTAGTTGGGTGCGAAGTCCACCGTGCCTTCATCGATCTCGTCGAGCAGCAGGCGCGCGATGGGCGCCAGGCGCGCCTCCGTGTATCGCATGGCCGCCGCGCCGTCGCCGTCGCGCGAACCGAAGTTGCCCTGGCCGTCAATCAGCGGATAGCGCTGCGAGAAGTCCTGCGCCATGCGCACCAGCGCGTCGTACACCGACTGGTCACCGTGCGGATGGAAGCGGCCGAGCACGTCGCCAACCACCCGCGCGCCCTTGACCGGCTTGGCACCGCTCGCGCCGGTGAAGGTCAGTCCCATGCGCTCCATCGCATAGAGGATGCGGCGCTGCACGGGCTTCTGGCCATCGCACACGTCCGGAAGGGCCCGACCCTTGACGACCGAGAGCGCGTATTCGAGGTAGGCCTGCTGGGCGTAGTGCGCCAGGGTCAGCGAGTCGCCCGCTTCGGCGGGCGCGTTGAAGTCCATCGTGGTCTGAGTCGTCATTGTGTTTCGATACGAAGCTGCCGCGCTGTGGCGGGCAGGCTGCGTTGCAGCAAGGCCCAGTAGAGCTCAAGCACGAGCTGCACATGGGCCTGGGTTTCGGCGATATCGGGCACGCGGTTGCCGGCGCGGCGCACCGTGCCCTCCCCTGCGTTCCAGGCTGCAAGGGCCGCATCGATGCGGCCGAAGCGGCGGATCAGGTCGGCCAGCATGCGCGCGCCGGTCTCGACATTGGTTTTCGGATTCAGCAAGGCCTTGTGATCACGCGTCTTGGCGTAGCGCTGGCCGGCGTCGGGCGTGAGTTGCATCAGACCCAGGGCGCCGCGCGGCGAGACGGCGTCTTGCTTGTAGCCGGACTCGACGGTGATGATGGCCTTGAGCAGTTCCATATCCACGCCATTGCGCGCAGCGGCCTCGCGCAGCAAGGGCTGGTGCTGCTTGACCTCGGGCGCGATGTCCAGCCAGGTCAGCAGATTCTCGCTGGCATCTTGCTTGCCCGGCACGCGGCCCCAGTCGCTGCCGCCCGGGTCGCCCATGATGAGGCTGTAACTGCCGTTGAGCTGCTTGGTGGCGACGCGGGCCACGCCGGCGCCGTCCACATAACCCCACAATTCGGCGCTCGCCGACAGGGGGGCTGCGGACAGGACGAGCGCGACCAGAAGCTTCATACGTCGATCTCGATGGTGTCGCCGTGCAGTTCCATCAATTCGCGCCGCGAACCGGCCTCGCCCTTGCCCATGAGCTTGTTCATGAGCTCCACCGTGGCAGCGAAGTCCAGCTCGCCCAGGGCCACCGGTGAGAGCCGGCGGGTTTCCGGATTCAGCGTCGTATCCCAGAGCTGCTCGGCACTCATTTCGCCCAGGCCCTTGAATCGGCTGATGGTCCAGGAGCCTTCGCGGGCGCCTTCCTTGCGCAGCTTGTCCAGCGTTGCCGACAGCTCGCCTTCATCGAGCGCGTAGATCTTGGCCGCCGGCTTCTTGCCACGAGGCGGCGCGTCCACGCGGTACAGCGGCGGGCGCGCCACGAAGACATGGCCGGCCTCGATGAGCTTGGGAAAGTGGCGGAAGAACAGGGTCAGCAACAGAACCTGGATATGCGAGCCGTCCACGTCGGCGTCCGAAAGGATGCAGACCTTGCCGTAGCGCAGCCCGGAGAGGTCGGGCGAATCGGTGGGCCCATGCGGGTCCACGCCCAGGGCCACCGAGATGTCGTGGATCTCGTTGTTCTTGAACAGCAAGTCGCGCTCGACCTCCCAGGCATTGAGCACCTTGCCGCGCAGGGGCAGGATGGCCTGCGTCTCCTTGTTGCGGCCAAGCTTGGCACTGCCGCCGGCCGAGTCGCCCTCGACCAGGAAGACTTCGTTGAGCGTGAGGTCGCGGCTTTCGCAGTCGGTCAGCTTGCCCGGCAGCACGGCCACGCCGGAGCCCTTGCGCTTCTCGACCTTCTGGGCCGCGCGCTGGCGCGTCTGAGCCTGCCTGATCGCCAGTTCGGCGAGCTTCTTGCCGGCCTCCACATGCTGGTTGAGCCAGAGCTCGAGCATGGGCTTCACATAGGTGGAGACCAGGCGCAGCGCGTCGCGCGAATTGAGCCGCTCCTTGGTCTGGCCCTGGAACTGTGGGTCCAGCACCTTGGCCGAGAGCACGAAGCTGGCGCGCGAGAACACGTCGTCGGGCATCAGCTTCACGCCCTTGGGCAGCAGGGAGTGCATCTCGATGAAGCCCTTGAGCGCGGCGAAGAGGCCGTCCTTGAGGCCGGACTCGTGCGTGCCGCCCGCCACGGTCGGGATCAGGTTGACATAACTCTCCCGCACGACGGCGCCTTCTTCCGTGAAGGCCAGGGCCCAGGCCGCGCCCTCGCCTTCGGCGAAGTTCTCGCTCTCGGCGGCGCTCGCGTATTGCGAACCTTCGATCAGCGGGATCAGCGGATCCGCCACCAGGGTCTGCATCAGGTAGTCGCGCAGGCCACCGGCATACGTCCAGGTCTGGACTTCCCCGCTCTTCTCGTTCTTGAGCGTCACCGTGACACCAGGCATCAGCACGGCCTTGGAGCGCAGCAGGTGCACGAGCTCGTTCTTGGGCAGCTCCGCGCTTTCGAAGTACTTGCCCTCAGGCCAGACGCGTACGGTCGTGCCCTGCTTGCGATCTCCGCTGGCGGCGGGACGGACCTTGACGGCCTCCACCACGTCGCCCTGCTCGAAAGCCAGCGCCGCTACCTGCTTCTCGCGCCAGACCGTTACCTCGAGCCGTTTCGCCAGCGCGTTGGTCACGCTGACGCCCACGCCGTGCAAGCCACCCGAGAAGCTGTAGGCGCCGCCCGAGCCCTTGTCGAACTTGCCGCCGGCATGCAGCCGGGTATAGACGATCTCGATGACGGGCACACCCTCTTCCGGATGCAGGCCGAAGGGGATGCCACGACCGTCGTCGGCGATCGAGATGGAGCCGTCGGTGTGCTGCGTCACATCGATGCGCTTGCCAAAGCCGGCCAGGGCCTCGTCGGCGGCGTTGTCGATGACTTCTTGGATGCAGTGCAGCGGGTTGTCGGTGCGCGTGTACATGCCGGGCCGCTGCTTGACGGGCTCCAGACCCTTGAGAACGCGGATCGAGGCCTCGCCGTAACTGCCGGGCTGGGCGGAGGGATTGCTTTTGCTTGCCATGGGCGGCGATTGTAGGAACCTGGGCAAGAGCCTCGGATAGCATTCCGCTCCGGTTCCCCTGCGACTTGTTACATGCCATTTCTGCTTCGTGCCCTGTTCCTGCTGGCATTGGCCGTCAGCGCCCAGGCGCAAACCCAACCATCCGTTCAGCCTTTCGCCGCCAGCGCACCGCTGAACCTCATGCTCAAGAACGCGCAGTGGTTCGACGGCGCGGGCTTCAAGCGCGGCACGCTCTACGTGGTGGACGGCAAGTTCACGGCCACCAAGCCCAAGCAGGTCCATCGCAGCATGGACCTGAAAAACCAGTTCCTGGTCCCGCCCCTGGCCGATGCGCACAACTACAACCTGCAGAACGACTGGGGCGCAGACCACTTCGCCAACCGCTATGTGGCCGACGGCGTGTACTACGCCGCCATGCTGTGTGCGGACCCGGCCGGCGTGGACCCGATCCGCAGCCGGTTCTCCCTGCCACAGACGCCCGACGTGCTCTTCGCCACCGCCTGCGTGACCAGCGGCGAAGGCCAGCCCCTGCCCGCCTTGCTGGCCGCATCGCCAGGCAAGACCCGCGCCGACTTTGCCGACAAGGCCGTGATCGTCATGGACAAGGCCGAGGACGTGGAGCGCAAGTGGCCGCTGCTCATGACCCGCAAGACCGACATGCTCCGGCTGGTGCTCGGCTATTCCGGCAAGCAGGGCCTGAACGCCGAGACGGCCCTGGCGCTCACGCAGCGAGCCAAGAAGGCCGGCCTGCGCGTGATCGCCCATGTGGAGACGGCCGCCGACTTCGACCTCGCCCTGCGCGCCGGCGTGGACGTGATCGACCATGTGCCCGGCTATTCTCAGCCGATCGGCGAGCCGCCCGAGCGCTTCCAGCTCAGCGCCGAAAGCGCCGTTCAGGCGGCGCGCCAGAAGATCTCGGTCATCACGGGCATGGCGGCGGCTCAGCTCTTCAAGATGAAGCCGGCCCAGACCGAGATGCACAAGCGCAACCTGCTGATCCTCAAGGAAGCGGGCGTGAACCTGCTGATGGGCTCGGACCTGTTCACCGAAACGGCGCTGGCCGAGCTGCGCGCCCTCGCCGCCACCGGACAGTTCTCCAACGAGGAGTTGCTGCGCATGGCGACGATCGCCACGCCGCGCGCCCTCTTCCCCAAGCGCCAGCTCGGCTGCTTCGACCCCGGCTGTGAAGCGAGCTTCCTCCTGCTGGCCGACGACCCGACCAAGAACCTCGATGCCATGGGCCAGCCGCTGCTGCGCGTCAAGCAAGGCCGCCTGCTGACCCAGGACGAGCAGGTGGCCAAGACGGCCAACGATTCCAGCCAGACCACGGATGCACCGGCCAAGAAGAAGTCCAAGAAGGCCGCGACCAAGAAGAAGACAGCCACCAAGTCTGCTGCAAGGTCCTCCACCAAGTCCGCCAGCAAACCCGAATGACCCTCGCCGAACCCTCCTCCTGGCTGCTTCGCTGGGCCGCCACACCCGGGCCGGGCAAGACCGCGCTGGACCTCGCCTGCGGCAGCGGCCGCCATCTGCCGCATCTGCTGGGCCTGGGCTACGCCGTCACCGGCGTGGACCGCGACGTGCAGGCCACTGCCCCCTGGCGCGACCGGGTCGAGATCATCAATGCCGACATCGAGGCCGGCCCCTGGCCGCTCCCGGATCGCCGGTTCGACCTCGTGCTCGTCACCAATTACCTGCATCGCCCGCTGCTGCCCCTCATTGTGGCCAGCGTGGCCCCGGGCGGCTGGCTGATCTACGAGACCTTCGCAGCCGGCCAGGAGAAGATCGGCCGTCCGGCCCGACCCGATTTCCTGCTCCAGCCGGGCGAGCTGATCCAGGCCTGCGCGGCGCTTCGTGTTGTCGCCTATGAGGATCTTTACGAGCCCGGCATCAACCCGCGGTACGTCCAGAGAATTGCCGCCACCCGCCCCGTCTAGAATCCCAGGATTCCTATTCGTTCCACTGCTATTCCATGAAGCCCATTGCAGGAAGCATCGTCGCCCTCGTGACGCCGATGCTCGAAGACGGCGCCATCGACTATCCGGCGCTGCGTGCCTTGATCGACTGGCACATTGCTGAAGGCACCGACTGCATCTGCGTCGTGGGCACGACGGGCGAGTCGCCCACCGTCAGCATGGAGGAGAACCGCGAGGTGATCCGCGCGGCCGTCGAGCACGCCCGGGGCCGGGTCCCCATCATGGCGGGGACGGGCGCCAACTCCACCAGCGAAGCCATCGAGCTGAGCCACTACGCCAAGCAGGTCGGCGCCGACTGCACCCTGTCGGTCGTGCCCTACTACAACAAGCCCTCGCAAGAAGGCATTTACCAGCACTACAAGGCGATCGCCGAGGCCGTGGACATCCCCATGATGCTCTACAACGTGCCCGGCCGTACCGTGGCCGATATGGCACCGGAGACCGCCTTGCGCTGCGCTGCGCTGCCCGGCGTCTTCGGCATCAAGGAAGCGACCGGCAACATCGAGCGCGCCGCTTGGCTGATCAAGCATGCGCCCAAGCATTTCTCGATCTACTCGGGCGACGACGGCACCGCCGTCGCCCTGATGCTGCTCGGCGGCCACGGCAACGTCAGCGTGACGGCCAACGTGGCCCCGCGCGACATGCACGAGCTGTGCATGGCAGCTCTGGCGGGCGACGTGAAGGGCGCCACGGCGATCCACATGCGCCTGCTGGCGCTGCACAAGCAGCTGTTTTGCGAACCCAGCCCCGGCCCCGCCAAGTGGGCCCTGGCCCGACTCGGACGCATCAAGCCCGGCCTGCGTCTGCCCATCACGCCCATCACGCCGGCCGGCCAGGCCAGCGTCGAGCAGGCGATGCAGGAAGCCGGTCTGCTCTAATCGCACCCGAATATTGATTGCCGCGGCCGCCAACCAGGGCGGCCGCCTCTTGGAGAATTCCAGCGTGACCCGTTTCCCCCACACCTCGCAGCCTATCCGTCTTGCCGTCCTGACCCTCGCCGCCTCGCTGGCCGGTTGCAGCACTGTTTCCGACTGGTTCGGCGGCTCGGACCACGGCTACCGCTCGCAGGCCCGCCAGGTCGAGGCCCTGCAGGTTCCGCCGGACCTGAGCCAGCTGAACAACCGCACCGTCGAGCCCGGCACCGTGATCAGCGCGGCCGCCATGCAGACCGACGGCAGCAAGCCGCGCGCCGTCACGGCCACCCCGGGCGGCCCACGTGTGGCCCTCAATGCCGTGGGCGACGTGCGATTCGAGCATCTGGGCAACGAGCGCTGGGTGCACAGCGCGCTCACGCCCGAGCAGATCTGGCCCCAGGTGCGCAATTTCTGGGCCGAGCAAGGCATGACGGTGGAGACCGAAAACGCCGAAACCGGCCTGATGGAAACCGCCTGGTACGAGGACCGCTCCAAGCTGCCCAACGACATCGTCCGCAACACCTTGGGCAAGATCTTCGACAACCTCTGGGACTCGGGCCTGCGCGACAAGTACCGCACCCGGCTGGAGCGCGACGCCGCCGGCGGCACCAATGTCTACATCAGCCAGCAAGGCATGGCCGAGGTCTTCACCGACCGAGAACGCAACAACCTGGTCTGGCGTCCCCGCCCCAACGACCCGCAGCTCGAAGCCCTGATGCTCTCGCGCCTGATGCTCAAGCTCGGCGCCCAGGACAGCGATGCCAAGGCCGTGGCCAGCGCCGCGCCCGCACCCACGGCCAAGACGAACGAAGTTCCGATCATCCCGGCACCTCGCTCGCTGGCCGACGTGCCCAACCAGATCGAGGTCGCCGACGGCTTTGACCGAGCCTGGCGTCGCGTGGCCCAGTCGCTGGACCGCCATGGTTTCACCGTGGAAGACCGCGACCGCCCGCAAGGCCTGTTCTACCTGCGCTACGCCGACCCGACCCTGGCCGGCAAGGAAGAGCCCAACTTCTTCCAAAAGCTCTTTGGCGCCAAGGAACTCGGCGCGGCCGGCAAGTACCGCGTCAAGGTGCAGTCGGCCGGCGAAAAGAGCACAGTGCTCATCCTGGACAACACGGGCAAGCAAGTTACCGACGAGAACGCCAAGCGCATCCTGCAGATGCTGCTGGACGATCTGCGCTGAAGCTTCAGCGCGAACGAGGAACGCCGCTGCCACGAGGCCAGCGGCGTTTTTACTTGAGGAATCGAAAGTGCGCTTTTGTAGCCTGGGCAGCGGCAGCAGTGGCAATGCGACCCTGGTCGAAGCCAGCCAGGGCATCACGAGCACGCTGTTGCTGATCGACAGCGGCTTCTCCCTGCGCGAGCTGACTCGCCGCATGGAGCGCGCGGGCGTAACCCCGGGCGCGCTCGCAGCGGTCTTCGTCACGCACGAGCACGGCGATCACGCCACAGGGGTGCTGACGCTCGCGCGCCGCCACCGCGTTCCCGTCATCACGAGCCGCGGCACGTGGCGGGCGATTGGCGAACCCGGATTCGATCCAAGCCTGCTGCACATCTCGTGCGATGGCGACGTGATCGAACTCGGCGACCTTCAACTGCATCCCTTCGCCGTGCCACACGATGCCAACGAGCCCTTGCAGCTGACACTGGGCGACGGCGCTCGGCGCCTGGGCGTGCTGACGGACATCGGCTCGATCGCTCCGCGCCCGCTGGCGGCGCTCGCCGGGCTCGATGCATTCCTGCTGGAGTGCAACCACGACGAAGGCCTGCTCCGCAGCGGCCCCTACCCAGAGTCCCTCAAGCGCCGCATCCTGGGCACGCACGGGCATCTGTCCAATGCCACCGCGGCCGAGTTGCTGAGCCAAGTGCAGCACTCCGGCTTGCACACGGTAGCCGCGGCCCATCTGTCCGAGCGCAACAACAGTCCTGTGCTCGCCGCCGAGGCTTTGGCAGTTGTGCGTGGCTGCAGGCCCGTCGAGATTCCGATCGCGGATCCGGCCGTGGGGCTACCGTGGATGGACGTATGAAATAAAGAAAGCCGCCTGGCTTTCGCCACGCGGCTTTACTTCAGCGTTGTGCTTGAAGCGCGCTTCAGGAGCGCGCCCAAGAATTACTTGCTGGCGGCTTCCGAAGCGGCGGGAGCAGCGTCGGAAACGGGGGTGGCGGGAGCCGAAGCGTCAGCGGCGGGAGCCGAAGCGACTTCCGAAGCGGCAGGAGCCGGAGCGGCCGGAGCAGCAACTTCTTCCTTCTTGCCGCAAGCGGCGAGGGCAACAGCAGCAACCAGGGAAGCCAGCAGGATCGACTTTTTCATACTTGTCCTCAAGATCGTTAAACGATGGAATTCAATTACCGGTAATTTTGAAGCCACACGAGCATGACGCCGGTGTGGCTTCGCAGAACAAGACGTGGAAACCTCGAGCGCTTCCCTCGCCTAGCAGGGCATTATAAGCAACAAATATGTCAAAGCCCTAGTGTGCTAGCGGGGAATGATGGCGACGCCCGTTGCGCCAACACGTCAAACCATTCCTGCAGGAGCACGCTGTCGCGCGCCTCGACCGAGACAGTGCCGCGCCAGTGCTCCTCATCGAACAAGCGCACGGACACCGCTCGCGCGCCACCCGTGACGAAAAGCGCCGCCAGCGGCGAGCGCGAATCACCGCCCTGCGCCTCGTATTCGCGAGCCTCGAAGCAATGGTCGAACGTGGTTCGCCATTGCACGAAGCGTGGGTGGCGCTGGCGCAGGTCCTCGAAGTCACGGCCCATGAGCTGCAGCATCCGGCCTCGGCGGACCCAGGCGGTCAACGCCTCCAGCACCGTCCGATCCGACAAGGGCCAGTCGACGAAGCTGCCCGAGATGCCATGAATCGCGCGGCTTTCCTGGGCGCAGGCCGCCAGCAGCGCACTGCGCAACGCCTCCTCATAGGCGGCTCGACCCTCGAACACGCCGGTCTTCAGCTCGTCCATGGCTGCACCCAACCGTCTTCCGTCCATTGATCGAGCAGCTCGCGAGCGCCTCGCGAGAGCTTGCCCACGTCGCGGGCAGCGAGTTCGCGCGTGTCGGCAAACCGGCGCATCAGCTGGGCGTCGCGGCCACCGGCGCGGTAGGACTCTCCATTGATGAACAGGTGCGACGCGTCGTACATCATCCGGCTGCGGGCATCGAGCCGGGCGCCCGAACCGTCCGGCAGCGGCTCGCCGATGGCGAACCAGATGCGTGGCTTGGGCTCGGTCAGCGCCTCGCCCAGGGCACGTTCGAGCGTGCGAGGATCACGCATCGCGCGCTGGACGGCATCGCGTGCAAAGTTTTGCAAATCCATCGGCACAAGCC
This sequence comes from Roseateles sp., assembly GCA_019234295.1. Classification (GTDB taxonomy): domain Bacteria; phylum Pseudomonadota; class Gammaproteobacteria; order Burkholderiales; family Burkholderiaceae_C; genus JAFALK01. The sequence continues at coordinate 59,236 of JAFALK010000037.1, forward strand.
CGGGTTGCGCGGTCGCCGGCTGCTTCGGGTCGGAATACATACCGTTCGCATAGCGCCCATCTTCAGCATCGTCGAGCAGGCGTGGCAGCAGGTCACGCGCCAGGTCCACGCGCCAAGGCGCGCGAAAGCCCACTGAGCAGGTCATGCAATCGCCGCCCACGGCCACGCCGTCATGGGCCCAGCCCGGCGGGAGATAGAGCATGTCGCCAGGCTCAAGCACGAACTCCTCCACGGGCTCGAAGTTCGCGATGATCTTCAGCGGCACGTCGTCCCGCAGCTCGGCATTCTTCTGTGCGCCGATGCGCCAGCGGCGCCGGCCGGCCACCTGGATCAGGAAGACATCGTAGGAATCGAAATGCGGGCCCACGCCACCGCCGTCGGAGGCGTAGGAGATCATCAGATCATCCAGGCGCGCCTCGGGCACGAAGCGAAAGGCATCGAGCAATTCGCGGGCGGCAGGCACATGCAGATCCAGGCCTTGCACCAGGAGCGTCCATCCAGGCTTGGCGAAAGGCGGCAGCTTGGCGATCGGACCATGCCGAAGCTTCCATTGGCCCTCGAAATGCGTGATCAGGCGGGCTTCGGCGTCTTGATCGGCGGCCAGCCTGGCCAACTCGGCGCGCGAGGCCGGAGCGGCAATGCCGGGCAAGGCCTGCCGCACGATCAGCGGCTTCTTCTGCCAATGGCGGCGCATGAACTGCTCGGGAGATAGACCGGCGAGCAGGGGCGTCTTCTGGGTGATATCCATGGGCGGGATTATCACGAGCCTAAAATCCGCTTATGCAAATCTCCGCCCCCTGCGTCGTTTCCCTGCGCTGGAAACTCGAGGACGCCCAAGGCCAGCTGATCGACGAGCTGAGCGAATCCATGGAATTCTTCTACGGCGGCGACGACCTTTTCGCCAAGGTGGAAGCCGCCCTGCTGGGCCAGGAAGCCGGTTTCGCCACCAGCCTCGCGCTCGAGCCTGAGGACGCCTTCGGCGACTACGACTCCGAGCTCGTCTGCTTCGAGCCACGCGCCCTCTTCCCCAAGGACGTCGAGCCCGGCATGCAGTTCGAGGGCCTGCCTGAGGGCGCCACGACCGAAGGCATGTCCACCGAGGCCATCTACACGGTGACCGAGATCTATCCGGAGCACGTCGTGCTCGACGGCAACCACCCGCTCGCTGGCATCGGCCTGCGCATGCACCTGACGGTGCTCGACGTGCGCGAGGCCACCGAGGAAGAGATCGCCGCCGGCAGCATCGGCGAGCCGATGTTCAGCGTCGAGATGGGCTCGCCGCCTGACGCGACGCTGCACTGACATGGCCAAGCTGCCACCCAAGCTCAGCCCCGACGAGATCAAGCGCGTCGTCGCGACCGCCTGGGATGATCCCGCGCCCTATGTCCACACGCAGATGGAACACGCGATCAGCAAGGGCGAGCTCGTGGCCTTGATGAAACGCGAGTTGTCGCCAACGGCCTACAAGCAGTGGGCCGCCAAGGCCAAGACGGCGAAGGCGCCGACCGTGAAGGCGAGATTTCCCTTCGGCCGCTGAAGCTTCAACGGCGCGAGCACGGCTGGACCTCCACCCTTTGACGCGCGGCTTGCGACGGCCCGTGAACCAGTCGCAACCGGGACTGCAGACGTCGACAGCCGAGCGCGCATCGCAGAGACCGGGCATGCATTCGTCGCAGTCGAGCCATCCACGCTTGCGCATTCGGGCGATTCAGGCTGCAGCAGTGCGGCAGCGGCAAGTCGATCCGCAACAGGCCCGTGAAGACGCCTTTGCGCTCGACCGCGCGGCGGCCGCGCTCCGAAAACAGCTGCCGCGCCGCGTGTAACCACGGTCAGCACAAGAGAAGCCTTTGTCGGGCGAGAGACAAAGCGCTGGTACGCGCAGAGGGCCAGGACGATCCAACTGCGCGTTGTCTTCAGTGCTTCCCGGTGGAGCCGAATCCGCCCTCACCGCGCTCCGACTCGCCGAACTCCTCGACGCGCCGGAACGTCGCCTGCACCACGGGCACCAGTACCAGTTGGGCAACGCGCTCCATCGGCTGGATCACGAAGGTGGTCTGGCCGCGGTTCCAGCACGAAACCATCAGCTGGCCCTGGTAGTCGCTGTCGATCAGGCCGACGAGATTGCCCAGCACGATGCCGTGCTTGTGGCCCAGGCCCGAGCGCGGCAGGATGATCGCGGCCAGGCCGGGATCGCTGATGTGGATGGCCAGGCCCGTGGGGATCAGCGTCGTCTGGCCGGGCTCGAGGGTTACGGGGGTATCGAGGCACGCACGCAGGTCGAGGCCGGCGCTGCCAGGCGTGGCGTAGGCGGGCAGTTGCTCGGCCATGCGGGCATCGAGCACCTTGAGGTCAACAGTCGTCATTGGAGTTTCTTGGCTATCTCGCGCACGAGTTCGCGCGCAAGACTCAGCTTGTCGTTGTGGGGAATCTCGCGCTCGCCTTCGGCATCGACCAGCAGCAGCGCGTTGTCATCACGGCCGAAGGTCGCCGGGCCGATATTGCCGACGATCAGCGCCGCCTTCTTGCGCACCAGCTTCGCACGTGCATGCTCGGCAAGCTTTTCGCTCTCGGCGGCAAAGCCGATGCACAGCGGCGCAGAGGGAAGATGGCCAACCGCAGCGAGGATGTCGGGGTTCTCGGTCAGCTCGAAGGTGGCGTTAGCGCCCTTCCCTTCCCGACTGACGTCCTTCTTGATCTTGTGCGCGCTGGCGTGGATCGGGCGCCAGTCAGCCACAGCGGCAGTGGCGACGAAAACATCATGCGCGGCAACCTCCGGCATCACAGCGTCGAACATCTGCCGAGCGGTCTGCACGTCGATGCGCCTCACATGGCGCGGCGTCGGCAGGTGCACGGGCCCCGCCACGAGCGTCACCTTCGCGCCGGCCTCGGCCGCCGCGCGCGCAATCGCGAAGCCCATCTTGCCGCTGGACAGGTTCGTGATGCCGCGCACCGGATCGATCGGCTCGAAGGTCGGTCCGGCGGTGATCAGCAGGCTCTTGCCAGCCAGCAGCTTGGGCTGGAAATGCGCGATGACTTCGTCGAGCAGTTCGGCCGCCTCGAGCATGCGCCCGTCGCCGACCTCCCCGCAGGCCTGGTCGCCCGTGCCCACGCCGAGCACGCGCGCCCCATCGGCCTGCACCTGCGCGAGGTTGCGCTGCGTGGCCGGATGGGCCCACATCTCCCGGTTCATGGCCGGCGCAATCAGCAGCGGGCAGCGCTCGATGGGCCGGGCCAGTGCGGTCAGCGAGAGGACCTCGTCCGCACGGCCCTGCGCGAGCTTGGCGATCATGTCGGCGCTGGCCGGCGCGATCAACATGAGGTCGGCCTGGCGGCTCAGGTTGATGTGCGCCATATTGTTGGGCTCAAGCGCGTCCCACTGGCTCGTCACCACGCGATGGTTGGACAGCGCCTGCATGGTCACGGGCGTGATGAAGGCCTCGGCCCCCTCGCTCATGACGACCTGCACGGTGGCGCCGGCCTTGCCCAGAAGACGCACCAGCTCGGCGACCTTGTAGCAGGCGATGCCGCCGGACATGCCCAGCAGAATGTGTTTGCCTTGGAGTTGCATGGGGCGGACTGTACCCGCGCCGGCGCGCCGAGGGGTGCCGCAAGCTCGGATACGCTTCGGGCCCATGTCGATGCACCACTGGGAATTGCTGGACGCCGCCACCCGGGGCGCGCTGTCAATCCTGATGCTCATACTGGCCGCCCTGCCGTGGCGACAGCGGCGCGGACCGGCGCTCGGCGTGCTGGCGCGCGAGCTGCTCGACGACCCGCCGGGCTTCGATCGCTCACAGCTCGCGGTGATTGATCAACGCGTGGTCGGGTTCTTCGATTGCCAGCTCAGATCGAGCTGTGCTTCTTCGCAAAAACCAGGTCCCACACCCCGTGACCCAACTTGATGCCGCGGTTCTCGAACTTGGTCAGCGGGCGATAGCTGGGCTTTTCAGCGTAGCCGGCGGGCGAGCTGTTTTCCAGCAAGGGTTCGGCGCTGAGCACTTCCAGCATCTGCTGCGCATAGGGCTCCCAGTCGGTCGCGCAGTGCAGATAGCCGCCGGGCTTGATGTGCTTCACAAGCTTGGCGACGAACTCGGGCTGGATCAGGCGGCGCTTGTTGTGGCGTTTCTTGTGCCACGGATCGGGGAAGAAGATGTGCACGCCGGCGAGCGACCCCGGCGCGACCATATGTTCCAGAACCTCGACAGCGTCGTGCTGGACGATGCGGATGTTGGTGATCTGCTGCTCGTCGATCAGCTTGAGTAGCGCGCCCACGCCAGGCTCGTGCACCTCGCAGCCGATGAAATCGTGGTCGGGCAGGGTCCTGGCGATCTGGGCCGTGGCACCGCCCATGCCAAAGCCGATCTCCAGCACCACGGGCGCCTCGCGGCCGAAGACCTGCGCGGGCTCCAGGCGCTCGGGCTTGAAGGGCAGCACGAACTTCGGGCCCAACTCGGCCAGGGCCTTGATCTGGCCCGTACCCATACGGCCGGCGCGCACCACGAAGCTCTTGATCGCTCGGCGCGGCACAGGGGTCTTGTCGGGTTCGTCGGACATCAGTAGCTCGAAGGAGAAGCGGCGGCGCTCTTGCCTGCGAGCACCGCCTCAATGTCGTTCAGCAAGCCGCTGGCGCCGAACCGGAAGCGCTGCGGGCTCACCGTGCCAATCGTGGCCTGAACGAGGCGAAGGTATTCGGCCGCATCGGCCACCGTGCGGATGCCTCCGCTGGCCTTGAAGCCGGCATTGGCCAGGCCGCTGGACTGGATCTCGCGCAGCATCACCCGCGCTGCCTCCAGCGTGGCCGAGACGGCGCTCTTGCCGGTGCTCGTCTTCACGAAATCAGCGCCGGCCACGAGCGCCAGGCGCGTGGCTTCGGCGATCAGCTCGGGGTCCTTGAGCTCACCGCTCTCGATGATCACCTTGAGCGTGAGCGGGCGCGTGGCGAAGCGGACCTCGGCCAAAAACTCCGCCACCTCGCTGCTTTGACCCGCTTTCAGGGCGCGGTAAGGCAGGACCACGTCGACCTCGTCGGCCCCGGCTTGTGCAATGGCTGATACCTCGGCCAGCACGCGCTGCAGGTCCAGCGAACCGTCCGGGAAGTTGGCCACCGCGGCCACGCGGACCGTACGCGGCAGCAAGGCCCGAGCCTGCGTCACGAAGTGCGGCCAGACGCAGACAGCGGCAACGGGGCCATGAGCGGTCTGAGCGCGATGGCACAGGGCCTCGATGTCGGCAGCGGTGTCGCCGTCGTTGAGGCTGGTGAGATCCAGGCAGGCCAGCGCCTGGTGGGCCGCTTGCTCAAGCATGGAGGGAAGGCAGCGTGGCGAAGGACGACAAGACGGCGCCCAGGTAGGCGCTCGCGCGTTCGCCTGATAACTGGGCCTGCTGCAGCGTCAGCGAATGCGTGAGCGCCTCGCCCGACAGGCCCGCGGCCATGTTGGTGATCAGCGCCAGGCCCATGACGCGCAGGCCGGCGTGGCGGGCCAAAATGGTCTCGGGCACTGTGCTCATGCCCACGGCGTCGGCACCCCAGGCCGCGAACATGCGGATCTCCGCAGGCGTCTCGAACTGCGGGCCCACGGCCCAGCAATACACGCCCTGCCCCACCACGAGGTTTTGCCCACGGGCCACGCCCAGCGCGTGGTGGCGCAGCTCGGCGTCGTAGGCGGCGCTCATATCCACGAAACGGTGGCTGCCCTGCTCGCCAATCAGGGGCGAGCGCTGCGGCGCGTTGATGTGGTCAGTGATCAGCATCAGGCTGCCCGGTGGCATGTGGCCACGCAGCGAGCCCGACGCATTGGTCTGCACGAGCGCCTTCACGCCCCAGCGAGCCAGGCTGCGCAGCGCGCCAGCCATGCCGGTGCAATCGCCGCTCTCGTAGGTGTGGGCACGGCCGCGCAGCATGACGACACGCTGCTCGCCGATGCGGCCCACGACGATCTCGTTCACATGCCCCTCGACCTTGGGCTGCGGGAACGCCGGCAGCTCCGTGTAGGCCAGGTGCTTGCCGTCCTGGACCTGGTCCACGGCGCCGGCCCAGCCGGACCCGAGCACCACGGCCACCTCGGGCGCAGCGCCGAAGAGGCGCTGGAGCTTGTCCACAGTTTCGGAGATCTTGGGGTCGAGTGTCTTGTTGTCAATCATGATGTTCACTTCAGATGGTCGGGGCCGAAGCTGTGCGGGAGCAACTGCTCCAGTGTCCACTGGTCCTTGATGCCGGCGGGATCGCCGGCAATGATTTGCAGATCCGGGCCGGCGAACTCGCGCAGCTTCTGGCGGCACCCGCCACAGGGCGTGATGACCTCTGGGCCGGGGCCAGTCACGAGCACGGCCACGGCGCGTTTGCCGCCTGCCATGACCATGGCAGAGAGTGCCGTGGCCTCGGCACACCAGCCTTGCGGATAGGCCGCATTCTCGATATTGGCACCGGCGTGAATGCGGCCCTGCTCGTCGAGCACAGCGGCGCCCACGGCGTAGCCCGAGTACGGGGAATGCGAGTGCGAGCGCGCTGCGAGCGACGCCTCCAGCAGTCGCTGCAAGAGTTCCGGAGTCATCTCAACGCTCCTTGACGTAAGGGCGGCCCAGCGCCTTCGGAGCCACCGCCTGGCCGATGAAGCCAGCCAGCAGTACGACTGTCAGCACGTAGGGCAAGGCCTGGATCAGTTGCACCGGCACCTCGCCCCCACCCAACCATGCAGGCAACGATACGCCTTGCAAGCGGATCGCGGCAGCATCGAGAAAGCCAAACAACAAGCAGGCGAACAGCGTGGGCACCGGCTTCCACTTGCCGAAGATCATGGCTGCCAGGGCGATGAAGCCGCGGCCGGCCGTCATGTTGGGGCTGAAGTTGGCGTTTTGCGCAAGCACGAGATAACTGCCCGCCAGGCCGCAGAGCAAGCCGTTGATCATCAAGGCGGCATAACGCAACATAGGGACTGACACACCGGCCGCGTCCACCATGGCCGGATTCTCACCCACGGCGCGCAGGCGCAGGCCGGGTCGCGTGCGCTCCATGAAGAACCAGATCCCGCCCACCAGGGCCAGGGCCACGTAGACCAGCACGTTATGGCTGAACAGCGCATAGCCCAGGGCCGGGCCCCAGCCGGCCTGCGGCTCGACGTAGCCGGGCACCAGTGCCTTCAGCCGCACGGCCTCTTCCACGGCCGGAGTCTGCCCGCCCTGGTTGAACCAGGCGATGCCCAGCACAACCGTGAGGCCTGCGGCCACCATGTTCAGCGCCACGCCCGAGATGACCTGATCGCCCCGGTGTGTGACGGTTGCATAACCATGGATCAAGGAAAAGATGCAGGCCACGACGATTGCCGCCAGCAAGCCGAGGCCCGTCGAATGCGTGACGGCCGCAGCAGCGCCGGCGGCGAATGCGGCGGCGAGCATCTTGCCCTCCAGACCGATGTCGATCACGCCCGAGCGTTCGCTGACCAGGCCCGCCAGTGCGCACAGCAGCAAGGGCGTGGTCACGCGCAGCGTGGAGGCGGTCAGCGAGGCGATGAGGATCTCGTCCATCACGCAGCCCTCCTGGCGAAGATCCGCGCAAACAGCGGCGCGCTGACCATCGACATGGCGCCTGCGAACAGCACGATCAGGCCCTGCGCCGTGGTCACCATCTCGCGAGTGAAGCCAGGCATGTCGAAGCTCACTTCGACGCCGCCCTGGTAGAGCACGCCAAAGAGCAGCGAGGCCAGCACGATCCCGATCGGGTGGTTGCGGCCCATCAGCGCCACGGCGATGCCCGTGAAGCCGGCACCGGCCACGAAGTCCAGCGTCAACTTGCCCTGCACGCCGGCAATCTCGTTGACGCCGACCAAGCCGGCCAGCGCACCCGAAAGACCCATGGCGATCAGCACCTGCATGCGCGGGCGGATGCCGGCGTAATGCGCGGCGCGCGGCGCGCTGCCCACGGCCCGCATGGCATAGCCGGCGCGGCTCCTCCACAGGAACCAGGTGACGAAGAAACAGGCCGCGATGGCGATGAACAGGCTCGCATTCAGCGGCGAGGACGGCAGCTCGATGCCGAACTTGGCGGCCAGCTCATGCAGGGCCGGCATGCGCGCGCTCTCGGCGAACTCGGCACTCTCCACGGCCATGCCACCGGCCGGCCGCAACCAGTTCACCAGTAGGTAGACGTTCAGGCTGGCCGCGAGGAAGTTGAACATGATGGTCGTGATCACGATGTGGCTGCCGCGCCAGGCCTGCAGCCATGCCGGGATTGCGGCCCAAAGCATGCCGGCCACGGCTGCGGCGATCACGAGCAGGGGCAGCATGATGGGCGCCGGCAGATGGGGCCCGAACGCAAGCGCGGTCAACGCCACGCCGAGGCCGCCAATCGTGGCCTGCCCCTCGCCACCGATATTGAACAGGCCGCCGTGATAAGCCACCGCGACGGCCAGGCCCGTGAAGGTGAAGGTCGTTGCGTAGTAGAGCGTGTAGCCCAGGCCCCGGGCCGAGCCGAGCGCGCCCTGCACCAGCGTGACGAGCGCCTGCATGGGGCTTTGGCCGATCGCCAGCACGACCAGGCCCGCCACAACGAGCGCGATGAACAGATTCCAGAGCGGCAGCAGGCCGACATCGACCCAGCGCGGCAGGTTCAGGGGCTGGTTCATTGGACGGCCCTCCGTCCTGCGCACTGCGCGGACGAGCGCCTTCGGCGCGACCGTACGGCGCTCATGCAGCGTGCTCCGCGGCCATCAGCAGGCCCAAGGTCTTTTCATCGCAAGCATCGATGGCCAACTCGCCGGTGATGCGGCCGGCGTTCATGACCACGACGCGATCGGCCAGGGCAAGGATCTCGTCGAGCTCGCTGGAGACGAGCAGCACGGCGCAGCCCGCATCGCGCAAAGCGCGCAGCTGCCCGTGAATGAATTCGATGGCCCCGATGTCCACACCGCGCGTGGGCTGGCCGACGAGCAGCACCTGGGGCTGCTGGCCGATCTCGCGCGCCAAGATCAGTTTTTGCTGGTTGCCGCCCGAGAACTTGGAAGAACCGAGGTTCACGTCGCGCGGGCGCACGTCGAAGCGCTCCTGCATCGCCGCGGCCTGCTCGCGCATATGGGCCTGGTCCATGCTCCAGCCCTTGCGGTACCGGGCCTGGCGCTGATAGCCGAGCACGGCCGTTTCCCAGGCCGGGAAGCTCATCACCATGCCGCAGGCGTGACGGTCTTCGGGCACATGGGCGAGCTTTAGCTCACGGGCAAGGCCTGGCTCGAGCCAGGCCTCGGCCGTGAAGCTCTTCGCGCCGAGCTGCAGCCGACCAGATTGCGGCGCCAGCATGCCCGAGAGCACTTCCAACAGCTCGCTCTGGCCATTGCCCGAGACACCGGCCACGCCGACGATCTCGCCGGCGCGCAGCGACAGGCTCACCTCGCGCAGGCGCGCCACGCCTGCCGCATCGCGCAGGCTCAGCTTCTCTGCCGTCAGCCGGATTTCGTCGTTGGCGGCGACAGCTGAGCCCTGCCGGTCCAAATTGACCTTGCGGCCCACCATGGCCTCGGCCAGGAGCTCGGGACTCGTCTCGCCGATCGGCGTCTTGTGCACGACCTGACCCTGGCGCATGACCGTGACGGCATCGCACAACGCCATCACTTCCTTGAGCTTGTGAGTGATGAGGATGACCGTGGTGCCAAGCTGGCGCAGGCGGCGCAGGGTCTCGAACAGTTGCAGCGTCTCCTGCGGCGTCAGAACGGCCGTGGGTTCGTCGAGGATCAGGATCTTGGCACCGCGGTACAGGGCCTTGAGCAGTTCAAGGCGCTGCATCTCGCCCACGGGCAAGTCGCCGACGAGCGTGTCGAGCCGCACATTCAGGCCGGTCTCGGCCATCAGCCTTTCGAGCTTGGCGTGGGCTGCGGCTTCGGAGGGGCGAAGGAAGAAGCTGCCTTCGGCGCCGAGCATGATGTTGTCCAGGGCGGAGAGCGTGTCCACGAGCATGAAGTGCTGGTGGACCATGCCGATGCCCAGCGCGATCGCCTCGTGCGAGTTGGCCATGCGCGCCGGCTGGCCGTCGATCTCGATGGTCCCCTCGTCGGCGTGGTAGTAGCCGTAGAGGATGGCCATCAGCGTGCTCTTGCCCGCGCCGTTCTCGCCGACGAGGCCGTGCACGGTTCCCGCGGCCACCTCGAGGTCGACCCCGCGGTTGGCCTGCACCGCGCCGAAGCGCTTGGAGATGCCGGTCAGCCGGACGGCGAGTTGGCTCATCGGCGGCTTACTTGCAGGCGTTGGCTGCGCGGTAGTCGACGACCCTGATCTTGCCGGCAATGATGTCGGCCTTGACCGCGTCGGCCTTGGCCTTGAGTGCGGGCGTGAAGACCTTGGCATTGTTCTCGTCGAGCGCGTAGTCCACGCCGCCCTCCTTGAGGCCCAGCACCTGCGCGCCGCCGGTCCAGCCCTTGAGCACGTTGTACACGGCCACGTCCACGCGCTTGACCATGGAGGTCAGCATGGTGCCGGGCTGCACATGGTTCTGATTGCTGTCGACGCCGATGGCGAACTTGCCGGCATCCTTGGCGGCCTGGTAGACGCCGATGCCCGTTCCTCCCGCGGCGGCAAACACCACGTCGGCGCCCTTGGCGAACTGGGCCTTGGCGAGCTCGGCGCCGCGAGTCGGGTCGTTCCAGGCGGTGGATGTCGTGCCGGTCATGTTCGAGAACACCTCCGCCTTGGCGTTGGCCGCCTTCACGCCTTGTTCGTAGCCGCACTGGAAGGCGCGGATCAGCGGGATGTCCATGCCGCCGACAAAGCCGACTTTGCCGGTCTTGCTGGCCGCCGCCGCCACGGCACCCACGACGTAGCTGCCTTCTTGTTCCTTGAAGGTCACCGATTGCACGTTCGGCTTGTTGACCGTGGCATCGATGATCGCGAAATGAGTTTTGGGAAAGTCCTTGGCCACCTGCTCGAGCGCCGAGGCCTGGGCAAAGCCCACGGAGATGATGGGATCGGCACCCCGCTCGGCCATGCGGCGGATGGCCTGCATGCGCTGAGTGTCGTTGGAGATCTCAAACTCCATGTAGGACTTGCCGGTCTCCTTCTTCCAGCGCTGCGCGCCTTCGTAAGCGGCCTGGTTGAAGGACTTGTCGAACTTGCCGCCCATGTCGAAGATGATGGCGGGGTCGGCCTGAGCGGTCGATGCCACGGCGGCAAGCGCCAGGGCGAAGAGGGCCGGAACAGGGAAAACGGCAAGTTTCATGGCAGTTTGGATGGGGCCGGGACCGCGCATTGTATGAGGCCGCGAAGCTAGGCTTGCTGAGCTGCAAACGTTTGCGGATCTTCCGCAACGAACCGGCACGAATCCCATATAATGATGAGAATCATTCTCGATTCCGTACCATGTCCCCCGTGCCGCAAAGCCTTGCCGTTGCCGAGATCGGCGACGCCTTCCTGGTCCAGCGTGTCCGCGCTCCCGAGCACTCCCCCGAGTGGGCGCAGTGGCTGGAGGAGATCGGCTTCTTGCCCGGCGAGCCCGTCAGCGTGATGGCGCGCGGTCTGCCCGGCGCGGACCCGCTGGTCGTGCGCATCGGCGAATCGACCTTCGCCCTGCGTCGCGCCGAGGCCGAATGTGTGGCGGTGAGCCGTACATGAACCAGGCGGTTGTTCACGTCCACCCCGCCGGCAAGCTGCTGGCCCTGGTGGGCAATCCGAACTGCGGCAAGACCGCCCTCTTCAACCGGCTGACCGGCTCCCATCAGAAGGTGGCCAACTATGCGGGCGTGACCGTCGAGCGCAAGGAAGGCCGGTTGCGTTCGGCCGCCGGCAAGGTCCTGCGCCTGCTGGACCTGCCCGGCACCTACAGCCTGCATCCACGCTCGCCCGACGAACGGGTGACCGTGGACGTGCTGGCCGGGCGGGCCACCGGCGAGAAGCGCCCCGACCTCGTGGTCTGTGTGGTGGACGCCACCAATCTGCGCCGCAATCTGCGCCTCGTGCTTGCCGTCAAGCGCCAGGGCCTGCCCGTGGTCGTGGCCCTGAACATGGCCGACCTGGCCGCCAATCGCGGCCTGCACATCGACCCTGCGGCTCTTTCGGCGCAATTGGGCGTGCCCGTGGTGCGCACGGTGGCCACGCAGGGCGAAGGCGTGGAGGAGCTCAAGGCCCTGTTCGACGATGAGCGCGTGTGGGTCACATCCGGCCCGGCCGCCGTGGTCGAAGACGTGGACCCTGCCGAAGATCACCAGGCCGTGCGCCGCATCTTGCAGGCACTCGGCGCCGACCAGCACCTGCCCCATCTCCCAAGCGAGCGCGTGGACCGCGTGCTGCTGCACCCGGTGGCGGGCCCGCTGATCCTGCTGGTCGTGCTGTTCCTGCTCTTTCAGGCCGTGTTCTCCTGGGCCACGCCGCCCATGGACGCCATCAAGGCCGGCATGAGCTGGCTCGGCGGGATGGTTGGGAGCGTCCTGCCCGATGGCTACCTCAAGAGCCTCATCGTGGACGGTGTGATCTCCGGCGCCGGCTCTGTGCTGGTCTTTCTGCCGCAGATCCTGATCCTGTTCTTCTTCATCCTCGCGCTCGAAGAATCGGGCTACCTGCCGCGCGCCGCCTTCTTGCTGGACCGCCTCATGGGCACGGTGGGCCTCTCAGGCCGCAGCTTCATCCCGCTGCTGTCGAGCTTTGCCTGCGCCATTCCCGGCATCATGGCCACGCGCTCGATCGCGAATGCGCGCGACCGCATCGTCACCATCCTGATCGCGCCGATGATGACCTGCTCCGCCCGGCTGCCGGTCTACGCACTGGTGATCGGCGCCTTCATCCCCAAGCGCCAAGTCTGGGGCGGGCTGGAGCTGCAGGGCCTCGTCCTCTTCGGCCTGTACCTCGCCGGCATCGTCGGCGCCATGGCGGTGGCCTGGTTGCTCAAGACCTTCACGCGCGGCGGCTCGCAAGTGCGGCCGCTGATGATGGAGTTGCCCAACTACCACTGGCCCTCGGCGCGCAACGTCGCCATCGGCCTGTACCAGCGCGCGGCCATCTTCGTCAAACGCGTGGGCGGCGTGATCATGGTCATGACCCTTCTGCTATGGCTGCTTGCCAGCTTCCCCGCCCCGCCGGCCGGTGCCACGGGCGCGCCGATCGAGTATTCGATCGCCGGCATTCTGGGCAAGGCGCTCGCCCATGTGCTCGCGCCCATCGGCTTCAACTGGCAGATCTCCGTGGCCCTGATCCCCGGCATGGCAGCGCGCGAGGTGGCGGTGGCCAGCCTAGGCACGGTCTATGCGCTGTCGAGCACCGGCCAAGACACGGCCAACGCGCTGATGCCGCTGATCTCGGCGAGCTGGAGCCTGCCCACGGCGCTGAGTCTGCTCGCCTGGTACGTGTTCGCGCCGCAATGCGTCTCCACGCTGGCCGCAGTGCGCCGCGAAACCGGCGGCTACAAGTACCCGGCCATCATCGTCGCCTACCTGTTCGGGCTGGCCTATGTGGCGGCATGGATCACCTTCAGGGTCAGCAGCGCGCTGCTCGCTTGAACCCGGCCCGGCAAGGGATTGCGGAATTGGTGAGAATCATGGACGCATTCATACCGGTGGAGCAGGCCATGAGCCGATACAGCAAAGACCCAGAGGCCGTCGCGCGCCTCAGCCGCGAGCAGTACCGCGTCACGCAGGAGAGCGGCACCGAATACCCCGGCACGGGCGAATACCTTCACAACCACGAGCCTGGCATCTACGTGGACATCGTCTCCGGCGAGCCGCTGTTCGCCTCGAGCGACAAGTTCGAGTCCGGCTGCGGCTGGCCCAGCTTCACACGGCCGATCGAAGCGGCCCACGTGCAGGAGCTGCACGACACGACCCATGGCATGGTCCGCACCGAAGTGCGTTCCACCCACGGCGACAGCCACCTCGGCCACGTCTTCCCCGATGGCCCGCGCGACCGCGGCGGCCTGCGCTACTGCATCAACTCCGCCTCACTGCGCTTCGTCCATCGCGATGACATGGAAGCACAGGGTTATGGCGCCTACCTGGAGCAAGTGAAATGAGCGAACGCGCTGTACTGGCAGGCGGCTGTTTTTGGGGCATGCAGGACCTGATCCGCAATCTGCCCGGCGTGATCACCACGCGCGTGGGCTACACGGGCGGCGACGTGAAGAACGCAACCTACCGCAACCACGGCAGCCACGCCGAGGGCATCGAGATCGTCTTCGATCCCGCGAAGACGACGTACCGCGCATTGCTCGAGTTCTTCTTCCAGATCCACGACCCGACCACAAGGAATCGGCAGGGCAATGACGTGGGCTCGTCCTATCGCTCGGCGATCTACTACGTGAACGACATGCAAAAGGCCGAGGCACTGCGAACGATGGCGGATGTGGACGCCTCGGGCCTGTGGCCTGGCAGGGTCGTCACCGAACTCGAGCCCGTGGGCGATTTCTGGGAAGCCGAGCCCGAGCACCAGGACTATCTCGAGAAGCATCCGAATGGCTACACCTGCCATTTCCCGCGCAAGGGGTGGGTGCTGCCCCGGATGGGGTGAGCCTGCACAGAGACTGAAGATCGCCGGGTTTGCGGCCTGGCTCAGCCCTGTATGGCCCTCACCCGCCGATGCGTTGCCCGCGCATACGGCACCCAGTCGTGGCGCGCCCAGCGCCGCCACATGAGCAGGCCTCGGATCCATTCGTCTGCGGCGTAGGAGATCCAGACGCCCACCAATCCCATGCCGAAATGCACGCCCAGCACCCAGGCGCCGCCGGCCAGAACGATCACCATGGAAGACGCTCCGACCATGACCGGGTAACGCGCGTCACCGGCCGCGCGCAGCGCATTGATGACGACCAGGTTGAAGGTCCGACCCGGCTCGATCAGCACGGTCCACCACATCAGTGTGGAGCCCATGGCGATGATGGACGGGTCACTGGTGAAAAAGCGCAGCAGCCACGGTGCCATGGTGGCAAAGAAGCTGGCGGCCACCACGGCCGCGGTCAAACCCAGGCCCATGGCCTTGCGGAGCAAGCGGTTCGCGGCGTGAAGCTCCCCGGCGCCGATCATGTGGCCGACCATGATCTCGGCAGCGAAGCCGATGGACAGGCCGAAGAGCAGCACGAACCACATCAGCTGCATGGTGTACGCATGCGTGGCCACGGCATGCGTGCCCATGGTGCCGATCGCCGCCACGCCCGCCATGAAGCACAGGCGGTAGGTCAGGTTTTCGGCGGCGCCGGGCAAGCCGATGTGGAGGATATCGGCCAGCTCGCGGCGCGGCAGACGCCACCAGTCATGGGCGCGCAGGCGCAGGTTCAGGCGCAGCTCCCACAGCATCAGGTGCAAGACCACGCCGATGACGCGGCTGACGAAGAGTGCCAGCGCATAGCCCTCCAGGCCCAGGCGCGGCATCAGCGGCATGGCCAGAGCGATGACGATGACCTGCATGACGACGATGACGGCCAGGGTGTCGCGCGAGCGCAGGTGCGCGCGCATGACGCTGACCATGGAGGCGTTCCACACGTCGAGCAAGATGGCCGGCGCCAGCCAGCGCAGGAGCGGCGAGGCCAGGGGCAGCACGTCTTCGGGGGTGTTCAGCAGGCGCAGCAGCGGCGTGGCGAAGATCAGCGCCGATAGCATGGAAAAGCCGCCGATCCAGGTACTGGCGCCGACGGCCGCGCGCGCCACCGAATCGGCCTGCTCACGCTGGCCCGCGCCGAGGTTCTGCGTGATGACGACGCTGACGCCCGCGCCGATGATGCGAAACAGCAGGAAGAGCGTCGCCGCGAGCTGCGTGCCCATGGCGAAGGCGGCGCCGGTGTCGTCCGAAAGGCGGCCGGCCATGCTGGTGCAGAGCACGCTCACACCAATGCCCAGGAGCATCTCCAGGAACATGGGCCAGGCCAGGGAAAGCAAGCGGGTGCGGGGGGCAGGCATGAGCGGCTGTAACGATAGCGGTGAAATGCGCTGTAACTCCGCCGCATCTCGGAGTTATTTCATCGGGGGCCTGCGCCGATGCGGTACACGCAGCGCCTTGCACCCGCGGGCAGATGTTCCGTGCGCTGAACTTCCACACCCGGACCCAGCACTGTGCGAAACAGTTCGAGCTCGGAACGGCAGAAGCCCTGACAAGCCGCGGCGGCGGCGCAGATGGGGCAATGGTCCTCGATCAACAGCCAGTCCCGGCCCTGCTTTTCTGCACGCGCCATATAGCCTTCGGCAGCGCGTTGCTCGGCGAGCTTGTGCACGCGCTCGGCCAGGGTCTTGGCGCCGGCCAGGGCTGTGCCGTACTGCTGCTGCATCTGGGCCTCGCGGCGAGCGATCAAGCCGTCCAGCGTGGCAGGTTCCATGAAGCTAAGCATCTGTGCGAACAGTTCGGCATGCCGGTCCGGGAAGCGGCTGTGGCCGGCCGCACTCAGCTGCCAGATGCGCTTGGGGCGTCCTACGGTGCCAACCTCGTCGAAGGCCTCCACCAGGCCCTGGGCTTGCAGGCCCTTTAGGCTCTTGTGCGCGCCCATGGGCGTGATGGCGCAGCCCGCGGCCAGTGTGGCGGCGGTCTGTGGCCCGGCGCTCTTGAGCGCCTGCAGCAACCGCTCCTCGGTGGACTTCATGCGCCCTGCTCCCGTGCGTGGCGCAGCAGCAGCAGGGCCGAGGCCACGCAGCAAAGCCCGCCCAAGGCCATGACCGAGCGGACGGAGAGCAAGGCCAGCGCGCTGCCGACAAGGGCTATCAACACGTTGGCGATGCAGAAGGTGGTGGTCAGCAGGCCCATGACCCGACCCTGGCCATGATCGGCAAAGCGCTCCGACATCCAGGCCGGCAGGACTGCGTTGTAGAGCGACTGCGCCGCCCCTGCCCCGACGATGCAGGCTACGCCCAGCCAGCCCGGTGCGGCAGCCAGCAGTACGATGCAGCAGGCCGCGAGCAGCGCCGCCTGGCCGGCACGGCGCAGTCTCGGCGGACCGCTGATGAGCCGGCCAGCGATGAGGCTGGCCCCGGTCATGGCCGCGCATTGGGCCGCCGTCACCCAGGCGATGCCGGCACTGCCCAGACCCAGCACTTCGAGCAGCCACAGTGGCGAGAACTCGTAGAGCGCGTTGATGCCCAGGGTGTAGGCCAGCTGGAAGAGGAAGAGCGGGATCAGGCGGTGGTCCGTGGCCAGCAGGCCCAGCGACTGCTGCTCACGCATGGCGCGCAGCAAGCGCAGCGGCCCCTCCCGTCTGGGGCCGCCCGGCACGGCGAAGTGCAGGACCACCAGGCAGGGCAGCATGGCAGCCGCGGCCAGCAAGAAGGGCACGGCATCGCCGAGGTGCAGGGTCAGGCCACCGACCAGGGGTCCCATCAGCCAGCCCGTGTAGAGGCAGGCGTTGAGCAGGGCGAAGGCGCGCGTACGGTCGATCTGGCCGTGCATGTCGGCCAGCAGCGCACGGGCCACCGCCGTGTTGCCCTCAGTCAGGCCCGTGATGAAGCGCGCGAGGATGAATAGCGTGTAGAGGCGCTGGTCCAACGCAAGCGCCGTCACCAGATAGCCCAGCAACGTGGCAACGAGCGTGAAGCTCAGCAGCGTGCGCCTGCCATAGCGATCCGACAGCGGACCGATGAAAAGGCTGCCGATCAGGATGCCCAATGGATTGGCGGCGAGGGCCACGCCCATCAGCAGGCGCGGGTCGAGCCCAGCGAAATGCGTGAAGCCGTCCACCGGGCCGCCCACGAAGATCGGCGCGAGGATCGGATAGGGCATGGATACGCCCATGGTGCTCATCAACGCCATGGCGCAGACGGTGACCAGCACCCAAGAAGGATGCTTGACAGGGGCGCAAGCCGTGGCGGAAGGAATGGCTGGGCTGCTCATGGTGCCCGTATCATCCCATTTAAATAAACAAAGTGTTTATAAATCCATGATGCCGGGGAGGTCGCACAATCCGGCCGAACCGGCACGGGAGAGCGGACATGCGCATCAAGGACTGCAATTGGAAGATGGTCGAGGAGTACCTGCGCCACGACGACCGCGCGGTGCTTCCGCTGGGCAGTATCGAGCAGCACGCGGGGCTGTCGCTGGCAGTGGATGCCACCTTGTCCGAGGCCGTGGCGGTGCAGGCCGCGCAGCCGCTGGGCGTGCCCGTCTTCCCGGCCCAACCCTATGGCTTCACCCCGACCTACATGGCCTATCCCGGCACGATGACGCTCCGCCTGGAAACATTGCTGGCCGTGCTGCGCGACCTGATCGGCTCGCTGCACGCGCACGGCTTTCGCCGCGTGCTGATCGTCAACGGCCACGGTGGCAACAACGGCGCGGGCAGCTTGCTCCAGGAGCTCGGGCGCGAGCTGCCCGGCATGCAGCTGCGCTGGCACAACTGGTGGGCCGCACCGCGGACCATCGGCTTTGTGCACGAGACCGATCCGCAGGCCTCGCACGCCTCGTGGATGGAGAACTTCGCCGGGCTTACACGGCTCGAAGGCGTGAGCCAGCCCGCCTCGCCCAAGCCGCTCGTGGACTATGCACGCATGGCGCTGATGTCGCCGCAGGCCAAGCGCGAGTACCTGGGCGACGGCTGCTACGGCGGCCACTACGAGAAGGATGAGGCCACCATGACCCGGCTCTGGAATATCGCCGTCGATGAGACGCGCGAACAAATTGAAGCCCCTTGGCTGGATTCAGAATAGCGCCATGCCTTTCCGTCCCGTCACCCTGCCCGCCACCGTGCCCGGCAAGCTCTGGCTGCACTCCATGCCCGGCCGCCTGGAGAGCTGGGGCGAGTTTCTCGAGGAAGCGCGGCGCGTGCGCCTTGGCCTGATCGTCTGCTTGAATCCGCTCTTCGAGGTACAGCGCAGCTCGCCCGTCTACCATGAGGCCATCGAGCGCGACACCCTGCCCTGCGCCCTGCTGCTGCTGCCGATGCGCGACTTCGGCCTCGGCGACGACGGTGAGGAGTTTCGCGTCGGCGTCGAACGAACCTGCCAGGTCTTGCGCGAAGGCGGCTCGGTGCTGCTGCATTGCGCGCACGGCATCGGCCGCACGGGCACCATGGCCGCATGCACCCTGAAGGCCCTGGGACTGCCCACCCTGCAGGCGCTGACCCAGGTGCGCGACGCCGGTTCCAACCCGCAGTCGGCAGTGCAGACGGGCTGGATCCACCAGTTCTGATGAATCTGGTTCATCTGGACGATGATCTCATCGTCGTAGACAAGCCGCCCGGGCTGCTTTCCGTGCCCGGGCGCACCGAGCCCGACTGCGCCATCGCGCGTCTGCAACGGCAATACCCGGAGGCACTGACGGTGCACCGCCTGGACCAGGCCACCTCCGGCCTGCTGCTGTTCGCGCGCGGGGCCGCGGCGCAACGCGCGCTGAGCCTGGATTTTGCGCAACGACGCGTGAACAAGCGCTACATCGCCCTGGTCCAGGGCGCCGTGCAGGCCGAGGGCTGGCAGGAAATCGACCAGCCCCTCATGGCCGACTGGCCGAATCGCCCGCGGCAGAAGGTGGACCATGCACGAGGCAAGCCCTCGCTGACGCGCTGGCGTGTGTTGGCCGTCGAAGGTGTCTGCACGCGGCTCGAACTGGAACCCGTGACCGGCCGCTCCCACCAATTGCGCGTGCACCTCTTGTCGCTGGGTCACCCCATCGTCGGCGATACGCTATACGGTGGCCCCGACGCGGAGCGGCTGATGTTGCATGCCGCATTGCTCCACCTCCCCGACCGCGGACTGCGGCTCGAATCAAGACCGGACTTTTGACATGGCTGAACAACTCTTCATCGTCACTGGCACCTCGCGCGGCATGGGCGAAGCCATCGCGCACCACCTGCTGCAACAGGGCCATTTGGTGCTGGGCATCGCTCGCCAGCAAAGCACGGCCCTGTCCATCGCGGCGCGCAATCGCGGCGCCGAGCTGATGCAATGGCAAGCCGACCTGAGCCAGCCGCTGGCGGTTGCCGTGCGCATGCGCGAATGGCTGCAAGGCCTGGACGCGAGCCGCTTCGAGCGCATCCATCTGATCAACAACGCGGCCCTGGTCAACACGCCGGGCCCGGTCGAGACCTGCCCGCTTGAGGCGCTCTCGGGCACGGTGCGCGTCGGACTGGAGGCCGTGCTGCTGCTCAGCGCAGCCTTCTTGCAGGGAAGCCAGGATTGGGCGGCCGAACGCCGCATCCTCAACATCTCCTCGGGCCTGGGCCGCCGGGCCATGGCGGGTGCGGCGCCTTACTGTGCGATCAAGGCTGGCCTGGACAACCTCTCCAAGGCCATGGCGCTGGACGGCTGCAAGGTCGTTGCGCTGGCACCGGGCGTCATCGACACGGAGATGCAGGCCCAGCTGCGCGGCGGCGATCCCGCCCTCTTCCCCGAGCAGGCGAAATTCGCCGCTTTCAAGAAGGACGGTCTGTTGGACAGCCCCGCCAGCGCCGCGCAGAAGGTGCTGCGCTACTTGGCCCGTCAGGATTTCGGCGCGCAGGTGCTGGCCGACGTGCGCGAAGCGTAGCCCTGGGCGGCGTGTCGCCGTAGATGGGGATATGCAGGGGGTGATGCCGGACGTCTGAATGCCGCACCAGAAGGTGCGCGAGGTCGGCACGCCCGTCTGGCATCTGCACGCCGCCAACGAAGGCCATGGCTTTGCGCGCAAGGAGAACCAGGACTATCAGTTCGACGCCACGATGCTGTTCATGCAGGAGGCGCCGAAGAAATGACCGGGGCTCGACGCCGGTCAGCCTAGCAGGTTGGCCAGCGTCAGCAAGGCCAGCAGCAGCATCCACAACACCACGGAACGCCACACCAGACCGACGACGCTTTGCAGATGGCCGAGCATCGGTTCTGCGCCCGCCGTGGAGCCCTCGGCGCCAGTGGCGTCGAGGTCCACTCCGCTCTCGAAGGTCTTGCTGCGGTCGGGGGTCACGCCGGGAGGCGCGGCACCGCCGAGCTGCAGGCCCAGGGCCCCGGCCGCAGAGGCCAGGATGATGCCCTCGTTGGGGTGCAGCCAGAGGCTGCCGTCGCGTCGCCATCCATTCACGGCCTCCTCGAAGTTTCCGACGATGGCAAAGCCCGTCGCCGTCAGCCGAGCGGGGACGTAGTCGATGGCGCTGAACATGCGACGCGAGAGCTGCATCAGGCGCTCGTTCGTGGGTGCGTCGAGCGTGCGGCTCTTGAAAGCCCAGTAGCGGCCCGCGAATTCGCCCATGCGGTAGAGAACGGCGCCAGCCGGCCCCAGGCCCAGGGTGGAGAGGACGATGAACCAAAAGAACACACCGAACACATGTCGATGCGCGGCCAGCAGCGAGTGCTCGATCACATGGCGCAGCAGCTCGGTACGCGGCAGCTCGCTGGCATCCAGATGGCGCCATTCGGAGAGCAGGCGGCGCGCCTCGAGGTCATCGCCGCGCTCGAGCGCTGCGCGAATGTCAGTGAAGTAGTGGCTGAACTGGCGAAATCCGAGTGTGAAGTACAGGATCAGCACGTCCACCAGCAGTGCCAGCACGAGGCTGAAATGACGCACGCCGACATAGAGCGCCCCAATCACGAGCGACGGCCCCAGCACGGTGACGCACCAGACCACGCCCGCGTGATGCTCACGGCCGGCATCGAAATTTCGCCCGGTCCAGCGCACCCAGCCAATGACGGCCTCGTGGACCGCATTGCCATGGCGCAAGGGCTTGAGTTGCTCGCACAACAGGGCCAGCAGTACCGCGAAGAAGTTCATGCCGAAATCATAGCGGCCGACCTCATGCCGACAGGAAGCGATAGAGGTTGCGCAGCATCGCGGCTGTGGCGCCCCAGATGAAATGGCCGTCCCAGGGCATGGAAAGAAAGGTCCTTGAGTGCTGCGCGCCCTCACTCTCGAAGTCGAAGCGATGGCGGCGGTGGTGGGCCGGGTCCATCAGAAAGGCCAGCGGTACTTCGAAGGCCTGGGCCACCTCGAAGGCGTCGAGCTGAAGCTCGAAAGGCGGCGTCACGAGGGCGACAACCGGCGTGACGTGAAAGGCCGTCACGGTCACGTATTCGGTCAAGGTGCCGATGATCTCGACTTTCGCGCGGGTCAGCCCGATTTCTTCCTCGGTCTCGCGCAGGGCCGTGGCTGCGGGCGATCCGTCGGTGGACTCGGTGGCCCCGCCCGGGAAGCTGATCTGGCCCGCGTGCGAGCGCAAGTGGGCCGTGCGGCGCGTCAGAAGCACCTGCACGCCCTCCTCGCGCAGCACCAAAGGCATGAGCACGGCGGCCGAGGCAGGCGTGCGGGCGGTAAACACAGTGCCGTCGCCGCGCGTCTCGGGCTCCCAGACAGGTGGACACAGGAAGCGCTCGCGCAGGCTCTCAGGCCTGAGGCGTTCGGCCGGAACTGCCGGCAGGTGCGCGTCAACACCGACGATGGGCACCGCCTCGGGGTCGCGGATCAATGGGCGAGACATGGGGTGACTCTAACGGCGAGTCGATGGTGAAGAAAAACAAAAGGCCACCCGAAGGCGGCCTTTGATACTGGCAGGCAAAAGCCGGCTTAAGCGAGCTTCTCTTTGATTCGAGCCGACTTGCCCGAACGCTCGCGCAGGTAGTACAGCTTTGCGCGGCGGACATCGCCGCGACGCTTGACTTCGATCGAGGCGATCAGGGGGCTGTACAGCTGGAACGTACGCTCCACGCCTTCACCGCTCGAGATCTTGCGAACGATGAAGCTGCTATTCAGGCCGCGGTTGCGCTTGGCAATCACGACGCCCTCGTAGGCCTGCACGCGCTTGCGGGTGCCTTCAACGACGTTGACGCTGACGATCACGGTGTCGCCGGGGGCGAACGTCGGGATGGTCTTGTTCAGGCGAGCAATTTCTTCCTGCTCGAGGGTTTGGATCAGATCCATGGGTTTCTCCGTGATCATGGCGGCGACGTTGTTGTGAAAGAGCCCAACCGAAGTTGGAGCGACCCGCCAGAGGATCGAAAGCCTGTGAGTATAACCCGGGATTAACCCTTGAGCAAGGCTGCGAGGAATTTCTCATCCTGCTTGCTCAGGCGCCCGGACGCTCGTGCCGCCTCGATAAGTTCGGGGCGGCGCTCCATCGTGAGGCGCAGGGACTGCTCGCGACGCCAGCGCGCGATCTCAGCGTGGTGGCCTGAAAGCAGCGCGTCGGGCACGGACTGGCCCTCGAAGATTTCGGGGCGGCTGTAGTGCGGGCAGTCGAGAAGCCCGTCGGAGAAACTGTCCTGCTCGTGCGAGGCGGCGTCGCGGAGCACCCCGTCCTGCAGGCGCGCGATGGCGTCCAGCAGCGCTAGGGCGGGCAACTCCCCGCCCGAGAGCACAAAGTCGCCGAGGCTCAGTTCCAGCGTCACGTGCCGATCCAGGAAGCGCTGGTCGATGCCCTCGTATCGGCCGCAGAGCAGCACGCCGCCCGGGCCGGCGGCCATGTGCTGCACCAGGGCCTGGTCGATGCGCCGGCCGGTCGGCGTGAAATGGATGATGGCGGGCGCCTCCCCTCCCCGCTCGGCCTTGGCTGCAGCCAGCGCGCGCTCCAGCGGCTCGATCAGCATGACCATGCCGGGCCCGCCGCCAAACGGGCGGTCGTCCACGCGACGGTAATTGCCCAGCGCGTGATCGCGCAGCGGCCACAAGCGCACATCCACCTGGCCGGATTCATAGGCCCGGCGAGTCACACCGTGGGTGAGGAAGGGCCCGAAGAGTTCGGGGAAGAGCGTGATGACGTCAAAGCGCATCGTCGGCGCAGCGTCAGTAGTCCAGGCCCCAGTCGACCGTGATCTGGCGCTTCTCGAGGCTGACGTCGAGGACGTAGGCAGCAACGAAGGGGATCAGCCGCTCCTGTTCGGGCTTGATCGGCTCCACGGCACCCGCGGGAGCGATGCGCAACACGCTGTGCGGGCCGGTGTCCATAAGGCCCAGCACGGCACCCAGCGCCTCGCCCTCGCGGTTGACCACGGCCAGGCCGATCAGGTCGACCCAGTAGTACTCGTCGGGATTGGCGTTCGGGAACAGTGAACGCGAAATGAAGATGCGCGCACCGCGCAGCGCTTCGGCCGCATTGCGATCGGCCACGCCTTCCGCGTTGGCGACGATGGTGTCGCCGTGATCGCGGCAGGCCAAAATCTTGAGCAGCGGCGGCAGGCTTTGCGCCTTGACGACCACCGCAGGCCCCTTGTCCTCGGCCGATTTCAAGAACCAGCGGCGAGAGGCAAAGAGTGCGTCGGCATTTGCCGAGTAGGACTGGACCTTGATCCAGCCCTTGATGCCCCAGGCATCTCCGATGCGCCCGACTTCAATCGCGTCGGCCGGGAAGGCCGTGTCCTGCAGGTCGGGCGTCATTCAGAAATCAGGCAGTAGCCTTCTTGGCCTGGTCGACCAGACGCTCGACGGTGGGCGACAGCTGCGCGCCAACGCCGGTCCAGTAGGCCACGCGGTCCAGCGCAACGCGCAGGCCTTCGGCAGCACCCGAAGCCACGGGGTTGTAGAAACCCACGCGCTCGATGAAGCGGCCGTCACGGCGGTTCTGGCTGTTGGCGACGACGATGTTGTAGAAGGGGCGCTTCTTGGCGCCGCCACGAGAGAGTCGAATCACGACCATGATGAATCCTTGAACTGAATCTGCGATCCGCCGCTCCGGGAGACACTCAGGGCGAGAGAATCAGGGCTGGTGACCACCCCAAAATGGGCCGCGTCACCACTACTTGATCGGCTGAAGTTAGATACGCCAGTCTCTTAAAAATCAAAGCTGGCCAGCGCCGAAAACCAAAGATTATAAACTCGAAGCAGAGTTTTTTGGAAATCCATGTCTGCACAAACCATTCTGCGGCCCAGCATCGAGGCCGATCTCCCCGCCATCCAGGCCATTTACGCCCATGCCGTCCAGCACGGCACGGGCACTTTCGAGACCGAGGTACCCGACACGCCCGAGATGGGTCGCCGCCGTACGGAGGTGCTGTCCCGTGGCTTGCCTTACCTGGCGGCCGAGGTGTCAGGTGAAGTCGTCGGCTATGCCTACGCCAACTATTTCCGCCCCCGCATGGCCTATCGCTACTGCCTGGAAGACTCGATCTACCTCTCGCCCAAGGCTCAGGGCCAGGGGCTGGGCAAGTTGCTGCTGGCCGAGCTGATCGCCCGCTGTGAGGCTGCCGGCGGTCGCCAGATGTTGGCCGTGATCGGCGACGCGGAGAACAAGGGCTCGATCGGCGTGCACGCCGCCCTAGGCTTCGAGCACACCGGCGTGCTCAAGAGCTCGGGCTGGAAGTTCGGGCGCTGGCTGGACGTGGTGCTGATGCAGCGCCAACTCGGCCACGGCGGCACGAGCTCGCCGGTCTGAGCATGAGCTACAAGTCCAAGACCCTGGCCGCCTGGGCGGCACTGACCGGCGGCGCCTTCGGTGCCCATCGCTTCTACCTGCGAGGCCTGGGTGACAAGCTCGCTTGGCTGCACGCCCTGCCCACCACTGCTGGGCTCTACGGTGTCCACCGCATGGACACCTTGGGCCAGGACGACCGCCTGGCCTGGTTCCTCATGCCCCTGCTAGGCCTGATGCTGGTCCAGGCCATGGCCTTCGCCGTGCTCTACGGCCTCACGCCCGACGAGCGCTGGGACGCGCGCCAAAACCCGGACCAGCCCACGCGCACGACGCGCTGGGGACCGATCATCGCCGCGGTGCTGGCGGTGGCCATCGGTGGCATCAGCCTGATGTCCACCATCGCCTTCTCGGCGCAGCGCTACTTCGAGACGCAGGCCGAGAGCGACGGCTAAGGGCGTTCAGAACAGGGTGAGACTCACCCAATAGGCGATGCCGGCCATGAAGGCCGCTGCCGGGATCGTGAAGATCCACGCCCAGACGATGTTTCCGGCCACGCCCCAGCGGACGCTCGATGCGCGCTGGGTAGAGCCCACGCCAACGATGGCACCGGTGATTGTGTGCGTGGTCGAGACAGGAACGCCCAAGGCCGTGGCAAGGAACAGCGTCATCGCTCCGCCGGTCTCGGCGCAGAAGCCGCCCACCGGTTTGAGCTTGGTGATCTTCTGGCCCATGGTGCGCACAATGCGCCAGCCGCCAAACATGGTTCCCAGGCCCATGGCCGTGTAGCAGCAGACGATGACCCAGATCGGCGGCGAGGACTGACCCGAGGCCGAGTAGCCAGCGCTAATGAGCAGCAGCCAGATCAGGCCGATGGTCTTTTGCGCGTCGTTGCCGCCATGGCCGAGGCTGTAGAGGCCGGCCGAGACGAGCTGCAGGCGGCGGAACCAGTTGTCCACGCGCAGCGGCGAGGAACGGCGGAACAGCCAGGCCACGACCACCATCAGCAAGGAGCCCAGCAGATAGCCAAGCACCGGCGAGATGAAGATGAAGGCCACGGTCTTGAGAATGCCCGAAGCGATCAGCTTGTGCGAGCCGGCCTTGGCCACGGCCGCGCCTGCCAGGCCGCCGATCAGCGCATGCGAGCTGCTCGAGGGAATGCCGTACCACCAGGTGATCACGTTCCAGACGATGGCGCCGCCCAGCGCGCCGAAGATCACGTGGTTGTCCACGATGCTCGGGTCCACTGTGCCCTTGCCCACGGTGGCGGCCACCTTGAGCTCGAAGACGGCGATGGCCACGACGTTGAAGAAGGCAGCGAACAACACCGCCTGCTGCGGTTTGAGAACGCCGGTGGAGACGACCGTGGCGATCGAGTTGGCCGCGTCATGGAAGCCGTTCATGAAGTCGAACAGCAGCGCCATGAGCACCAGCACGGCCACGATCCAAAAGGACGCGTCGGCAGTCATGATCAGGCGTTTTCCAGGACGATGCCTTCGATCAGGTTCGCCACATCCTCGCAGCGGTCGGAGATAGACTCCAACTGCTCGTAGATCGCCTTGAGCTTGATGAGCTCGCGCACATCGTCCTGCTCACGGAACAGGGCCGACATGGCCTTGCGCATCACGCGGTCGGCGTCGCCCTCGAGCTTGTCGATCTCCTCGCAGGTCTTGATGGCGGCCTCGGCCGTCTTGGGCTCGCTGATATTGGCCAGCAGGCTCACGGCGTGCTGGACGCGCTCACAGCACTTGGCCGAGAGGTCGGCCAAGCGGACCACATCCTCGGGGATGGAGCGCACGTCGTACAGCTGCAGGGTCTCGGTCGAGTCCTGAAGCAGATCGACGATGTCGTCCATCGCGTTGATCAGGCCATGGATCTGCTCGCGGTCGATCGGCGTGATGAAGGTGCGGTGCAGCAGGCGATTGACCTCGGCTGTCACCCGGTCGGCCTGGTGCTCTGCATGGTCAACTTCGGCGGCGAATTTTTCGCGCTGATCATTGTCCGAGTAATTCTGGATCATCAGCATGAACGCGCGTGCACCCTCGACGATGTGGCCGCCGTGGGCGTTGAAAAGCTCGAAGAAATTGCCCTCGCGGGGCAGTAGTTTGCCGAAGAACATGGCATCTCCAGGCGAGGCTTGCCCCGCGTCACGAATTGGTCATAGCCATCTGTTATGGCGCGGCGGGGAGTGTAAGGGAGAGTGGCATCAGGCCAATGGCCTGTCAGCCGGCAGCATCATTGCCGCTCGATCCTCTGGTCGGCCAAGGTCAGCAAATGGGCAGCAAGATCCTGGCGCCCGGGTGCAATCTCGAGCAGGGGAAGCAGGACGAAGGCACGCTGCGTCATGCGCGGGTGCGGCACGGTCAGGCGCGGGGTGGCGACGCTTTGGTCGCCGTACAGCAGCAGATCCATGTCGAGCGTCCGCGGCGCGTTGATGTAGGGCCGTTCGCGGCCGTGGGCCTGCTCGATGGCCTGCAATGCGTCGAGAAGCGTCTCCGCAGGCAGCTCGGTCTCGATGCACGCGACCGCGTTCAGGTACTCGGGACCGCTCGCCTCGACGGGCGCACTGCGGTAAAAGCCGGAGGCTGCCAGGAGCCGGGTACCCGGCAGCGCAGCTAGGGCGGCCAGCGCGGCATGGAGCGTGGCGTCCTTGTCGCCAAGGTTGGCGCCCAGGCCGACAAAGGCTTCGGTCATGCCTCGGCCGGACGATCTGCCGACACTGACCTGGGCTTGCGCCGACGACGGCGCTTCTTGGGTGCCGAGGATGCCGAGAGTCCATCGGCAGCCTGGGCCGATTCTGCGCCCTCGTCCGCGGCAGCGGCCGGTGCGGCATCGCCCGCCTGGTTGCGCGGCACTTGATGGGTCTTAGGCACGCGGCGCGGCTGCTGTTTGGTGGCTTCGCGCGCGTCGGCGAGCAAGGCGCTGCGCTCGTCGTCGCTGCCCTGGGCGAAGTCGTCCCACCAGTCGGCGAGCGAACCGTCCAGCTCGCCAGCATCGGCACGCAGGCGCAAGAAGTCGTAGCCGGCGCGGTAGCGGGGCTGCTCAACCAGGCTGTACACGCCCGAGCCGGTGCGGCGCTCGAAGCGCGGCTGCATCATCCAGATCTCGCGCATGTCGGTAGCCAGCTTGCCGCGGCCGGATATGTCGCCGATGCGCGCGTCGAAGACGGCGTCAATGGCCATCGACAGGGCCGGCACCGTCGGCTCGCCGGCATCGCGGTTGCGCGCCCAGCGTTCCTCGACCTCGCGCCAAAGCATGCACGCAAGCATGAAGCTCGGCGCCACGCTGCGGCCTTCGCTCACGCGGCGGTCGGTGTCCTCGAAGGCCATGGTCACGAACTTGCCAGCGGCATCGGTGCCCAGCTCGCCCTTGGCGTTGAGCGTGGCGTCCAAGATGGGGAACACGCCGCGCGCCAGGCCCTGCTTGCGCAGCTCGGCCAGGCTGGCCAGAGAGTGGCCGGTCTGCAGCAGCTTGATCATCTCGTCGAACATGCGCGAGGCCGGCACGTTCTCGAGCAGCGGCACGCAGCCCTTGATCGGCGCGCGGGTCTTGCTCTCGATCTCGAAACCCAGCTTAGCGGCGAAGCGCACGGCGCGAATGATGCGCACCGGGTCCTCTCGGTAGCGGGACTCAGGGTCGCCGATGATGCGCAGCACCTTCTTGCGTGCATCGGCCAGGCCGCCGTGATAGTCGACCACAATCTGGCGCTGCGGGTCGTAGTACATGGCGTTGACCGTGTAGTCGCGCCGCGCGGCATCCTCGATCTGCGGGCCCCAGACGTTGTCGCGCAGCACGCGGCCTTCGGCGTCTACGACGTGCGACTTGCCGGCCAGCTCGGCCTTGGAGGTCTTCTCGTTGCCTTTGACCTGCTCGGCGCCCTCGCTGCCGAGGAGCGCGCGGAAAGTCGAGACCTCGATCACCTCGTGCTCGCGCCCGCGGCCGTAGACGACGTGGACGATGCGGAAACGCCGGCCGATGATGAAGGCGCGGCGGAACAGGTTCTTGACCTGCTCGGGCGTGGCATTCGTGGCCACGTCGAAATCCTTGGGGCGCAGACCCAGCAGCAGATCGCGCACGGCGCCGCCGACGATGTAGGCCTCGTAGCCCGCCTGCGCCAAAGTCTCGACCACGCGCACCGCGCGGTCGTCCAGCAGGCTGGGGTCGATGCCGTGTTCGGCCACCGGGATCTCCACCCGCTTGCCCAGGGGCGAGGCGGACTTGCCGAGTAGCTTGTCAATGAATTTCTTGATCATGCGAAGAGGTTCAGGATGGGCCAGCCGCGTTCACCAGCGATGTGGGCCAGCGACGGCGCGGGGTTGGTCGCCACCGGATGACTGGCCGCTTCCAACAGCGGGAGGTCGTTGATCGAGTCACTGTAGACGGTGACACGCTCGAATTCCGCCCATTGTCGCCCCAAGCCGGCCAACCACTCGTGAACGCGCCGGATCTTGCCCTCCTTGAAGGACGGCGTGCCGCGGATGCGGCCGGTATAGGCCCCGTTCACCCGCTCGAGTTCGACCGCGATCAGGTGTTCGACACCGAAAGCGTGGGCGATGGGCCGGGTCACGAATTCATTCGTGGCCGTGACGATGGCGATCAGGTCTCCCGCCATACGGTGCTTGTCGATCAGCGCCCGGGCTTCGGGGCGGATCTGGGCGGCCATAACGGTGGACATGAAGCGCTGCTGCATCTCGGCCACCTCAGCGGCCGCGCGATTGCGCCAGGCGCTGGTGGTGAAGGCGATGTAGGCGTCCAGGTCCAGCTGACCGGCGCAGTAGTCGGCGTAGAACTGGTCGTTGCGGGCACGCCAAGCCTCGCCCTCGGTCCAGCCGATCTCGACCATGTGGGCGCCGAAGGCGTGGTCGGAGTCACCCGGGATCAGGGTTCCGTCAAGGTCAAAAAGCGTCAGATTCATCGGCGAGCATCTGCTTGAGCAAAGGGATGGTGACGGCGCGCTTTTGCGCCATCGAGAAATCGTCGAGCCGCAGCAGCAGGCTCATGAGGTGCTTGAGGTCGCGGGCGAAGCGGGTCAGCAAGTAGTCAATGACCTCGTCGGAGAGCAGCAAGCCGCGGCGGTCGGCCTCGCGGCGCAGCACGGCGCGCGTCTCGGGCTCCGACAGCGACTCCAGCGCAAAGGTAGGCCCCCAGCCCAGGCGGGTGCGCAGGTCTTCGCGCAGGTCCAGATCGACGGGCGGGGCGCTGCCGGTGGCCACCACGGCCAGGCCATGCGTGGCTGCCTCCACGAAGAGCGTGAACGCGGCATGCTGCTGAAGCGGGTCGAAGCGCTGGCAGTCGTCCAAGAGCAGCAGGCTCGGCTGCGAAGGCAGATCCCAAGGCAGGCTGGTGTGGGCGTCGTACCAGCCGACCTGCGCCCCACCCTGCTGCCATTCATGGGCCAGGGCGCGCAGCACGTGGGTCTTGCCGCTGCCAGCCGCCCCCCAGAGGAAGGCCGGCGGTGAGCCGGGCCCCAGCGAGCGCAGATGGGCCAGCACAGCGGCGTTGGCGCCGGGCAGGAGGTTGTCAAAGGTGAACAGCGGCGCCGGGCCGATGGCGAGCGGGATCTGCTTCAAGGGGAACGGTAGAGAGTGCTGCACAGATACAGCTCGCGCAGGCGCCGCGCGGCCACGACACCGATGGCGCTGACCGGCAGCGCCACGAGCACGCCTACGAAGCCGAAGACATGGCCAAAGGCCAGCAACGCGAAGATGACCATCAGGGGCGAGAGGCCGATGCGCTCGCCCACGAGTCGCGGCGTGAGGAAGAAGCCTTCGAGTACCTGACCCACGATAAAGACCAGGGCCACGAGGGCCACGCCCGGAAGGCTGGTGAACTGCAGCATCGCCGCCAGCAGCGCCAGTGCCAGCCCCGTGCCGTAGCCCAGGTAGGGAACGCAGATGGCCAGGCCAGTGAACACGCCGATGGGCAGCGCCAGATCAAAGCCCGTCAGCGCCAGGGCCAGCGAGTAATAGGCGGCCAGCACCAGCATCACGAGCAGTTGCCCGCGCAGGTACTGACCCAGCATGGCGTCGCACTCAGAGAGGAAGCTCCCGACGCGCGGGCGCAGCCGCGGCGGCAGAAACGCCCAGGCGCGCGCCAGCAGCTCCGGCCAGTCGAGCAACAGGTAGAACAGCACCATGGGCATCAGGACCAGATTGCCCACCAGCGCCAGCAGCAGGCTGCCGCCGATGCGCGCCGAACTCAGGGCGGTGGCCATCCATTCCTCGGGATTGGCGTCGACGTACTTGAAGACGAAGACCTTGATCGAGGCCGGATCCAGCGAGACGTGGATGCCAAACTGAGCCAGCCAGGGTGAGAGTTGCTCGTCGAAGCCCTGTGCCAACACGGGGATCTGGTTGCGCAGCAGGGGCAGCTCCTTGGCCAGGATAGGCACGACCATCAGCAGCACGGCCAGCAGGGCCACGAAGAAGCCCATCTCCACGAGCGCCACGGCCAGGGCCCGCGGCACACGCTGGCGGGCCAGCCAGTTCACCGCCGGGGCCAGCGCGTAGGCCAGCACGGCGGCAACGATGAAAGGTGTGAGCACGGGCGCGAGCAGCCACAGCAGTCCCAGGACCACCAGGGCCACCACAGCCCAGCTCAAGCCGAGGCGTTGATGGGTCGTGAACTTCATGAAGCCGGCGATTATCCGGTCAATGCAAGGGCGGCTGGCCGAAGCTGCGCAGCTTCTCCACGCGGGCACGCAACTCCTCACCGTCCGGTGCGGCCATGCCCTGCTCGCTCAGGTAATGCGTCAGGTCCTCGGCGGCGGCCGGCCAGTGCCCCAGCGCTTCCAGCACCAGGCCGCGGTCGCGGCGCTCCATGGCGTCTTGCGGCAGTAGCAGCACGAGCCGCTGCTGCACCGCCAGCAGGCGGGGCCAATCCTGGGCCTGCCGGTGGATCTCCTTGAGGTTGCGCAGCATGCGGGCCAGAATCTGGCGCGGCGTGGCTGGCTGCAGGAAATACTCGAGCGGCATTTCGGTCTCGCGGTCCAGGCCGCTGGCGACGCGGTAGCCCTGCAAGATCTCGTCGAGCCGACTGCGCGAGAGGGATTCGCCGGTGAAGGGATCCAGCAGCACCTCGTTCGTGCCGATCCTCAGCTTGACCAGGAAGTGCCCCGGAAAGGACACCCCCTGCGCGCGCAGGCCCAGCGCCTGGGCCAGCTCCAGGTAAATGACCGCCAGCGTAATCGGAATGCCACGGCGCGTGGCCAGCACGTGGTGAAGATAGCTGTTGCCGCTGTCGTAGTAGTTGTTGACGTTGCCGGCAAAGCCCAGCTCGGCATGGAAGTAGCGCGTCAGCGCCTTAACCCGGTGGCTGGCGCCGGCATCAGAGGGCAGACGGCGGCGCAGGCGTTCGGCGATGCGGTCGACCTCGTCGACCACGGTCTGCACGTCGAGCTGGGGGAATTCGTCCTGGGCGATGGAGGCGGCGGCCTCGAGCAGATTGATGTGTCCGTCCTCGGACACCAGGGCCGCGAAATATTCCAGCGGCGTTGGCAGGGTCAGGCGCAGCAGGGTTGCCATGCGGTCAAGTCTAGCCCCGCTTGAGCAGTTGGCGAAGCTTCGTACCGCTTACGAGCAACACGGCGAAATACACCGCCGCCGACGCCGCCAGACAGCCCGCCAAGATCAGGGCTCGACGCCCTTCCCCATGGCCGTGGACGATCCAGTCGACGTGCCCGCCCATCCACCACTGCAGCGTCCCCATCACCGCGCTGGCCAGCGTCACGCGCAGGCCGAATGGCCACCAGCCCGGCAGCGGCGTGTAGGAGCCCAGACGACGCAGGCCGGCTAGCAGCATGGCCGC
This sequence comes from Roseateles sp., assembly GCA_019234295.1. Lineage (GTDB taxonomy): Bacteria > Pseudomonadota > Gammaproteobacteria > Burkholderiales > Burkholderiaceae_C > JAFALK01. The sequence goes on from JAFALK010000037.1 coordinate 92,207, forward strand.
GTTGAGCGTAGCGCCTAGGCCGATGGACAGCGACAGCCCGGGCCCGCCCAGCAGGGGCACGAAGGCGAGGTTCATGAGCTGGGTGAGCAGCAGCACGCGCACGGCGATGCGCACCGGCGTGCGGGTGTCTTGGCGCGCGTAAAAGCCCGGCGCCAGCACCTTGACGGCCAGAATGCCCAGCAGGCCCACGCCGTAAGCCATCACAGCATGACCGGTGTTCTGCACGTCGCCGGCATGGAAGGCGCCGCGCTGGAACAGCGTCGCGACCATGGGCCCGGCGAAGGCCAGCAGCGCCACGGCACAGGGCAGTCCCAGCAGCAGGATCAGGCGCAGCCCCCAGTCGAGCAGCTCGCTGTAGCGCTGGCCGTCGCCCTTGGCCTGGGCAGCCGAGAGGCTGGGCGTGAGCGCCGAGCCCAGGGCCACGCCGAGCAAGGCGCTCGGGAACTCCATCAACCGATCGGCATAGCCAAGCGAGGTCGCCATGCCCGGGCCGATGTAGATGGCCACCTGGGTATTGATCAGCAGTGAGAGCTGGGCCACGCCCACGCCCAGCAGGGCCGGCGCCATCTGGGTCAACACACGATGCACGCCCGGGTGCCGCCAGGCCTCTCGCAGCGGCTTGAGCCGCGGCAGCAGGCCCAGGCGCAGCAGGGCCGGCAGCTGGATCAGCAGCTGCAGCAGGCCGCCCACCATCGTGCCGATGGCCATGGCGTAGATGGGCTCGTAGCCCCAGGTCTTGAGGTGAGGCGCCAGCAGCAGCGTCACGGCGATGGTGGCGACGTTCAACAGCACCGGCGTGAAAGCGGGCACGGCGAAATGGCGCCAAGTATTGAGGATGCCGGCCGACAGCGCCACCAGGGACATGCAGCCGATATAGGGGAACATCCAGCGCGTCATGACAACGGCGGCATCGAATCCCTCGGCCGGCAGGCCTGCCCCCAACAACCAGACCAGCACCGGTGCACCGATCACACCGGCCACGCTGATGGCCACCAGGGCCCAGCTCAGCACGGTGGCCACAGCGTCGATCAGGCTGTGGGTGGCCTCGTCGCCGTCACGCGCCCGGGAGGCGGCCAGCACGGGCACGAAGGCCTGGGAAAACGCGCCCTCGGCGAACAGGCGGCGCAGCAGGTTCGGGATGCGGAAGGCGACCTGGTAGGCGTCCGTCAGGGTTGAGGCCCCGAACAGCGCCGCCACCATGGCATCCCGCATGAGGCCCGTGATCCGGGACAGCAGGGACAGGCCGGAAATCAGCGAGGCAGCACGGAACAGATTCATGTGGGCGGGGATGCGCGGGATTCGGGGAGCCGCGCATTATGAATGCCACCATCACCGCGCTAACATGGCTTTGTCATTTTGCCAATTAAGTGCTATACTCGCGGTCTTTGCACCAACTGGGTAAATTACGAATATGGCAAGCACCAAAGCCAAGAAGACTGTCCGTCTGGCCTCGGGTCGCAAGCGCGCCCGCCAGGACGTCAAGCTCAACGCCGCCAATACGGCTCTGCGTTCCAAATTCCGCACGGTCATCAAGAACGTGCAAAAGGCTGTTGTCGCCGGCGACAAGGCCAAGGCCGCTGACCTCTTCAAGACCGCCCAGGCCGTGATCGACTCGGTCGCCGACAAGGGCATCTTCCACAAGAACAAGGCTGCTCGCCACAAGAGCCGCCTGTCGGCCAAGATCAAGGCGCTGGCCGCCTAAATCCAGTTCGGTGCAAAGCAAGGAAGCCCGCTGCGAAGCGGGCTTTTTTGTTGCCTTGCGGTGAGCGCGCGAAGCTCAGAACGAATACTTTGCGCCAACCGACAAGATGTACCTGGGCGTCAACTGCACGCCATTGACTCGTTGGTAGACGGGCATCTGCAAGTTGGAATAGGCGCTGAGCCTTTGCGACATTGGCATCAGGCCGCCGAGCGTCAAGTACAGCAGGGTACCGCCAGTGGCAAAAGTGTCGGCGGCCTCGCCGGCGTCGCGTCTGGCTGCTCTGGCATTGAACTGGACGCTCGGGATGAATCCTTCGAAACCAAGGTAGCGTGCACCCACGCTCAGGTTCAGGCTGTCCCCGGGCTTGTAGGAGCCAGCGGCCATCGTTGAGTGACGCAGTGCCGCCTGCAGGGTGGCTTGGCCAAAGTAGCTCCAATTCGGGTCTTCGAACAGCAGGCCAAAGTCATAGGCACCCACAATCATGTCCGTGGTGCCCGTGCCTCGCTGCAGGCCGGGGTCCACCACGCTTTGCCCGTCGTCGCCCAGTTGACGCGTTGCACCAGTCGGAAGCTTCAAACCGAACTGCAGGCCAAAACTGTGCTGCTCGCTGAGGTTGAAGTAGCGCCGCCCAACGAGCCGCACATCGCCCAGCCCGCTACCGGACGAGGTATATGCGCCATTCTGGGCATCAAATGTCCTCCCGTCGCTGCCGCTGCCCAGCGTGCTGTGCCGACGGTCGATGGATGGCACGGAAACACTCACGCCCCAACTCTTGCCATCGTTGTAGTCAAAGACGGCGGTGAGATATCGGTTCTTCGTATAGAGCTCGACTTCAGCGGGGTCGCCGGTCTGCGTATTCGTCACCTGTGCGGCCCGGCTGGCCGAAATCGACTGGGTGTCCATCCGAAGTCGATTCTGATTGAGCCAGTCCATGCGCACATCCAGGCTCCATCCCGGAGTTGTGGACAGGCCTTGGGCGCTCCAATCGGTATTGACGCTGCATCCGCAGCTGGCGCAGGCCAGCGCGGACGTGAGGGGTGCGGCGGCCAGCACGGCCGCGAGTATTGACTTGTTCAAGATTGTTCCTGTGCTGGCGCGCTCCGGCCCGTCGAAGGCAGGGAGCGCATTAGCGAATGCGAGGCTGCCTTAGAAGGCCATGGCAGCCGCGGACATCTCAGGCTCGTGCAACGAGCCTTGAGCCCAGGAACGGCGGGCCGCGCGGCTGCACGCCACGCCAGGCATGCAGCGTATGCGGCGCCGCCAAAAAGGCCTGCGGCGGCTCCAAGCGCGCGGCCTGTGGCATCAGCAGGAGCTGGGCGGGCGGCATGCCCAGGGCGCTGACATGGACCGAGCAATACGGGCAATGCTCCAGCGCGTGGGATGAGGGTTGAGGAGCGGGCCGCGAACCCTCGTCCGCCTTGACCCACTTCGCGCCACCGGCACTGCAGATCTCCACCCAGGCGCTGTAGCGGTCCGCGCCCAGCGCCTGCGACACCAGCGGCGCAAACGCCAGCAGCAGGACGGCCAGAATGGCCACCCAGCCGGTGCAGAGTTTGAAACCGGGGCGCAGTTGCATGCCTGGAATTCTAGATGTTGACCTCAGGCCGCTCCATGTGATCGAGCCATTCACCTACGGCCTGCGCCACCCAGGGAGCGTCGTCCAGCGGGAGGTCGTGACCCGCTCGGGTGTGCAGGCGCAGCGGTGCGCCCCAGGCGCGGCTGATGGCCTTCGAGCAATGCCAGTCCACCAAGCCATCCGAGCGGCTGCACAGCAGCAGGATCGGCGGCACCGGCCGGGCCAGCTTGGCCTTGTAGCGAAGCCCGGCTAGCCATTGGCGGGCGATATTGCCCAAGGTCACCGGATGGTCCTGCTGCAGACCGACCCAGGCGTCGAGCACCGCCTCGCGGCTGTGCAGCAGGCGCGTCGTCATGCGCAGCACCCTGGCCTCGCGCTGGCGCAGGCCCCGTCGCGACAGGCTCAGTGCCAGAAGCGCCAGGAAGTGCAGCGGCCGCGCCGGGCGGTAGTTAAGCCCGAAAGGCCGCATGCTCGGATTGATCATCACAACGCGGCCGATTTCTTCGGGGTGGTGATAGGCCCAATCGACCGCGACCATATTGCCCAGGGACATGGTCAAGAGATTGATGGGCTGCTCGAGGCCCTCACGGGCAAGATCGGCGCGCAGCACGTCGACGAATTGCCGCACGCGCGAAGGGCTGGACTCGCGGTGGCGAACGCCGTTACCGGGCAAGTCCAGCATCAACACGCGCGCGCCGGGTTCGCGCTGCCGGATTTCATCGACCAGCAACTGAGGAAAAGCGCCCCAATGGCCCGACTCGCGCGATAAGCCGCGTAACAGCAACCAGATTGATGAAGACGCTCCGCCCATGCCCCGCCTGACTCTCAAGCCACTGGCGAAGAAGAATAACCTCGGCCATGACGCCGAGGCAGGGGGTTAGCCCTTTTGCTCGGGCAAGAAGCAGGCCTCCGCGACTTGCAGATTGTTGTCGCGGGCAAAGTTCATGACGAAGTCCCACGCCATGGGCTCGATGTCCTTGAGCTCCTCGCTGACGATCACGCACTTGACACCGTTGATCACGCGCGGCGTGCAATACGGTGAATAGCCGATGAATGCGCCGGGGCCGCCCACCGAACCACCCGGGCGAAAGCAGGACATGGCGCCAGCCAGACGTTCCGCCCAGTCGCTCGGCCTGAAGGTCCGGCCATCGAGGGTAAGGCCTTGGATAAAGACTTCGCGCGATTTCTGGGACTGACTCATGACGGCCGCTATTGTGCCTTGCCTGTGCTGCGTTGCAGCACAGCAGGGTTACCAAAGCCGTACAAGCGCACGGTTCGGGCCAGGCTTCATCGGTGCCGACCCTTAGAATGGTCCGGCGACCAGCGTCTTCCTGGCCGCTATTTTTTTCACCCCCACTTTTTTGGAAGGACCCGATGAACGCCCCAGTCTCCCCGTCCGAACCGCATGTCATGCAAACCTACGGCCGCCTGCCCGTCGCCTTGTCGCACGGCCAGGGCTGCTGGGTCTGGGACACGAACGGTCGACGATACCTGGACGGGCTGGGCGGCATCGCGGTGAACACGCTTGGCCACAACCACCCTCGCCTGGTGCCCGCCCTGCAGGAGCAGATCGCCAAGCTGATCCACACCAGCAACTACTATCACGTGCCGCTGCAGGAAAAGCTGGCCGAGAAGCTCGTCGCCGTCTCCGGCATGACGAACGTCTTCTTCTGCAACTCCGGCCTGGAGGCCAACGAGGCTGCGCTGAAGCTCGCCCGAAAGTACGGTCACGACCGCGGCAACACCGATGCGCACGTGCTGGTCTTCGAGGGCGCCTTCCACGGCCGCTCGATCGCCACGCTCTCGGCGACTGCCAATCCCAAGATTCACGCCGGCTTCGGCCCCCTGGTGCCGGGCTTCGTGCGAGTGCCGCTGAACAACATCGCAGCCGTCGAGGCCGCGCTCGAGGCCGATCCGAAGATCACCGCCATTTTCCTGGAGACCATCCAGGGCGAAGGCGGCGTGAACCCGGCGCGCATCGAGTTCCTTCAAGGCCTGCGCCGCGTGGCCGATCGGTTCGACGTGCTGCTGATGCTGGACGAGGTGCAGTGCGGCATCGGCCGTACCGGCAAGTGGTTTGCCCACCAATGGGCCGGCATCGTGCCCGATGTGATGCCACTGGCCAAGGGCCTGGGCAGCGGCGTTCCGGTCGGTGCCGTGGTGTGCGGCCCGCGCGCGGCCAAGATCATGCAGCCGGGCAACCACGGCACGACATTCGGCGGCAATCCGCTGGCCATGCGCGCCGGCGTGGAGACGCTGACGATCATGGAAGAGGACGGCCTTCTGGCCAACGCCGCCAAGGTCGGCGCGGAGCTCAAGACGGCACTGACGGAGGGCTTCGCGGGCGTGGCTGGCGTGGTCGAGGTTCGCGGCCAGGGCCTGATGCTCGGCGTCGAACTCGACCGCCCTTGCGGCGCTCTGTTGGGCTTGGCGGCGGAGGCGGGACTGATGATCAGTGTCACCGCCGACCGTGTGATCCGTCTTGTGCCGGCGCTGATCCTCTCCAGCGAAGAGGCCGCCGGCATTGCCGACATCCTCGTGCCGCTCGTCAAAAAGTTCCTGGCAGCATGAAACCGGGAAACAGCCTGATGCGCCACTATCTGCAGTTCAAGGACTTCCGCGCAGAGGAGTACGGCCACCTGTTCGAGCGCGCCGCCACCATCAAGCGGCGCTTCAAGAACTACGAGAAGTACCAGCCGCTGCAGGACCGCACGCTGGCCATGATCTTTGAGAAGGCCAGCACGCGCACTCGCGTGAGCTTCGAGGCCGGCATGTACCAGATGGGTGGATCGGTCGTGCACCTGACGACGGGCGACAGCCAGTTGGGCCGCTCCGAGCCCATCGAGGACAGCGCCCGCGTGATCAGCCGCATGGTCGACATCGTGATGATCCGCACCTTCGAGCAGACCAAGATCGAGCGCTTCGCGGCGCACTCGCGCGTGCCGGTCATCAACGGCCTGACCAACGAGTACCACCCCTGCCAGATCCTCGCTGACCTCTTCACCTTCATCGAGGCGCGCGGCATGGACCGACGTGGCGCCATCGACATGGACTGCCTCAAGGGCCGCGTCGTGGCCTGGGTCGGTGACGGCAACAACATGGCCAACACCTGGCTGCAGGCGGCCGAGATCCTGGGCTTCACGGTCCATGTCAGCACGCCCAGCGGCTACGAGGTCGACCCCAAGGTGGCCGGCATCAGCGACGCCGGCTGCTACAAGGTCTTCAAGGACCCGATGGACGCCTGCCGCGGTGCCGACCTCGTCACCACGGATGTATGGACCAGCATGGGCTATGAAGCCGAGAACGAAGCCCGCCGCGCGGCCTTCGCCGACTGGTGCGTGGACGAGGAGATGATGGCCGTGGCCAAGCCGGATGCGCTGTTCATGCACTGCCTGCCTGCTCATCGTGGCGAGGAGGTTTCCGCCGAGGTGATTGACGGGCCCCAGTCCGTGGTCTGGGATGAGGCGGAAAACAGGATGCATGTGCAGAAGGCGCTCATGGAGTACCTTCTGCTCGGCCGGATCGGCTGAGAGGTAGATCCGTCCGCCACGCGAGCGCTGGCAAGTCGAACCATTCATCAACTGGTTCGTGGATCAACGTCCCTGACTGAGAACCCTGAGCTTCTTCGAGGCTCCATCCTCCAGGTTCGGACTCTCAGCGCAAACCGTGGCGATTCACGGAGCTCGCTGCCACTGATTGCATCGAGCGCATCACTGACAAATCACTCGCGCCAGTCAAAGCGCCACCAAGCCAGCGCCGCAAACACCACCGCGAACGCGGCCAGCACCGCGGCCGCGGTGACCGCCACGCCGAAATCCAGTCCGCGCCAAGTCATGGCATCAAGGCCGTCGATGGCCCAGCGCACTGGCACCACAAGGGTCAGGTCCTGCAGCCAGGCGGGGAAGATAAAGCTGGGCACCCAGGCGCCGCCCAGCATGACCATCATCAGGGCAGCCATGACCGCCAAGCCTCGCGTCGCTTCGGGCGAGCGACCGATGGCGGCAAGAAACAGGCCAAAACCGCCGGTGAAGAAGCCGTAGCCCAGGATCACCAGTGCCAGCCCCAACACGGAGCCGGATGGACGGAAGCCGAAGATCAGCATGCCCGCGCCCATGATCACCGCCATCACGCAGCTCGCGATGAGGGTCGTGCTCACGAGATGGCTGGCCAGCAGCGACAAGCGCGATAGCGGCGCGGCACGCAACCGTGCCCACAAGCCGCTGCGCCGCGCGAGCAGGATTGCCACACCAAGCTCAACGCCCATGAAGAGCACGAACTGCGCCCCCATGCCCGCGAAGGAGTGGGCATAGCCGTTGTAGCCCTGCGTTCCCGAAGCCAGCCCCCTTTCCTCAAGCACATAGGGCGGGCTCAGCAGGGGGTTCTTGCCCTCTGGCGCGGAAGCTGCCGATGTGGCAAATGTGGCCGATGCGGCCGATGCGGCCGATGGGAAATCGTTCTGGAGCTTACGCACGCTGGCGAACATGTTCTTGAGGGTCTCGCGCTGATCGGGCGCCAAGTCCTTGGAGTTCTCCACCCGGGCCAGCGTGGCGTCGAGATTCTTCTGGCCCGTGGCGCCGGTAAAGGAGCTGCTCATCACCTGCTGCATGGTGTACTGCGCCAGCAAGCCGCGCAGCAGGCCCAGGGCCAGGTTGTCGGAGGGGTCATAGAGGACTTCAGCATGGGCCTTGTCGCCGCCGAACAGGGCTTGCGAGGCCTGGTCGCCGAAGCCCTTGTTGAACACCAGCGCGGCCTTGAGCTTGCCTTGGCGCACGAGCGGCTCGGCCTGCTCGCGCGTAAGCGGCTGCGCCTTCAGCACGGGGTCGGCGGCCAGCAGCCTGACGATGCGCTGCGAAAGCTCACCCCCGTCTTCGTCGACCAGCGCCACGGGCAGCGCCAGCGCCGCCTCCTTGGATCCGCTGCCGCCGAATAGCGAGCCGAAAAACGATGCGATCAAGATGGGCACCAGCACATTGATCAGCATGGCGCGCCGGTTGCGCAAATAGAGCTGGATCTGGACTTTGACAAGTGCGAGCAATGCGGTCATCTGGGTGCCTGGATCAATCGCGCAAGGAGCGGCCGGTCAGTTCAAGAAAGAGCCCTTCCAGGCTCGCGCGGGCGCTGCTGAACTGTTGCACCGTCACGCCCTGGGTCTTCAGGGACTGCAGCACGGCGCCGGCGTCGTCCAGGTGGGCCAAGCCCACGGTCAGCCGCTCGGCCTCCCGCTCCAGGCTGAGGACGCCGACGAGTGCACGCAAGGCCGATTCATCGGGTTCGCCCTGGACACGCAGCTCCAGCATGGCCGCCATCTTCATGCCCGCTAGCAAAGCTTCGAGTCGATCCGCCGCGAGCACACGGCCCTGGTCCATGATGACGACGCGCTCGCACAGGCGTTCGGCCTCTTCCATGTAGTGGGTGGTGTAGAGCAAGGCCCTGCCCTGGCCTTGCAGCCGCTGCAGTGCGTCGAAGATCGCGTTGCGGCTCTGCGGGTCCACGCCCACGGTGGGCTCGTCGAAGATCAGCACGTCGGGCTCGTGCAGCAGCGCACAGGCGATGTTGAGCCGGCGCTTCATGCCGCCGCTGTACGAGGCGACGACATCGCCCGCACGCTCGGCGAGACCGGCCACGGCCAGGGCGGCGTCCACGCGCTCGCGACGTGTAGCCCCCGCCAGGCCATAGAGCGATGCAAAGGTCTCGAGATTGGCGCGCGCGCTCAGCGGCTCGTACAGGGCCAGCTCCTGCGGCACCAGGCCGATGCGGCGCTTGCGCGGATCGGCGTCGCCCACCAGAGGCTCCCCGGCCACGAGCACGCGGCCGGCATCGGGTGGCAACAGGCCGCAGATCATGGCCACGGTCGTGCTCTTGCCTGCACCATTGGGGCCGAGCAGGCCCAAGGTCTGGCCCGGCGTGAGCCGGAAGGAAACATCGTCGACGACGCGGCGCTTGCCGAATGACTTGCAGAGCCCCTCAGCGCTGAGCATCGCCTGTCTCCTCTCGAACGGGAAACCGTGGTCTTGTACTGTCTGCCAGGACGGCCGGCGGGAAACGTTTCAGGAAGGCCGCCCACACGCGGCCCGAACGGGACAGCGCCTCCAGTTGATCTACCACTGCGAGCAACTGCTTGTCAGACAGACCGGAGTGCCGCGAGACGTAGATCCCCGATTCGACCCACGGCAACTCGGGCAGGGGCTCGCTGCGCAGCCGCGGGATCAGGCCGCGCAGCTTTGCGTCGTTCTGGAACGTACCGAGTACGGTGACGCCAACCATCAGCGTAGCCTCGGCAATACCTTCATCGAGCATGCGCGCCACCGAGGCCACATCGGAGGCATGTACCAGGCGGCCCTGGCTTGCCAGGGCCTCCACGAGCTGCCGGTACTCCGGCCCGAAGTCGAAGCCGCGCACGACCGCTACGCGCATTTCGCGCCGCTCCAACAACTCAGCCTGGTTGCGCACTGGCGCGCGGTCCTGGGTGGCAAGGGAGATGAGCACCGGCCGGCTCAGGGTCATCGGCACGAAGACACCGATTTCGTCGCGGGCCAAGGTGCGCGTGGCCGGCACCAGCAGATCGGCCTTGCCGACATCGAAGAGCTGCTGCAGGCGGGCCCGCGGAACCACCGTGTATTCGACGCAGCCCTCGCCCAGGTACTTGAGCAAATCGGGATAGATGCCACCGACCTTGCCGTTTTGAACCGTGACGGACTGGCCCAGGGCCGCAATGGGCACGTGCAAGGGCCCGCGACAGGAAAGAGGCGCAGCCTGCGCTGCGAGCTGCTGCAGCATCAGGATGCATCCCAGTGCGCCTACGGGGCGGCGTGCCCAGGCCCAGACCATGATCGAACTCTTTTTTTTTGTAGATTACCTGCCGTGACAGCGACCCACACCATTGTGGCGTGGCCCACGGGGGCGACCATGAGACTTACCCTGCCCGGGGCCGGAGCGGGCCCGCCTTCATGGCATGCTTGTGCCCATGAAGTTCGCGCTGATCACCGACATCCATTCCAACGCTCAGGCCCTCGATGCCGTCCTGCGCGATGCGCAGGGCCGGGGCGTGCAGGGTCATGTCTTTCTCGGCGATTTTGTCGGCTACGGCGGCGATCCCGGCTGGGTCGTGGACCGTGTGGCCGAGCTCGTGCGCACTGGGAACGCGGTGGCCGTGCGCGGCAATCACGATCACTTCACCACACACGCCGTGCCCGGCAGCATGCATCCCGATGCGCGTGCCGCTCTCGAGTGGACACGCGGCCAGCTGAGCCCGGCGCAACTCGATTTCCTCGCCCGCCTGCCGATGAGCGAGCGACGCGGCGACTGCCTCTTCGTTCATGCCACGGCCAACCACCCAAGCTCCTGGACCTACATCCAGGGCCGCGCCGAAGCGATGCAAAGCCTTCAGGCCACCGACGCCCGTTTCACCTTCTGTGGCCACATGCATGAGCCCATGCTCTTTCACATGTCGGGCACCGGCAAGGCCGGCGACTTCGTCCCCGAGCCCGGCATCGAGATCCCGCTGCTGCCGCACCGCCAATGGCTCGTGATCCCCGGCTCCTGCGGCCAGCCGCGCGACGGCAACCCCTGCGCCTGCTATGCCATCTTCGACGACGAGCGCTCCACCCTCGTCTACCTGCGCGTGCCCTACGACGTGGAGACCGCGGCCTCGCGCATCCGCGAGGCCGGCCTGCCCGAACGGCTGGCCGAGCGACTGGGCGAGGGGCATTGATGGACAGCGTGCTCGGGCCCCTGCAGGGACCGCTGGCGGTGGGAACCGTGCTCGACGGCTTCCGGCTCGAGGAACGCGTGCATCAGGGCGGCATGGCCCATCTCTGGGCCGTGAGCCGCGTGGAGCCCAAGGAGGGCGAAGACTTCCCGCTGATCATGAAGGTGCCGCGCATCAAGGGCGGGGAGGATCCGGCCACCATCGTGGGGTTCGAGGTCGAGCAGATGATCGTGCCGGCCCTGAGCGGCCGCCATGTGCCGCGCTTCGTCGCGCGGGGCGACTGGACGCGCCAGGCCTATATCGTGATGGAGCGCATCCCCGGCGAAAGCCTGCGTCCGCGCCTCGACGCAGCGCCGCTGCCGCCCGACGAGGTGGCCGACATCGGCGCCCGCGTGGCCCTGGCCCTGCACGCCCTGCACCGCCAGCACGTGATCCACCTCGACGTGAAGCCGAGCAACATCATGTTCCGCGCCGACGGCACGGTGGTGCTGGTGGACTACGGCCTCTCGCGCCACGAGCGCCTGCCCGATCTGCTCGAGGAGGAGTTCGAGCTGCCCATGGGCACCGGGCCCTATATGTCGCCCGAGCAGGTGCAGTTCGTGCGTAACGATCCGCGCAGCGATCTCTTCGCTCTTGGCGTCATGCTCTACCACCTGGCCACAGGCGAGCGGCCTTTCGGCCAGCCCGACTCCGTGCGCGGCCTGCGCCGCCGCCTCTACCAGGAGCCGGTGCCGCCGCGGGCGCACAACCCCAATGTGCCGCCCTGGCTGCAGGAGATCATCCTTCGCTGCCTGGAGGTCGATCCCGACAAGCGCCACCCGAGCGCGGCCCAACTCGCCCTGGACCTGCGCAATCCGGTGGCCGTGGCGCTCACCTCGCGCTCGCAGCGCATGAAGGTCTCCCGAGGCTGGGGCGAGCTGCGCCGCTGGCTGGGCAGCCTGGGCAGCGAGCCGCGGACAGCGCGGGCCACCGAGCAGTTGGCGCGCAGCCCCATCACCATGGTGGCGTTGGACATGAGCGCCGCCGCCCCCGAGTTGCTCGAGCAGATGCGCGACGCCACCCGTCGCGCGGTGCAGACATCGCCCGGCGCTCGCCTGGCCTGCGTGGGCGTGATGAAGACCGCACGCCTGGCGATGGACGATCTCACAGACAGCGAAGGCCGAAGCCTGCACGTCAAACAACTCGTGGCGCTCAAGGCCTGGGCCCGGCCGCTGGCGCAATCGCTGGCGCTGGATGACGGCCGGCTGACCTTTCATGTGCTGGAGGCGCCCGACATCGCCGAGGCGCTGCTCGAGTTCGCCGCCAAGAGCGGCGCAGACCACATCATTCTCGGCGCCCGGGGCAGCGCGCTGCCGCACAAGAATCTGGGCAAGATCAGCGCCGCGGTACTCGAAAAGGCCGAGTGCTCGGTGACCGCGGTCCGCGTGAAGTGACCGCTACTTGCCCAGGGCCCGCGCCTCGGCCTTGACCTCGACCGTTTGGCGCTTACCGCCCTTGCCTTCGAAGGTAAGCGTCAGCGGCACGGCTTCGCCGGCGGCGATGGGCTTCTTCAGCTCCATCAGCATCAGGTGGTAGCCGCCGGGCTTGAGCTCGACGGGCTTGCCGGCCGGCAGGTCGATGCCGGTCACTTCGCGCATCCGCATGGTGTCGCCTTCCATGGCCATCTCGTGCATCTCCACGCGGGCGGCGGCGGGCGAGCTCACGGCGACGAGCCGGCTGGCCTCGGCAGCCTCGAGGCGCACGAAGGCGCCGGTGGCCTTTTGCTGGGCCACGGTGGCGCGCGCCCAGGCACCGCTCACCGCAACCTGGGCGTTAGCATTCAGGGCCAGGGCCGCCAGCGCGGCCAACACGAACTTGTGCATCGTCCATCTCTCCTGTCAACCGTCCGGATCTTAATGAACCCCTGCACCTCCTGCGGCGCCTGCTGCGCCTGCTTCCGCGTGGACTTCGCCCGCGAGGAGCTGCAATCCGAGGGCGGCTCCGTGCCAGACGGTCTGGCCGTCGATTTGACGGGGACCCTGGCCCGCATGCGCGGCACCGACCACGCCCGACCGCGCTGCGCGGCCCTGGTGGGCACGGTGGGGGTGAAGGCCAGCTGCGGCATCTACGAATGGCGCCCCTCGCCCTGCCGCGAGTTCGGTCTGCGCGCGCCAATGGGCCTGGGTGACGAGGCCTGCGCCCGGGCGCGGGCGCGCCACGGGCTGCCTCCGCTTTAGCAATCCGCTAGTAGCTGCGCGGCTGCTGCAGGCTGAGTGGAATCGAGGGATCGATGTGCGGCATCTCTCTCAGCCGGTTCTGCTGCTCCAGCCAGGCGAGCTTGGCGGCGTAGAGGTCGTGGGTCTTGCGCGTAGGGCTGTTTTCCACGGCCAGGGCCAGTTGCCTGCCGGCCTCCCTCATGTCGCCGAGCGCGTAGTCGGACAGGGCCAGCCAGAAGTGGAACTCATGGTAGTAAGCGGAGCGCGCCACCTCCTTCTTGAACAGCTCGCGCGCCTTGACGAAGTTGCCGGCCTTCATCGCCTCGACGCCAAGGTCGAAGAACTTGAACGGCGGATAGGGCTGCAGCTCCGCGACCCGCGCCTGGAGCTGGTCGGCCTCGGCATTGCGATGCTGGTCGCGCATCACGAGCACAAGGTTGGAGAGTGCCTGTAGGTTGTCCGGCTCCAGGCGCAGCACTTCGCGCAGTGCCGCCTCGGCGCCGGCGCTGCTGCCATGGCGGCGATAGACCACGGCGAGGGTGTTGAAGCCGGCCAGGAAGCGCGGCTGCTGCAGCACTGCGGCGCGCGACCACCAGTAGGCCGCGTTCACGTCGCCGACCTCCAGCATCTCGGCAGCGCGGTTGTTGTAGTACATGGCGATGACGGTGCTCTCGTCAACCTCGATGCGGCGATGCCCGCGCAGCGCCTCCGGTCGCACGAAGTCGATCATCAGCATGTCGGGCTCGATGATGGTGAACTCGTTGTTCGTGTTGTGCTGAGGCAGTCCAAGAGTCAGGTTCACGTGACCGGCCACGAAATAGAGATTGCCGCTTCGAGTCCAGAAATCCTCGGTGTAGATGGTCTGGAAGCGCACCGGCAAGTGCAGCTCCTTGGCCAGGGCCGCCGTCATGATCACCAGGGAGAGGCAGTTGCCGCTGCGCTCTGCGAATGCCTCGGCCGCGTTTCGCGTGATGGCGGAGTCGTAGTCGAGTTGGAGCATCGGGCGCGCGTAGAGCGCGTCGATCAGGGCTTGTCGCTCACCCTTGCGCCGCACCATCAGGCGGAACTCGGGGTTGTCGTAGATGAAAGTCCGCATCTGCGGACTCAGCGCGAAGATGTCTTCGGCCACCGGAAGCGGCTGGGCAAGCGGCTTGAAATTCGCATCCTGCAGCAGCGTCTGAGGCTGCACCTGCGACTGTGGGGCTGCACAGCCCGCCAAGGCCATCACGGCCGGAACTGCGCACAAGCAAAGCAGACGAATCAAGGCGGACATAAAGCACCTCCTGTCCTTGCGTCGCTTAATACTACGCTTGCGTACGACCCATGACTCTCGTCACGGATCCACCGGGATGAGGGTTATGGAGCAACCGAGCCACCCCTGCCCTGCATAGCATGGCCCCAGGAGACACTCATGCCCAATACCCCGAAAACCGCCCTGACCCGCCCCGACGGATTGCAGGCCCTGGAACGGGCCGCCGGCCAGGCTTCAGCGCTGGACCAGGCCCTGGCCGTGCTGATGCTGGATCTGGATCATTTCAAGGCCTTTCAGGATGGCGCTGGCGACGACGCCGCTCAAGCCGTGCTGGAGCAGGTGGCGGCGCTGCTGGCCGCTCGGCTACCGGCCGGCGCGACCCTGGCCCACCTGGGCGGCGACGAGTTCTTCGCAGTACTGCCGGCCACCGACATTGCCGCCGCCCAGGCCCTGGCCGAACAGTGGCGCGAGGCCGTGGCCGCAGGCCTGGCAGGCGCGAACGCGCAACCGCCGCTGACGGCGACGATCGGCGTGGCCGCCAGCCCTGCCGACAAGCACTGGACCGGCGGCGCCCTGCTCTCTCTGGCCGACGCCCGCATGACCTTCGCCAAGAAGCGGCTCACGCCGCATCACAACCTGACCTGGGCTGGGAGCCTGCCTTCGGATTGGTACACGCGGCTGGACATCGATCCCGGGCGCTGGCCCAGCCTTTAGAACGCCGCAATCCCCGTCTGCGCCCGCCCCAGGATCAGGGCGTGGATGTCGTGCGTACCTTCGTAGGTGTTGACCACCTCGAGGTTTACCAAGTGGCGGGCCACGCCGAACTCGTCGGAGATGCCGTTGCCGCCCATCATGTCGCGGGCCAGTCGGGCGATCTCCAGCGCCTTGCCGCAGCTGTTGCGCTTCATGATGGAGGTGATTTCCACGGCGGCCTTGTGCTCATCCTTGAGCCGACCCAGGCGCAGACAGCCCTGCAGGCCGAGCGTGATCTCGGTCTGCATGTCGGCCAGCTTCTTCTGGATCAGCTGGTTGGCCGCCAGAGGCTTGCCGAACTGTTGGCGGTCCATCGTGTACTGGCGGGCGCGGTGCCAGCAGTCTTCGGCTGCGCCTAAAGCGCCCCAGGCGATGCCGTAGCGGGCGCTGTTCAAGCAGGTGAAGGGGCCCTTCAGGCCGCGCACCTCGGGGAAGGCGTTTTCTTCGGGGCAGAACACCTCATCCATGACGATTTCACCCGTGATGGATGCACGCAGGCCCACCTTGCCATGGATTGCGGGCGCGCTCAGGCCCTTCCAGCCTTTCTCGAGCACGAAGCCACGGATCTGACCGCCATCGTCCTTGGCCCAGACGACGAAGACGTCGGCGATGGGACTGTTGGTGATCCACATCTTGGCGCCGGAGAGTGAATAGCCGCCCTCGACCTTGCGGGCCCGGGTGATCATGGAGCCAGGGTCGGAGCCGTGGTTGGGTTCGGTCAGGCCGAAGCAGCCGATCCACTCGCCCGTGGCCAGCTTGGGCAGGTACTTGCGCTTGGTCTGCTCGTTGCCGAACTCGTTGATCGGTACCATCACGAGCGAGCTCTGCACGCTCATCATCGAGCGGTAGCCCGAGTCCACGCGCTCAACCTCTCGGGCGACGAGGCCATAGCAGACGTAGTTGAGGCCGGCGCCGCCGTACTCTTCGGGGATCATCGAGCCCAGCAGGCCCAGGCTGCCCATCTCGCGGAAGATGCCGGGGTCGGTCTGTTCCTTGCGGAAGGCTTCGAGCACCCGCGGGCCCAGCGCATCCTGGCAATAGGCACGGGCTGCATCGCGCACCGCCCGTTCGTCTTCGGTCAGCTGCTCTTCCAGCAGCAGCGGGTCATCCCATTGGAATTTGGCTTTCGACAACTCAGTCTCCTTCAATCACAGCCGTGACTTCTATTTCAACCTTGGCTCGGTCCTCGATCAGGCCGGCCACCTGGACGGCCGACATGGCAACCCCGAATTCTCGCCCGAGGACGTCCCGATAGGCCATTCCGATTTCTCGGCTGCGCATCACGTATTCACTTTTATTGAGCAGATACCAGGTCATGCGCACGATGTGGCGGGGCTCGGCGCCCGCTTCGCTCAGCACGGCCTTGACGTTTTCCAGGGCCTGCCGGACCTGATCCACCAGGTCATCGCTCTCGAACTGGCTCTGGTCGTTCCAGCCAATCTGGCCGGCCACAAAGACCTGGCAGACCTGGCGGCCGCTCACGGCAACGCCGTTGGCGTAGCCCTTGGGGGCGGCCCAGCCGGGCGGTTGAAGAAGGACTTTGCTCACGAATGGTTCTCCAGGGCGGCTCGCAGATCCGGCGGAAAGGGCTGCGGCTTGTGGGTGTTGAGATCGGTGCAGACGAGCACCTGCTCGAAAGTGGCGCGCTCGCCATCGTCTGCGCAGAACCTGACGCTCAGCGTCAGCGAAGTACGGCCGAGTCGCTTGATCGCGATCGTCTGGATCAACATGTCGCCCATGCGGCTGACGCGCTTGAATTCGCTGTGCAGGGAAACAGTCGGTACGCCGACACGGCGCGGGCCCAGCAGCTCGGCGTAGTCCACGCCCAGTCCCTCGGTGAACCAGTCCTCGATCAGCGCATTGAGCATCTCGAAATAGCGTGGGTAGAAGACGATGCCGGCCGGATCGCAGTGGCCGAAGCGGACGAGTTGGCGGCGCTCAAACATGGCGAAGGCGAAAGCGCTGGAGCTTGCCGGTCTCGGTGCGCGGAAGCTGCTCGCGGAACTCGATGGCGCGCGGGTACTTGTAGGGTGCGATGGAGGCCTTGGCATGCTCCTGCAGGGTGCGCACCATCTGGGCATCGCCCACATGCCCGGCGTGCAGCACGACGAAGGCCTTGACGATCTGGCCGCGTTCCTCGTCGGCCATGCCGACCACCGCGCATTCCGCCACGGCCGGATGGGCCAGCAGCGCACTCTCCACCTCCGGGCCGGCGATGTTGTAGCCGCCCGAGATGATCATGTCGTCCACGCGCGCGGCGTAGACGAAATATCCGTCTGCATCGACGCTATAGGCATCGCCGGTGAGGTTCCATCCGTTCTTCACGTAGTTGCGCTGGCGCTCGTCGGCCAGATAGCGGCAGCCGGTCGGCCCCTTGACGGCCAAGTGCCCCACCTGCCCTGCCGGCAGCGGCTGGCCGTCGTCCCCCAGCACGCAGGCACGGTAGCCGGGCACGGGCTTGCCGGTGGCGCCGGGGCGCGCATGCGCTTCGTCGTGGCTGATGAAGATGTGCAGCATCTCGGTGGCGCCGATCCCGTCGATCAACTCGATGCCCGTGGCCTCCTTCCACAACGCCCGTGTGGCGGCAGGCAGAGCTTCGCCAGCGCTCACGCATTTGCGAAGGGACGAGAGGTCGTTGCCGGCCACCTGCGCCGCCATCGCGCGATATGAGGTCGGCGCAGTGAAGAGCACGCTGGCGCGGTACTCGGCAATGGCCGGCAGCAGGACTTCGGGGCTGGCCTTGGGCAGCAGCACGCTGGACGCACCCACGCTCATCGGGAAGAGCAGCAGGCCGCCGAGGCCGAACGTAAACGCCAGCGGTGGCGAGCCGATGAACACATCGTTGGCAACTGGCTGTAGGCAGTGCGGCGGCCAGCATCGGCAGATGGCCATCACATCGCGATGGTGGTGCATGGTGCCCTTGGGCAGGCCCGTGGTGCCCGAGGTGAAGGCGATGATGCAGCAATCCTCGGCGG
Organism: Roseateles sp.; assembly: GCA_019234295.1. Classification (GTDB taxonomy): domain Bacteria; phylum Pseudomonadota; class Gammaproteobacteria; order Burkholderiales; family Burkholderiaceae_C; genus JAFALK01. Next base: position 110,368 of record JAFALK010000037.1, read on the forward strand.
CCGTGTCCACGGTGGCGAAAGAGTCCAGCTTCGTCGCTGCCAGCGCTTCCAGTTCTCCGTTGCCGTAATGGCAGACCTTCTTGAGCGTGGGGCAATGCGCAGCCGCCTGCTTCAGCTCTGCACCCAGCGCCGCCTCGCACAGGGCGTGACTGATCTCGGCCTTCTCGATGACCTGGCACAGCTCCTTCGCCCGCAACAGGGGCATGGTGGCCACGGCGATGGCACCGGTCTTCATGACCGCAAACCAGCAGGCCGCAAGCCAAGGTGAATTCGCACCGCGCAGCAGCACACGATTGCCGGGCACAACGCCGAGGTCCTGCACGAGCACGCGGGCGATCCGGTTCGATTCCCGCTGAAGATCGGTATAGGTCCAGCGCAAGCCGGGTGCCTGCAGGCACAGGCGATCGCCCTCGCCCGCGCTGACCCAGCGATCCAGCAGCTCTGCCGCACAGTTGAGCCGCTCTGGAAACTGAAGCTCCGGCAGCTCGAAGATTAGCTCGGGCCATTGATCGCGCGGCGGCAGGCGATCATTGGCGAAGGTATCGACATGAGCGGACTTCGTCATGTCGCTTCCCGCAGTTGAAGACGCTTCATTTGAGGATCTCTCTTCCGATGATGAGCTGCTGGACTTCACTGGCGCCCTCGTAGATGCGCAGCGCGCGAATCTCCCGGTAGAGAGACTCGACAATTTCTCCACTCTTCACACCGCGCCCGCCGTGCAGTTGCACCGCCGCGTCGATGACCTGCTGGGCGCTCTCGGTGGCAATGAGCTTGGCCATGGCGGCTTCGCGCGTTACGTTTCGGCCCTGATCGCGCTGCCAGGCGGCGCGATAGACCAGGAGCGCCGAGGCATCGACCTGGCAGGCCATGTCTGCCAGCTTGGCCTGGGCCAGCGGCTGGTCGGCCAGGGTCTTGCCGAACATGGCGCGGCCCTTGGCTTGCGCGAGGGCCTCCAGCAGCGCACGGCGCGCGAACCCCAGGGCCGCGGCGGCGACCGAAGTGCGGAACACGTCGAGCGTGCGCATGGCCAGCTTGAAGCCCTGGCCGGGCCCGCCGAGCATCTGGCTTCGCGGCACGCGGCAGTTCGTGAACCTCAGGCGCGCCAACGGGTGCGGTGCGATCACCTCAAGGCGCTCGACGATCTCGAAACCCGGCGTGCCGGCGTCGACGATGAAGGCACTGATGCCGCGCGAACCCGGCGCCTCGCCGGTGCGGGCGAAGAGCACGTAGAAGTCGGCGATGCCGCCGTTGGAGATCCAGGTCTTCTCGCCATTCAGCAAGTAGGCGTCCCCATCCTCCGTGGCGCTGCACTGAAGGGCCGCCACGTCCGAACCCGCCTCGGGTTCGGACAGTGCAAAGGCCGCCAGCCATTCGCCGCTGGCGACCCGAGGCAGATAACGCTCACGTTGAGCGTCAGTGCCGTCCAGCGAGATCGCTCCCGAGCCCAGGCCCTGCATGGCGAAGGCGAAGTCGGCCAGGCCATCGTGGCGGGCCAGGGTCTCGCGCAGCAGGCAAATGGCGCGGGTGTCGATGGGCTTGCCCTCACCGCCTACGGCGTGCCGCAGCCAGCCCGCCTGGCCCAGCGCGCGCGTCAGGGCGCGGCACGAAGCATCCACGTCCTTGTGATCGACGTGTGCCAGCCGCGCGGCACACCAGGCATCGAGCTCGGCGGCAAGCTGGCGATGGCGGTCTTCGAAGAAGGGCCAGCTCAGATGATCCATGCTCAGTTCCCTTCGAACGCGGGTCGCTGCTTGCCCACGAAGGCGTGATACGCCCGGTGGAAGTCCTGCGTCATCATGCAGATCGCCTGGGCCTGCGCCTCCGATTCGATGGCCTCGTCCACCCCCATGGCCCATTCCTGGTGAAGCATCTTCTTGGTCATGGCGTGGCCGAAGCTCGGGCCAGTGGCGATGTCACTGGCGAGCGCGATGGCGGCTTCCAGCAGTCCGTCCGGTTCCGTCAGACGGTTGAAGAAGCCCCAGCGCTCGCCCTCCTCGCCGCCGAGGCTGCGGCCGGTGTAGAGCAGCTCCGAGGCGCGGCCCTGGCCGACAATGCGCGGCAGGATGGCACAGGCGCCCATGTCGCAGCCCGCCAGCCCCACGCGGGTGAAAAGGAAGGCCGTCTTGCTGCGCGCCGTGCCAAGGCGCAAGTCCGAGGCCATGGCCATGATGGCGCCAGCGCCGGCGCAGACGCCGTCGATGGCCGCGACGATGGGCTGTGGACAGGCGCGCATGGCCTTGACCAGATCGCCCGTCATGCGAGTGAAGGCCAGGAGATCGGGCATGCTCATCTGCGTGAGCGGGCCGATGATCTCGTGCACGTCGCCGCCAGAGCAGAAATTGCCGCCAGCGCCCTGGACGACGATGACGCGCACCTCGTCCACCTGTCCCAGGCGGCGGAACAGATCGCGCAACTCAGCGTAAGAATCGAAGGTCAGCGGGTTTTTGCGCTCGGGGCGGTTCAGCGTGATGACGCCCACGGCGCCCCGCCGCTCCCAGAGGAAATGCTCTGGCTGAAAACCGGCCAGGCTCTGCCGGTTGCCGGCGGCCAAGTGTTCATTCATGGTGTGTCTCCAGGGATTGCTTGAGCTTGGCCAGCAGGCCGTAGACCTGGGCCTTCTCGGCTGCGGTCCAGCCCTCGAACAACTCGATGACCCATTGCTCGTGCGTCTGTGCCATCTTGCGAAAGGCGCGCTTGCCGGCGGCGGTGAGCTTGACGGTATAAGAGCGACGGTCGCTCGGATGCGGCTCGCGGGCCACGAGGCCCTCGCCCTCGAGCTGGTCAGTGATGCCAGTCACGTTGCCGCCCGTGACCATGAGGCGCTGCGAGAGCTCGCGCATGGACAGGCCTTGCGGGTAGCGCTCCAGCTGGGCGAGCAGGTCGAAGCGCGGCAGCGTCGTGGCGAACTCGCCGCGCAGTCGGTTGCGGACCAGTGTCTCCACGCGCGTCGTGCAGGAGAGCAGTCGCAGCCAGAGCTTGAGGGCCTGGTGGTCGTCCGCGACGACCCGCGTTTCGAGATCGATGCTCACATCACCTCCCCGCCGCTGATGGACAGCGCTTGCCCTGTGATGCTGGCGGCCTCGCGGCTGGCCAGGTGAAGCACTGCGGCAGCCACTTCCGCAGGACGGATCAGGCGCCCTTGGGGATTCGAGGCCGTCAGCACCGTCAACGCTTCTTCGCGGTTGCGGCCCGTCTTGGCCATGATGGTGTTCAGCGCTTCTTCGACGATGGCGGTTTGCGTGTAGCCCGGGCACACGGCGTTGACCGTCACGCCCTTGCTTGCCATCTCGATCGCCATGGCGCGCGTCAGCCCGATCACGCCATGCTTGGAAGCGCAATACGCGGCCACATAGGCATAGCCCTTGAGAGCGGCCGTGCTGGCCACGTTGACGATGCGACCGAAGCCGCGCTCGCCCATGCCGCCTACGACCTCGCGGCTGCACAGGAAGGTGCCTGTGAGGTTCACCTGCAGCATGCGGTTCCATTGAGCCAGGGACGTGTTCTTGAGCGGCGCCGTCTCGACCACGCCAGCGTTATTGACGAGGATGTCCACGGCGCCCACCGTAGCGAAGGCCGCGCGCACGCTGGCCTCGTCGGCCACGTCCACGCGCTGTGCCGCAGCCCCCAGCCGTGCGGCCTCAGCCTGAAGAGGCGCCATGTTCCGGCCCATCAAGGTCACGCGGGCGCCGGCGGCCGCCAGGCCTTCTGCCACCGCCAAGCCAATGCCGCTGCCACCGCCCGTGACGACTGCGTGCAATCCCTTCACAGCTTCTCCTCCTCAGCCTGCGGCTGTGCAGCCAGCATGCGCTGGCGCTCGAATTCGCGTTCCATCTGCTGCTTACCCGACAGATACTGCCGGGGCCATTCCACGCCGGTGAACCCGATGCGCGCGGCCTCTTGCAGCGTCCAGGCCGGGTTGGCCAGGTGCGGGCGGGCCACGGCGCACAGATCGGCACGGCCGGCGGCGATGATGCTGTTCACGTGGTCGGCCTCGCTGATCGCGCCAACGGCGATGGTGGCGATGCCTACGCGGTTGCGGATGCTCTCCGAGAAGGGCGTCTGCCACATGCGGCCGTAGACGGGCTTTTCCTGCTTAGACACCTGGCCTGAGGACACGTCGATCAGGTCGGCGCCGGCTGCCTTGAAGGCGCGAGCGATCTCCACCGCGTCGACCGGCGTGCTGCCGCCCTCCACCCAGTCGTGCGCTGAGATGCGGACCGACATCGGCAGTTGCTCGGGCCACACCGCGCGCATTGCGCTCATCACTTCGAGCGGATAGCGCAGGCGGTTCTCGAGCGAGCCACCGTATTCGTCCTCGCGCCGGTTCGTCAAAGGCGAGATAAAGGACGAGAGCAGGTAGCCATGGGCGCAGTGCAGTTCCAGCCAGTCGAAGCCGGCGCGGGCAGCGCGCTGCGTGGCGGCCACAAAATCGGCCTTCACCCGCTCCATGTCGGCGCGCGTCATGGCGCGGCTCCAGTCGCTGACGCCATCGAGATATTGCTGGGGCGAGGCCGAGATCAGTGGCCAGCCGCCCTGGGCCAGCGGCTGGTCGATACCGTCCCAGGCCACGCGGGTCGAACCCTTGGCACCGGCGTGTCCCAGTTGCATCGCCATGCGGGCTGTGCTGTTGGCGTGGACGAAGTCGACAATGCGCTTCCAGCCGCGCTCCTGTTCCTCGTTCCACAGGCCGGGGCAGCCGGGCGTGATGCGGGCGTCGGCGCTCACGCAGGTCATCTCTGCAAAGACCAGGCCAGCGCCGCCGCAGGCCCGGGCGCCCAAGTGCATCAGGTGGAAGTCGGCAGGCACACCGTCGACACAGGAATACTGTGCCATCGGCGAGACGACCACCCGGTTCTTGAGCACGACCGAGCGCAACTTGAAGGGCGTGAACATCGGCGGCACGGCCTTTTCCTGCCCCGCCAGCCAGCGCTCGAAATCCTCGACGTAATGCCGGTCGCGCAGCCGCAGGTTCTCGTGCGAGATCCGCTGCGAGCGCGTCAGCAGCGAATACGCGAACTGCTCGGGCGCGAGCCGCGCGTGGCGCTCCACGTTTTCGAACCACTCGGTGCTGTTGCGGGCGGCGTTCTGAATGCGCAGTACGTCGATGGAGCGCTCGGCCGCGTACTGCGCCAGCGCGGCCTTGAGATCGCCCTGGGCACGATCGATGTCACGCGCCAGCGCGATCGCATCCTCCAGCGCCAGCTTGGTTCCCGAGCCGATGGAGAAATGCGCTGTGTGCGCTGCATCGCCCATCAGCACCACCGGCACGCCATCCTCGCGCCAGTGCACCCACTGCTGGCAGATCACGCGCGGGAAGCGGATCCACTGCGCCGAGCCGCGCAGATGAGACGCGTTGGACACGAGCTTGTGACCCTGGAGCACGTCGGCGAACAGCCGCTCGCACCAGGCGATACCCTCTTCCTTGTCCATGTCCGCCAAGCCGGCCTTGCGCCAGACGTCTTCGGGCGCTTCGACGATGAAGGTCGAGGTGTCGGCATCGAAGCGATAGGCATGCGCCTGGAACCAGCCCCATTCGGTCTTCTGAAAATCGAAGGTGAAGGCATCGAAGAGTCGGTTTGTGCCCAGCCAGACGAAGCGGCACTGACGCAGGTCCACATCGGGCTGGTAGCTGGCCGCGTACTTGCTGCGGATGCGGCTGTTGAGGCCGTCTGCGGCGATGACGAGATCGGCCTCCAAGCCTTCGTCGTCCAGCACGTCGCTGTCGAACTGCAGCTTCACACCCAGCTCACGGCAGCGATTCTGGAGGATGGACAGCAGGCGCATGCGACCGATGCCGCAGAAGCCGTGCCCCCCCGAGGTCAGCGTGCGCCCGGCAATGCGGACGTCGATGGCGTCCCAGTGGTTGAATGCGTCGAGGATCTGGGCGGCGGTCTGCGGATCGGCCTCTCGCAGGGCGGCCAGAGTCTGGTCGCTGAACACCACGCCCCAGCCGAAGGTGCTGCCCTCTGCGTTGCGCTCCAGTACCGTCACCTCGTGGGCCGGATCCTGCTTCTTCATCAGCAGCGCGAAATACAGGCCCGCGGGGCCGCCGCCAATGCAGGTGATGCGCATGAGACGGTCTCCTCCTTCGTTGCGCCAGAACTTTAGGAGACGATATTTTAGATGTCAAGTAATTACATAGAAAACTCGCTTGGCAAACGGACCCGCACTGGGTACAAGCCCGGGCATGAACCTGAATCCGCTTGACATCCTGAACGAAGGCGGCACCGCCATCATCACCATCCTGGCCCTGTCGGTGCTGGGCCTGGCCGTCCTGCTCGAACGTGGAGTCCATTGCCGCGTGCAGCGCCTCGCACCGACGGCGCTGCTGGATCAGGTGCTGCCGGCCATGCGCTCGCGCGACTGGGCCGGCGCGCGCCAGGCGCTGGAGGCCTCGGAGCCGGGCCGCAAGGAAAGCCTGTCCGCCCCGGTGCTCGCTTTCTTGATCGATCAGCAGGGCTGGAGCCGCGCCGAGCTCTCGGCCCGGGCGGCGGACTTGGCCGCGCTGGGCCTGCGCCGCCAGCAGCAGCGCGCCTATCCGCTGGCCGTGGTGGCGACGGTTGCGCCCATCATCGGCCTGCTGGGCACGGTGATCGGCATGATCGAGGCCTTCCATGTGATCGCCTTCTCGGGCGCACTGGGCGACCCGGCCCTGCTGGCCGGCGGCATCTCCAAGGCTCTGATCAACACCGCCACGGGCCTCAGCGTGGCCCTGCCGGCGCTGGCCGCCCACCATTGGTTCAAGCACCGGCTCGCCCAGATCGGCATGACGCTGGAAGAGCAGATCAACGAGGTGCTCGATCAATGCTTCCCGCCACCCGCAGCGCAGCAGCCATGAAGATCCGCCTCGAGGACGAGGAGCCGGTCGAGATCGGCCTGATCGCGCTGATCGACTGCATCTTCTTCCTGCTGATGTTCTTCATGGTGGCGACCTCGTTCAAACAGCAAGATGCCCAGAAGCGCGCCAAGGAGCTGCACGTCACGCTACCCACGGCCGCCGTGAGCTTCGATGCCGCGCAAGCCGGGACTGTGCCGCTGGTCATCACCATCGACGCACGCGGCAGCTTCGCCGTCGACGGCCAGGGCGTCAGCATCCAGGCTCTGAGAGAACGGCTTCATCGGGAGGCACAGACCCAGCCCGGCCGCACCGTGCGGATTGACGGCGATCGCAGTACGCCCTACCAGTACATCGTCCACGTGATCGATCTGTGCGAGTTCGAAGGCCTGCGCCAGGTGTCGCTGCGCGCGCGGCCATGACGCGCATGCGCTTCGGGCAGGATCACGCCGCGCAGGCCGCCCAGGCGGCGAACTGGCCGCGCTGGCTGTGGATGTCGCTGGCCGTCCACGTGCTGATCCTGCTGGCCTGGTGGATCTGGAAATCGAACCAGCCCACCCTCGAGCCTGGCCAGGTCGAGCGCATCGAGGCCACCCGGCACAAGGAGGGCCAGGTCCGGATGCAGCGCAAGCTCCAAGCGCTGGAGCAGATGCAGAGCGAGTTGGCCGGCAGCCAGCCGCCGTCATCCGAGGAGCTTGCAGCGCAGGACGCCGCCCTCAGCGGCGATCCGAAGCTGATGCTTGAGCGAGCCAAGGCGATCGCGGCCCAGATCGACCAACACGACCAGCAGCAGCGCGCCCAGGAGCTGGCGCGCAAGCAGCGGATACCGGTGGCCAAGGCCCTGGAGCAGGTACGGCGGGCCGATGCAGCCCAGGCGGCCTCGGCGCCTCGCGCGGGCGGCGACACGAACCGACAGCTCGCCGATCTGGCCGAGCACGCGCGCCACACGCTCGCCGCTCAGCGCCAGCGATCCGGCGAGCCGGGCGGCGCCTCGGGCACTTCGGGCAATGGGAACACCGACAGCGTTGCGGGTGGCCGGGGCGCCGGGCGCAACGGATCCGCCGGCAGCGCCGGCCCGGGCTCCTGGAACACGCCACTGACCCTGGACAACGCCTTTCTCGATCAGCGTGACTACGGCCCCATGATGCCCACACCCTTTGTCGATCCCAACCACCTCGCGCTGGCGAGCGGCCGGACCCTGGGGCCCGGGGGCATGCTGGCCGACCGGGCTTTCCTCGACAGCTGGTACCTGATTGGCCCCTTCGGCGGCCAGGGCGCTGCCAGCCACGACCGGGTCTATCCGCCCGAGCTCGGCGTGGATCTCGATGCGGTTTACGAGGGCAAGAACGGCACGGCCCTGGAGTGGCATTACCTGCCCGGCGCCGCCTACCCGCTCGTGCCGCCGCCGCGCGCGGAGAACGCCGTCTACTACGCCTACACCGAGATCCGCGTGGACCGGGACACGAACCTTTGGTTCAACGTCGGGTCCGACGACGACTCCAAGATGTGGGTCAACGACGATCTCGTCTGGTCCAGCAACCAGGGCGACAAGGCGTGGTACCGCCAACCCTTCTACCGCCTGCGCAAGGAAATCGCGCAGTACAACCTCGTCGAAGGGCGCGTCCGGGTGCACCTGCACCCGGGCGCCAATCGCGTGCTGTTCAAGCTCTACAACGGCATCGACCTGATGTTCTTTGCAGTCGTGCTCACGCCCTAAGCAGCCCTAAGCAGCCCGCTCAGGCCGCTCAGGCCGCTCAGGCCGCTCAGGCCGCTCAGGCCGCTCAGGCCGCTCAGGCCGCTCAGGCCGCTCAGGCCGCTCAGGCCGCTCAGGCCGTGACTGGCTCGCGCAGCGCGGGCGCGTAGTGATCGAAGCGCATCGAGTACTGCGCCCGACCCGAGGACAAGGCGCGCAGCGAGCCGATGTAGCCGAACATCGCGGCCAGCGGCACCTCGGCCTGCACGACCGCGCTGGTGCCACGCTGCTCCTGCGCATGGACCGAGCCCTGGCGCCGGTGCAGGTCGCCGATCACGTCGCCCAGGTATTCCGGCGGCGTGATGACCTCGACGGCCATCACCGGCTCCAGCACCTGCACGCCGCCCTGAGCGAGCGCCTGCTTGAAGGCATGCGCCGCGGCCAGCTCGAAGGCCATGCTCGAGGAATCGCGCTCATGGAAGGCGCCGTCCAGGAGCACGGCTTCAAAGTCCACCACCGGATAGCCCTCGGGCCCTGCGGCCTGGGCCGCCCGCCGAATGCCCTGCTCAACCGCCGGAATGAATTCGCGTGGAATCACGCCGCCGGTGATGCGGTTTTCGAAGCGCAGGCCCTCTCCGCGCGGGAGCGGCGCAAAGCTCAGCAGCACCTCGGCGAACTGGCCGGGGCCACCGCTTTGCTTCTTGTGCAGATGGTGCACCTGAGTCGCCCGCTGCAAGGTGCTGCGATAGGCCACTTGCGGACGGCCCACACTGAGCTGCAGTCCGGAGCGCTGACGCAGCTTCTCCAGGCTGACTTCCAGCTGCAATTCGCCCATACCCGACAGGATCGTCTGGCCGGACTCTGCATCTTGCGACAGGCGCAGGCTCGGATCCTCGCGCAGCAAGGTCTGCAGCCCCTTGGACAGCAGGGGCAGGTCCGTGCGCGCCTTGGCCTCCACCGCGAGATGGATGACTGGCTCGGGCGTCTCGATCGCTTCGAGCGTGATCGGCGCGGCCGGGTCGGCGAGCGTGTGGCCGGTCAGCGCATCCTTGAGACCGACCAGGGCCACAATGTCGCCGGCCTGCGCGGACTCGCGCTCCACGCGCTGGTCGGCATGCATCTCGTAGATCCGGGAGACGCGTTCGGTCTTGCCCGTGGCCGTGTTCAGCACGACCTCGCCGCGGCGCAGGTGGCCGCGGTAGATGCGGGTGAAGACCAGCGAGCCATGATCGTCAGCGACGAGTTTGAAGGCCAGGGCCGCGAAGGGACCCTCGCCCTGGTGCACTTCTTCGGGGGACGGCAGATAGTGCACCACTGCATCCAGCAGCGGCTCGACGCCGCGGTTCTTGAAGGCCGAACCGGCAAGCGCTGGCACCAGCGTCGAGGCGAGCGTGCCCCGGCGCAACGCGGCTCGCAGCGCCTCGGGAGCGATCACCTCGCCGTTGAGGTAAGGCCTCAGCACGGCGTCGTCGATCTCGGCGGCAGCCTCGATCAGCCGGGCGCGCCACAGCTCAGCCAGTGCCGACATGTTCTCGGGCACGGGCTCCACGCGGTAGGGCTGGCTGGCGTCATCGCGGTCCCAGATCAGCGCGTGCTGTTCGATCAGATCCACGACGCCGCGGAATTCACCCTCTGCGCCGATCGGCAGTTGCACCGGCACGATCTTGGCGCCCAGGCGTTCTTCCATCATGTCCACCACGCGCAGGAAGTCAGCCCCCACGCGGTCGAGCTTGTTGATGAAGGCAATGCGCGGCACGTGGTACTGGTCGGCCAAACGCCAGTTGGTCTCGCTCTGCGGCTCCACGCCAGCCACGCCGTCGAAGACGACGATGGCGCCATCGAGCACGCGCAGGGAGCGGCGCACCTCGATGTTGAAGTCGATGTGTCCGGGCGTGTCGATCAGGTTGATCTGCGTGCCGTGCCAATGCACGGTCGTGGCCGCGCTGTTGATGGTGATGCCGCGGGCGCGTTCCTGCGGATCGAAATCCATCTGGGTGGTGCCCTCGTGGACTTCGCCCATGCGGTGGCTTTCACCGCTGTAGAACAGGATGCGTTCGGTGGTCGTGGTCTTGCCGGCGTCCACATGGGCGATGACGCCGATATTGCGCAGCTGGCGCGAGCGGGTGTTTCTATTCGAGTTCATGGTGATTCCTAGTCTGGCCGCGCCAGATGGACATCACCTGGCGCTACGCGTGCGAAAGGAATCCGGAGCGACAGCCCGCTGAAGTCGAAAGACAGGGGCGCACGCATGCATCGCTCCGGCGGTGCGGAATCGTGGCGATGAGCTTGTCGAAAGTGCGCATGGACGAAATGATCCTGGGGACAGAAGATGCGGGCAAGCCTGCGAAACGCAAGAGTGCATTGCGAAGTTGGAAATAACCGACACCACGCTCCGTCGAGCACTGCTAAGGTTCGCGCCCCATGAAGAAGCAGCTCTGGGACATATCCCCTCTCGTCGCGCCCGATTCGCCGATTTTCCCCGGCGACGAGCCCTACTCCCTGCGCTGGACGGCCACGCTCTCACCCGATTGCCCGGTCAACCTCAGCGCCTTCACCATGTCACCCCACGTTGGGGCGCATGCCGATGCGCCGCTGCATTACGGGACCGGCCAGCCCGCGATCGCCGAGGTGGAACTGGACGCCTATCTCGGCCCCTGCCGAGTGATCCATGCCATTGGCTGCGGGCCCCTGATCCGCATCGAGCATCTTGAACACGCGGCCGAAGGCCTTCCCGAGCGGGTCCTGGTTCGCTGCTGCGAGCGCGCCGACACCGCCTGGAACCCCGGCTTCACCGCCTACGCGCCCCAGACCATCGAATGGCTGGCCGCGCGCGGCGTGCGCCTTATCGGCCTGGACACGCCCTCAGTCGATCCGGCCACCAGCAAGAGTCTGGACAGCCACCAACGATTGCTGCGCCTGAACCTGCGCGTGCTGGAGAACCTCGTGCTCGACGAGGTGCCCGAAGGCGACTACGAATTGATTGCTTTGCCGCTCAAGCTGGCCGGGGCCTGCGCCTCGCCAGTGCGCGCGGTGCTGAGGAAACCATGAAAACCCGACATGACTTCGAACACATGGATGCGCACGACCCGCTGCGTTCGCTCAAGAAACAATTCGTGCTGCCGCCGGCCACGATCTACCTGGACGGCAATTCGCTGGGAGCCATGCCCTTTGACGCGGTGGAACGCAGTCGCCAAGTCGTCGAGGACGAATGGGGCGTGGGCCTGATCCGCTCCTGGAACGACGCGCACTGGATCGAGCTGCCCACGCGCATCGGCGACAAGATCGCCACACTGATTGGGGCCGGCAAGGGCGAGGTGGTGGTGGCGGATTCGACCTCGCTGAACCTCTACAAGGTGCTTTCCGCCGCCATCCGCCTCGCGCCGCAGGGCCGCAAGCTCATCGTCTCCGAGCGCGAGAACTTCCCCACCGACCTCTACATGGCGCAGAGCCTGGCTCGCCAGCACGGCTTCACGCTTCAGCTCTTCGACAGCCCGGAGGAACTGTCGGACCTGATCAACAATGAACTGGCCGTGCTGATGCTCACGCAGGTGAACTACCGCAGCGGCCTGATCCACGACATGCAGACGCTGACCGCGCAAGTCCACGCGGCCGGCGCGCTGACCGTGTGGGACCTCTGCCATTCGGCCGGCGCCATCCCCGTGGATCTGCTCGGAGCCAATGCCGACTTCGCCGTGGGATGCGGCTACAAGTACCTCAACGGTGGTCCGGGCGCGCCGGCCTTCGTCTGGGTCAACCCGCGCCATGCCGACAAGTTCTGGCAGCCGCTCTCGGGCTGGCTGGGCCACGAGGCGCCTTTCGCCTTCACGACCGACTACCAGCCCGCGCCCGGCATCCGGCGCTACATCTGCGGCACGCCGCCGGTGATCTCGCTGGCCACGCTGGAATGTGGCGTGGACACGCTGCTGGCGGCCGAGAAGTTCGGCGGCATGGTGGCGCTGAGGCACAAGTCCCTGGAGCTCAGCAGCGCCTTCATCGACCTTGTCGACACCCGCCTGGCCGAATTCGGCGTGCGCGTGCAGTCGCCCCGCGACCCGGCCCTGCGTGGCAGCCAGGTATCGCTGAGCATCGAGGGCGAGAGGGACGGCGAGACCTACGCGGTCATGCAGGCCCTGATCGCTCGTGGCGTGATCGGCGACTACCGCGCCGGCGCACCCAACCTGCTGCGCTTCGGCTTCACGCCGCTTTATCTCGGCTTTGCCGAGGTCTGGGATGCCGTCGAACACCTGTATCAGGTGCTGCAGGGCGAGGAGTGGAAGCAGGGGCGCTTCCACAAGCAGGGAGCGGTGACATGAGCAGCGAACGCATCGTCAAAGAGGAAGGCGCGCAGCTCGATTTCTCCAAGGACATGAGCTATGGCGACTACCTGCATCTCGACGAGATCTTGAACGCCCAGCATCCGCTCTCGCCCGAGCACAACGAGATGCTCTTCATCGTCCAGCACCAGACCTCGGAGCTGTGGATGAAGTTGATGCTGCACGAGCTGCAGGCCGCCGTGCACCATGTGGCCATGGACAAGCTGCCCGAGGCCTTCAAGATGCTGGCGCGGGTCTCGCGCATCATGGAGCAGTTGGTCCACGCCTGGGACGTGCTGGCCACGATGACGCCGCCCGAGTACACGGCCATCCGGCCCTATCTCGCCAACAGCAGCGGCTTCCAGAGCGCGCAGTACCGCCGCATCGAGTTCCTGCTCGGCAACAAGAACGCGGCCATGCTCAAGCCGCACGCGCACCGGCCCGATCTGCTCGCCCAGGTCGAGGAGGCCTATCGCTCGCCCAGCCTTTACGACGAGGTGCTCAAGCTGATCCGCCGCCGCGGCATCGCCCTGCCCGCCGAAGTGCTGGAGCGCGACTGGACCCTGCCCTACGCCGCCAGCGAGGGCGTCAAGGCGGCCTGGCTCGAGGTGTACCGCGCTCCGAACCAGCACTGGGACCTCTACCAGATGGCCGAGGAGCTCGTAGATCTGGAAGACGCCTTCCGGCTCTGGCGCTTCCGCCACGTGACCACGGTGGAGCGCGTGATCGGCTTCAAGCGCGGCACCGGCGGCACCGGCGGCGTCAGCTACCTGCGCAAGATGCTGGACGTGGTGCTGTTCCCGGAGCTGTGGACGCTGCGCACGGAGCTTTGAACGATCGCAGGGGCGGGTGGGCCGGGCGCCTAAAATCGCGGTTTTCGCGCCCTTCGGAGTAGCTGCATGGACACCCGCACCGCCACCACCACCCTGCGCATCGAGCGCATCCGCGACGTGCTGCGCGCGGCCGGCGTACACGCCGCTCTGATCCCCTCCGCTGACCCGCATCTCTCCGAATACCTGCCCGAGCGCTGGCAGGGCCGCCAATGGGCCTCGGGCTTCACGGGCTCCATGGGCACCCTGGTCGTCACACTGGAGCGTGCCGCCATATTTGCCGACGCGCGCTACTGGTCCAGCGCCGAGAAGGAGCTGGCCGGCACGGGCATCGAGCTCGTCAAGATAGCCAGCGGCGCGGCCCAGACCCATGTGGACTGGATTGCCGAACATCTCGAGAAAGGCCAGTCCCTGGCCGTGGACGGGCAGGTGTTGGGCCTGGCCGCCGCCGGCCAGCTGCGCGCCGCCATGGACCGCGCAGGCATCCGGATGCGCGCGGACATCGACGTCATGCAAACCGCCTGGGAAGGCCGCCCCGGCCTGCCAGAAGCTCCCGTCTACGAGCACCTACCGCCCCAGGCCGTAGTCTCGCGCGCCGAGAAGCTGGCCCATGTGCGAGCCGCTATGAGCCGCCTGGGCGCCACCCACCACTTCATCTCCACCGTCGACGACATCGCATGGCTGCTGAACCTGCGCGGCGCCGACGTGGACTACAACCCTGTCTTCCTGGCCCACGTGCTGCTGGACGCGCAAGGCGCCCGGATCTTCGTCGGCTCAGGCAAGATCAGCGCCGAGATCGGCGCCCGCCTGGCCGCGGACGGTGTGCAGGTGGCCGCCTATGCCGACGCCCCGGCCGCCCTGTCCACCCTCCCCGCCGATGCCGTGCTGCTGGTGGACCCGCGCCGCGTGACACTGGGCCTGCGCGAGGCCGTGCCCGCAGCCGTGCGCGTGATCGAGGCCATCAACCCCAGCACGCTCGCCAAGAGCCGCAAGACCATGGCCGAAGCCCGCTTCGTGCGCGAGGCCATGGCCGAGGATGGGGCCGCCATGTGCGAGTTCTACGCCCGCTGGGAGGCCGCGCTGGCCAGCTGCGAGAAACTCTCAGAGCTGACTGTGGACGAATGGCTGACCGAGGCGCGCACGAAGCGCGCCGGCTTTGTGGGCCTGTCCTTCCCGACCATCGCCGGCTTCAATGCCAACGGCGCCATGCCGCACTACCGCGCCACCGCCGAGTCCCATGCGCAGATCGAGGGCGACGGCCTGCTGCTGATCGACTCCGGCGCCCAGTACCTGGGCGGCACGACCGACATCACCCGCGTCTGGCCCGTGGGCACCGTCAGCGAGGCACAGAAGCGCGACTACACCCTGGTGCTCAAGGGCATGATCGGCCTCTCGGTGGCCGTGTTCCCGCGCGGCACACTGTCGCCCATGCTCGACTCCTTCGCACGCCTGCCGCTGTGGCAAGCCGGGCTGGACTACGGCCACGGCACGGGCCACGGCGTGGGCTACTTCATGAACGTGCACGAAGGCCCGCAGAGCATCTCCAAGGCCGTGCCAGACGCCCACATGGCGATGGAGCCCGGCATGATCACCTCCAACGAGCCGGGCCTGTACCGTACCGGCCAATGGGGCGTGCGCATCGAAAACTTGGTGCTCAACGTCCCCTTCAACACGGTTGAAAACGGACAGTTCGGCGACATGCTCGCCTTCGAGACCCTGACCCTGTGCCCGATCGACACGCGCTGTATCGACATGCGCCTGATGCGCCCTGACGAAACCGCCTGGCTCAACAGCTACCACGCCGTCGTGCGCGAGCGCCTGGCTCCAAAGCTCAGCGGCGCTGCGCTGGCTTGGCTGAACGAGCGGACCGAAGCGATCTAAGCCAGGCTGCCGGCGCGGCACATGACGGCATCGCGGCCGGCATTGATGGCAAAGCGCAGCGCGTCGCCGGGCGTGGACCAGGTAAACCCGCCGCCGAGGTTCACGTCTCGGAAAGTCTCTTGACCACGCTCGCCCGTGTGCACGGGCTTTTTCACGACGACCACGGCCGCCACGTAGCCGTAGCAGTCGGCTTTCTCGATGGCTCCGGCATAGATCCGGAAGTCTCCCGCGTCCACTTCGTCGAATTGCATGACGGCCCCCCGTATCTTGTCTCGTGGGGCGACTGTCCTCGCAACCGGGTGCCCTTGCCTACTCCCTCCGACGGGGGGGCGCTTTGAAGGGACGAAGCGAGAGAATTCTTACCTGAACTGCGCGCCGCGAGCCGCCAGTTCCTCGCGCAGCACCGATCGATGGCAGCGCGCCTCGTCGTCGCAGTAGCAGCCGAGCGAGAAGTCGGTCTGCCGCGAGAGGCCGGCCAGCAAGTCCAGCAGACGGGCCACGTCGGGGGCGGCCAGCTCCTTGCGGAACTTGGTCGCGAAGGCGCTCCAGGCCTTGTCGCTGCCGTCCGCCTGGGCAGCTTGCCCGTCCTTCATCAAGTCTGCGGAGGGCGAGAGGGCTGGCAGCCAGGTGTCGTAGTAGTCGCGGCTGGCGAACTCTGCCTTGGGCACGCCGCGAGGCGGCCGCCGCACCGTGCCGAGCCGGAGCCCCTCACCCGCTTCGCGCGGGCTGCCCAGCTGCACGACGCGAATGGCCATGCTCAGACCTTTAGTTCGGGCAGCTCAATCTTGACCGCCAGCACTTCCATGTCGCCTTGCTTCTCGGTCGTGACCTGGATGTCGTCGGGGTTGATGGACACGTACTTGGAGATCACTGCCAGCAACTCCTTCTGCAGCTGGGGCAGGTACTCGGGGCTGGTGCCGCGGCCGCTGCGTTCGTGGGCCAGGATCAACTGCAGCCGCTCCTTGGCCACGCTGGCCGTGCTCTTCTTTTCGCCAAGGAAGAAATTGAGGAATCCCATCTCTCTTGCTCCTCAACGGCCGAACAGGCGCTTGAAGAGGCCGGGCTTGACGGCCTCGATGAAGCGCATCGGGCGTTCCTCGCCAAGGAAGCGGCGAATCACGTCCTTGTAGGCCTCGGACACGTCGCTGCCGTTCATGGCGATGGCCGGAGTGCCCTGATTGGAGGCCTGCAGCACGATCTCGCTCTCCGGAATCACGCCGATCAGCGGTGTGCGCAAGATCTCGTGGATGTCCTCCAGCGAGAGCATGTGGCCGCCTTCCACGCGATTGGGGTTGTAGCGCGTGATCAGCAGGTGCTCCTTGATGGGCTCCTTGCCGTCGATGGCGCGCTTGGTCTTGCTGTTGAGCATGCCCAGGATGCGGTCGGAATCGCGCACCGAGGAGACCTCTGGGTTAGTCACGATCAGGGCCTCGTCGGCGAAGTGCATGGCCATCAGGGCGCCCGTCTCGATGCCGGCCGGCGAGTCGCAGACGATGTACTCGAAGTCCATGGTCTTGAGCTCCTCGAGCACCCGCTCGACGCCCTGCTGGTTCAGCGCATCCTTGTCGCGTGTCTGCGAGGCGGCGAGGATGTAGAGGTTCTCGACCTGCTTGTCCTTGATCAGCGCCTGGCTGAGCTTGGCCTCTTCGTTGATCACGTTGATGAGGTCATAGACCACGCGGCGCTCCACCCCCATGATCAGATCCAGGTTGCGCAGGCCGACGTCGAAGTCGATCACGCAGGTCTTGTGACCGCGCAGAGCCAGGCCGGTGGCAAAGCTGGCGCTGGTCGTGGTCTTGCCCACGCCGCCCTTGCCCGAAGTCACCACGACGATCTTGGTCATCGAATCAGTCCCTTTTGAAGATGGTCAGAATTTCAAAGGCTCCATGACGAGCTTCTCGCCATCGAGCCGGATTTGTGCGGCGCGGCCGAGTACGTCGGCCGGCAGCGGGTTTTCGGTCGTGCGGTAGGTACCGGCGATCGACACCAGTTCCGGCTCCATGCTGGCCGCAAAGATGCGCGCCGTCTCGTCGCCCCTGGCGCCCGCGATAGCCTTGCCGCGCAGCGGCGCATAGACATGGATGCTGCCGTCGGCGATCACCTCGGCGCCCGGGTTCACCAGAGCCAGCACCACAAGATCGCCGCCCTTGGCGTAGACCTGCTGGCCCGAGCGCAGGGGGCGCTCGACGATCATCGTCGTGGCAGCCGCGGCCGGCACCTGGACCGGCACCTGGACCGGCACTTCCACAGGAACCTCCACGCGCACCTCGCGCACGACCTCGCGCACCGCCGCCTCTCGCACCATGCGCAGGGAGTCCTCGGGTGCCTCGGCAAGGCCCAGCGCGCGTGCCTGGGCTGCCTCGGTCTCGGTGGCGCCGCGCACGGCTACGGGCTGCATTCGATGGTTGCGCAGCAGCGTCACGACGGCGCCCAGATCCAGGGGCGCCTGCGCCGCTTCGCCGTCCAACGCCAGGGCGCCCTGCTCGCCTGAAGCCAGCGCCGGGGCGCGCACCAGACTCGTGAGGTCGATCAGCAGCGGCTCGTGATTGAACAGATCGGGCGTCTCGCCCAGGCGGCGCCGGAGCTCCGCTTCGATGCCGGCGAGGTCCGCCGAGCGGAGCACCAGGGCCAGCAGACTCAGGGACGCGCTTTTCAAGTCGAAGATTTCGGCTGGACGCGCCGTCTTGGATGCCATTGGGAATCGATGCTCTGCTTGCAAAAGCGGCGATTCTAGCGAGGGCCGCTGACGAGCCCGCGTCGGGTCCTCTCGGGTTCTTCCCGGGGCCGGGGCTTGGGCGATCCCTCCACCGAGGCGTACGAGGCCGGAGCAGGCAAACGCGAGCCCCTCAGCGGCACCGATCTCGCAGCCTCGGCACCTGAATTCACCCCGTGACTTCATGCACGTCCGCAATCCGAGGCTCGACTTATCCCCAAAAACGAGCATCGTCAAGTAGGACTTGCAGGCCCGGTCGGCGCTCGCACCACGTCGCGACAGGAGCAGGTTAAGTCATTGATTCATATAGAGCGTTACGGCTTGCCCAAAAATGAGGCAGGCTAGAGGCAATCGCCATCCCACAAGGGTTTAGCGCGCTCCGGATGGGCTTGCCCACAAAGTTATCCACAGTCGCGGTGGATAGTCTTGCGGGGCTTTACAAATCATGGACTTAAGCGTTGTCTCTCAATCAATTATGAACTTTCAGGGCTAAGTTGCATGGCCGATTCCGGCACAAATCGGGCCAAGAGCCTGGGGTACATTGCGGTCGCCCCGCTCAAGCAAACCCACCCATGAAGCTGTTGCGCATTCTGAAGAAGGAGTGGTTCCTCCTTGCCCTGTTCGCCATGATCGCGCTGGCCAGCCTCTGGCCGGCATTGGGCAAGAGCGGCGGCCTGCTGCACCTGGACCTGCTCAGCGACGCGGGCGTGGCCCTGATCTTCTTCCTGACCGGGCTGGGTCTGCCGCTCAAGGATCTGGCTGGCGGCCTCTCGCGCTGGCGAATCCACCTGCTGGTGCAGCTGTCCACCTTCGCACTGTTCCCGCTGCTGGGGCTTGCGCTGGCGATGGCCTTCAAGCCCTGGCTGCCGGCCGAGCTGAGCCTGGGCTTCGCCTACCTCTGCGCGCTGCCCTCGACGATCTCCTCCTCCATCGCCATGACGCAGATGGCGCGCGGCAACGTGCCGGCGGCGATCTTCAACGCGACGATCTCCAGTCTGCTGGGCATCGTGCTGACGCCGGCCATCCTCGTGTTCACGGCCCATGTGGGCGGCCATGGTTCGCTGTCCTTTGTAGACGCGGTGCTCAAGATCGGCAAACTCGTCGCCCTGCCCCTGCTGGCGGGCCAGTTGGCGAGGCCGCTGATGGCCGGCTGGCATCAGCGCAACCGGCGCTATACCGGCAGCATCGACCGGGCGGTGATCCTGCTGCTCGTGCTCGGCGCCTTCAGCGATTCGGTGGAAGCCGGCCTGTGGCGCGACTATGGCGCCGAGCTGCTCGTCCTGGCCCTGCTCGGCGCCGGCGTGCTGCTGGCTCTGGTCTTGTCAATCACAACCTTTGCCGCGCGCAGAGCGGGCTTCAACACCGAAGACGAGATCACGGCCGTGTTCTGCGGCTCCAAGAAGACGCTGGCCTCCGGCATCCCCATGGCCAAGCTGATCTTCGGCGCCGTGCCGGGCCTGGGCGTGATCGTGCTGCCGATCATGTTCTATCACCAGTTGCAGCTGATCGCTTGCTCGGTGCTGGCGGGCCGCTATGCACGGCGCACAAACTGACGGGCGCAGATCGCCGATCGCCTAAAATTGCGGGTTCCTTCAAGGATGCCCGCCGCATGACCCGCAAGCTCTTCGTCACCACCGCCCTGCCCTACGCCAACGCCAATTTCCACATTGGCCACATCATGGAGTACACCCAGGCCGACATCTGGGTGCGCTTCCAGCGCATGCAGGGCCACGAAGTGCACTTCGTCTGCGCGGACGACGCCCACGGCGCGCCAATCATGATCGCGGCCGAGAAAGCCGGCAAGACGCCCCAGGAATTCGTGGCCGGCATCGCCGCGGGCCGCAAGACCTACCTCGACGGCTTCCACATCGGCTTCGACCACTGGAGCAGCACCGACAGCCCGCAGAACCATGCACTCTCGCAGGAGATCTACCGCGCGCTGCGCCACAACGAGCTCATCTCGGTCAAGACCATTGAGCAGTTCTTCGATCCCGCCAAGGGCATGTTCCTGCCCGACCGCTTCATCAAGGGCGAATGTCCCAAGTGCGGCGCCAAGGACCAGTACGGCGATTCCTGCGAGGTGTGCGGCGCCGTCTACACGCCCACCGAACTGAAGAACCCCTTCTCGGTCCTGACTGGCGCCACGCCGGTGATGAAGAGCTCTGAGCACTACTTCTTCAAGCTCTCCGACGAGCGCTGCGTGAATTTCCTGCAGGAATGGACGCAGACACCGGGCCGCCTGCAAAGCGAGGTGCTGAATAAGATCCGCGAATGGTTCACCAAGGACGAGGAAGGCAATGGCGGCCTCGGTGACTGGGACATCTCGCGAGACGCGCCCTACTTCGGCATCGAGATCCCCGACGCGCCAGGCAAGTACTTCTACGTCTGGTTGGACGCGCCGATCGGCTACCTGGCCTCGCTCAAGGGCTGGTTCGCCACGCAGGGCCGCGACTTCGACGCCTACATGGCCGACGAGTCGGTGGAACAGATCCATTTCATCGGCAAGGACATCACTTATTTCCACACCCTGTTCTGGCCCGCGATGCTGCATTTCAGCGGCCGCAAGACGCCCAGCCATGTCCACGTGCACGGTTTCCTGACGGTCAACGGCGGCGAGAAGATGAGCAAGAGCCGCGGCACCGGCCTGGATCCGCTCAAGTACCTGAACCTCGGCATGAATGCCGAATGGCTGCGCTACTACCTGGCCGCCAAGCTCAACAGCCGCGTGGAAGACCTGGACTTCAACCCCGAGGACTTCGTCGCCCGCGTCAACAGCGACCTCGTGGGCAAGTACATCAACATCGCCTCGCGCGCCGCCGGCTTCCTGGCCAAGCGCTTCGCCGGGCAGCTCTCGGCCGAGGTGGGCGTCGAGGGCCGCAGCCTGCTCGACGCGCTGCAGACCCAGGCCGGAACGATCGCCGAGCTCTTCGACACGCGCGAGTTCGGCAAGGCCCTGCGCGAGATCATGCTGCTGGCCGACAAGGTCAACGAGTATGTGGACCAGCACAAGCCCTGGGAGCTGGCCAAGAAAGAGGGCATGGACGCCGTGCTGCAGGACGTCTGCACGACCTGCATCGAGGCCTTCCGTCTGCTGACCATCTACCTCAAGCCGGTGCTACCGGCCCTGGCCGCGAAGGTCGAGACCTTCCTGCGCGTAGAGCCGCTGCGCTTCGCGGACGCCGCCACGCTGCTCGGCGCCCATACCATCGGCGCCTACGAGCACCTGATGCAGCGCGTGGACATCCAGCTGCTCGAAGCACTTTTCGAGCCGCCCGCACCGCCCACGGTCGTGCCCGGCGGCGAGGAACTCGCCCCGGAGATCAAGATCGACGATTTCTCCAAGGTCGACCTGCGCATCGCCAAGATCGTCAAGGCCGAGCTGGTCGAGGGCTCGGACAAGCTGCTGCGCTTGACGCTTGACGCTGGCGAAGGCCGCCTGCGCAACGTCTTCTCCGGCATTCGCGCCGCCTACAAGCCCGAAGATCTCGAAGGCAAGCTGACCGTGCTGGTCGCCAACCTCGCGCCGCGCAAGATGAAGTTCGGCGTCAGCGAGGGCATGGTGCTGGCTGCCAGCCATGGCGACGAGAAGGTCAATCCGGGCCTCTTCGTGCTGGAACCTCACGCTGGTGCCCAACCCGGCATGCGCGTGCGCTGAAGCGCCTCTTAAAATCAACCATCCCCGAATCTCACCGAGCCCCGCTATGCCGCTCTTCTGGAAACCCTACAAGTCCGACGTCACCAACTTCATCGACGAGCTCAAGGCCGCCAAGCCCACGCTTGAAGCCGAGCAGCGCGCCGGCCGCGCCCTGCTGTGGGACAAGCAAGTGGACCGCGCCGCCCAGGCAGACTACAGGGCCGCCCGCGTCGAGCAGCGGCCCTACGTCTATCAGACTGAGTCGCACTGAGCGCCCGCCAACCGCGCTGCCTCTAAACCGCGGTGAGTGAACTCCTGATCGACGAGCCGGCCCCGGCCAGCGAGCCCGAAGTCATTGACGGCGTGGCCGTCGCTCGCCTCTACGGCGAGCCGCTGTTCCAGCTGCCGCTGGACCTCTACATCCCGCCCGACGCGCTGGAGGTCTTTCTCGAGGCCTTCCAGGGCCCGCTGGACCTGCTGCTGTATCTCATCCGCAAGCAGAACTTCAACATCCTCGACATCCCGCTCGCGGACGTGACGGTTCAGTATCTGAGCTATGTCGACCAGCTGCGAAAGAGCAATCTGGAGCTGGCCAGCGAATACCTCTTGATGGCGGCCATGCTCATCGAGATCAAATCGCGCATGCTGCTGCCGCCCAGGAAGACCGAGGACGGCAAAGAGCCCGAGGACCCGCGCGCCGAGCTGGTGCGGCGCCTGCTCGAATACGAGCGCATCAAGCTCGCCGCGGCCAAGCTCGATGCCGTGCCCGTGATGGGCCGCGACTTTCTGCGTGCGCAGATCCACATCGAGCAGTCGCTGCAGCCGCGCTTCCCCGACGTAGAGGTGCTCGAGCTGCGCGAGGCCTGGCTCGACATCCTGCGCCGCGCCAAGCTCGTCCAGCACCACAAGATCAGCCGCGAGCAGCTTTCGGTGCGCGAGCACATGAGCATCGTGCTGCGCCGCCTGCAGGGGCAGCGTTTCATGCTGTTCGAGGATCTGTTCGACGTGAGCCGCGGCCAGCAGGTGCTGGTGGTGACCTTCATCGCCATGCTTGAGCTCTCGCGGGAGCGCCTGCTTGAGATCACCCAGGCCGAAGCCTTCGCGCCGATCTACGTGCGGCTGGCCTATACGCCGTCCTGATTGCCGTCCTGATTGCCGTCCTGATCGCCGTTCTGATCGCCGTCTTGACTCAACCCAGGCGGGCCCGCCGCGCCGCCGCGCCGCCACGCAGCCACGCAGCCACGCCGCGCTGGACCACGTCCACCGACAGGCCAGCTCGCGGGCGATCAGCATCAACGCTTGGGCACGAATCCCATCGCGCCGCCGTCGACGGCGAGGATCATCGCGTCTTGCAGATCGGACTCCGAAGGCACCAGGTCCGGCATGCCCGGATTGCGCTCGCAGATCCAGCCCAGCAGGACAAGGCCGTCCTCGGCGGCCAACTGAAGATCGAACAGCGCGAGCGCGCAATAGAGATGCCGCTCCAGCAGGGCGCGAGCTCTCTCCGCCGCCCCTGCCTCGAAGACCCGGGCACCGGTCTACCGGCTTGCGACGATGTCGGGCAGGGTGTGGAGGACCGGCGGAAGGTCGCCAGCCAGCGCCACTTGCATGGAACGACCGGCTTACCACCTTAGCGGCTTACCGGCTTACCGGCTTACCGGCTTACCGGCTTACCCGCCTATTGGCCTTGTTGGCCTTGTTGGCCTTGTTGGCCTGGTTGGCCTTGTTGGCCTTGTTGGCCTATTGGGCCTATTGCTCCAGCCAGGCGCACAGGGCCTGCCACTGCTGAAGGTCGCGCTCGACGCGAGTCGGCGCCACATCCCAGAGAGAGGCGCCGCGGGCCGCCGCCTGCACATAGTTCTGCGTGTCGCGCAAAAAGCCCAGCACCGGCACCTCCAGATCGGCCAGGAAGTGCTGCAGCTGCTCGACCGACAGCGTGCCCTCCTTGGCTCGCATACCCAGCACGGCGAGCTCTGGCACGGGCTTACCGAGCTTGCGCAGCTCCTGCACGAAGTCGAAGGTGGCCTGGATGTCGAAGAGGCTCGGCTGCAGTGGAATCAGGATCCTGTCAGCCAGGCGATAGACCGCCTCAAGCTTCTTGCCATGCAGGCCCGCCGGCGTGTCCAGCACCACGTGGCTCACGCCCTTGGGCGGCTTGACCACGTCCTTGCCCTCGAGCTCCCAGCCTTCGATGCGCGGCAGGTGCGCCGGTCGCATGTCCAGCCAGCGGCGCGAGGACTGCTGGCGGTCCACATCGCCCAGCATGACGCGATATCCTTTGCGCGCCAGATACCCGGCTGCATTGCTGGCCACCGTACTCTTGCCGGCGCCCCCCTTGGGGTTAGCGATCACGATCACAGGCATAAGGGCTCCCTTGCTTGCGGTGCCGCGGATGTTAATGGCAACGCTGGTACGCTTGCGCGCTCATGGCCGACATCCTGCTCCTCGCCGCCCACCCCGACCTCGCGCTTTCTAGCGTCACCCACTCCATGCTTGACGCCGTGCGCGCGGCGCGCCTGCCCGGTGTCGAGGCGGTGGATCTCTACCGCCGCTACCCCGACTACGCGATTGACGTGGAGGCCGAGCAACGGGCCCTGGCCCAGGCCAAGCTGCTCGTACTCCTGCACCCGCTGCACTGGTACGGCATGCCGGGCCTGCAAAAACTCTGGCTCGACGAGGTCTTGCGCTTCGGCTGGGCCTATGGGCCGGGCGGCACGGCGCTGGCAGGCAAGGACCTCTGGCTGGTCACCTCGGCCGGCGGCACGGCGCAGTCCTATAGCGGCGAGGGCCACAACCGGCACCCGCTGAGCCGCTACTTGCTGCCCTACGAGCAGACGGCTCTGCATTGCGGCATGCGCTGGCTGCCGCCCCTGGTGCTGCACGGCGCCCACCAGGTGGGCGACGAAACCATCGTGTCTCACGCACGACATTTTGTGGAGCAGCTGTCCAGCTATCCGCGCTGGGTGCATGCCGCCGCGCCCGAACGCCTCGAAGTGCCCGTCGACGAGCGCCCTGCACTGTTCTCGAGTCTCGCAGAATGAGCCACGGCAACTGGCTGCAACTGCCGCTCGTCTTCCTCGCCGCTGCCGTGGTGGCCGTGCCGCTGGCGCGCGCCCTGCGGCTCGGATCGATCGTCGGCTATCTGGTGGCGGGCATCGTCATTGGCCCCGAGGCCCTGGGCCTGATCGACTCGCCCGAGCGCGTGCTGCAATTGGCCGAGCTCGGCGTCGTGTTGATGCTCTTCCTGGTCGGCCTCGAGCTGGAGCCGCAGCGTCTGTGGGGCCTGCGCCGGCCGATCTTCCTCTGGGGCTCGGTGCAGATGGCCGGCTCCACGCTCCTGCTGCTGGGCCTGGGCCTGCTGGTGGGCTGGCCCTGGCGCATCTGCCTGGTGGCCGCGCTGGGCCTGGCCATGAGTTCCACGGCCGTAGCTCTGGCCGTGATGGCCGAGCGCAACCTCGGCCGCACCAGCGCTGGGCAGTCGGTGCTGTCCGTCTCGCTATTCCAGGACATTGCCGCCATCCCCATCCTGGCTCTGGTGCCGGTACTTGCCCTCAGCGCTGCCGAGCGCAAGGCGGGCGGCAGCATCCTGTCCCACCTGATCGAGGCCGGCCGCATCATCGGCCTCATGGCCCTGATCCTGCTGGGCGGCCGGCTGCTGCTCAAGCCGGCGCTGCGCTGGATCGCGCGCAGCAAGACTCCCGAGATCTTCACGGCCGCCTCGCTGCTGCTCGTGCTAGGCACGGCCGCGCTGATGGACCTGGTCGGTATCTCACAGGCCATGGGCGCCTTCCTGGCCGGCGTACTGCTTGCCGAGAGCGAATACCGGCGCGAGCTGGAAACCGACCTGGAGCCTTTCAAGGGCCTGCTGATGGGGCTGTTCTTCATCGGCGTGGGCGCGGGCATCGACCTCTCCGTGCTCGTCAAGCAGCCCGTGCTCGTGCTGCTGATCCTGCTGGCTCTGCTCACGCTCAAGGGCCTGCTGCTGATGTTCATGTCGCGCGCCATGGGCATTCCCCTGGCCGAGCGGCCAGTCTTCGTGATCCTCGTGGCCCAGGGCGGTGAGTTCGGCTTCGTGGTGTTCCAGCTGGCAGCACAGTCGGGCTTGATCGATGCCGGGCAGCAGTCGGCCCTCGTAGCCGCGGTGGCGCTCTCGCTGGGCTTCACGCCGGCCCTGCTCCAGGCCTCCGAACGCTGGCTCGCGCCCCGGCTCGCACGCCGTGAGGTGCCCAGCGAAGCCCGCCTCGAAACACCGCAGGATGCGCCCATCATCATTGCCGGCTTCGGCCGCTACGGCCAGATCGTCGGTCGCCTGCTCTTTGCCAACGGCCTCTCGGCGACCGTGCTCGACCATGACGCCGACATCGTCGAGTCCCTGGGCGCCTTCGGCTGGCGCGTGTTCTACGGCGATGCCACGCGACTGGACCTGCTGCGCACGGCCGGCGCCGGCCATGCGCGGGTGCTCGTCATCGCGGTGGACGACATCGAGCAGAGCGTCGAAATTGCCGAACTGGCCAAGGAGCACTTTCCGCAGCTCCAGATCGTGGCCCGCGCGCGTAACGTGACCCACCTCTACCGCCTGCGCGAGGCCGGCGTGCAGCTGATCGAGCGAGAGACCTTCGAGTCCGCCCTGCAGACGGGCCGCAGCGTGCTGGAACTGATGGGCTGGGAGCCGCACTCGGCCCGCAACCTCGCCTGGCGCTTCAAGCGCCACAGTCTCGAACAGCTCGAACAGCTGACCCCGCTGCGCGGCGACCAGACCGCCCTGATCGCCGCCGCTAAGGCCGGCCGCGCGCAGTTCGAGGCCCTGATCGCGCAGGAGCGGGCGGCGCGCAAGGCGAACCGGCCGCAGCGACATGATTGGGGGCGACCCGAAGGGGACAGCGGCACGGGCGACAATTGAGCCATGTTCGCTCCGTCCCAACTCGAAGTCCGGCGCTTCTTCTGCGCCACCTACCGCAAGATCACCGACAAGGCTCCGCTGACGCCCATGGAGGCGATCGCCGCCGAGTGGATCGACCAGCACCCCGAATACCACGCCGATCTGGCCGACGAGGAGGCCGCGCTGGCGGCCGTCTATACGGTGGAGGAAGGCAGGACCAACCCCTTCTTGCACCTGTCCATGCACCTGACGATCGCCGAACAGCGCTCGATCGACCAGCCCACCGGCATCCGCCAAGCCGTCGATCTGCTGGCCGCGCGGCGCAACTCCATGCACGAGGCTCATCACGTGGCCATGGAGGCGCTCGGCGAGATGATCTGGCAGTCGCAGCGCAGCGGCCTGCCGCCTGACGGCCACGCCTACCTGGACGCCGTGCGTCGAGCCGCCACGAAATGAAGTCGGCCTGGCTGCGGTGGATGCCGGGCGTCTTCGTCTTCCTCTGGAGCACGGGCTTCATCGTCGCGCGCTTCGGCATGCCGCATGCGCCGCCCATGAAGTTCCTGGCGCTGCGCTACGCCTTCTCCATCCTGTGTTTCAGCGCCTGGGTCCTGGCCGCCGGTGTGCGCTGGCCGCAGGGCCGCACGCAGTGGCTGCATCTCTCGGTCACCGGCGTGCTGATGCACGGCGTGTACCTGGGCGGCGTGTGGAGCGCGGTCAAGCTGGGCATGGGCGCGGGTCTCGCGGCCCTGCTCGTGGGCCTGCAGCCGATGATCACAGCAATCTGGGTTTCGTCGCGTGGGCACCGGGTGTCGGCCGCGCAGTGGAGCGGGCTGGCCCTGGGCCTGCTTGGGCTCCTGATGGTCGTCTGGCAGAAGCTCGGCCGTGACGAGGTCAACGCGGCCAATCTGGCCTGGATCTTCGCCGCGCTGGCCGGCATCACGGCCGGCACGCTCTACCAGAAGCGCTTCGTCGCACCTTGCGACGCGCGCAGTGCCAATCTCGTCCAGTTGCTGGCCGCACTGGCGGTCACGAGCCCGCTGGCCCTGATGGAGTTGGAGGGTATCCAGCTCAACGCCGAGTTCATCGGCGCCTTGACCTGGTCGGTCCTCGGCCTGACGCTGGGTGGCAGCTCGCTGCTCTATCTGCTGATCCAGCGCGGCGCGGCCACGCAGGTCACGAGCCTGCTTTATCTGGTGCCCCCCACCACGGCGCTGATGGCCTGGGCCATTTTCGGCGAGTCGATCGCGCCACTGACGATGGCCGGCATCGGCCTGACCGCCCTGGGCGTGGGCATCGTGGTGAGGCGTTAGGGAGAGACTGGAAGAGGCTAGGCCTGGACGGAACCGCCCGAGCGTAGACGCCGGTCGCTCTTGCCGCTGACGCCGTAGACGTCCCCGATCTCGGCGGGCATCAGCACCTCGATGGCACGATCCAGGGAGACGTTGGCGCGGGTCAGGACGGTGCGCTGGGCCGCCATGCGACCGCTGGCGATGACCAGCCGGTTGCGAAGAGGAGCGGGAACCTTGCCCTTGGCGGCGGCCGCTCGGAAGGCCTCGACGGCCTGGGCCAGGGCGCGGTGTAGGTGGGCGGCCTGTTGTTCGATGGTGCTGACTTCGCTGCCAGTCAGCGCGGCACCCAGCCGCTCGAGGCAGTCCTCCACCTCGGCCAGGGGCTGTTCGAGTTCAGGGGCGCAAAGCTGTTCACGGTCGGGCATGCTGCTGAAAATCCAGAAGCGGCGCCTTGCAGCTCAATGTGGGTTTCCGTCGCGCGAACCGAGCACTTCCCGGGCATTGCCCAAGAGCTTGTCGGCAACGGCTTCGGCATTGACGCTGAATTTGCCTTCGGAGATGGCTTGGGTAATGCGCTGAACCTTGGCGCTGTCGAAAGTCTCGGACTGCCCCGGGCCTTGCAGCAGCTGCGTGGCCGTGCTGGAGAGTTCCAGCTGCGTTCCGGCCTCCGGCTCGGCAGCAGGCGCCGACGGACGTGCCGCCGTGCTCTGCTGCGCCTGCTTTTGCTTGGCGATTCCTGACTTTTCGACCGCGACCGAGGCCGCAGCGACTTCCGAGCTGTTGCCGACTTTCATGATGCTCTCCTGACCGACCTATGGGGGTTTGACGGTTCTATCGACGCATCAAAGTCGAACTTGAGGGTCCGACTTGAAAAAAAACGTTCGGCACGCTCGTTTGGGGGGATCACAGCAGCACCTCCACTTGCCGTTCTCCCACCGCACGCCCCGTCACGGTGCGACCGTTTTCGAGGCGTATTCTGACATCCTGACCCTCGATACCGGGGCTCAGGGCCTGACCGGCACTGCCGATCGAGAATCCGGCGCCGCTGGCCTGGACCGTCACGGTCTCCCCGGCGGCAAAGAACTGGCGCTTGCTCAAGCTCGTGACACGCAGCGCGTCGCCGGCCGCCAGCGGGCGCGCCAGGCTGCGTCCCACGAGAGCGGCCGCTTCGCCGCCCGCAAAGGCCGTGCCGGGCTCGGCGGCCAGGTCGACCTCGGCCACGCTGAGCTGCTCGCGGCTCAGCACCGTGCCGGCGGGCAGGGCCTGCGCGGCCACCAGGGCGGGGGCAAACACCTTGACGGTGACGGGCAGGCTCACATTCCAGCGAACCGGCCCATCCGCACAGCGCAAGCCGATCCGGGTCCGCCCCCACATGGGGAGGCCCGGGGGCAGATAGGGTTGGACCTTGTTGCAACTGGCCAGGTGCAGGCGCGGGTTGAGTTGACCCACCTCCACCTCGACGCGCGCACCGGACTTGAGCTGGCCGGCGGCGGCCTTGGCCAGCTCGCGGACCTCGTCTTGCACGCCGGCCTCCTGCGCACGCGCAGCCTCCCCACACACCAGCAGTGCGGCAAGGGTGAAGGCACGGTCGATCCACATGACGCCATTGTTCGACTGACTGGCGCTCGCCAGGCCCGGAATTGGCGGGGATTGGCGCGGTTTATCTCGCTAAAGCTTTTCACCCCCCCGGCAAACAATGGCCCAAACCCCGAAGCTGGCTCACCTCTGTATGGGATGGGCCGCGGGAGCCACCTCATGTTGAACCGACTCACCGACTCGCTGAACTTCCAGGCCCAGGCGCTCACGCTGCGGGCGGAGCGTCAGCGCCTGATTGCAAGCAACATCGCCAACGCCGACACACCCGGCTTCCAGGCCCGCGACATCGACTTCTCCCGTGCCCTGAAGGAGGCGGCCGGCGAGATGCAAGCCGCCCCCGCCATGGCCACGACACAGGCCGGGCACATGAGCCCGCCCGCCGGCGCCCTGGCCGACTCGCAAAAGCTCTATGCCATGCCGGCCCAGACCAATCTAGACAGCAACACGGTGGACATGGACCGCGAGCGCGCCAACTTCGTGGACAACACCGTCAAATACGAGGCGACGCTGCGTTTCCTCAACGGCGCCGTGAAGACCGCACTGGACGCCATGAAGCCCTACAACGCCGCCTGAACAGGGAGTTAGCACATGTCCATGTTCCAGATCTTCAACATCTCCGGCAGCGCTGTCAGCGCGCAGTCGCAGCGGCTCAACGTCGTGGCATCCAACCTCGCCAATGTGGACACGGTGGCCGGCCCCGATCGCTCGCCCTACAAAGCACGCCAGGTCACCTTTCAGACCGCCCTGGTTGGGGCGCAAGACGACATGGGCTCGGCCGGCGTGCGTGTCTCCCAGGTCAGCGAAGACCAGAGCCCGGGCCGGCGCGTGCTGGATCCCAAGAACCCGCAGGCTGACGCCGACGGCTACGTGACCTACAGCAACGTGAGTCCGGTCGAGGAGATGGTCAACATGATCTCGGCCTCGCGCTCGTACCAGAACAACGTGGAAGTCATGAACACAGCAAAGACCTTGCTGCTCAAGACCCTGCAACTCGGGAACTGATCATGTCCTTCGACTACACCACCCTGAACCCGACGAGCTCGAGTACGAGCGGCGCGGCCAACAGTGCCGTCAGCGCGGCCCAGAAGACGCAGGACACCTTCCTGACGATGCTGATGGCGCAGATGAAGAATCAGGACCCGCTCAACCCCATGGACAACTCTCAGGTGACGAGCCAGATGGCCCAGATCCAGACGGTCTCGGGCCTGTCCACGCTGAACGACAGCATCAACGCCCTGGGCAACCAGTTCACGCAGATGCAGACGCTGCAGAGCCTCTCGCTGGTCGGCCACGACGTGCTCGTGCCCGGCAACCGAGTGGAGACGAGCAGCACGGGCGGCACCGGCAGCTTCGACCTCGCCGGCGCGGCCGACCACGTCAAGGTGGACATCATGACCGCCGCTGGCACCGTTGTGGACAGCATGCAGCTCGGCGCCATGGGTGCGGGGCGCAACAGCTTCGACTGGCCCAACAAGAGCTACGGCACCGACGCCAACCTCACCTACCGCGTCACCGCCACATCGGGCACCGCGCCCGTCGCGGCCACGACCTACTCACAGGACAAGGTCACGGCCGTCAACACCAACGGCACGACGCTGCAGCTGGAACTGGCCAATCTCGGCACCGTTAACTACAGCACCGTCGTCGCCGCCAACTGATCGCTTTCACAGAGGTACACCATGGGTTTTCAACAAGGCCTCTCCGGGCTCAACGGCTCCAGCAAGAGCCTGGACGTGATCGGCAACAACATTGCCAACTCCAGCACCTACGGCTTCAAGGCTTCGCGTGCCGAGTTCGCCGACGTCTATGCGGGAGCCCTCAGCGGCGCCGGCACGAACCCGGTTGGCATCGGCACGACGCTGCAAGCCGTGGCCCAGCAGTTCACGCAGGGCAATATCTCGACGACCGACAACCCCATGGACCTGGCCATCAACGGGGGCGGTTTCTTCCAGGTCAGCGACGGCAAGAACCCGACCGAATACACCCGCAACGGCCAGTTCAAACTGAACTCCAGCGGCTTCATCGTCAACAACGACGGCCTCCAGCTGCTGGGCTATGCGGCCAACAACCAAGGCGTGATCCAGCCGGGCCAGGCCAAGCCACTGCAGCTCCCCACCGCCGGCATCGCGCCCAACGCGACCAAGAAGGTGAGCATGGAGTTCAACCTGGACTCGCGCGCCGCCGTCACGGCCTCGGACGTCAATCCCGGCACCATCGACCTCAGCGACCCGACGACCTACAACAACGCCACCTCGCTGACCGCCTATGACGCCAAGGGCCAGGAAGTGGCGGTGACGCTGTACTTCCAGAAGAACGCCGACAACGACGACGGCTCGACGACCTGGAACGTGTTTGCCACCGCCAATGGCAAGCCCTTCGCCACCGACTCCTCCGGCAGCGACATTGCCGTGGACGCCAACGGCAATCCGCAGGCTCCTTACACCACCATCACCTTCCCGGCTCAAGGTGGTGCGCCGATCGACCCGACCGCCGCCATCAACATGGACATTCCGGCCGGCACCAACTCGGCCGGCGCCACCACGCTGCCCATCCCTGGCGTCCAGTTCGACGTCACCAAGGCCACGGAGAACGGTTCCTCCTTCGGCGTGACCAATCTCGTGCAGGACGGCTACGCGCCGGGCCAGCTGACATCGATGAGCATCGACAACAGCGGCGTCATCCTGGCCAAGTACTCCAACGGCCAATCCAAGCCGGCCGGGCAGATTGAGCTGGCCAACTTCCGCAACGTGCAGGGTCTGGCGCCGCAGGGCGGCAATGTGTGGGCACGGACCGCCGCCTCGGGCGATCCCATCGTCGGCGTGCCCGGCGACGGCAACTTCGGAAACCTCAAGGCCGGTGCGCTGGAGGAGACCAATGTGGACCTGACGGGCGAGCTCGTCAACATGGTCACGGCCCAGCGCATCTACCAGGCCAATGCGCAGACGATCAAGACGGAGGACCAGATCCTCCAGACCATCGTCAACCTGCGCTGATCCCAGAAGTTAGGCGAACGCAATGGACCGCATGATCTACCTCTCCATGGCCGGCGCCAAGGCGGCCATGCAGCGACAGGACGTGCTGTCCAACAACTTGGCCAACGTCTCCACGAACGGCTTCCGCGAGGAGCTGCAGGCCTTCCGCGCAGTGCCCGTACGAGGCGATGGAGCCAGCACGCGCGCCTATGCGCTGGAGACCTCAGTGGGCTACAACAATGCGCCCGGCGTCGAGCAGGTGACCGAGCGCCCACTCGATGTGGCCATGAAGGGCAACGCCTGGCTTGCCGTGCAGGGCCTAGACGGCACCGAGGCCTACACCCGCGCCGGCGCGCTCGACGTGAACTCCGACGGCCTGCTCGTGCTACGCAACGGCCTGCAGGTCCAGGGCGATGGCGGCCCCATCCAGGCGCCACCGAACAGCCAACTCACGATTGGTGCCGACGGCACGGTCAGTGCGAAGACTGCGGATTCCCCGCGTTCCGTACCCATCGGCAAGCTGAAGCTCGTCACGCCCACCGCACCGCTGCAGCGCGGCGACGACGGCCTGTTCCGGGCCGCCGACGGCAATGACCTGGAGGCCGATCCGACTGCGCGCCTGCAAGACGGTGCTCTGGAGGGCTCCAACGTGAGCCCGGTCGAGACCATGGTCAGCATGATCGCCGCGGCTCGGCAGTTCGAACAGCAGATGAAGCTGCTGCAGATCGCACAGACGCAAGGCCAGGAGTCTTCGAAGCTCCTGTCGGAAAGTTAAGGAAGCAACCATGATCCGCTCGCTCTGGATTGCCAAGTCCGGCATGGAGGCCCAGCAGACCCAGCTGGACGCCATCTCCAACAACCTCGCCAACTCGGCCACCAACGGCTACAAGCGTTCGCACGCCATCTTCGAGGATCTGATGTACCAGAACCTGCGGCAAAGCGGCGCCAACAGCACCGAGCAGACCCAGCTGCCGACGGGTCTGCAGGTCGGCCTGGGCGTGCGCCCCGTGGCCACCTCGCGCATCTACGCGCAAGGCAATCTCCAGCAGACCTCGAACAACCTGGACCTGGCGATCAAGGGCAACGGCTTCTTTCAAATCCAGCAACCCGACGGCACCACGGCCTACACGCGCGACGGCTCCTTCCAGCTCGACTCCGCCGGGCAGATTGTCACGAACACTGGCTATACCGTCCTGCCCGGCATCACCGTGCCGGCAACCGCCCAGAGCATCACCATCGGCCAGGACGGGACGGTCAGCGTCACCCTGCCCGGCCAGGCCAACCCGCAGACCCTGGGCCAGATCCAGCTCGCCAACTTCGTGAACCCGGCCGGCCTGGACCCCAAGGGCGGCAATCTCTTCGCGGAGACGGCCTCTTCGGGTACGCCCAACACCGGCGCGCCGAGCGTCAATGGCATGGGGGCCCTACAGCAGGGCTATGTGGAGACCTCCAACGTCAACGTGGTGGAGGAGCTGGTCTCCATGATCCAGACCCAGCGCGCCTACGAGCTCAACTCCAAGGCCGTGCAGACCTCGGATCAAATGCTCCAGAAACTCGCGCAGATCTGAACATCATGAAGCGCTTCATCGCCCTGGCCTGCATCCTGCCGCTCGCCGCCTGCAGCACGCTCTACCCTACGCCCCAGGTCAAGCTCGAGCACCTGCCCGTGGTGGACCTGCCCATGACGCCGCCACAGGGCGCGACCAATGGGGCGATCTTCCAGGCGGCGAGCTACCGGCCGCTGTTCGAGGACAACCGCGCCCGCATGGTCGGCGACACGCTGACGGTGCAGATCACCGAGAACATCAGCGCCACACAGAACGCCACCAGCACCATCGACAAGAAGGGCTCTGCGGTGGGCGCCGTCACTGCCGTGCCCGGCCTGAACGCGGCCAAAACCCTGGCCAACGCCGGCATCAACGGCTCCAGCGAGTTCAAGCACGACGGCACCGGCGGCAACACCAACACCAACACCTTCTCCGGCTCCATCACAGCTGTGGTCATCGCCGTGCTGCCCAACGGCCACCTGATGATCACCGGCGAGAAGCAGATCGGCGTCAACCAGAATGTGGACGTGCTGCGCTTCTCCGGTCAGGTCGACCCGCGTTCCATCGGCCAAGGCAATGTCGTCGCCTCCACGCTCATCGCCAATGTGCGCATCGAGCAGCGCGGGCGCGGCGCCTTCGCCGATGCGCAAGGAATAGGCTGGCTCTCGCGGTTCTTCTTGAACCTGTCGCCGACGTGATCTAGGCCCCCTCAGCCCACCCTTGCCGCGCTGGACGCGGGCGAGTGCGCCCGCGCGGGCCGGCTTGGGAGCGGCGTGGCGCTCGGTCCGCAAGACTGCTCGGCGCGATAAGCGGTGTAAAGGGTGCCTTTATCCGCTGCTGCCGATGCTCAAGTTTCTTCAGAATCGGTCGAAGGCTGTTCCCCTGCTTCGACCATGCGCTTGCTCCCCTTCTTCGCCCGCTCCATCGTCCTCCTGGCCCTGGCCGGCACGGCCCATGCGGCGCGTATCAAGGAAGTGGCCTCGGTGGCCGGGGTGCGCACCAACTTGCTGACCGGCTACGGCCTCGTCGTCGGCCTCGACGGCACAGGCGACCAGACCACGCAGGCCCCCTTCACCCAGCAGAGCCTCACGGCCATGCTGCAGGCCAACGGCGTGATCTTGCCGCAGGGCATCACCATGCAGCCGCGCAATATCGCCGCCGTGATGGTCACGGCCGAGCTGCCGGCGTTTGCCCAGCCGGGCCAGAAGATTGACATCAACGTCTCGTCGATGGGCAATGCCAAGAGCCTGCGCGGGGGCACCCTGATCGTCACGCCCTTGAAGGGCGCGGACGGGCAGATCTACGCGCTGGCCCAGGGCAATGTCGTCATCGTCGGCGCCGGCGCCTCGGCCAATGGCTCCAAGGTGCAGGTCAACCAGCTCGCATCGGGCCGCATCCCCAACGGCGCCCAGGTCGAACGCTCGGTCGCCAGCAATGTGCAGGGCGGCGACTCCATTCAACTCGACCTCAACGCGGCCGACTTCGCCACCGCCCGCGCCGTGGCCAAGGCCATCAACAGGGCCAAGGGCGAGGGCACGGCCCAGGCCCTGGACGGCCGCGTGGTCAAGGTACAGGCCCCCACCACGCCCGATGAGCGCGTGGGCTTCCTGGCCGACCTGGAGAACCTGCCGGTGGACCTGAGCACGCCGGCCGCGCGCGTGGTCGTCAATGCCCGCACCGGCTCCATCGTCATGAACCAGGCGGTGACGCTGAACAACTGCGCGGTGGCACACGGCAACCTCTCCGTCACCATCAGCACCACGCCGCAGGTCAGCCAGCCCAATGCGCTGTCCGGCGGGCAGACTGTGGTCACGCAGAAGTCCGACATCACGATCAAGCAGGAACCCGGCCCGCTGATCCAGATGCCCGCCAGCGCCAACCTCGCCGACGTGGTCAAGGCCCTGTCGGCGCTGGGCGCCACGCCGCAGGACCTGCTTGCGATCTTGCAGGCCATGAAGACCGCCGGGGCGCTCAATGCGGAGCTCGAGGTGATCTAGATGTCGTCCACCTTCAATCCCGCGGGCCTCAACACGGGGCTGGCATCCGACACGCGTACACTTGATGCACTCAAGAGTGCCGCCGCCAAGGACCCCAAGGCCTCGATCAAGGAAACGGCCAAGCAATTCGAGTCCCTCTTCATGCAGGAGGTGATGAAGAGCATGCGCGCGACCACCTTGTCCTCAGGCATGCTGGACAACTCGGCCAGCCAGATGGGCACCGAGATGCTGGACCAGCAGTTCGCCACCAAGCTCACCGGGCTGCCCGGCGGCCTGTCCGACGCCATCCAGCGCCAGCTCGCCAAGCAGATGGGCGTGACCGACCCGACGGCGACCAAGCAGAGCCTTCAGCCCTTGCCCAGCCTGTCCAAGCGCAATGTGCAGTCGCATGTGCAGAGCTTCATCCAGAGCCAGGAAGGCGCGGCACGCGTGGCCGAGCAGGCCTCAGGAATTCCCTCGCAATTCCTGCTCGCCCAGGCCGCGCACGAGACGGGTTGGGGCCGGCACCAGATCACGAACAAGGACGGCACGCCCTCGCACAATATCTTCGGCATCAAGGCCACCGCGGGCTGGACTGGCAAGACCGTGGACGTGCAGACCACCGAATATGTGGACGGCAAGGCCCAGAAGGTCACCGCCAAGTTCCGCGCCTACGACAGCTATGCTGACGCCTACAAGGACTACGCACAGCTGATTG
The DNA here is from genome assembly GCA_019234295.1 of Roseateles sp. Taxonomy (GTDB): domain Bacteria; phylum Pseudomonadota; class Gammaproteobacteria; order Burkholderiales; family Burkholderiaceae_C; genus JAFALK01. The sequence goes on from JAFALK010000037.1 coordinate 147,244, forward strand.
GTTCCAACGAGCGCTACGCCAACGTGGTGGCGCAGGCGCGCAGTGGCAATGCCGCGAGCTTCGCTCAGGGCCTGCAAAAGGCCGGCTACGCCACCGACCCACAGTACGCCGCCAAGCTGGCGCGGGTCATCGACACGACGATGCGCGTCCAGCGCGCGCTCGCCTAAGGAGCATCCATGTCCAGCAGCTTGCTCCAGATCGGCGTCACCGCGTTGTTCGCCAACCAGGCGGCCTTGCAGACGATCGGCCAGAACATCGCCAACGCCAACACGCCCGGCTACTCGCGCCAGTCCGTCGTGCTGAGCACACCACCGGGCCAGTTCACCGGATCGGGCTTCTTCGGCAAGGGCGTTAGCGTGGACACCGTGATCCGCGCCCACAGCGATTTCCTGACTTCGCAGGCCAACTCGACTTCCGCCACCCAGTCGCTGGACCAAACTCACTCCGACTATCTCTCGCAGCTGCAAAAGGTCTTCCCCACCGACGACACCGGCATCGGCTCGGCGGCCAGCACCTTCTTCAACAATCTCATCAACGTTGCCAACTCGCCGTCAGACCCGTCGGCGCGTCAGGTTGCGCTCTCGGGCGCTTCCGAACTGGCCGCGCGCTTCACCTCGGCAGGCCAGCAGCTGACCTCGCTGCAGTCCGGCGTGGTCAGCGACCTCAAGGCCGACGTGTCGCAGGTCAACCAGCTCGCCCAGCAGATCGCCCAGGCCAACGCCGCCATCTCCAAGGAGCAAGGCACGGGCGCCTCACCCAACGACTTGCTCGACCAGCGCGACCAGCTCATCGCCAAGCTCAGCAAGTTCCTGCAGATCAGCACACTGCCCGCCAGCGACGGTTCGATGGGCGTGTTCATCGGCGGCGGCCAGCGTCTCGTGCTAGACACGCAGGCGCTTCAGCTCAGCGTCACGCAAGATCCCTTCGACTCTTCCAAGGCGCAGATCTCGATTCAGGAGACCAACGGCGCGCGCACGCTCGACTCCAGCACGCTGACCGGCGGCTCCATCACCGCGCGGATCCTGTTTCAGAACGACGACCTCGAACACGCCAAGAACCTGCTCGGGCAGATGGCCACAGCCATCACCGCGCGCGTCAACCAGCAGCAGGCCCTGGGTCTCGACACTTCCCAGCCGCCTGGCGCCGGCGCGCCGATCTTCGGCACCGTCGCGCCCAAGGCCCTGCCGGCCACCACCAACGCACGCAACCCCGACGGCACCTACGCCACCTCGGTGAACCTCACCATCACCGACGCGACCCAGCTCCAGGCGAGCAGCTACAAGCTGCGCGCCTCGCCCGACGGCACGCCCGGCGTCTACCAGCTCACGCGCGTCTCCGACGGGTTGGTGCGCACCGTCTCCAACGGCGACACGGTGGATGGCTTCAAGATCGACGTGAGCGGAGCCGACATGGGCAGCGGCGATGCCTTCCTGCTCCAGACCGTCAGCCAGGCCTCCCAAAACATGAAGGCGATCCTCACCAACCCCAACGGCATCGCCGCCGCCTCCCCGCTCACAAGCTCCATCGCCGCCACCAACACCGGCACGGCGACCGTGCGCTCGCTCTACGCCGTCAATAGCAATATCGATCCCACGCTGGCGCCCATGAGCATCCAGTTCACCGGCCCGAACGCGTCCGATCCGTCCAAGGTGGACTACACGCTGAGCCTGTCCAACGGCACGGTGCTCACCGGCACCTGGGCCTCGGGCCAGGCCATCGGCAACCAGCCCAACGCCAACCCGCCGATCGACCTGGGCTTCGAACTCCAGCTCGACGGCGTGCCGCGCGCCGGCGATCAGATCGATCTGGCTGCTACCCAGTTCACGGCCACGAACAACGGCAACGCCAAGGCCCTGCTCGACCTGCAGACCGAGGGCTTCGTGGGCCGATCCGTGGCCAGCGACGGTACCGTCACACCGGGCGCCAACATCAACGACGCCTACGCCGCCGCCATGGGCGACGTGGGCGCCCGAGTCCAGGGTGCGACCTATCTCGCGCAGGTTTCCACCTCGGTGTCTCAGGATGCAGAGACCGCCCGCGCCAACCAAGCCGGCGTCAACGTCGACGAAGAAGCCGCGCGGCTGATGCAGTACCAGCAGGGCTATCAGGCCGCGGCCAAGGTGCTGCAGACGGCCCAGACCCTCTTCTCGCAGCTGCTCAACACCATCTCCGGCTGAGCCCAAGGAGATCCCGTATGCGTCTGTCCACCGCCAACCTTTTCGACAACACCGTCGCCACGCTGCAGAACCGTCAGTCGCAGCTGCAACGCTCGCAGACCCAGCTCACGTCGGGCAAGCGCATCTCGCAGGCCAGCGACGATCCCACAGGTGCCGCGCAGGCCGAGCGCTCGCGCGCCACGATCAGCCGCATCGACGCCGACAACCGCGCCTTGCAGGCGAGCCAGAACGCCATGACCCTGGCCGAGTCGGCCCTGGGCGACGCCTCCGACATCCTCCAGCAAATCCGCGAGACCATCGTGCAGGCCGGCGACGGCAGCTACACGGACGACGAGCGAAAGGCCCTCGGTGCCAAGGTCCAGGACCTGCGCAATCAGCTCTTCACCATCGCCAACCGCACCGACGGCGCAGGCAGCTACCTCTTCGCCGGCCAAGGCTCGGGCGGTCCCCCCTTCTTGGACCAGAGCGGAGGCGTCAAGTACGTCGGCGTGCCCGGCATCAACCAGACCGGCGTGTTGGCCGGCTATCCGCTGTCGGTGGACGGCCGCCAGGCCTGGGAACAGGCCAACAGCGGCAACGGCAGCTTCGTGACCGCCGCGGGCACCAACATCAACACGGGCGATGCGCCCCAGGGCTGGATCGACTCCGGCAACCTGCTCGATCCCAAGGCGCTGACGGGGCACAACTACACCATCCAGATCAACGGTAACTCGCCTGCGCAGACCTATGTCGTCACCGACAACGTGACCAACACGGTCGTCGCGACCGACAACTACTCCTCTGGCAAGACAATCCAGTTCGACGGCATGTCCATGACGGTCTCGGGCTCGGTCGTCGACGGCGACCAATTCACGGTGCAACCGTCCACCGCCAACCTGCACGTATTCGACGTCGTTGACCGTGCGATTGCAGACCTCAACGCCACAGGCCGCACCGGCCCCCAGGTCAGCCAAGCCAACAATTCGGACCTGCGCGATCTCGATGCGGTCATGCGAAACATGCAAAATGTCCGCAGTCAGGTGGGCGAGACCATGAATAATCTCGACAACACCCAATCGCGGATGGCTTCGTTGAAGCTCAATGCCCAGACGGAGCAGTCCAATGCAGAGGACCTGGACATGGTCAAAGGCATTTCGGACTTCCAGAGCCAGCAGACCGGCTACCAGGCGGCCTTGCAGACTTACGCGATGGTTCAGCGCATGTCGCTGTTGCAGTTCATTACCGGCTAGCAGGCCCCAGCCATCGGACGGGGCCCAGGAAAGAAGAATGAATCACTCCATCCTCGGCGTCGTGGCACTGGGCTATGCGCCCCAGATCGATCCCCAGCGCATGGTCACCGCCACGCGGTTGACCGTTGTCCCCCTCAAGTCCGACGCTGCGCTGGACGCCTCCAGCCTGCTGGAGGCCGTCGGCGAGGTCTGGCCCGCCGGCGGGTCGCAGGTGGTGCTGGCCATCCAGCATGAGGGCCTGCTCAAGGCCGTGGCGGACGCCAAGCCCTCCCCGAACATCGCGCTTGAAGTGCCCGCCTTCATTGCTGCCGACGCCAGCCTGGCCGCGGCCTTCCAGGCCCTGAAGGCCGCGGGCAACAAACTGCTGCTCAAGGGCCAGCCCTCGCCGAACATGTCCCCGGCCCTGCTGCCCAGCTTCAAGTTCAACCTGCTCGACCCGTCGAACGAGGCCCTGGGTGCAGCGCCCGGCCTGGCGCCGCTGCTGACCGGCGTGCGCGGGGCGGCCGAGATCGACGCGGCCTTCAAGCGCGGCGCCCAGCAGGTCATCGGCTGGCCCATGGATGGCGCGTACGTGGCGCCGGACAACGCAGCGCCGCGCAAGGATGTGCAGGCCGACCTGCAGGTGATCGTCGAGCTGATGTCGCGCGTCGACCAGGGCGAGGACATCGACCGCTTGGAGCAGACACTCAAGCGCGACCCCAGTCTGGCCTTTAAGTTGCTGCGCTACATGAACTCGGCCGCCTTCGGGCTCTCGGTCGAAGTGTCGAGCTTTCGCCACGCCATCATGCTGCTCGGCTACTCACGCCTCAAGCGCTGGCTGGCCCTGCTGCTGACCACGGCCAGCAAGGACCACAGCATGCGCCCGATCATGTACGGCGCCCTGCGCCGCGGCCTGCTGATGGAGGAGCTGGCCAAGGGCATGGACGATTCGGAAATGCGCGACGAGATGTTCGTCTGCGGCCTGTTCTCGCTGCTGGACCACATGCTCAAGCAGCCCTTTGACAAGCTGCTGCAGTCCATCCCGGTGCCCGAGCGCGTGCGCCAGGCCTTGGTGGACGCGTCTGGTCCCTACCAGCCCTACTTGGACCTGGTGCGCGCCATCGAGGGCGAGTCGGTCTTCGACTTCCGCGACGCCACGGACGCGCTGATGCTCGGCGCGCAGGAGGTCAACAGCGGCGTGCTGCGGGCCCTGTCCAAGGCCGCGCACCTCGAGTAAGAATCTCAGGCCAGGGTGAAGTAGAAGCGTGCGCCCTGGCCGGGCTCGGACTCAGCCCACACGTCCCCGCCATGGCGGCGCACGATGCGACGTACCGAGGCCAGGCCGATGCCCGCGCCCGGGAAATCGCTGTTGCTGTGCAGGCGCTGGAAGGCGTTGAAGAGACGGTCCGCGCTGGCCATGTCAAAGCCCGCCCCCTGATCCACGATCACGAACACGCGCCGCCCGCCCTGCTGGCGCTGCTCAAAGCGGATGCGCGTGCACTCACAGCCGGCGCTGTACTTCCAGGCATTGCCCAGCAGATTCTCCAGCGCGATGCGCAGCAGCACGGGATCGCCCTCGGCCACCAGGCCTGGCTCGACCAGAAGCTCTGTAGCACGTGGCGGTGCCCCCTCGCGAAGCTCCTCGAGAATGGCCTGCGCCAGCGCAGAGAGCTCCACACGCTCCCGGACCAGCGGCCGAACCGAGAGCTGGGTCAGCGAAAGCAGCGCATCGATCATGCCCTGCATGCGCCCAGCGGCACCGAGCACACGTTCCACATGATCAAGGCCACGCGGATCGAGCTGAGCCCCGTAGTCTTCCTTGAGGATCCGGGCAAAGCCCTCGACCACGCGCAGCGGTGCGCGCAGGTCGTGTGAGATCGTGTAGCCGAAGGCGGCCTGATCGGCCTGCGCGCGGTCGTCACAGATGCGCTCCGCCGTGCCCACATAGCCTGCGAAGCGCCCCTGCCCGTCGGTGCAGGCCACGCCGCGCAGCATCCACTGCGCGCCCGAGGCCTCGCGGGCCGGAATGCCGTCGAAATCGCGATGGGCAGCCAGAGCCGAACGCAGCTCGCAATCACCCGGGCTATCGAAGCGCTCGAGCAGGGTCTGCGTGACCGCGTGCCCGACCCAGGACGAGGCCGGCACGCGCTGCGGCGCCTGCCAGCGCACGAGGTGGTGATCGGCGTCGGTGGCCCATTGCCAGTCGCGCTGCAGCCTCGCTGCGACCTGCAACTGAGAACGCGCCTCGCGCAGCAAGATCTCATATTGGCGGCGCATCAACACACCGCCGAAATGCCAGGCCAGGCCCGCCACCACGGGCAGGAGCAGCACCGTTAGCAGCAAGGCCACCAGCAGGGGCGCGCTGGCGGCGTCGTCATGCAACAACAGCACCGCGAGGGCCATCACGGCCAGGCTCAGCGTCAGCGCGATCACCTGGGCACGCCGGGAAAGCGCGCGCGCAGCGGGTCCGGCATCGCTCAGACTGTTCATGGCGGCCATTGTATGTAGGCGACACGCTCAGCCGAAGCGCCCGGCCAGCGTGAACGAATCCGAAATCCGTCACGGGCCGCCGCACTGGGTGTGTAGCGCTCGCGGTACATTCCAAGCCTGAGCCCTTGGATCGACAATTCAAAATCTCAGGGCAAACGAAATCCTTCATCGCGACCCGCGCAGCCATCTCCTCATGCATAACCCGCCGTCACTGCCCGAACCGCTCGATGCGGATGCGCTGGCGCGCCTGCGTGAGCTTGATCCGACCGGCGCCAACAAGCTGGTGGAGCGCGTGATCCAGGCCTACCTGGCTTCGCTCGAGCGCCTCGTGCCCGAGATGCTGGCCGCACGTGAGCCGCTGGACTTCGGTCCGCTGCGTCGCGTCGCGCATACGCTCAAGTCCTCCTCGGCCAGCCTTGGCGCGCTGCTTCTTTCGGACCACTGCGGGCGCGTCGAGTCCATGGCGCGCGACGGCCTTTCTGCGGGCATCGTGGCCGAACTCGACGCGCTGCTGGCGGAACTGGAGCGTGTGCGCGCCGCCCTGACAATGATGCAGTCCTCTACGCCCTGAGGCGCACGAAACTTCCAAGCCATGAACGCCATCGCCACCATCGTCGACGATCTGCCCGAGCAGCCCAAGGTGCTGCTCGTCGACGACGATGAGGTCAACCTCTTGATGACCGCGGCCGCGCTGCGCGAGCGGGGCTTTCAGATCGTCGAGGCCCAGAGCGGCCAGGAGGCCCTGGACAAAGTGGCCGAATGGTCGCCCGACATCATCGTGCTCGACGCCCTGATGCCCGGCCTGGACGGCTTTGAGACCTGCACCCGGCTGCACGCCCTGCCCGGCTTTGACGCCACGCCGGTGTTGATGCTCACCGGCCTGGACGACGAGGATTCCATCAATCGCGCCTATCAGGTCGGTGCCACCGATTTCTTCGTCAAGTCCACGCAATGGAGCTTGCTGGCCGGCCGCCTGCGCTACCTGCTGCGCAGCTCGCGCACCCGCATTGAGCTCGAGCGCAGCAAGTCGCGCCTGGCCCGCGCCCAAGACCTGGCCCGCATGGGCAGCTTCGAATGGGACCGCGGCAACGGCTTCGCGATGGCCGCTGAGGCCCTTCGCGTCTTCGGACGTGGCCCCAACGATCCGCTCGACTTCGTCGGCGTGATGCGCATGGTGCCTGCCGGCGAGCGTGCCCTCTTCTTGCGCCTGCTTCGCGATGTGCTCACGCACAACTCGGTGCTGGTGACCGACCTGCCCGTGACCCTGCTCGACGGCCGCCAGCGCGTCGTGCACATCGAGGCCGAGCCCGAGTTCAACGAGCACGGCAACGCCAGCGGCTACAGCGGCGTGCTGCAGGACGTGACCGACCGCCGCCAGGCTGAGGACCGCATCCGCCAACTCGCCCATTTTGACTCGCTCACTGGCTTGCCCAACCGCCGCCAGCTGATCTGGCGCGTCGAGCGCGCGATCGAGCAGGCGCGCCGCGGCGGCCACGAGGTAGGCCTGCTGCTGATCGACCTGGACCGCTTCAAGGTCATCAACGACACCCTGGGCCACGCAGCCGGCGACGAGCTGCTGATCGAGGTCGGCCGGCGCCTGCGCTCCTGCGTGCGCCACTCCGACCAGGTCATGGAAGGCATGCTTGAATCCGTCGGCGGCCGGGCGCACCGAGCGCTCGAAGCCGTGGGCCGCCTGGGCGGCGATGAATTCGTGGCCCTGCTGCCCGAGGTCAGCGATGAGCGCGACGCGGCCCGTGTGGCGCAGCGCGTGCTCGACGTCTTGCGTGAGCCCATCTTCGTGGCCGGGCAGGACTGTTTCGTCACCGCCAGCGTGGGCATCGCCATCTTCCCGCGCGACGGCCAGACCATGGCCGACTTGCTGCGCAATTCCGACGTGGCCATGTATGCGGTCAAGTCGCAGGGCCGCAATGCCGCTGCGATCTACACGCCGCAGCTCGCCGGCCAGGGCCGCGAGAAGCTTGAGCTGGAGAGCGCGCTGCACAAGGCGCTGGAGCGCAACGAGCTCGTGCTGCACTACCAGCCCAAGATCGACGTGCGCGGCGCCCGCATGGTCGGCGCCGAGGCCTTGATGCGCTGGCGCCATGGCGACCGCCTCGTGCCGCCGGCCGAATTCATCCCGCTGGCCGAAGAGACTGGCCTGATCGTGCCCTTCTCCGAATGGGCGCTGCGCGAGGCCGCGCGCCAGGCCAAGGTCTGGCGCACGAACTTCGGCTTCGCCGAATCCATTGCCGTCAACCTGCCCAGCCGCCTGTTCGAGCGTTCCGATCTCGTCGAGCACATCCACCAGTGTGTGAGCGCCTACGGCGTGCCGCACCGCGCAATTCAGCTCGAGATCACCGAGAACAACCTGATGAAGGACCTGCAGAACGTCATCCCGGCTCTGCACCGCCTGAACGAGATTGGCGTGGAGATCTCCATCGATGACTTCGGCACCGGCTACTCCTCGCTGGCCTATTTGACCACCCTGCCCATCTCCGAAGTCAAGATCGACCGCACCTTCGTGCGCGATCTGGGCATCACGCCGCAAAGCTCGGCCGTGGTCACGGCCATCATCGCCCTGGCGCGTGCACTCGGTCTTCGCGTGATCGCCGAGGGCGTGGAAACGCTGCGCCAGATGGAAGTGCTGCATCGCCTCGGCTGCAGCCAGATGCAGGGCTTCCTGTTCAGCAAGCCGCTCCCGGCCGAGGAACTCGAGCAGTGGCTCACCAGCACCGTGCTGCCTCGCAAGGCACCGTGGATGCAGGAGCTACCCGAGGTGGAAAGCAGCTTCCCGCCGATGTTCAAGGCCTGATCCATGGCTGTCTCGCCCGCGCCCTCGCCCGCGCAACTCGCCAAGGCTGCGCTGCTGCGCCTGTCCAAGCAGCAGCTCGAACCCACCCCCGAGAACTACACCCGCGCCTATGCGCAGGAGTCCGGCACCGAGCCCGCCGTCGCGCTGCCCGAGCGCGCCCAGGCCGTGCTCGCGCGCTTGCTGGCGCTGGGCCTGGGCGGCCAGGCACGGCAAGACGTGGGCCAGCTCATCCGCGACGGCGCCTGGGACGATGCCCTGCGCCAGCTTGACCGGCTCGAGTCCCCCGGCGAGGCCTGGTCGCAGGGCATCGCCAAGCTCGTTCGCGGCTTGGAGCGCGGCGGACGCAACTGGACGCTGGCGCGTAAGAAGGACGCCGTTCTGCGCGTCAGCGAAGCCAACCGCAGCGATGCGAACCGTCTGCTGCACCGGCTCACCCAACTCGTGGCCAGTTGGGACGGTGATGGAGCTGACAGCCATGTCGAAGAGGGCGAGGAGCCCCTGGACCGGGCCAGCCAGTTCCTCACACCCGAAGAGGCCGAGGCCAGCCTGCACGGCGCGCTCGAGCCAGCGCCGGGCGCACAAGGCACGCCCGACGGCACGCGTGACGCGGGCGCCTGGCCCGTGATCGGCGCGCACCTTCAGGCCACCGTGCGGCACGCCGTCGCCCACCCGAACAACCAGGCCGACGCCCTGCTGGCCGAACTCGACCTGGCCGAACAAGGCCTGCGCCGAGAAGGCCCCACGCCGGCTCGTGCCTTGCAAATCGAGGCCTTGTGCGCGCGCGCCCGCTACCTTCTGGACCATCGCCAGCACCTGTTCGGCGAACTCGGCCAGCTGTGCCGCGAACTCTCCGCCAGCCTCGTCGAGCTGTCCGAGGACGACTCCTGGGCACGCGGGCAAGCCGCTGCGATGAACAGCGCCATTGAACAAGGGCTCGGCGGACGCGGCGTGCGCTCGGTCAGCGAGCTGCTCGCCAGCACCCGCAAGCGCCAGGCCAGCCTGGCGCAAGAACGCACCCAGGCACGCGACGCGCTCAAGGGGCTGATCCACCAGATGTTGGCCGAGCTCGGCGAACTCGGCGAACACACCGACCGTTTCCAGAGCAGCGTGGGCCGCTATGCCGATGCCATCGAGAAGGCTGACAGCTTGCAGAGCCTGGCCGGCACCGTGCGCGAGATGGTCGAAGAGAGCCGCAGTGTGCGCGACCTCGTCCAGCAGACCCAGAGCCGCCTCACGCTCGAACACGAGAAGGCCTCTGCGCTGACGGCCAAAGTGCAATCCCTTGAAGACGAACTGCGCCAGCTCTCTAGCGAGGTGCAGACCGACCAGCTCACACAGATCGCCAACCGGCGCGGCCTCATCAAGGCCTTCGAGCAGGAGCAGGCCAAGTCCGAGCGCGAAAACTCGCACATCGCGCTCGCGCTGCTGGACATCGACAACTTCAAGAAGCTCAACGACACCCTGGGCCACGCCGCCGGCGACGTGGCGCTGAAGTCCTTGGCCGCCCGCGTCTCTGGCCTGCTGCGCCCCGGCGACATGGTGGCCCGCTACGGCGGCGAGGAGTTCGTGCTGCTGCTGCCCGCCACGCCCATCGAGGAAGCCCAGCAGGTGCTCTCGCGCCTGCAACGGTCCCTGTCTGCCAGCCTCTTCGTGCACGAGGGCAAGGACGTCTTCGTGACCTTCTCCGCCGGCGTCACCCTCTACCGCACGGGCGAAACGCTCGAAGCGGCCCTCGACCGCGCGGACGTGGCCTTGTATGAGGCCAAGCACACAGGTAAGAACAGGGCTTGCGTGGCGCCTTGAGGGGCGGGCCAGCATCTATCTCGTCGGGCAGCCAGACTGAGAGTAGCGCCGCCTGGCGCTCCCAACGATGCAGGCTTCGGATGCGTGGCCGCGGCCTGGAACTTTTTGGCTTGGCTGCGCATACTGGCCTTGGCATCTCAACCCACCCGCTTGGACCCGACGATGGACCACAACGCCCTGCTCGAAGGCTCCTGCCACTGCGGCCGTGTGAAGCTTCGGCTGCCATCGATCCCCGAGCAGGGCACGCGCTGCAACTGCTCGCTCTGCCGCCGGCTCGGCACGGTGTGGGCCTACTTCCCGCTGCGCACGGTTCACATCGAAGGCCATCCGGAGCACACGCAAGACTACGTCCAGGGCGATCGCACGCTGCGGACCATCCGCTGCAAAGGCTGTGGATGCGTCACGCATTGGGAGCTGGTCGATGCCGCGCCCGGCTCGCGGCACGGCGTGAACCTGAACAACTTCCCACCGGCCCTGCTGGAGCGCATCCACATCCGGCGCTTTGATGGCGCCGAGAGTTGGACCTTCCTCGACTAGAAGTTGAAGGCCAGCCTCAGCCCGCCCCAGTGCCGGCCGTCGACCGTGATCGGCGCGGCGGCTTCCTTGAGCAGCACGAAGCGGCCGCCGCCCATGTCGCGGCGGTAGGTCTGCAGCAGGAAGGGCTTTTGGTTGCGCGCCGAGGCCAGGCCGGTGCGATCGTTGAAGATGCGGCGGTAGCGGCTGTGGGCCGTGTTCCAGACCGTGTCGCCGGGGCGCTGGCGCTGGCAGTACTTGCGGTTGTGAGTGGAGACGTAGCCGTTGCGGTCGACAGCGATGCAGAACACCACCTTGTCGCTGAAGGACAGCAGTCGCTCCTGGACCTCTGGGAAGAGCCGGTCGGCCAGGGCATTGAAGGCGGTCTCGTGCTGGGCGGGCTCGGTCCCGGCGATGGGGCGGTACTGTTCGTCGAAGAGCTGGGCCGCGCTGATCTCGCCACGGCGCAGCGCGTGCTCGAGAAGGCCCGAGATCTCAGCCGCGGCGTCCTGCACGGCGCGGATGAAAGGGGCGTCCTCGACCTCGCAGCCACTCTCGGCGATGGTCTCGATCAGGGTCTCCGACAGCGCCAGGAAGCGATCGCTGCCGGCAAAGGCCGTCTTGAGGCTGCTCATGGCCTCGCGCACCTCGCCACCAAGTTCACCGGCGCGATCAAAGAGCGTCTGCACCGTACGGCTGCTGGCCTCGGCGCTGGCGGCGATGCGGCCCACGTCCTGCTCCACGGCGCCGAAGGCCTCGTGTACGGCGCTCTGGTGGCGGACGTCGCTCGAGAGTTCCCGGCTGAAGCGGTCCACCCGCTCGTTCAGCGAGGCGATGGCGCCGACGATGGCCTTGCTCGACGCCTCCACCTGGCCGGCCAGGGTCTTGACCGCATCGGCCACGACGCCGAAGCCGCGGCCCGCATCGCCGGCACGCTTGGCCTCCACCGAAGCGTTGAAGGCCACGAGCCGCGTCTGCAGCGCGATCTTGGTGATGTCGCCGGCGGCTTCCGACACCTGCTTGAGCGTGTGCACGATGCCGCCGACCTCGTCGCCGGCGCCGGCCAGGGCCTGGCGCGCTTTGTTCACTGCGACCCCGCTGGCCTGCGTGGCGTTACCGATCGCGTCCTGCGTCTGGCGCACGCGCTCCAACTCCTGCGCCAGCGCGTTCATGGCGTCCATCTGCTGCTGGACGACACGCTGCGTGTCCTCCAGCGCCCCGCGCACCTCGGCCGCGTCGCGGCCCAGGGTGGAGACCGTCTTGGACAGCTTCTGGATGGCATCGACCGCGGCGGCGGCACCGCCGAAGTGATGTTCGGCCGCCCGCTCGACGCGAGGCTCGGCCACGGCGGGATAGGCCCGCTGGGTGCCAAAACGCATGAATCTGTCTCCGCCTGAATATTCAGCTATTTAGGCGCATAGTTTGCTCGCGAGGCTTTCGCCTCGCTGACGGTGTGTTCACCAGTCGCGCAATTTCACCCGCAGCCGCGCAATGGCCTGGCTGTGCAGCTGGCACACGCGCGATTCCGTGACCTTGAGCACGGCCGCGATCTCCTTGAGATTCATGTCGTGCTCGTAGTACATGCCCATCACGAACTGCTCGCGCTCGGGCAGGTTTTTGATGGCAAGAACCAGGGCGCTGCGCATGCGCTCGTCCGAGAGGCGCGCCACGGGGTTGGCACTGTGGTCGGCCACGTGGCGGTCGAGATAGTCGTCGCCGTCTTCGCCGCCGCTCATGTCTTCCAAGTAGACGAGCTGGGTGCCGCGCACCTTGCCCAGCAGCTCCTGGTACTCAGCCAGGGGCAGGCCCATCTCGGCGGCGATCTCGCTCTCGATCGGCGCGCGGCCGAGCTTTTGCTCGAGCCTGTGTACGGCGGTCTCGATCTCGCGCTGCTGCTTTCGCGTGCCGCGGCTCATCCAGTCGCCGCCGCGCAGCTCGTCCAGCATGGCGCCGCGGATGCGCTGGGTGGCGAAGGTCTCGAACTGCACGCCCTGCTCGGCGTCGAAGCGCGAGAGTGCATCGGACAGGCCGATCAGGCCGACCTGGATGAGATCGTCCACTTCCACATTGGCAGGCAGCTTGGCAATCATCTGATGCGCCAGGCGCCGCACGAGCGGACTGTACTGACGGATCAGATCCGAGTTGTCGAGGCGACCTTTGGCGGTGTACATCAAGATATCAGAGAGCTCCGGCCAGGAAAGCGTAGCGCGCCGGGGGCAGCGAACGCAAGGGTGCGCCCGAATCCCCCGTCGGCAAGCCACCGGAATGCTCTGTTGTGTTCAATAGTTCACGCGCCAGGTGCCGCAACTCAGCGGGCAGCGGCGCACCGACGGGTGTCCGGGGGTCGAAGCAGGCCCAGTCGCGCAGCAGCGCGCCCAGGAAGCTGTCGCCGCAGGAGGAGATGCGCTGGGCGATGCGCCCGGCCAGCTGGAGCTGCGGATGGGTGGCGAGCAGCAGGCTGTACGCCATCAGGCCGCAGCGCTGGGTCAGCCATTTCATACCGGCGTAGGCGTGTGTGACGCTGTGCGGCTCCAGGCCCGCCAGCAGCAACGGGCGCAGCTCGCGCTGGCCAATCAGGCGGGCCAGCTCGGCGGCGCTGGCGTGCAGGACCAGGACTTCGGCATGCGGCGCGGCCTCGGCCAGGGCGTCCAGGAAGCCGGCGGCTGAGCCCTGGGTGTTCAGGTGGCGCATGGGCAGTCCGCGTGCGGCCAGGTACGACACCTCTTTGGACAGACGCTCGATTGCCGCGCCGAGGTCGACCGAAGCCAGCTCGTTGGCTTCGGGGGCGTACTCGGCGGCGTCTACCACCAGCGTGTGCAGGCTCTGCTCGGCGAAGGCCGCGCAGAGGGCCTCGACCAGCACGCCGGCCTCGGGCACATGCGGATTGCTGACGACGGGCACGACGCGCAGGCGCGAGCCCTTGAAGATACGGCGCAGGCCGTCGGCCTGATCACGTGGGGACTGCATGGGATTCCTCAATGCACGCTGCTGGCGATGTCTTGCACGGGGGTGCCGGCAAAGACGAGGTTCACGTCTGCGCTGTCCATGCGCCAGGCACCGCCCGGGTTGACCTTCAAGGCGCGCTGGACCAGGGCCTGGGCCGAGAGGCGGTGCCAATCTTCGGGCACGCGCTGGCCGTTGGCGCAGCCGACGATGCGCAGCTTGTTGCGGATCATGGCGTCCAGGGCCGGCGCCAGCTTGACGGCCTCGTCGATCTTGGAAAGCACGACGCCCTGGCATTCGGCGCCGCGCCAAGAAAGGACCACGTCCTCGATGGTCTCGCCCTGCTGGGCGGCGTTCACCACCAGCAGCCGGCGGATGCTCGGGTGCTTGAGCATCTCCAGCAACTCGGCCGTGCGCGTGTCGCGCTGGGCCATGCCGGCCGTGTCGATGAGGATCATCTTCTTGCCCGAGAGCAGCTCCAGCAGGTCTTCCAGCGAGCTGCGGTCGTGCGCCGTGTGCACGGGCACGCCGAGGATGCGGCCGTAGGCGCGCAGCTGCTCGTGCGCGCCCACGCGGTAGGCGTCCAGCGTGATCAAGCCGAGCTGGCCGGCGCCGTAGCGCGTGGCGAAAGCGGCCGCCAACTTGGCCGTGCTCGTGGTCTTGCCCACGCCGGTGGAGCCGATCAGGGCAAACACGCCGCCCTGCTCTTCCAGGGCCGGCATGCCTTCGTCGGTACTGAGATTGCGGGCCAGCACGTTGGCGGCCCAGATGCTCTCGTCGCCGGTGCCGAAATCCGTGGGACAGCCATCGACGAGCTTGCGCACCAGGGCTGGCGAGAAGCCGACTTCGAGCAGCCGCTGGGTGAGGCGCGCCTGCACGGGCTGGCGCTGGAGCTTTTCCATGAAGGCCAGGGCACCGAAGCGCTCCTCGATCATGCCCTTCATGGCGCGCAGCTCCCTCATCATGTCTTCCTGCTCGCGCGGGCCGCGATGGCTCAACTCGGGTGCGAGCGGCAACTGCGGCGCGTCGGCCAGCACGGGCTCAGCGCGGCGCTGCACGGGCGCGGCAGGGTTGGCCACAAGAATCTCGTCGCGCAGCACGGGCGGCGTGCGACGGGCCGGCGTGGCCTGGATCTGCGGCTGCTGAAGGGGGGCGGGCTCGGCCAGCGTCTGGCGGCGCGGCTGCATGGCCTTGAGCGCGGCTTCGGCGCGCTGGCGGCGCACCTCGGCGATGCTGGCCACGCCCTCGACCGGTGGCTGGGGCGCGGGCTGCGTGGCGACCGAGGCTTCCAGCACGGGATCGGGCTGGCCGGCGATCTCGGCCTTGCGGCGCTTGAGCACGCGCTCGCGCACATAGTCTTGGAAGGACAAGGTGCTCATGGCCAGGGTCTGCACGTCCTTGCCGATCTCGGCGCGCGAACCCGCGCGCAACTCAGCGCGCGCATCGGCCATCAGTTCCGGCGCGCCGAAGCCGGGCTCGCGATGCGTGAGGCCCACGCGCTCGGCAAAGCTCTTCTTATGGGCAGCAGACTTGGGCGGCGCGGCGAACTGGGGCGCGGGCGTGTAGGCCGGCGCGGGCTGACGCGGGGCGCGCGAGGCGACCTGCTCGATTTGAGCAAAGCCTTCCGGGGCCATGGCCAGCACCTCGACGCCCTCTGGGGTGCGCTTGTTGGAGAGAACGACGGCATCGTCACCAAAGGCCAGCTTGACGAGTTGCAGCGCCTCGCGGGAGCTGCGGGCGGTGAAGCGACGGTAGTTCATGCTGTTCCTCCGATGACGGAGCCGATGCGGATGGTGTGTGTTTCAGGGATCTCGCTGTGCGAGAGCACCTTCAGGCGCGGTGCGGCGCGGCGCAGGAGCCGGGCCATGGGGGCGCGGATCAGGTCCGGCACCAGCAGGGTGGCGGGCACCCCGCGCTCTTCCTGCTGCTGTGAGCTGCGCGCGGCGCTCTGGGTGAGCGTGTCCGCCACGCCCGGATCCAGGGCCGCGCCGGCTGGGTTGTTCAAGGCCTGGGCCACGAGACGTTCGAGCTCGGGCTCCATCGCAATCACGTCGAGCTCCTTGGTGGGGCCGTAGATCTGCTGGACGATGGCCGGGGCCAGCGAGACGCGCACGCGCCGGGCGAGTTCCGCCGCATCCGAAATGTTCAGCGCAGCGGCTTCCGCCAGCGCTTCCACGATGGAGCGCATGTCGCGGATGTGCACGCCTTCGTCCAGCAAGAGCTGCAGGACGCGTTGCAGAGTGCCGGTGCTGATCATTTTGGGAATCACGTCTTCGATCAGTTTCGGAGCCAGCTTGGTCAGGTGATCGACCAAGGATTGGGTCTCCACGCGGCCAAGAAGCTTGGCAGCATGGACATGCATCAAGTGTGAGAGATGCGTCGCCACGACGGTCGAGCAATCAACCACCGTAAATCCGCTCATTTGGGCCATCTCGCGCTGGCGCTCCTCGATCCACACGGCCGGTAGACCGAACGCTGGATCGGTGGTCTGCGTGCCGATGAGCTTTTGAGTGGCGTGCCCAGGGTTGATGGCCAGCCACATGCCGGGGAAGGCCTCGCCCTCGCCCACCACGGCGCCGCGCAGCAGGAGGCGGTACTGGCTTGGACGTAGCTCGAGGTTGTCGCGGATGTGCACGGCCGGCGGCAGGAAGCCGACCTCCTGCGCGAACTTGCGGCGCACGCCCTTGATGCGCGAGAGCAGATCGCCGCCGCGGTTCTTGTCCACCAACGTGATCAGGCGGTAGCCCACCTCCAGGCCCAGGATGTCCACGGGCACGAGGTCGTCCCAGGTGGCCTCGGCCGACGGGTCGGTTCCGGTAAGGGTTGGCTTGGCCGCCGCCTGCCGGGCGGCTTCCGCGGCCTGTAGCTCCTTTTTCTGCTGCAGCCAGGCGATGTAGCCCAGGATGGAGGCGATCAACAGGAAGACGAAGTGCGGCATGCCCGGGATCAGGCCCAGGGTGCCAACCACGCCGGCCGTGATGGCCATGGACTTGGCCGAGCCGAAGACCTGGCGGCCGATCTGGCTGCCTATGTCCTTGTCCGAACCTACGCGCGAGACCACCATGGCGGCCGAGACCGAGATCAAGAGCGCCGGCACCTGGGCCACGAGCGCATCGCCCACGGCCAGCAGGATGTAGCTGTCGGCCGCCTGGCTCGGCGAGAGACCGTGCTGGGCCACGCCGATGACGAGGCCGCCGATCACGTTGATGACGAGGATGAGCATGCCAGCCACGGCGTCTCCACGCACGAACTTGCTGGCACCGTCCATGGAGCCGAAGAAGTCGGCTTCGTCTCCGAGTTCGGCGCGCCGGCGCTTGGCCTCGGCCTCGTTGATCAGGCCCGCGTTCAGGTCGGCGTCCACCGCCATTTGCTTGCCGGGCATGGCATCCAGGGTGAAGCGCGCGCCGACCTCGGCGATGCGCTCGGCACCTTTGGTCACTACGATGAAGTTGATGACCACGAGGATGGCGAAGACGATCAAGCCGACCGCGAAATTGCCGCCGATCAAGAAGTGGCCGAAGGACTCGATCACATGGCCCGCCGCCGCCGTGCCCGTATGGCCCTGCAACAGCACCACGCGCGTGGAAGCCACGTTCAGCGAGAGCCGCATCAGGGTGGTCAGCAGCAGCACGGTCGGGAAGGCCGCGAAGTCGAGCGGGCGGATCATGTGTGCCGCCACCATCATCACCATCACGGCCATGGCAATGTTGAAGCTGAACAGCAGGTCCAGCAGCAGCGGCGGCAGCGGCAGGACCATCATGGCCAGCACCATCAGCACGGCAATGGGCGCGCCGAGGGCGGCGATGACGCCGCTGCGCGGGCCGAGGACCGCTTGCAGTCGTGCCGTGAGCTCGTTCATGCTTCAGGCTCCTCGAACAGGTCCGCGTCTTCAGCGGCCTGGGGCTTGTTATGCGGGTCCAGTTCGGGCGGCACGTGCGGACGCGGTTCGTCCGGCACGCGGCCGCGGCCGGCCAGGGCGTTCTTGAGCTGGTAGACGTAGGCCAGCACCTGGGCCACGGCCGTGAACAGCGCGGCGGGGATCTCGTGATCGAGCTTGGCGTGGGCGTAGAGCGCACGCGCCAGCACCGGGGACTGCAGCACCGGCACCTTGGACTCCTTGGCCAGGTCGCGAATCTTCAGGGCCAGCAGGTCCGCGCCCTTGGCCACGACCTTGGGTGCTGTCATGCGGCCTTCCTCGTAGCGCAGTGCCACCGCGTAGTGGGTCGGGTTCATCACGACCAAGTCCGCCTTAGGCACGGCGGCCAGCATGCGCCGGCGCGCCATCTCGCGCATGCGGGCCCGGATCCTGTTGCGTACCTCGGGAGAACCTTCCGAGTCCTTCAACTCCTGCTTGGCTTCCTCGCGCGTCATCCGCAGGCGGCGCATGTAGATCGTGCGCTGCAGGGGCACATCGATGCCGGCGAACACCGCCAGGGCAATGCCCAGGAAGCCGAGGCCGCCCAGGATCGAATGCCCCGCGTACGCCAGCGCCTGCGGCAGCGGCACCGACATGATGCCTACGTAGGAGGCGATACGGTCCTTGAGCACGAGAGCGCCGATCACGCCCAGCACCAGCGCCAACAGCGCAGCCTTGAGCGCCTGCCCCAGGCCCGCGCCGGTGAACATGCGGCCCAGACCGTTGAGCGGATTCAGGTGCGAGAAGGTCGGCACGAGCGGCTTCCAGGTCCAGTTCCAGCCGCCCAAAGCCAGGTTGGCCAGCACGGCCGCGAGCGACAAGGCACCGCAGACCGGCAGCAGCACGCCCGCCGAC
This sequence comes from Roseateles sp., assembly GCA_019234295.1. Lineage (GTDB taxonomy): Bacteria > Pseudomonadota > Gammaproteobacteria > Burkholderiales > Burkholderiaceae_C > JAFALK01. The sequence continues at coordinate 165,961 of JAFALK010000037.1, forward strand.
TCCAGCGTCAGCGCGGCCAGCCGTTCGCTCATCACGCCCTCACGCCCCAGGCTCGCGGCGTCGAAGGACAGGCCGGCGTGAAACACGTGCGACAGCTTGTCAGCGATGAGACCGCCGCCGAAGGCCAGCACCATACCGGCCGTCGCCATCACGAGCAGGTGCACGAGGTCGCGCGAGCGCGGCACTTGGCCCTCGGCCCGAGATCGCTTGATCTTCTTGGCCGAGGCCGGCAGATTTCTGTCTTGTGCTTGTGCGTCAGCCATCTCGTACTCGTGCGCCGGGCACAGCGGCCCGTCCAAGCATTGTTCTGGCCGGAGGGCGAGAACTTAAGCGAGATCAGAGGGGGAAAGGCGGGTGTGTTCCGCCCTTGGAAACCTCAGCGCGGCGAATCTCTGGTGGCGGCCTCGATCTGCGCGCGGAGTTCACCGTCGAGCAGTTCGACCTGAAGACCGGACGCGGCCGCCAAGTCGGCCTGCAAGGCTTCGCTGGCGCGCGCCGGCCCGGCGAAGCGCCGGGGCGCGAGACTGTCCATGACCTACAGGGGTATGCCATGGACTCGCTGGACCGGACTATTGTCAGTCTGGTGAGCCACGAACTGGCGGCGCTGAACTGATTTGCTGAACTGATTCGCTGAACTGGGCGCGCGGCGGGCCCCTCCTCGCCGCCATCGGTGACGACCGCGGCGGTGATACTTCGTGGGCCAAGGCACGGAGCATCACGATCTTGAAGAACAGCCAGGCCCTGCTCGAGCAGGGAAATGCGGCGGCCGCGCAAGGGCGCTGGGACGCCGCCGAGCGCGGCTACGCCGCCTGCTGCAAACTGCAACCCGGCAATGCCGTGGCCCAGCACAACTGGGGCGTCGCCCTGCTGGAGTTGGGGCGGGCGCATGACGCGATCGCCGCCTATGAGCGAGCGCTCGCCGCCAACCCTCGATACGCCCAGGCCTATTGTTCTCTGGGCATCGCTTACCAGGCGATCGGAGTGCCGGATGCGGCCCTCGTGGCCTTGGACTGCGCATGCCAACTGGACGGGCAGAACCCGCGTCTGGCGATCGAGCGTGCCCGCGTCCTCGTGAATCTGGGCCGCCCCGCGCAGGCGCTGGGCACGCTCGAAGGCTTGGCCGCCAGCCAGCCTCGCAACGCCGTCGTGTTCAACCTGCTGGGCATCGCGCTCAAGCAGCTGCGTCGCCCCGACGAGGCCGCCACGGCCTTCGGCACAGCCATCGCCCTGCAGCCGGCCCAGGCCGAGGCGCTCAACAATCGCGGCAATCTGCAATTGCAGGCGAGGCGCTTCAAGGAAGCGCTGCAGGACTTCGACGCCGCCCTGGCCCTCCAACCAGACATGCCCTGGCTGCGCGGCACGCGGCTTTACACGGCGGCCCATCTCTTCGCCTGGAACGGCTTCGATGCCGAACGCGCGGCAATCATTGAGGGCATCGGGCGCGGCGCACGGATCATCCAGCCGCTGGCGCTTCAGACCCTCGTGGACGACCCGGCCCTGCAGCAGCAGGCCGCGAGGCTTTGGACGCATGCCGCCTGCCCGCGCCTGCAGGGGGCAACGACGACGGCGCGCGTGAGGGCATCCCGCAAGATCCGCATTGCCTACGTCTCGAAGGATTTCCGCTCCCATCCGGTGTCCTTCCTCATGGCCGAGGTGATCGAGCTGCACGACCGCGAGCACTTCGAGGTCATTGCCGTCAACTACGGACCGGCCAGCGAGGACCCGATGCAACAGCGCCTGCGCGCAGCCTTTGACGGCTTCCTCGACGTCGAGGCCCTCACCGACGCCGACATCGCCCAGGCCTGTCGCAGCCTGAACGTGGACATCGTCGTGGACCTTACCGGCTTCACCGACGGTGCGCGCAGCGCGATCTTTGCGTTGCGCGCCGCACCGGTGCAGGTGTCCTACCTGGGATATCTCGGGGGCTCCGGCACGGCGCTCTACGACTACCTGATCGCCGACAAGGAGATCGTCCCGGCCGAGTTTCGCGCCTGCTATGACGAGCGCATCGCCTATCTGCCCTCCTACCAGGCCAACGACCGGCAGCGCCCCTGCCCTGACCGGGTGCCTGGCCGCGCCAGTCTCGGCCTGCCCGAATCGGGCTTCGTGTTCTGCTGCTTCAACAACCCCTGCAAGATCTCGCCCGAGCTGTTCGCACGCTGGGCGCGCATCCTGGCCGAAGTGCCGGATTCGGTGCTCTGGTTGCTCGGGGAGGACGGGCACGCGCCTGCCGAGCTGCGCAGGCACGGGCAGGCGCTCGGCCTCGATCCGGCCCGCCTCGTCTTCGCCTCGCGCGCCGACCGGAGCACCTATTTGGCCCGCCTGGCCGCGGCCGATCTGTTCCTAGATACCTTGCCCTACAACGCCGGCACGACCGCCAGCGATGCACTCTGGATCGGTCTCCCGGTGCTCACGCAACGCGGCCGCTCGTTTGCAGGCCGCGTGGCCACGAGCCTGCTAATGGCCGTCGGACTGCCCGAACTGATTGCCTCTGATGCCGACGAATACGTCGCGCGGGCGATCGAGTTGGCACGTCAGCCCGCGCGCTTGTCGAAGCTGCGCCAGCAGCTCGTGAGCGCACGCGCGGAGTGCCGTCTGTTCGATGCGCCGCGCTTCACGCGCAGCCTGGAAGCGGCCTATGCCCACATGCATCAAAGAGCTGCGGCAGGCGAGCCGCCATGCGACCTAGAGCTGGCCGAGCCCACGTGACAACGCCCCTGGGCCTGGGCCTTCAGGGGCGTTTTGCTGACTCTGGCGAAGACCGCGCTTAGAAGCCGAGGCTCGCCAGCAGGTCGTCGACCTCGCCCTGATTGGTGACGACGTCGGTTCGGCCCTCGGGGCTGACAACGGGGCCTTGCAAGATGCTGGGGTCGACCTTCTCGCGTTGATCGGGCGGCACCACAGACACGAGCAGCTTGACGAGGCTGTCTTCGAGGTCGTTGGCCAGGGTCACGACCTTGGCCACCACCTGGCCGGTCAGGTCATGGAAGTCCTGCGCCATCATGATGTCGGTCAGGTGCTGGTCGATCGAGCCGGTGGACTTCTCCACGTCCTTGACGAAGTTGAACACCATGCCGCTAGCCACGGCCTTCACTGGGTCGGCCATGATGGCCTTGGCCATCTCGTTGGTGGCCGCGGAGATGTGGGCGTGCTCGGCCTTGGCCTTGTCCACCGAGTTCAACACCTTGTTGGCGGCGTCGGCGGTCTTGTTGGCGATGTAGGTCAGGCGGCTGCGCGCGTCGGGCAGGCCTTCGCTGGCAGTCTGCAGCTTGGGCATGACGCCGAGCTGTTGCATGGTGTCGTGCAGCACTCGGGTGATGGTGCCGAGCTGCTGGAACACCTCCGGCGAGACCATCAAAGGTTCATCGGCCTTGCCCAATTGGCTGAGCGCATGTTCGGTATGCATGGCGACCTCCTTCAGGCTGCGGCCGCGAGCTTTTGCATGATCTTCTGGACCTTCTCTTCCAGAGTGGCCTTGGTGAAGGGCTTCACGATGTAGCCGGCGGCGCCCGATTGCGCAGCCAGGACGATATCTTCCTTGCGCGCCTCGGCGGTCACCATCAGGACGGGCAAGTGCTTGAGCGCCGGGTCCTCCTTGATGGCCTTGAGCAGCTCGAAACCAGTCATGTTCGGCATGTTGATGTCGCTGACCACGAAATCGAACTTGGCGCCGCGCAGCATGTTCAGCGCTTCGGCACCGTCTTCCGCCTCTTCGCAGTTGTTATAGCCGATCTCCTTGAGCAGGCCGCGGACGATGCGGCGCATCGTGGAGAAATCGTCAACAACCAGAAATTTCATGTCAGCGCTCATGGCTTTTCCTCACACGCAAGCGGATTCAATAGGTTCAGGGCCTGGGGGCCGAGCTGGGAATTGTCGCAGCGCCTGCTGCCTCTGACTGGGAAGATTCCTCATCATCGGGCAAATTCTTCAGAACTGCATCTTCGGCGTCACGGTTCATCACGATGATGCTAATGCGTCGATTCAGCGGACTCTCGGGATTGTCCACCTCCAGCAGCTTGGACGCCGCCAGCCCCTGCACCCTGAGCACCCGCCCTTCGGGCAGGCCGCCGGCCACCATCTCCCGACGCGAGGCGTTGGCCCGGTCAGCCGAGAGCTCCCAGTTGGTGTAGCCGCGCTGGTTGCCCGGAAACGGCTGGGCGTCTGTGTGGCCTTCGATCGTCAAGCGGTTGGGGACCTCGGCGAGCACTTCGCCCAGGTCCTGCAGCAGCTCGCGCATATAGGGCTTGACCACCGCGCTGCCGCTGTCGAACATGGGGCGCTTGTCCTGATCGAGGATCTGGATGCGCAGGCCTTCGGCGGTCATGTCCAGCTTGATCTGCCCGCCCAGGGCCGCCAAGGCCGGAGTGGCGGCCAGCATCTTCTCGATCTTGGCCTTCATTTCCTTCAGGCGGCTCTTCTCGGCGCGGCGCTGCTCTTCCTTGAGCGCACGCAGATTGATGGTCTTTCGCTCGGCATCCACCTCGCCCGCTTTGACCTGACCGGTCTGGCGCGAGAGGTCCTGGCCGCCGCCCTTGACCAGGCTTGAGGAGTCGCCCGAGCCCGAACCGCCGAACATGGAGACTTTGAGCGGGCTGGAGAAGTAGTCCGAGATGCCCTTCTTGTCACCCTCGGTCGTGGAGCCCAGCAGCCACATGAGGAGGAAAAAGGCCATCATGGCCGTGACGAAGTCGGCGTAGGCAATCTTCCAGGCACCACCGTGCGCGGCATGCCCGCCCTTCTTGACCCGTTTGATGATGATCGGCTGGAGCTTCTTGCTATCGCCCGCCATGTGTCGGTTCTCCTACGTCGTTAGAGTACGCCAACTCTGAAAGCTAGCGAAACACCCTACTATTTCTTCTTGACGTGGGTCTCCAGCTCGCCGAAGGTCGGGCGGTCGCCCGAGTAGAGCACCTTGCGTCCAAACTCGATGGCGACCTGGGGCGCGTAGCCCTGCATGCTGGCCAGCAGCGTGGTCTTGATGCACTGGAATTCCTTGCCGGCGTCGTCCACCTTCTGCTCGAGCAGACCGGCCAGCGGCTCCACGAAGCCGTAAGCCAGCAGAATGCCCAGGAAGGTACCGACCAGGGCCGAGCCGATCATGCCGCCCAGAATTGCCGGCGGCTGACCGACCGAACCCATGGTGTTCACCACGCCCAGCACGGCCGCCACGATGCCAAAGGCCGGCAGGCCGCCGGCCAGACGGGTCAGGGCCGCCACGGCGGCATGTTCCTCGTGGTGGTGGGTCTCGATCTCGCTGTCCATCAGCGACTCGATCTCGTGCGCGTTCAGGTTTCCCGAGACCATCATGCGCAGGTAGTCGGTGATGAACTCGGTCACGTGATGGTCGTGCCCAACATTGGGGTACTTCTGGAAAAGCGGCGAGTTGTGCGGCTCCTCGACGTCCTTTTCAATGGACATCAGGCCTTCCTTGCGCGCCTTCTGCAAGATGTCGTACAGGAGCGCCAGCAGCTCCATGTAGCGGTCCTTGCTGTACTTGCTGCCCTTGAAGCAAGTGCCCAGACCAGCCATGGTGGACTTGACAACCTTCATTTGGTTGTTGGCCAGGAAGGCACCGCCGGCCGCGCCGAAGATAGTAATCAGCTCGAAGGGCAAGGCGTGCAGGATGACCTCGATATTGCCGCCGTGGGCAATGAAGACGCCGAAGATGCAGGCCATGGCGATGAGCCAGCCGATGATGACGAACATGTTTGATGGATTCCGTGCATGCCCGGACCTGCCGCTTCTGGATGGAGGGCAGGCCCAAGGACCCTGCTCCTGTATCGGCTAATGACCCCTAGGGCTTGAGGGCCGAGTGTGCCAGCCCCGACGGGTGGCTAATGCGGCATCTGAGCGACATTTGCAGGTTTGTAGACCCACAAGCTGTGTCCCCGGGCCAGATTCACCTGCGCGAGCGGCTCCTGGCCAGGCACTTCGAAGTCCAGACTGACCAGCCAGGCGTCGCTGGCCAGTTCACGCTGTGCCTTCTCCCAGACCCGTTCCATGGACTCCGGGCGCTGGAACACATAGATCAGGGCGAAGCCCTGCCAGGAGCGTGCCCACATGTCACCACGCTCCACGGTGGCGAAAGGGCACAGCCAGCGGCAGACCAGGGCCAGCGGCCGGCTCCATTCGAGGCCCACCAGCCGCGCCTCGGGGTACGCCTGGCGCAACTCTCGCAGGCCATGCCCCAGGCCGCAGCCCAGGTCGAGGATGGCCGCCCCGGCCGGAATTGGCGCCAGCTCCGGCAAGCATTGCAGCGCACCGCGCGGCGTGGGGTACAGCGGCGCGTCCCGCCAGGTGCTCGCCGGGTAGACGAGCAGGAGCAGCGCCGCCGGCAGCAGCCAGGCCCAGGCCGGCACGGCCGTCGTCAGCGTCAGTACCGACAGCGGGAAGCCCAGGGCCACGATGACGCGCCGCCAGCGCCGCGTCTGCAAGAGGGCCAGGCCTGCACCGGCCAGGGCGGCCAAGCACAGGGCCGGCGCCCAGCCGATCATCTCGGGCTGACCCAGTATCAGGAAGATCGCCCAAGCTGCCGCCCAGCTCAGCAGCGCGGGCAGGGGCCAGGGCAGCCACCTCATGGCGAAGTGCGAATCAACTCTGCCCCCTTCTCGCCAATCATCACGGTCGGCGCCGTCGTGTTGCCGCTGATGAGATTGGGCATGATGGACGCGTCGATCACACGCAGGCCTGCGAGGCCATGGACGCGCAGCTGCGCGTCGACCACCGCCATGGGGTCTGAGGCCGGACCCATGCGGCAGGTGCCCACGGGGTGGTACTCGGTATCGCCGGAGCGGCGGATCTCGCGCTCGATGGAGGCCGGATCCAGCCTGTCCATCTCATAGAGCATGCGGCCGCGCCAGGGTTGCAGGGCCTCGCCCTCGCAGATCTCAAGAGCCCGCTGGGCGCCGCGCACGAGAACTTCCATGTCCTCTGGATCGCTGAAGTAGCACGGGTCGATGACGGGTGGCGCCAAAGGGTCTTGGCTGAACAGGCGCACCTCGCCGCGGCTCTTGGGCCGCAGCAGGGTGACGTGGACCGTGTACCCATGGCCGAGGTGCTGCTTGCGCGCGTGGTCGTCCACGATGCCGCGCAATAGCTCCAGCTCAATGTCGGGCCGCGTGAGCCCTGGCCGGCTATGGATGAAGGCGCCTGCCTCAGCCACATTGCTCGTGATGGGGCCACGCCGCTCGCGCCGCCATTGCAGGATGCCGCGCAGCATCTGCGCGCCGCCGCCCAGCGAGATGCCGAAAGTGTCGGGCCCCGAGGGCGCGCGCCAACTGAGGTTGCAGGTGATGTGATCCTGCAGATTCTGGCCGACACCCGGCAACTCGTGCACGAGCGCGATCGACAGGCCCAGAAGGTGCGCACGCGGCCCGATGCCCGAGAGCATCAGCAGCTTGGGCGAGCCGAAGGCGCCGCCGGCCAGCAGCACCTCGCGCCGCGCGGGAACGAGGCCCTGCGCCAGGTGGACGCCGACCGCACGGCGGCTCTTGATCTCCAGCCGCAAGGCCTGCGCGCCGGTCACGACATGCAGGTTCGGGCGATTCTCGGCCGAGCGCAGGTAGGCCCTTGCTGCACTGCAGCGCTCGCCGGCCACTTGCATGACCTGGGTGGGCCAGCAGCCCTCGGGCTGAGCGGCGTTGTAGTCGAGCGTGCGCGGCACGCCCGCAGCCTCGCAGGCACGCAAAAAGGCCTCGTTCAGCGGCGTGGGGTCGCTGAGATGGCGCACGTTGAGCGGGCCACCCGCGCCATGTTGCTCGGTGCCGCCGAAGACTTCGTTGTTCTCCGCACGCTTGAAGAAGGGCAGCACGCAGGCATGGTCCCAGCCAGGGTTTCCGAGCGCCGCCCAGTCATCGTAGTCCTGCGGATGGCCACGCACATACATCATCGCGTTGATCGCGGTGCTGCCGCCCAGCACCTTTCCGCGGGGCTGATAGCTGCGCCGGCCGTGCAGGCCCGGCTGCGGCACGCTCGTGTAGCGGTGGGAATGGAGCCCGAGATTGGCGTTGGCCGCGAATCCGAGCGGCGCGCGGATCAATGCGCTGGTGTCGCGGTTGCCCTCCTCGATCAGGCAGACGCTCACGCTCGGGTCCTCGGACAGGCGCGCAGCCAGCACACATCCCGCCGCACCGGCGCCCACGATCACGTAATCGTACCCGTCGTCCACGCTGACTTCCACGCCATCTCCTCGTTAGGTGCTGGATGCTAGGCGCTGAAATCAGCGCGGCCTCGCAGGGTTTCCCGCAAGGCCGCCGAAGATGGAAGAACGCGAACGATCAGTGCATCTTGATCGAGCCCTGGGCGCGGCCCTTGCCGGCCCGTGCCGGCGGGTTGCACAGGCCGCAGACGTAGTGCCGGGCGATCTCGTGCGGATGAGTGACGAAATGGCCGGCGCACTTGCTGCACCGGGTCATGGTCAGCATGCCGTTGTCCACGAACTTCACCAGGCGCCAGGCGCGGGTGACCGAGAGCAACTCCTCCAGGCCTTGCGCACGGGTCTGCTCCTGGTAGAGCTGGTAGGCCTTGATGACGGTGTCGATCTCGTCCATCTCGGCCACCTTGTTCAGGTATTCGTGGACGTTCAGGAACAGGCTGGCGTGGATATTGGGCTGCCAGGTCATGAACCAGTCGGTGGAGAACGGCAGCTGACCCTTGGAAGGGCTCTTGCCCGAAACCTCCTTGTACAGGCGCAGCAAGCGCTCATAGCTGAGGTCGGTCTCCGACTCCAGGACTTGCAGGCGGGCGCCGAGGTTGATCAGCGTGACGGCGCGCTCGATCTGGCGGGCTTCAGAGAGGATGCTCTTGTTGCGCATGCTCTTCTCCTTAGGCGGCTTCGGCATGACGACCGGCCATCAAGATGGAGGCATGCAGGCGAGACACGCTGTCGTTGGCGCTGGTCTTGCCATGGCCGGTCAGCAGGCCCCACACCAGATCGTCGTCCATGCGGAAGCGGCACAGCAAGGTGTTGCCGCTGGCGACCTTCATGATCTGCGCCGGCGAGAGCGTGGCGATCAGGGTAGCAGTCTCGTCGGAGATGCCCAGGCGGTAGAGCGCCTGTTCGCGGTCCGTACGGATGAGGTTCTGAGCCAGCATCAGGTAGGACAGGTTGGCTTCACGGATTTCAGTCAGGATCTGGTCTGCATTCATGTGATCGCTCCACTCTGAGTTGTCGCCGTTTGTTTCGGCATGGAACGCATTGTGAAGAGACGATTAGGACCGGTGCATCAGCCCATTTCCTGTTCTTGAGTCCCGCTTCTTCGGTGTGGCCTGTAGGAATTTGTCCTACAGGCCGTAAGTCTCGGCCAGCGCTTTCGCCTCGGATTCGCGTCCCGTTCCGTTCAGCAGGACAACGAGGTTGTGCACGGCCAGACTCGAACCGCGCCCGGCCACGGCGCCCACTTGCTCCGGATGCTCGCCGAGTTCCAGGCATTGGCGCCAGGCGGCCTCAGCCATGGGCAGCACGGCCGGGGCACGTTCGGGCTCTTCGGCGGCGAAATCCAGCAGCAGGTCACCGAGCGCGAAGAAAAAGTCGGGCGATCCGGCGCAGGTGGCCATCTCCTCTTCCGCGAATTGCACGCCCTGCGCGTGGCGGTGCAGGCACTTGAGTTCGTAGAGCCGGCGCGCCACGAGATCGAACCACCAGGACGGACGTGTCGGGCCAACCACGGCCGCGGCCCGGGCGAACGCGTGTTCTGCGCCAGCATGCTCGTCATAGACGGCACAGTCCTTGCCAAGCTGGTAGAGCAAGTAGGCATCGCCGGGCGTCTCGGCCAGCATGTGCTCGAGCAACTCACGGTTGCGCCCGCGCTTGGCGAGCAGGCGAGCGTTGGAATAGCCGTCGTGGCCCACGCGAATCCCGATGCGGCGCACGGGCAGCGCGTGCCGGGGCTGCTCGTGCACGCGGCCGACGTAGCGCACTTCGCCGGGCAGCACGCGGCTCAGGATCTGGTGGGCGGTACCGCCCTCGAAGTGGTCGAGCATCTCGACGGCGCCCACGAAGTCGGGCGCCACATCCCGCAGCGCGACCAGCTCCTCGCCGCCCTCCTCCAGCCACTCGTCGGCATCGAGCACTAGGTGCCAGTCGGCGCCGGCCAGCGTCAGCGCGCGATTGCGGGCTGCCGAGAAATCAGCACACCACTCGAAGCGCTCCACGCGCGCGCCTGCGGCCTGCGCGAGCGCCACGGTGTCGTCGACCGAGCCGGTGTCCAGCACCAGCATGCGATCCACAAAGGGACGCACGCTGTCGAGCAGGCGCCGGATACGCGGCGCCTCGTTGCGGGCAATGACGACCAGGGCAAGGCTGTACATGAGACATGCGCGAAAGCCCCGGCGGCGAACATCACCGCCAGGGCACAGCGCCGGAGATGTACCTTAGCTCGATCTCAGCGCGACTGCAGGCGCTCGAGTTCGAGTGCCACGAGCGGCTCAAGATCGGGGGCTTCCGCCCGCAGGTTGTCGCGGGCCGGGCCTTCGGCCGAGAGTTCCTTGAGCGCCTGGATGGCGCGATCGTCGAAGCCCTGCCCCGCCAGCGAGAACGCCAGCGTGTACAGGCTTGGGCCGTGCGCCGGATTGACGGCCAGCGCGCGGCTCGCGTAGCTGGTGGCCAGGGGGTGCTCGCCAGCGGCCAGCAGCAGCGCAGCCATGTCGCTGAGCAGGTCGTGACTTTGCGGCACTTGTGTCAGCGCATCGTTCAGCAGGTTCAGGCCACGGCCGAGATCGCCGCGAGCGGCTTCGGCATAGGCTTGGTTGCGCGCCTGGGTCAGCAGCAGCAGGGCCTCGTAAGACGGCCCCTCCGTGCGACGCATCTCCTGCGCGATGGCATGAGCGCCATTGAGCATGGTGTCAGCGGATTTGGTCTGCAGCATGTGTTTCTCCTCGATAGCGGCGCGCGGTATCGGCCGCCGTCGAGAAAACTTTAGGCTTTTCCAATCGACCGGATTCGCCGGAAAAGCGGGGTGTTGCACCCGCTTCTGAAAGGACCCTCAACGGCCCCGCGGCCGAAATCAAGGATGAGCTTCCCAAACCATACACATCACCACCCAAGGACCACCCAGACCCAGCCAGCCATCCAGCCTGCCGACCGACCATCGATAGAAATGCCCATTAGTTCCGCCGTTTATCGGTGGATCAGGGTTATTGACAAACAGGCCTTAAGTTCTGGTCTTGTTTGTCCGATAGCCATTCCAACGGGTACGAAATCGGATCCGTGGTTCGGTCAGCAGGCCTTGAGTGCTTCACATGCCCCTCGCGGCAACAAGGTATTCAGGATCTGCGGACGACGAGCGTGGACCGACTCGCAAGAGCCGTCCCCTTCAGCCGCAAGCCCTGATTCTGTCCATGTGAAAGGAAGCTCAAAATGGCCGCCATCATTAACACCAACCTGCTGTCGCTGGATGCCCAGCGCAACACCTCGACTTCGCAGAGCGCACTGGCCCAGGCTATGCAGCGTCTGTCCTCCGGCCTGCGCGTGAATTCCGCCAAGGACGACGCCGCCGGTCTGGCCATTGCCTCGCGCATGGAAGCCCAGGTCCGAGGCATGAACGTGGCCCAGCGCAATGCCAACGACGGCATCTCGCTGGCGCAGACGGCCGACGGCGCCCTCGCCGGCGTCACAAACAATCTGCAGCGCATGCGCGAACTGGCCGTGCAGGCCCGCAACGCCACCAACACCAGCGCCGACCGCGATTCGCTCGACCAGGAATTCGGCCAGCTGGCGCAGGAAATCCAGCGTGTGCTCGGTGGCACGGCCTTCAACGGCAAGAACATCCTGGGAACGGACGCTGGTACGCAGACCTTCCAGATCGGCGCCAATACGACGACCAACGACTCGATCGACATCACCACGACCAACTTGACGACCGATGCCACGATCACCGCCGTGGCCGGCTCGGACAATGCCGGTACGGGCCGCTCCGTCATCGACAACACCGCCACGCCGACCACCATCGCCACCGTGATCAACAACATTGACACGGCCCTGACGACGGTGAACTCCCAGCGCAGCGTGATGGGTGCCGCCCAGAACCGCTTCGATGCCGTGGTGGCCAATCTGCAGGTCTCGGTGGAAAACCAAAGCGCTGCGAAGAGCCGCATCACCGATGCTGACTTTGCCGCGGAAACCGCCAACCTGTCGCGTGCCCAAATCCTTCAGCAAGCAGGCACAGCAATGATCGCGCAAGCGAATCAGTTGCCGACCCAAGTGCTGACGCTTCTTCGATGAAGGCAAAGGCGCCGTAGCGGCGCCGGTCAGCACCGCAGTCGCATAAGGGCTGACGGAGCCTGCCGCCCGACCTCCCGAAAGGAGGCTCGGGCCGCACGGGCTCCAAAAATGGCTCAAGTCCGTCATTTCGCTTTCCGATAAAGGGTTCAACGAGTTCGAGGTCCAACCTTGACGCGTGGTTCCTGGCTCTCTTTCCAGGAGCGAACCTTGCCGGAAGTCCGGCAGCGAAAGGACTGACCATGCCCATGATCATCAATACCAATTTGATGTCGCTGAACGCGCAGCGGAACACATCAATGAACCAAAGTTCCCTGGCGCAGTCGATGCAGCGCCTGTCTTCGGGCCTGCGCGTGAACTCCGCCAAGGACGACGCTGCGGGCCTCGCCATCGCTTCGCGAATGGAGACGCAGGTGCGTGGCATGAGCGTGGCCGTGCGCAACGCCAATGACGGGATCTCCCTGGCACAGACTGCCGACGGCGCGCTCGGCCAGGTCACGTCCAATCTGCAGCGCATGCGCGAGCTGGCCGTGCAGGCTCGCAATGCCACCAACACCAGCGCCGACCGCGATTCACTCGATCAGGAATACGGTCAGTTGGCGAACGAAATCCAGCGCGTGATGGGCGGCACCACGTTCAACGGCAAGAACATCCTGGGCGCCGACGCCGGCACTCAGACCTTCCAGATCGGCGCCAATACGACGACGAACGATTCGATCGACGTGACGACGGCCAACATGACCACGGACGCCACCATCACCACCGTGGCCGGCACCGACAATGCCGGCACTGGCCGCTCCGTGATCGACAACACCGCCACGCCAGCCACCATCGCCACCGTCATCGACAATATCGACGCGGCCATCAACACGGTCAACAGCCAACGCAGCGTGATGGGTGCCTCACAGAACCGTTTCGACGCGGTCGTCAACAACCTGCAGGTCGGCATCGAGAACCAGAGCGCGGCCAAGAGCCGAATCACGGACGCTGACTTCGCCGCTGAAACCGCCAACCTCTCGCGTTCGCAGATCCTTCAGCAGGCCGGCACCGCGATGATTGCCCAGGCCAACCAGATGCCGCAGCAGGTGCTCACCCTCTTGGGCCGCTGAGTCAGCGTCCACCTCAGTAGTTAGCTCGACACACTCCGGACCCGGTCGCAAGACCCGGTCCGGAGTGCCTTTTTGGACGTGGTTTACCGGCCTTTTCGGGCATTTGAAAAGCTGGCGCACTCGCAGAATTTCGTACATCGATCCCGTATTCCATCGGGTTCGATAGTCCGGCCCCCGGGCCCGTGATGCCGACAAGCAAAGGCTAGCGGGAATTCCGACCGGGCCCAGGGACCCGGAATTCTCAGGAGTGCTGAAATGCCCCAGACCATTAATACGAACATCATTTCGTTGAACGCACAGCGCAATCTGGACAGAAGTCAGAGTGCGCTGGCGGTCTCAATGCAACGCCTCTCGTCGGGCTTGCGGGTCAACTCCGCCAAGGACGACGCTGCCGGCCTGGCCATCGCCTCGCGCATGGAAACGCAGGTCCGGGGCATGAATGTCGCCATCCGCAACGCCAACGACGGCATCTCGCTGGCGCAGACGGCCGACGGTGCGCTCTCTCAGCTGACGCAGTCGCTGCAGCGCATGCGTGAGCTGACCGTTCAGGCGCGCAATGCCACCAACACCAGCGCCGACCGCGACTCGCTGGACCAGGAATTCGGCCAACTCGCCAACGAAATCCAGCGCGTTCTCGGCGGCACCACCTTCAACGGCAAGGCCATCCTGGCCGATTCCTCGGGTACGCAGACCTTCCAGATCGGCCCGAACACGACCACCAACGATTCGATCGACATCACGACGAACAACCTGACCCAGGACCCGACCATCACGGCCGTGGCCGGTACGGACAACGCCGGCACGGGCCGCGCCGTGATTGACAACACCGCGACGCCCGACTCCCTCGCCGTCGTGATCGGCCAGATCGACACGGCCATCAACACGATCAACACGCAGCGCGCGACGCTAGGCGCGTCGCAGAACCGCTTCGACGCCGTGATTTCCGACCTGCAGGTCGCGGTGGAAAACCAGAGCGCCGCCCGCAGCCGCATCATGGACGCCGACTTCGCCGCGGAAACGGCCGCCCTCTCGCGCGCCCAGATCCTGCAGCAGGCTGGCACGGCCATGGTGGCGCAGGCCAACAGCATGCCGCAGCAGGTGCTGACACTGCTCAAGGGCTAAACCCGAGCCCTGAGAAGGGTTTTTGCCACTCAAGTTTTCCCCGTTGCGGCCGATATCGCCTAGGTATCGGCCTCTTTTTCGTTCGCGCTGCTAACGTGCCAGCTGTACGGAGTCAAACATGTCTGCAACCATCACGTCCCTGGGTATCGGCACGAACGGCCTGGATCTGGAGTCGCTCTTGTCGAAGCAGGTGGCGGCGGAAAGCCAGCCGCTGACGGATTTGCAGAACCTGACCCAGGGGCTGCAGACCAAGCTTTCGGCGTACGGACAGGTTCAAGGCGCCATGTCAAATCTGCAGACCGCCCTGCAGGCGCTGACCAATCCGGGCACCTGGAACTCGGTGAACGCCACTTCCAGCGATCCGGCCAGCGTGTCCGTCACCGCCGGCGACGGCGCCACGGCCGGCAATGTGTCGGTGTCCGTCTCGCAATTGGCCACCTCGCAGACCGTGGCCAGCACCCCCTACCCGAACACCACCGACGCGCTGGGCTCGGGCTCCCTGACCATCCAGCTGGGCCAGTGGAGTTCGGACATGACCACGTTCACGGCTGGCTCGAGCGGCCCGGCGACGGTCAACATCGCTGCCGGCAGCACGCTGACCTCGATTCGAGACCAGATCAACGCCGCCAACGCTGGCGTGACGGCCAGCATCGTGACCGACAGCTCCGGCTCTCGCCTCGTGATGAGCTCCACGGCCACGGGCCAAAACGCCGGCTTCAAGATCACGGCCAACGACGCCGACGGCAACAACACCGACGCGTCCGGAATCTCGGCCTTTGCCTTTGACCCGTCCAGCGGCGTCAATTCGATGACGCAGAAGGTGGCCGCCGGCAATGCCAAGGCCGTCGTCAACGGCCTGGACATCGAGTCGCAGTCCAACACGCTGACCGGTGTGGTCTCAGGCCTGAGCATCACGCTGAACAAGACGACCACCAATGCCGCCATCACCGTGGCGCAGAACAGCGGCACGGCGCAGAGCGCCATCAACACCTTCGTGGCGTCGTACAACGCCATGGCACAGCTCTTCGCCACCGATACCAAGTACGACGCCGGCACCAAGGTCGCAGGCCCATTGCAGGGCGACTCTGCGACCATCGGCTTGCAATACATGATGCGGACCATCGCCGGCGGCTCCACGACCCTGGGCGGCGCCTTCTCGCGTCTGGCCGATATCGGTCTGGACCCACAGGCCGATGGCACGCTCAAGGTGGACAGCACCAAGCTCACCAGCGGCTTGAACAACCTCGCCGACCTGAAGAACTTCTTCATGGGCACCGACAAGAGCAACTCCAGCAACAGCGGCTTGGCACAGCAGTTGCAAGGCTTCGTGGACGGTGCGCTCTCCATCGACGGCCAGCTGAGCTCCGCACAACAGGGCCTGCAGTCGCGCATCAATCTGAACAACACACGGGCCAACGATCTGCAATCGCACATTGACCTGTTCTCGCAGCGCCTGCGCGACCGCTACAACGCGCTGGACACGCAGATGAGCTCGCTCAACAGCCTGGCCTCCTACGTGAACCAGCAGATGACCATCCTCAACAACAACGCCCACTAAGGCGCGGCCCGGCGCCAGTCAGACTCGCCCGTCAGAGTCGTGGGGAAACGCCGTGGAAACACGGCCGTAAAACTTGCTTCAGTCAGGGGGCCGCTTGCCGATAACAAGGCAACAGGCAAGAGGAAGCAAGATCCATGTACGGCAGCAACGCATCCCCCTTTGGTCAACGCGGTTCGGGCGCCAGCCTGTACAGCCGCGTCGGCGTTGAAACCGACGTCGGCAGCGCCAGCCCGCACCGGCTCGTCGCCCTGCTCTTCGAAGGCGTGTTCACCGCCATGAACCAGGCCCGCGCCGCCATCCAGGCGGGCGACCTCAGCCTCAAGGCCCGGGCCCTGTCCCGCGCCGTGCGCATCCTCGACGAAGGCCTCAAGGCTGCGCTGAACCTCGAATCAGGCCAGCTCGCCAACGACCTGCGCGACCTCTATTCCTGGTTGTGCATGCGCCTCACCCAGGCCAATCTGCACAGCGACATCAAGGCCATCGATGAATGCCAGCGCGTGCTCGCCCCGGTGCGTGACGCGTGGATCGCCATCGGCGAACACCAGCCGCAGCTCGACGCCGCCTGAACTCCGGCGGCCCAGCAGTTCCCCTGACCCGATTCCGGCAGAGATTCCCATGAATTCCCAACTTCTGAGCTATTACGAAGCGATCGAGCAGGCCAGTGCCGACATGCTCGCAGCCGCGCGCTGCGGCAACTGGGACGAAGTCGTCAAGCTTGAGGGCGCCTGTGTGCTGCTGATCTCCCAGCTCAAGCAGGCCGCGGCGGAGAAGACGCTGGCACCCAAGGAGGCTCAGCTCAAGACGCGCATCATGCAGCGCATCCTCGTCAACGACGCTGAAATCCGACACTTGGCCGAACCTTGGCTCGAAGATCTGGACAAAGTGCTCACCGGCCGCACTCGTCAGGTGCACTGAAGCACATCGTTAGCCATACCATCCGGGCGATGAGCCAGGACTTCGCCCAGACCGACTTCACCACGCAGCCGCCCGAGGAACTCGGCGAGTTCCGCGTGGCGTCGAGCGCCGAGATTGCGGCGATTCTTCGCCAGCTGCAGGAGTCACAGACCCTCATCACGCTGATCAGCGAGGGGGATGCCCCCCTGGTGTCGCGCATCTGTGAGCTCGACCTGGCCAATGGCAAGCTCGGCCTTGAATTGCCCACGGGTTCGGCCTCCTACGTCTGCAAGGGCCTGGAGATGACGGCCGAGGCCTTCCTCAACGACATCCGCGTGCAGTTCGAGCTCGCACCGCCGCAGAAGCTCGGCAGCGGCATCGATGCCATGCTGAGCGCGAGTCTGCCCGCCATCATCTATCGCTTCCAGCGTCGCCGGGCCTTCCGCGTCAAGCCGCATTCGCGCGCGCCGCAGGCGGCCGTGGTGCCTGCCGAGGGCGGCAGCGTGCAGCGCCTGCGCGTGCTCGACGTCAGCATGGGCGGTATCGCTTTGCTCATGCCGCCGGGAAACCCGATCTGGGCCACGGGCCAGTTGCTCGAGGCCGAGGTCGAGCTCGACCGCCACACCCATTTCAAGGCCAGTCTGCGCATTCAGCACACCATGCAGAGCGACGAGAGCCTGGGCACGCCCTTCGGCTGCGCCTTCACGAACCTCGCGCCCATGGCGCAGCGCCTGCTCCAGCTCTACATCGACCAGACGCAAAAGCTCAACAGGCTTGTCAAGAAGGCATAGGGCGCCTTCTTGCTTATTCCTACTTGCCGCGGCGCTTGGCCCCGGCCTGGATCAGCTTTTCAAGGCTGGCCGTGTCACGTGGCAGCGCACAGCTGAGGCACTCGACGCCCTTCTCGGTCATCAGGAAATCGTCCTCGATGCGCACGCCGATGTTCCACCACTTCGGGTCCACGTCCTTGCTGTCGGCCGGGATGTAGATGCCGGGCTCGATGGTGAAGGCCATGCCCGGCTTGAGCGTGACAAGGGCCTGGCGCCGGGCCATGCGTTCCTTCTCCGGCAGGGAGTTGTCCGCACGCGAGAACTCGTAGGAACCCACGTCGTGCACGTCCAGGCCCAGCCAGTGCGAGCTGCCGTGCGGGTAGAAGCTGCGGTAGCCGCGCTTGGCGATCAGCTCGGCGCGGTCGCCCTTGAGGATGCCGAGCTGGAGCAGGCCGTCGACCACCATCTCGATGGTGGCGTCGTTGATCTCGTGGAATTCAGCGCCCAGCCGGGCCTTGGCGCGGCCGGCCTCCTGGGCCTTGTAGACAATGTCGTAGATGGCCTTTTGCTCGGGCGTGTAGCTGCCGCCCACCGGATAGCTGCGCGTGACATCCGCCGCGTACATGTCGTACTCGCAGGCGCTGTCATTCACGATCATCTCACCCTGCTTCATGAGCTTGCTGTCCTCCTCGTAATGCGGCACCACCGAGTTCGCTCCCGAGCCGACGATCGGCGGATAGGGCATGTGGGCCGAGCCACCCGAGGCGCACACCTGCAGGATCGCCGCGCGCAGCGCCCATTCGCCCGTGTCGGCCTGCGCCAGCGGCAGGGCGGCGAGATGGGCCTGCACGGAAAGGTCCACTGCGTGGCGCAGAAGTCCTGCCTCGTCGGCGCCCTTGATCAGGCGAAGCTGCCCGATGGTGGGTGAGAGCTCGTAGACCGGCATCGCCACGCCCTTGCCGACGGCCTGGCGCTTCCACGCCGCCGTCACGCGGTCACGGAACTTCTCGTCGCCGCCGTCGTAGATCCAGAGCGAGCTGGCATCGCGCAGCAGCTCGGGCAACTGCTTGTCCAGATCGTCGATGGGGTATGCCGCATCGACGCCGAAGCGCGTTTTGGCCTCTTCTTGGCCGATTCGATAGCCCGTCCAGCGCTCGGTTTCCCAGTGCCTGGTTTCGTTGAACAGGGTGTAGCGCTGGCCTTGCGGCGCATCGGGCCGCAACACAGCCACAGTGTTCGGTTCGCCGATGCCGACCAGGTACCAGAAGTTGGAGTCGGGTCGGTACACGAGGTTGTCGCTCAGCGGCTTGGAGGCATTGATGAACGCGATCGCGCCTTTGGGCATCTGCGCCATCAAGCGGGCGCGGCGTTCCGCGTAGACGGCCACGCCAGGTTCATCGGGGGCGGCGGCAGCGGGCACCTGGATCGCGGTGACGGCCATGAAAAGAAGGGCAAAAGCGAATCGGGCGCAAGGCACGGGCATGCGGCCTCCTGTTGGGGCGGGTTGTGGACGCGAAATACACGGAAGCGGGGATTCTTGCTTAGAAATTCCACGTCAGTTGCAGTTGAATGCCCTGATCCTGCAGCGTGCCCCCTTCGTGACCGATCACGCTCGGATGCAGCAGGCGATGGGCCAGCGCGAGATCGAGCCGCAGGCCCTGCCACTGCCAGCCCAGGGCGAGGCCGAGCGAGGCGAGGTCTGTGCCCGATTCGTCCTTGTTGCGCGCCGTGCCCAGGTCGAGAAAGGGAGCCAGCGTGAGCCGGCTGCCGTCCGCCAGGAGCCAGGGGACCTCGAACTCGAAGTTGAGACTCGCGCCCCTGTCGCGCACGAGCTGGTTCTCGCGGTAACCGCGCACACTGTTGACGCCGCCGATCACCATGCCGTCGAGCGCCATCAAGTGATCCGGGCTCAGCTGTACGTTCACGCGAACGATCAGCTGCGCTCCGTTATCCATCACCTGATGACGGTAGTGCAGTTGTCCGTCCCAGAGACCGAAGTCGCGCTCGGGCGGCGCATTGGCCGTGAGGCCACCCGCAGCCTGCACGTTGTTTCGACCGAGGATGAAGATGGAACGCAGGGCCAGCACCTCGCGCTGGTTGCGCCAGGTGTAGGCCTGCCAGAGGCGCAGGAGATTTTCATGGAGGCGACCGTCGGGCACACCGGGCGTGAACGAGAAGGGCTCACCGAGCAACTCGGTGCGGTTGCTGCGGCTGAGCAGGCCGAGCCCGATGTCCAGGCTCTGGCTCAGCGATTCGAGCAGCCTCTGCCTGATGCCGATCTCGCCGCTCGCGAGCCGACTGCGGATGTCCAGCGGCTCCACAGGTTCTTCGATCACCGAGGAGCTGCCTGCCTCGCCCGCCAGGGAGAGCTCGGTATCGCGCAGTCCCAGCGCCACCAGCGGCAAGTGCCAGGTCAAGCTGCCGTTGCCGCCTGCGCTGCGCCGCGGCGAGGCCTGTAGCCTGAATTCCAGCAGGTCTCCCAGGCCGCTGAGGTTGCGCAGCGAGCCGGCCAGGCCCACGGCCTCGGCACCGATGGAGGCAGGCCGGTAGTTGTTGACGAAGGCGCTGAGCTGCCAGCTGCGGGCGCGCTCGACTTCCACTTCGAGCTCCGCCTCCCCCGCCAAGGCACCGGGCTCAAGGCGGGCGTTGATGTGTTCGAACAGCGGATCGTCCAGCAGCAGCTGGAAGCGCTCGCGCAGCTGCTCGATATTGAGCACCTGGTCCTCCGGGCGAACAAGGCGCGCGCGCAGATACGCCTCGTCCAGGCCCTTCAGGCCACGCAGTCGCAGCCCCGTCAGGCGGCCTTCGACGACCTCCAGCGCCAGCACGCCATCGGCCGGTCGCGCCGGCAGCAGGACGCCGGAGTTGATGTAGCCGCGCTCCACGTAGAGGCGGGTCAGCGCCTGCCGCAGGGCTTCCAGCTCATCCGCACCGACCACCCGGCCCGTGTAGGGCGCAGCCACGGTTTGCAGGTCTGCATCGCTGACGGCGCGATTGCCACGAAAGACGATCCGGTCCACGCGGACGCTGCTGGCCTGCTGTGCGCCGGGCGAGACCGTCGGCAACGGCAACTCCTGCGCGGGCACGGGCACCGCCAGGACGACGGCGAGGAAGGCGAGGAAGGCGACGAGAAGGCGCTTCACGGGCAGTCCATCCTCGGGCCGTCGAGGCTCAGGCGCATGCCGCTTGCCGCGCCCGTGGCCCCCACCTCGCCGCCCGCGGGCCGGCCCGTCATCAGGCCGCGAGCCGAAGGGGCAAGGCCGCCACGTCCGGCCAGCGCCAGAGAGCTGCCGCCGCGGCTACGGCAAGGGTCGCGGCCCAGGCCGCCGGGGTCTAGCAGGTGCGCGTTCAGCTGAACGAGGCTGCCGGCCAGATCGAGCACCGGGCTGGTGATGGAGATGACCCCGCTCACGCCCGTGGGGGCCGCAGCCTGGATCACGTTGTAGCCGTATACACCGGCCTTGAAACTCAACGGCACCGCGCCGCCGACGAAGAGACTGCTGGCGCTGGCGAGCAGCGTGCCCACATCGATCACGACCAGCCCGCCCCGGGCATTGCGGGCCGCGGTATTGGCCTGGATGAAGCCCGTCTGCATCAGCAGCCCATCGGCGCTCACGCTGATATTGCCGCCGTTGCCCTGAGTGCCGAGCACTGAGGTGGTGACCTGCGTATCCGCAATGCGCAGCAGCCTCCCGCCCTGCAGGCTCAGCGCGCCGCCATTGCCCTGATTGGCGCTAGTGCTGACGATGCTGTCCTGCAGGTTCATTGAGTTGCTCGCTGTCAGCACGATGCGGCTGGCCGCCACGTTGCCGCTCGAGGCCGCGAGGATCGCCGCGTCTTGCAGCTCGATGCGTGCGGCGTCGACGCTCAACAAGGTGGGCGTCAGCGCTCCCGGATTGCTCACAGTGGCATCGTTCTGGATGGTGAGCGCGGCGCCCTGACTCATACCAAAGCGGCCGCTCGCGGTGATCTCCACATTGCCGGTCTGCCCGCCGGATCCGGCGGCGGCGGCGGCCGTAACGCCGCCATTCGTTCCCGCGATCTGGATGTTGGCAGCGCTCATGCGGACAGTGCCCGCCGCCCCGGTGCCGCGCGTGGTAGTACTGAGCAGGCTGTTGAGCACCAGCACGTCGCCCTGCGCCGCGATGTTGATGGTGCCTGCCGCCCCTTGGCTACCGGTGTTGGCGAGGCTCGCGAGGCTGCTGTCTTGCAGCCAGAGACCGGCAGCGCGCAGCGAGATCTGACCGGCGTTGCCCGCAGACAGGGTGCTCGTGCTGACGCTTGTTCCGTTGGTGAGTGTCATCTGGCCACCGGCCACTAGCCCGATCGCGCCCGCGCTGCCGCTGCCCGCCGGCGAGGCGCTGCGGCTGGACAAGGCCGCGCCGTCCAGCCGCATCGTCGTGCCAGCCTGGAGCGCGATGGCGCCGGCCGGGCTCAGCAAGGAGTAGGTGCTGCTGTCGATCTCGCCGCCATTGCTGACGGCCAGGCTTCCGCTGGCCGCAATCCGGATCGTGCCCGCAGGGCCCGACGCGGGCGCTCCGGCACCGGTGAAGATCAGGCCGGGACCATTCAGCGAAAAGTCCCCCGCCGTGATGCTCACCTGGCCGGCTTGGCCGGAGGTGCTGCTGGCAGAGCCGATGGTGGAGGCGCCGGTTACGTCCACGCGCTGAGTCGCTACGAGCGTGATGCTGCCCGCATCGCCGTGGCCATCGACAGCGGCGCTGGAAAGGCTTGCGCCGTTCAGGCTGATGTTCTGTCCGCTCAGCGTGACGCTGCCAGCGTTCACATCCGTGAAGGTATTGGCGGAGATGTAGGCGCCACCGGAGAGGCTGATGGTGCCGCCGGCGTTCACCTGGACATTGCCTCCGGTGCCGTTGGCGTCCAGCGAGCCCGTGGTCATGAAGCTCGCGCCGTCCAGGGTCACATTGCGCGCAGTCACGCCGATGTTGCCGGCCTGGCCGCCCGAGAGGCCGACGTTGGCGATGCTGGAGCCCGCGTGCAGGGTGAGGTCTCCACTGACCGTGAGCGTGACGTCTCCGGTCAGCGCGCTGCCGACCGCGGCGCTGCGAATCGCGCTAGCATCGGTGAGCACGATATCGCCAGCACCGAGCGAGATGTTGCCCGAGTTGCCCGCAGCCGTGGTGTAGGCCAGCAACTGGCTGCCGCCCGCCATCTGCAAGCTGCCACTCGCCTGCACGCGCAGGTCGCCCGCGTTGCCCGTGCCGCCGAGCGCGAGGTTAGCCAGGTAGGCGCCGCCGTTGAGGCCGATGGTGCCGGCGCCCACGTCCACCACGCCGCCCTGGCCCGAGCCCGAGACGCTGGAGAAGATGCTCGCGCCGCCGTCGAGGCGCAGTGCTTGGGTGGCGCGGATCAGCACATCGCCGCCATTGCCTGTGCTACCTGATTGCGTGCCGCCCTGGATGTAGGCGCCCGTATCCAGCGCGATGTTTCCCGCGCTGACGCTGATGCCGCCGCCCCGTCCGCTCGAACTGCTCACCGCATAGAGGTTGGCGGCGCCGGTCAGCGCCACCGTGCCGCTGGCGAGCAGCTGGATGCTGGCGCCGTCGCCGCCCGCAGTGGCGCCGGTGAAACTGCTGATACTGCTTTGGGCGCTGAGCGAGATATCGCCCGCGGCGATGCTCACCGGGCCGGCTGCGGAATTGCCAACGCTGGAACTGCCGATCAGGGCCCCACCCTGCATGGTGAACTGTCCCGCTGGCGATAGGGACGTCGACGACGTCGGCAATGACGACGGCGCGGTCACGTTCAACGGCACGTCGCCGGCCTGCGCGCCGACCGCGGTGATGCTCACCTCCCCGCTGCTGGCGATGATGCCGTTGTCGATCAGGACATCGCCGCCGACCAGCGCAACCCTCTGCCCGGCCGCGGGCGCCAGCACCGCCTGGTCACGCAAGGCAATGGTGCCGCGGGTGCTGCCGAGGAAGCCAAAAGCCTCGGGTGCGGCCGTGGAGAAGCTGCTGTTTTGGCCCAGGTCGGCAAACAGGCGCGCGCCGTCGGCAAAGCGCAGCGAGTTGGCCGTGCTGATGATGAAGGCGCCCGGCACGTTGATGCTGGCACCCTGGCCGAACACGACGCCCGCCGGGTTGATGAAGTAGAAGGCCGGCGCACCGCTGAAGGGCACGAGGCTGATCTGGCCCAGAATCGTCGAGACCTCGCCACCCGTGACACGGCTGATCACGTTGGTGATGCCGGCGCTGCTCGTGGTGAACGTCGCGCTCTCGCCACTGGCGAGCTTGAAGGTCTGGAAGCTCTGGAAGAGATTGCTGCCCGAGAGCTGGCCCAGCGATTGCGGGATCCGGTAGCTGGGGCCGATGAGCGTCTGCGCTGCCGGACCCACGCTGCCGTCGGTGCGGATCTGGGCCTGCAGGGGCAAGGCCGCGATGGCGAGGGTCAATGCCGTGAAGGTGAGCTTCATAGCCAGTTCCCGATCAACGAAAACGGGGCCCAGAAGAAGGGGTGGGCAAAGGCCTTGTCGGCGAGCAGTTCACGCTGGGCTTGCCGCAGGGCTTGGGCCTTGGTGGGCTGGTCCGGCCCGGCCAGGCCGGCATAAAAGCGCACCATCAGCCGCACCGCTGCATCGTCGTTCACGGGCCACAAGGTGCCCAGCACGCTCTTGGCCCGCGCCTTGATCGCTGCGCCCGAAATGCCCAGCGGTGCGCGCTCGTTGCCTTCGGCCGTCTCGCAGGCCGAGAGGGTCAGCAGCTCCAGCGGATGCTGACGCACACGGTCGGCCAGCAGCAGCTCCTGCAGGCCGCCCAGGGTCAGCAGATCGTCGTAGGCAAGCAAGAAGCTCGAGCGCGCGTCGCCGCCGAAGATCCCATGCGAGGCAATGTGCACGAAGCTGTAGCGCCCCGAGGCGGCCGCCTCGCGGAAATTGCCGACGGTGAAGGCGGCGTCGAGCATGCGGCTGGCGCCGGGCAACATGCTGCCGAGCTCGTCGATCTCTCGCGTCACGCCCGGCAGGGCCAGCGATTCGCGCAGCGCTCGCTCCTGCACGGATCGGGCTTCGGTGGAAAGAGGCTTGTCGTCACCTGCCGTGTTGAGCGCACGCTCTGGCTCGACGGAGGCAATCAGCTCCCTGCCCTGTGAGGTCTGAAGCAGCCGGTCCACCGCCGACCCGAACTGCGAAGCGCCAGCGAGCAGCGCGCCGGCGGCCCCGCGTGCCGCGGGTCGGCTGGTGTTGGTCATCGACAGGCCCGCCGCAGTGACGACGGCGTAGCGCTCGATCGCAAAGCGCTTGCCATCATGCAAGGCCGCCATGGGTACGAGCCGCAAAGCGCCGTCGGGCACCACCACCAGGGTGTCGATGGACTGCTCGGCCACCAGGCCTTCGAGCGGCAGAAGCAGATGCTTGTAGAGCTTGCGCGCGTTCCAGATGTAGCCCGGGTTGAGATTGCGGAGTTGGTCAGCGAACTGGGCGGCCGTGCGACGCAACTCGGCGCCCGGAACCGGCTCGGTGAAACGGCTCGGGCCGGCGCGTGTCATCACGAGCAGCTCCAGCCGCTCAGCAAAGATCAGCGGGTAGACGATGGCCGTCCCCGGCGGAATGACGGTGGCGGTGCCGCCCTTGACTTCATCCACGGTGCAGCGGTCGCCGAGGTAGTCCTGCATCTCGGACTGCTTGATCATCTCGACCACCTGCATGGCCTCGCGCAGCAGCGCGTCATGGGCGGCTCCGGAACGGCCATCGCTGGCCTTGATCAGGCCGTCGGCCAGGCCCATGTAGACGGGCTCAAAGAGCTGCCGGAATGAGGATCCACCGTCTTCGAAGTCGATCGGGATGTCGGCCCGCAGCGCCTCCAGACGGTCCACCACACGCCGCCAGGCGGCCAGCGCGAGCACCGGATCGCCCAGCGCCGTGTGCAGGCGAGCTGCCCGCCACTCCAGCGCGATCATCGGCTCGCCCACACTGCCGATGGGTTGCTGCTGCGCCTGCTCCAGAGCCTGCGCGTTCAGGGCCAGGCTGTCGTGCGGCCGCGCCTCGTCTTCGTAGAGCCGCGCCAGCGCATCAAGGGCCTCGACCTGCAGTCGGCCGGGCTTGGGCGCCAGACTCCGCGCGCGCTGCAGGTTCGGATAGGCCAGCGCCCTGCCCTCCGAGCCAAGGCCCTGAGCCTGGTGAGCAAGGTTCAAGGACAGCGCAGCGAGTTCGGCATCGGTCAGCTTGCCGGCCTTGGCGAGCAGCTCGCTCAAGCCGCGCAGTGCCGGCAACTGTTCCTCGGGTGGCGCCATGCGGACCAAATTCAGGTCAGCGCTGAGTCCCAGGAACGAGGGCACAGGCCCGACCAAGGCCCGCACCTCTTCGTAGTCCTGCCGGGCCTCGCGCTCCTGCTTGAGGACCATGGCCAGGTTGCCCAGCATCAGCGCGTAGCCAGCGCGCTCGGGCCCCGCCGCCATGCCGTACGCCTTCCTCAACTGGATTCGGGCGTCATCGAGTCTTCGGCTCTGCAGCAGGCTCGTGCCGAGCTCGCCTGCAGCGCGCATACGCTCGCGGTCTTCGACAGCTTGTGCGGCAGCGCGATTGAGCTGCTCGATGGAGGCATTCAGGCTGCCGAGCTGTCGCAGCGCGACACCCTCGGCCAGCGTTTGCTCGAACGCGGGCGGGGCGGCCTGCACCATGCCGGCCACCAGAACCAAGCACAGCGCGAAAGCCCGCGCCATCAGACGCACGCCAACGCAGATCGAGCACGCCGCCATGCCTCGGCCCTCCGCACCATCCCGCCGCTAGATTAGAGCCGCAAAATCCGACGGGCGGGCACCTTTTTGACGGCGAGTCGGGAACTCGCGTTCAGCCGGCCCCGGTGACGTCGGATGCGTAGTAGCTCACGTGCCGGCGAGGGTTCAGGTAGGTCGCAGCCTCGATTGAGAGTTCACTGCGCTGCATGCCGCGGCGAATGCTCAATGCCTTTTCCTCCAGCAGATTCACGATCACGGGCTCGGACCTCGACGCGCCCAACTCGCGCAGCAGGATGACGGGGCGCAGCGCGTCCTGCGCGCCGACGGACAGGACCAGACCTTGTGAGCCATCGCTGAGTTCCACCAGGGTGCCCGGCGGATAGATGCCCATCATCTTGATGAAGCCGGCCAGGGCGTCCGGTGCAAAGCGCCTGCGCTCGCGGGCGAAGAGCATCTTGAGCGCCTCGTGGGGAGTGAGACCCATCATGGCGTGATGCGGATTGCAGAGATTGTCGAAGGCATTGGCCAGGGCCAGGATCTGGCCGCCGCGGCTGATGCCCTCGAGCTTGAGCTGCCGAGGATAGCCACTGCCGTCGGCCATCTCGTGGTGCTGGGCGATCGCATCGAGCACAGGTCGATCCAGGACCATCTCGCGGCCGACCAGCATGCTCTTGG
Source organism: Roseateles sp. (assembly GCA_019234295.1). GTDB lineage: Bacteria > Pseudomonadota > Gammaproteobacteria > Burkholderiales > Burkholderiaceae_C > JAFALK01. The sequence continues at coordinate 193,000 of JAFALK010000037.1, forward strand.
GGACGTGCTGCTGGAGGGCGTCTCGCTCCACCGTGCTCAGCACGCCGATCTTGCGCGTCAGGCTGTCGGGCATCTCACGCTTGCCGATGTCGTGCATGAGGCAAGCCATGCCCAGGTCGCGCAGCGCATCTTCCGTCAGCCCCAGGCGGCGCCCCAGGAGCATGGCCAGGGAGGCGGTGTTCAGCTCGTGGTCGTGAACGTCGCGAGAGTTCGGTCTCGAATTCATCAAATGGAGCTGAACGTCCTCCACGTTGACCATGGAACGCAACAGCGCATCGACCACCTCCCGGGCTCGACGCAGCGACTCAATGGGCTGCGCGAAAAGATTCTTGGTCACCAGACTCATCTCCCGCACCGCTGCATGGAAGCTCTTCTCGGCAGCATCGAGCTGGGCCATCTGCGTCTTCAGTCGTGCCAGTCGTTGTGCCTTGCTCTTGAGCGCGTCGACCAGTTCCGCCGGAGCCGCCGTCGGCACGCCAGCCGCCTGCGCCGAGGACGCTGCGGCTGGCGCGGCTGGCGCAGCACTGGCCACCGAAGCCGTCTTCAGCGCCTGCGGTTCGCTGCGTTTCACATCACAAAGCACCCGCTCCAATCCCAGGGCCTGCAGCTGCCGCACCTGGTCGACATCACGCAGCAGAAAGTTATTGAAGGAAAACGGGTGCGAGGTCCAGTCCATATCCAGTCGAACGAAGAGCCCAATGCGCAGTGCCTTCGGATGGATGTAGGTCGTTTGGTACATCGCAGGACAAACCTCAGGCGCTCGCCTGCGAACGAGCGATCAGCAATTCGAAGCCATCGGGCGGCAAGGCGGGCGACCACAGCATGCCTTGGCCACGGCTGCAGCCCAGCTCGGCCAGCTCACCGGCCTCCTGCGCGCTGATGATGCCTTCCACGCTGCATTGCAGGCCGGCCGCGTGCGCTGCGTCGACCAAGGGGCGCAGTGTGGCGAGTTCGGCGGTGCCCGCGGCCTTGCGTCGACGCCGCGCGAGATCGAGCTTGAGCCACTGCACCGAGACGGATGTCAATCGCGCGAGATCGCTACCGCGCACGGCCAGCTGCACGCCGAGGTTGCGCAGCTGCGTCATCAACTCGCCGAGGTCAGCGGCGTCCTGACGTAGCAGGGCCTCCTCGAACTCCAGCACCAGGCAGCCGCCCGGAAGGCCGCTTCGGGTGAGCGCGCGCTGAACATCATCGACGATATCGCCCCGGCGCACATGGGCGCTGTGTACGGCCACGGTCAGTTGCAACTCGCAATCGAACTGGCGGCGCAGGCGTTGCACCTGAGTGCAGGCCTCCTCGCACATCCAGGCACCAAAGCCCTCCATGAGACCGGCCACCTCGGCGATGGCGAACAACTCGTCGGTCTTGAGATCGCCGAACTCGGGGTCGCTCCATTGCCAGTCCGCCTCGCATCCCACCAGGCTGTGGCCCGCCAGCTTGTACTGCGGCTCCAGCAGCAGTTGCACGGCAGCGCGCTCGCGCGCCTGACGCAGCAGGCCCACCTTGCGCAGCTGCTGCTTGACCGACTCGTCCACCGGCCGTGAACTGAAGAACAGTGCGCCCTCCCCGCTCGCCTTGGCGCTTTGCAGCGAATTGGACGCGCTGCGGCTGAGGTCTTCGAAGTCGAGCCCATCGTGCGGAAACATGGCGATGCCCACGCAGGCCTCGGCGCGGATTTCCATGCCCTGGTAGTCGATGGGCGCCGCAAGCTCGGTCAGCAGGCGTTGCGTCAGCAGAGCCACCTCAAGCTCGGTCGTTGGGCCGTGCACAGCGATCAGGAACTCGTCGCTGCCCACGCGGGCTACGCAATCCTGGCCGCTGAGCGTGCTCTTGAGCTTGGCCGTCACGTTCAGCAGCAGCATGTCGCCCGCGGCGTGGCCAAGGCTGTCGTTGATGAAGCGGAAGTCCGACAGGTCCAGATGCATGATCGCGAAGCGATGGCCGCCCTCCTGCGCCGCCGCGACGAGCTGCTTGGTGCGCTCCTTGCCAAGGATGCGATTGGGCAGGCCGGTGAGCGCGTCGTGGCTGGCGCGGAACTCCGCCAGATCCCGGGCCGATTTTGCGAAGGAGAGCTCGCGCTGCGCAGCCAGCTTGAAGCGGCGCAGATCGCCGGCAAAGACGTCGATCACCAGGACCACCGCGACCCAGACCAGCAGCCCATCGCCTACGTCGGTAGGCTTGACGCCACCCGAAGCATTGACGAGGTAGAGCATCACCAGATCCACCAGATGCAGCAGCGCAAGCATCAAGTACTGCCGGCGCCGGCACAAGCCCGCAGCAATGACGAAGACGCCCCCGCAGGCCACCAGGGCCATGTCGCGGCTACCTTCGCCCACCCAGGCCAGACCGTGCAGCATGAGTTCCACGCTGCAGAGAAAGCCAAAGATCAGCGCCGGCCCGCGGCCGCGCCTCTCCAGCACCATGAACAGGGTCACCACGATCAGGCCGGCCAGGCGCACCATGACGCTTGGCCTGGCGATCACTTCGAAGCCCCCCAGCACCACACCCAGCACCGTGTTGACGACCAGTGCCGCGAACACGATGCGCATCATCAGCGTGATGCGTCGCCCTGTGATGTTCCTCAGCGAACGCTCGGCAGCGAGCTCGAAGACCGGCGTCTCGGAAACCGTCATGACCGCGCCCTAAATCGGAGTGGTCCGGCGGATTCTGCCCGAAGGCAAGCGCGGCTCAAGGGCTTGCGCGCTGCGTTGTGCGCGCCGGCGCGGCCGCAGCGCAAAAAAACCCGGCAGTTCGCCGAATTGCCGGGCTCGTCGGCGTTGGACGCACCGATCAGATTTTCAACGCGCGGGGCCCGGGCGAGGGAGCATTTTCCTGCGTGACAGACCGAGCCCCAACAAGCTGATACCCACCAGGCCCAGCGACTCGGGCTCGGGGACGCTATTGAGCTCCACGGGTGGGGGCGTGCCTTCGTAGATGTTGGCGAGCACGCCGATGATCTGGCCAGAGTGCACGTCATAGTTCGTCTCGGACCAACCGTTCGGGTCCAGACCCTCCCAGCCCACGAATACGCCGGCGGCGTTGCTCACATTGCCGGGGCCGTTGGGATCGGGGCCGAACTGTGAGTAGATTGGGTTACCGTTCCACATTGCCGTGATGGTGACGTAGAAATTGCCCGTTTGCGCGCAGTAAGAGCGCCCGTAGATGTTGGACTGCGGATCGCAGATCGGGTTGTAAGGCAGTTGCCCGAAGAACCCGCTACTTGCCGAGGCGGTGCCGCTGTACTCGTCGTCGTAGTCGTACGAGAACAGATTCCCCGCTGAATTGCCTTCGCTCCAGTTGAAGGTCAGGGTCGAATTCGCACCGATGTCGGACAGGCTGCGGCTTTGCACTATGCCATTGTTCAGGCCCTGGTAACCGGTCAACGTCATCTGCACATTCGTGAACGCGAAGGCCGTGGTGTTGCTGATGAACAGCGTGGGCGTGTCGTTGACCTGGCAGTCATAGCAGCCCGTCAGGGTCGAGATGACGGTGGGGTCAGCCTTGACCGTCTGGCTGAGCCCCAGCACAGCCAAGATCAGGGGCAACAAGAAGGGACGTGTCTTCATGTGCTTCTCCACGACGAGCGAAAGTAGCGTAACTCCCCTGCTGGTACCACAGGCATAAAACATGCCCAAGCAGAAAATCAAATGAAAACAGAGGCTTGCAAGATCCGTCCGGCGGCACTGGCCCGAGGCTGTAAAAAAAGCCGACGACCCAGGCGGTCTGCATGCCTTCCGGCGCAAGCCCAGGCTGGCGCAACCAGCGCCACATCGAGCAGCCTTCGAACAAACTGAACCGCCTACATGGTCCGCCCCGAGGAGTGCAAGCATTGGCACTGTGAAGGTTTGAGAGGTTTGCAGCCTTACATCCGGGCTGTTCGTGCAGTTGGTGCTGCTGCCCATGATGGCTATTCGCGGCCGGGGCTCCTATCTCCGGGATGCACTCGAGGTGCTGGCGATTCATCGGAATTTCCCCGACCCGGTTTGACCTTCAATCCATCACTGCGCTTTCTGCAAGCTCTCCTTCAAAACAGATCTAATGAACCGAGACGAGTGGCCTGCTGTCGACGGTGCGGACTCATGCAACCACCTGTTCGTAAGGATTCCACTTCGTCGGATTGAAGGCCTGGCCTCGAGCCATAACCGCCCAGACGGTGCGCGCAATTTTGTTGGCCAACGCAACAACGACCACGTTGCAGTGACGCCGCTGCAGTAGCTGCTGAATCCATGTTGACTGTGCCGCTTTGGCGATCACGGCCCTGGCGCCTGCAATCAACAGAGTGCGCAGGTACGAATCGCCCCGTTTTGAAATTCCCAGCTGCTGCGTCTTTCCACCAGTTCCCACCTGGCGTGGCGTCAAGCCCACCCAAGATGCGAACTGCCGACTCGACTTGAAGACGGTGAAGTCCCCCACCGCGGCTACCAGCGCGGTGGCGGTCAATTCACCGACGCCAGGAATCTGATAGACGGCCTGCATCTTCGGATCATCCTGAAGCATCGCGCGTAGACGCTGGCTGATGAGGTCGATGTCATCCTGCAAGCCGTTGATGCGCTTGAGCTGCTCTTGCACGCTCGCGACAAGATCTGCTGACAGCACATCATCTTCTTGGGCTTTGGCCAAATCTTCCTGAATGACCTTGAGCAGTTGCTTATGGCCCACCGGCAAGGCGATCCCGAACTCAGCCAAGATTCCGCGCAGAGCATTGGTTTGCATGATGCGCATCTTCATGAGCTGACGACGCATGCCGTGCAATGCCATGCAGGCCTGTTGACGCGACGTCTTTACCGGGACGCCCTTGATGTGAGGTTGCTGGGCCGCTACCCAAATCGCCTGTGCATCCATCGCATCGGTTTTGTCGCGCAGCAGGAAGGCCTTGACGTGCTGGGCCGGAAGAATCTTGACCTCATGCCCCAGAGAGACAAGCCTTCGAGCCCAGTAATGCGAACTCGCGCAGGCTTCCATAGCGACAAGACTGGGCTGGCAATTGGCGAAGAACTGAGCGAGCCTGGCTCGCTTGATCTGGCGACGCTGAATCTCGCCGGAGTTTGCATCGACGATATGCACCTGGAACACGGACTTGGCCAGATCCAGACCAATGACGGGAAGGTTTGCAGTAGATTGCATGATGGGACCTCCAGGTTGAAGTGGCTGCGTTGAACCACCCACTCTGGCACTCTGATGCCGATTCTGCGAGGTCCCACTCGATTCGCATGGGCACTCACTGCCGCGGCCGGAAGTGAAGGTGGGGCGGACCATGCCATCTCCGGCGGTTCATGCCGCTCCACTGTCAAATAGTTGATCAACTGCGCGCTGCGCTTCCAGGATTGAGCAGCGATGGTCCATGATGCCGGCGAGATCGGTGTTGGCGAAGGCGATGCGCCCGAAGGGCCCGGCACGCAAGATGTCTCGTGGGGCCGGATCGCCGTTTTTGCCAAAGAAGAAGCCCGGCTGCGGGCTCAGGTAGGCGTGGCCCCAGCGATTGACGATGATGCCCGCGATGTCGCGCCGCACGTCGAAGTGCGGGCCGTCGAACATGCGCGCGAACAGTTCCCGCACGCGCGCCTCGATCGCGCTGAAGGGCGTCGCGAACAGCTCGGCGCGGCCGCGCTGGCCTTGCTCGGCCGTGCCCAGGCCAGGCTGCGGGAACAGCATCTTGAGCGACAGCACCGTTGGCGAATCAGGCCCCAGCGATGGCGCCACCGGCCCGACCAGCGCCTGCGCGCGCACGTTCAGATGATGGCCTGGTCCACCGAACCAGCGGCAGCCCGACAGGCCGCGCTCGTACAGGAAGCGCCACTGGCGCACGGCGACGTTGACCACCAGCGCGGGCGAGCGGTGGAACTGCGCATAGGCTGCACGGTGCGACTCGGGCAGGTCTCGCACCACGTGGCGCGTGGTCCAGGAACCACCGGCCATCACCACGCAGCCGGCGCGAACCTGCTCGCGCTGCCCCGCGCGCTCGTAGCTGACCCGCACTTCGTGGGCCTGCCCCGCCTTCCCGTCATGACGCACGGCCAGCACCGTCGCCCCCAGGCGAACGCGTGCGGGCTGCCCTGCTCGGTCGAGCTCGGCGCGCCGGATCGGCTGGCTGAGCACGGCGTCAGGCGTGACCGCGCCGTCAAAGGCGCTCGTCACCAGCGTGCCCAGCATCAGGCGCGCGATCGTGCTGTTGCCTCCGGGAAACATTTGCTGGGCCTCGTCGCCACCATCGGCGCCGTGCAGCAGATCGGCCGCGTAATCCGAATAGGCGGAAAGGGCATCGGGCCCTAGCCCCGAGCCCCCGCCCTCTTCAGGGACCAGGTATTTGCGCACGAACTCGCGCGTCAGGCCGAAGGTATCGATGTAGTGCTGCTCCAGGCTGATGGCGTCGAGCCGCCGGGCCACGGCGTCGCCCTCGATCTGCGGGCCGACGAAGCCCGCGCGGCTCTGCGCGGCGCCGGAGAACCAATCGCTCAGCATGCGCCGCGTTCCCGCATCAACCGGTGCGTCGGCGAAGCGGCGTCGGATCGGGTCCCTCACCCAGCGGTCGGCGCGCGCACCCTGGCCAGGGAAAAAGAACCCGTATTGGCCGTGCTCGATGCCTTCGGCGTCGTAGGGCGTGCGCGCCAGGTTCATGGCAGGGTCGGGGCCGGCCCAGACCTGGTAGCGCAGACGTGGCGGTGCCAGACCGATGGCATCGTAGAAGCGCCCCAACCGGCTGTGCGGAAGCGGTGGGAAGAATAGGGCCGATGCCTGCTGCGCGAACAGGCGCTGGCCGTCGACCTCGAACTCATTGTGCTTGGCTTCGCCGCCAGGCATGGGGTGGTTGTCGAGCAGCAAACAGGTCTTGCCCGGGCCAGCATGGGCCATGAAATGCAGGGCCGCGGCCAGACCGCTGATGCCACCACCGACCACCACGCAATCAAAGCGCTCGCCGGTATCGCGCGCGGCCGCTTCAACGTCGTCAGGCGAATCACGCAGCACATGCCCCGCTTGCACCACGTTCCAGGTATTGCCGTTGGCATTCGCGTAGTCGCCCACGCCGCCAGGGCCGGTCCAGTCGTCGCGGCCACTCGCCAGCGCATGGCCGGGCGCGGCCAGGGTGGTTAGCGCGGCACCGCTCGCCCATAGCGCGCCGCCGACAAAGTCGCGCCGCGTGATGTCAACGTCAAGGCCCAGGCGGCGGGCCCGGCGATCGGGTGATGCAGATGGCATAAGGGCAGCGATTGAATGGACGAAGGCCTGCTGACGGCAGGCGCGGCAAGAATTTCTTGAAGACGAGTCGCATCTCTGACGGTCAATGTGACGATTCAATCGCGCTACTGCATGCTGCGCGTATCGTGTGGCCGCCTGTCGCGCCGTCAACTGCTCGCAGTCTCCAAGGACTTGGGCTGGCGCATTCGACCCCGGGGACTACACGTTGGCGCTTGGTGGCGCATTCGATGCGGCCCCCGCCGTCACCAGCGTGCGCCTCTCCTCACGCGCGCTCGCCTTCGCGGACACTGGGTCAGCGCCAAGCCCACCACTTGCTCCGACCCAACGCGCGGTGCCGTCGTCACATCGACAGGCGCAGGCCAAAGTAGTACTGCCGGCCATTCGAGTAGAAAGCCTGCGGCTGCTGCGCGTTGGAGTAGTACTTGATGATCGGGTTGTTGAGGTTCAGTCCGTCGAAAGTCACGGTGACGTTCTCGTTGATCTTGTAGTTGATGGACGCGGCGACCGTTCCGAGGCTCGCGGCGTATTGCGGCGTCACGTTGGCCAAGCCGACCAGGAAGGACGATCGGTAGGTGTAGGCGACCCGGGCACTGAAGCCCTCGTGCTCGTAATAGAACTCCGTGTTGTAGGTGTTGGCCGAGGAACCCACCAGCGGCTGGCCCTGCGAGGTCCGGCCGTTGGCATAGGTGTAATTCAGCAGCGCGCCGAAGTCATGCCAGAGCGGCTGCTGCCAGGCCAGCTCAAGGCCCTTGTTGTTGGCCGACACGTTGAACGGCGAGGTGATGATGAAGCCGCTGACCTGGTCGATCGATGTATTGAGATAGCGCTGGGTGTTGTAGCCGAAGGTCACGTACGAGGGCATGTTCATGTAGAACAGGTCCACCGACAGCAGCGACTGCGGCGCGAAATACCACTCGAGCGTGCTGTTGTAGTTGTACGAGCGGATCGCCTTGAGATTGGCATTACCGCCCGAGCCGGTCAGGTCGATGTTATTCAGGCTGACCGCGGGCGACAGCGCCGAGTAGTCGGGCCGTGACATGGTTTCTGAAGCTGCCACGCGCGCCACGAGCTCCTTGCTCAGGTCAAACTTGAAATTGGTGCTCGGCAGCACGTTCACATAGTCATGCGTGACGGGCGTGGGAACGAAGTTGTTGTTGGCGTCGAGGTTGTAGCCCAGGCTGTATTGATTGGTGTCGACCACACGAACGCCGACGTTGCCGCGCCAGCCCTTGCCGGCCAGGTTGGCCATCGCATAGACCGCAGCGTCGCGCTCACGCACAGTGAAGTTGCCCTGGTAGTTGGTGCCCTGGTCGACGTTGTTGTTCGCCTGCTCCCAGGCCACGATGCTGGCCGGGTCCAGCGTCCAGAAGTTGGACAGGAACCCGGCCGGAGCCTGGATACCGCGGCCGAAGTTGCCCGGCGAGACCGTGCCGTTCCAGGCCGGCATCGGCAACGCCGCGCCGGGGTTGGAGTAGCAAGCGTTGGCAGGGTCGGCCGAGCAGGCGTAGTTCTCCCCGACCGCCGTGCGCTTGTGGCGAGCGATGCGCGCGCCGAACTTGATGCTCTCGAGGACGCCTTCATCGAAGGACCGCAGGGCGTCGATCTGACCGTAGCTCTCCTGGTCCGTGACCTTGACCGAGTCGGACCACGATCCGCCGTTGGTGACATGCAGCGGATCGTTGAAGTTGGCGGGGTTGTAGCCTGGGAAGGACACGACGGCCGGGCCGCTCGTTCCGTTGAGCTGATAGTTCAACCCGGTGTTGACCAGATAGGCTTCGTAGCCGTAGTCGTGCGGCGTATGACCCTGTCCGCGCGTGGTACCGACTTTGGAGGTGATCTGCCAGGCCTCGCTCGGCCGGTAGTCCGCGGAAAGATCGACATAGGACGCCATCGAGCTGGCGTTGGGGCGATAGATCGAGTCGCGCAAACCGCCAAAGGCCATGTCCGCGCCGGGCGCCGGGTCGCTGAAGTTGTAGGGCTGCGCTGCGAAGTTGGCCGACACGAGCGTGCCGTTGACCACCTTGTAGCTCGTCGGCGCGACACCCTGGCCCAGCAGATTGGTCGGGCTGGCCATGAAGTTGGTGTCGAAATTCGTGCCGTTGAAATGCGAATAGAAAGCGTTGGCCTCGAGCGTCAGCTGTGAACTCGGCTTGAATTCGAGATCGAGCAGCCCCCCTTCGCGCTTGCTGTGCTGCGTGAACAGCGCCGAGCCGATCTGCGACGGGTAGACGACGTTGGCCAGGTCCGGATTGGTGGCCACGACCGCCGCGCTGTTGTTGTTCGGGTTGCCGATGGTCCCCTCGCCGAGCAGGAACAGCTCCTGGCCGTCGCGGCGCTCGTAGCGCGACTCGGAGAACAGCTGCGCGAGCACGCCGAAGGTGCTGTTCGTGTTCTTCCAGTTCAGCAGGGCATTGGCCTGCGGCGCCGTCTTGGCAGCCAGATCGTTGTAGAGGCCCTGGACGGTGGCTTCGAGCGTCAAGGCTTTCTTGAAGTCAAGCGGCCTGCGCGTGACGATGTTGACATTCCCCGCCGTGCCGCCCTCGATGTAGTCGGCTTGCGAGCTCTTCTGCACCTCGACCGAACCGACGATCTCGGCAGGCAGCAAGGTGAAGCTCACGCTGCGCCCCACCGTCTGGGTCTGGTCGCCGATGTACCAGTCGCCAGTGGCCACGGCGTGGCCGTTGATGGTGGTCTGGGTCAGGCTGGGGTTGGTGCCACGAATGCTGACGCGATCGTTTTCCGAGAAGCCTCCCTCGCCGCCCGAGCCAGAGCTGATGTTGACGCCGGGCACCCGCTGCACCGCGTCGGCGACGTTTTTGTCGGGTAGCTTGCCGATGTCCTCGGCCGAGACCACGTCCATCACGGAGTCGGCAGCGCGCTTCTCAAGCAGCGAGCGTTCGCGCGAGGCACGGATGCCAGTCACCGTGACCGTATCCAACTTGACGCCGGCGTCGGAATTTCCGCTCTCGGCGCCTTGTTGCGCATGCGCGAGGCCGAAAATATTGCTGAACGCCAAGGCAGCAGCCAAGGCAACTGGGGAACGGGTGCAGCGCTTCATATTATCCTCCGATTAATATTTCCACTCAGCGCTTGGATTCATCACCATCCAAGCGCTTGACCGTCTTTTCTGAAATCAGACCCCGCACGATAGAAACCATTCGAGCAGGAACTCGAGCACATGCCAGTCGCCGCAGCGGAGCCGGGCGTTGTCATGATCAACTGGGCGCCGCCGAGATCCAGGCCGTTGACTGATTCAACCTTGTGGCCCATGGCCGCCAACTGCGCGCCAACGAGTTTGTAAAGCGGTGATTCAAGGCTCAAGACATTCGGAATCTGGCTGTGTCTGAACCGCGCCATATCGGTGGTCGCCTGGATATTTGCGCCAAGATCGAGAACATCGACCAACGCCTGGGCATGCCCCTGCGCTTGCATATCTCCACCCATGAGCGTCACGGTCATCACAGGCTGATCGCCGCGCATGACAAAACCGGCCGATAGCGTGTTGAACGGACGCTTGTGCGGTGCAATAGCATTGGGACTTTTAGGATCCAGCGTGAACAGCGCTCCGCGGTTATGGAGAATGAATCCATACCCCGGAACGGTGATACCCGAGCCGAAGGCCGAGAAATTGCTGTTCACCCAGGAGACCATATTGCCCTCGCCATCTGCGGCGGACAGCACGATCGTGTCCCCGATGCTGCTGGCACTGCCCTCTCTGTCCGGGCTTGAAGCGTGCGCCGGATCGATTTTCTTGCACAGCTCTGCGGCGTAGGACTTTGAGAGAAGACGATCGAGGGGTACAGCGAAAAAATCGGGATCCGCGTTGTACTTGTACAGATCGGCGTAAGCGAGCTTCTTGGCCTCCACCAGCATGTGCCAATACTTTGGATTGGCGGGCCCGAGGCTGGCCAAGGTTTCACCTGGATAAACCTTTGGAACGCAAGCTTCGAGAATATTCAGATTCTCTTCGGCGGCCCAGGCCTGCGAAGGTGGCGGCAATTCGTTGACCTGCACGCCGCGATAAGTAATAGCGGCCGGCTCGACCCACTCTCCCTTGTAGCTGGCCAGGTCCTCCATAGTCATGGTGCCACCCAGAGAATTCGACTTGGCGACAATGGCTTGTGCAATTTCGCCTTTGTAGAAACCATCTCGTCCTTGGGTCTGCAGAATCCGGAACGTGCGCGCCAGATCCGGGTTTCTGAAAATCTGCCCGGCGACAGGTGGCTGGCCGTCAATAGTCCAGGTTCTGATGGAATCCGGATCCGGTTTCGTGCAGCATCCTTTCAAAGGCAAGGCATTGGGAAGCTGCCATTCGAATGCAATCCGCTCCGACACCGGGAACCCATTTTCCGCATACTCGACGGCGGGCTGGAGAACCTCCTTGAAAGTCAATTTTCCAAAGCGCTTGAGCACTTCCTCCCAGCCCCAGACGCTGCCAGGCACCGTCACCGGCAAGATCCCGCTGGGGGGCATCCCCGAGCCGGGGCCCCAGTTGTTGGGGTCCCAGCGGTAGCCCAGAGCGTTGAATCGCTCAATCGTTGCACCCGATGGCGCCTTGCCGCTGGCATTGAGAACGTAGAGCTTGTGCTCGCGGGCGATATAAACAATCGTGAACAGGTCGCCGGCAACGCCCACCATTTCTGGCTCGACCACATTCAGTACAGCCGCCATGCCGACGGCAGCATCAATTGCATTGCCGCCCTGCTTCAGGATTTGCAGTCCAGCCTGCGCCGCCAGCGGCTGGCTGGTGACGACCATACCGTGCTGGGCCATAACCTCCGAGCGGCTCTGAGCCAGCCATCCTTGCGCGCGGTCGCCGCGGACGCCTTTGCAAAATGATGGTTGCGGCTTGGCCTCGCAGTTCGAGAATTCAGGTGCAGCCTGTGCATGCGAAGCGCCGCAGCCAAGCATGAAGGCCATGACCAGGCCATGCGGATACAGTTTTGAGATTGCAGTCATGGGCGTCCCAATTGCTCAGACATCCAACTTGACCGGCAGCACGCCGGTCGCCTCGAGTTCGCCCTTCAGCCATCCCACCACGGCATCCAGAGCCGGGGGCGCAAAGCCATAGCTCAGCAAGGTCGGGCAAGGCAGGTCGCTCGCGACGTAGGGGTTCCACAAGGCCAATTGCAGATCAGGTCGCCAGGTCTGACTGACACTCCTGCTGTACCGATCCCGCGTGGTGCTGGCGACGATGGTGAATGCGCCGTCGCGCGACTGCGAGGACCAATGGATCTCCTTCGGGTCCTCATAGGTGACCACGTCCAAGCGGTAGAGCGGCAGCAGCCGCGCCGTCAAGGTGCTGGCCGTCAAGCCTTCTTCCGACACACCGTCCGCAGGCGCATCCGCAGGCACGATCAGACGGACATGCGAGCCCAGCTTGGGGCGCTTGACAGGGCCGACCAAGGTCAATGCCCGCTGCCAGACCGAGGCGAACAAGGCGCGGTCCGCGGCCTCTTGCTGGAGAGCGTAGGCCTGCGGCACGCAGGGGAAGCGGCGGATCAAAGCGTCAACGCGCGCGTTGGCCTCCAACAGGCGCTGGCGGCCGATAGCGCCCTGGCGTGCAGCTTCCTTCAGCGCGGCGTGCGAAGCCGCCGTGTCGTCCCTCGTCACGCCATCGTCAAGCACCAGTGCAAGGTCGGCGCCCGCCTGAATGGCCATGACCGCACCGCGCGGCTGGCCCCAGTGCTTGCGGATGGCGCCCATGTCAAGCGCGTCGGTGGTCGTCACGCCGGCAAAGCCCATTTGATCGTGCAGGAGCGTCTGCGTCACTGCAGGCGACAAGGACGCCGGCAGCTTTGGATCGAAGGCTGGGAACACCACATGCGAGACCATGACACCGGGCGACAGCTTGATCTGCTCACGGAACAGCGAAAGCTCCACTGCGTCAAGCGTCTCGCGCGGCTTGCGTATCGTCGGCAGGTCGAGGTGGGCGTCGATCTGGGTATCGCCCTTGCCTGGAAAATGCTTGATGCAGGTCGCCACGCCCTGCTCCAGATGTCCGCGGGTCCAAGCCATGGCCAGGCGAGCCGCCTTGCGCGGGTCCGAGCCGAACGCGCGTTCCAGCAAGATCGGATTGCGCGGGTTGCTGTTCAGGTCGAGGACTGGTGCCAGATTCCAGTTGATGCCCAACGAAATCAGGCCGCGGGCCACGGCAGCACCGACCTTCTCGGCAAGACCCTCGTCGCCAATGGCAGCCAGTGCCAGCGGGCTGGGTGCGGCCGGCAAGAATGCCGTGCGAAACGTCGAGCCGCCTTCGTTGTCGATGCTCACCACGATCTCATCGCCGACCGCGATTCGCAAGTCCGCAATCAGCCGGCGCGTCTGCTCCGCACTCGTGACGTTGCGCGTGAACAGAATGAACGATCGAAATTGATGGCGGCGCAGGAACGCCGCCTCCTCTAAGCCGAGTGTCTCGCCGCTGAGCTCGACCGTCATCGCGCGCCCCGCCAGACGCCCCCACTGATCATCGGCCTCGTCAGACGAGGAGGCGCCTCGTGTGATGGCGGGAAGGCTGCTCAAGCAGCCCAACTGGATGAGGGTGCGGCGGGAAATCATGGATTTCTCCGGCCTCATTGCCACTTGTAATTGGCGGTCAGGTAGTACGCGCGCCCGATCGGATTGCCGTACTGTGCGTCATACCCGCGCTGATAGGTGTAGGACTCCTGCCGCGAGACCGATGGTGGGCGATCAAAGACGTTCTTGACGCCAAAGGTCAACCTCACACTTTTGATGCCCTTGTAGTCGGCTTGGAGATCCCAGTCGGAGAATGACGCCACGCGCGCGCCCGGAAGGTACTTTCCGTAAGGGCAAACGTCGCTCGGCGAGGTGCCGCAGTAGTTGCCGGAATCGTAGTCAAGGTAACCCAGGGTGAAGTTATTGGTGGCCGAGACGTCCCATGTCTGACGGGCCAGCACGAACGTGGCCACATGGCGCCAACGCGGCATGGCGTAGGCGGTATTCGTATTGAAGACGCCAGCCGCGCTGTTGACATTGCCATCTGCGTCAACCTGCCCGTTGTTGATGGTGTAGGTACCATCCAAATTGGCCGTGAAAGTGCCCAGCGCCGCGATGTTCGTTTTGTAGTGGAGGTTCAGATCGATGCCGGAGGCGAAGAACCTGGCCAGGTTCTTCAGCGGTTGCAGGCCATAGGCAATCGGGTATTGCGGATTGCCGCTGTTGGACACTGGACAGGCGCCGAGAACATAGCCCGCGCCGCAAGGCCCGCCGGCAGGATTCCCCGCCGGCGCGTTGTATCCAGGGTCATACCGGTACAGGAGGGCCTGGTTCTGCTGCGCGCCGGTACTGCCGCCGAACAGCGCAGACCCTGGCAGCAACGTGATCGCGTTGTTGATCTTGATGTTCCAGTAATCGACGGACCCGGACAGGCTCTTGGTGGGCTGGAACGCCATGCCCAGCGACCACTGATTCGAGCGCTCAGCCTTCAGCGCCGTATTGCCAGCGGTATAGGTGACTTGGTTGATATTGCATTCCTGCATCACCGCATTGGGTTGGTCGATGGCTGGCACGCCGGGCAAGTTCAGTGCTTGACCGCTGGCGGTACAGCGCAAGAGGTCGCTGTAGGCCGCCGCCGTGCCGTTCGAGCTGAACGGCATCAGGTTGTCAGCCAAGCTGGGGGCGCGAAAGCCACGACCTGCAGAGCCCCGGAAAACCCAATCCGCGCTGGGCCGGAAACGCATCGAAACCTTGGGGCTGACTGCGCCGAAGCTGGTGCCGAAATCGTTCTTGTATTCGTCGTCGCGGGCCGCCACCGTCATGTCGAGGGTCTTCGACAAGGGCGCGTTCAACTCCACGAAGGCTCCATAGACGCTGCGCGCGCCGCTGATGGGGGTCCAGGTCCCCTGGTCCACCACACCGCCTGGTTGAGGAATCAGCATTTCGGCGGACGGCTGCTGGTCGAGGCTCTCGCGGCGGTATTCGAACCCCGTGCCCAGTTGGACGGCGCCAGCGGGCAGCTTGAACAACTCGCGGCTGAAATGTGCATCCCAGGACCTGTCGCTCTCGACAATGGTCTGATAGGGCCCTTTGAATTGCGCCGTTTGGAGCGCGGCCAACGAGGCCGGCGTTTGCGGTCCAAGCAGATTGATCTTGCCGTTGTCGATCAGCCCCTGCAAAGTGCCCCAGTCGTAGCCTCCCGAGGATGAACCTACGGTCAGCCGTTCACGGGTCATCAAGACGGTGGTGTCGTAGTCCCAAGCCCCGAACGTCCCGGCGAGTTCGATCGCCAGTCGATCGGCGATCGAGTTGTCAAAATCGCGGCGCATACCGCCTTGGGCGACATCCCACTGGCCGGACACCGGTCCGACCGGCGTGACTGGCGTGGCCTGCGTCAACACCTGCCCGTTGGACATGACATACCCCGCCGGGACGGTGATACTGCTGGGGTAGAAGGGTTGGCCCGGCAAGACCGACACGGCGCCGCCATTGGAGTCCGCCGCGGGGTAGCGTACGGGCGAAATATCCGTCGTGGTGCGGCTGGCCTCGATGCTCAGCTGATGGTTTTCGCTCAACCGGAACTCCGCACGACCGGCAAGATTTCGATGCATGGCTTCAGGGATCAGGTCCGCCGTCGCAATTGCATCTGTGCGGCAAGTGCCGATATTGGCCGGGTCCGGCACCATGTGAAAGCCCGGGACATTGCAGCCGGTCACGTAGGTCGGATTCACACCTGAGTAGGTGTTGCCTTGCGCATCCGTGAAGTTGGCATTGATCACCCCGGTGTACGGCTTGGTCGAAAACAGTCCGAGATCGGGGCGCACGCCGCTCGCCAATGCCGGACGCTGCGCGGCATTCAGAGCCTTGTCGTTCTCCTGCGTGAAGCCGAGGAACACATTGAAGCGATCGGTATCCAGATCGCCCCAGCCGCCCGTGACGGACAGGATGTGGTTGGCCGCGCCTCCATGCTGGCTGGCCGTGTCCGTGTAGCTCGCCTCGACACCCTTGAAGTCTTTCTTCAGTATGAAGTTGATCACCCCGGCAATGGCGTCAGCGCCATATAGGGAGGACGCTCCATCGCGCAGAACTTCGACCCGCTCCACCATGGACATGGGGATGCTGTTCAGGTCGGTGACCGGCTCCATGATGTTGCCGCTCAGATAGGACGCAACACGATGGCCGTTGATCAGCACCAGCGTGTAGTACGCGGGCAAGCCCCGCATGCCGGCCGTGGACGCCGTGCCGAGATTGCCCCCGATGTTGGCCGAGGTGACCGAGCCTCCGAAGTTCGAAGGAATCGAATTGACGAGGTCTTGCGCCGTCGTCGCGCCCGTGCGGGCAATATCCTCCCGCGACATCACCGTGACTGGCAGGGAACCTTCTTGCGCAATGCGCTTGATGCTTGAGCCGGTGATTTCGACCTTGTCCAGGCTCACCGCAGCCGAGTCGTTGTCGGCCGCGTGCGCAGTGGTCGCCGCGGCAAGGCCAAGCAAGCTGATGGCATAGGCCAGATGAGTCAAACGCATTTCTATCACTTTCAAATCGTGGTTTTTCAATCCATGCACGAGGAACTGCCGGGCCGTCCAGACGCTGTGATCATTGGCTCGACCAGGCGTTGTCGAAAAGCCTGCAGTCGCAATGCCCTAGGGCTCTCTTGGGTCGACCTTGGCCCCAAACTTGATTTGTCCGAGCAAGGCTCCCAGGCTCACCGTCTCGTTGCGAATCAGGGGGCGAGCCCAGAAAGCAATGCTGAAGATGAAGCCCAGCGTCAGGTAGACCACCGACATGGCCGCGCGCAGTCCCAACTGGTCGCCGAGCATGCCGACCAGCAGTGGCACGATGGCGCCACCGAGGATGCCCGTGCACAAAATGCCCGACAACGCACCGTGGTGCTTGGGCACTGAGTTCAGGCCCAGCGAGAACACCACCGAGAACATCACCGACAGGAAGAAGCCGGCGAACGCAAAAGCCTGCAGCGACACCTGGGCCGGACCGAACAACGCCAGCGAGACGCAGCCCACGGCAAGCACCGTGAACGCGGCCAGCACGCGCTGCGCGTCGAAGAGCTTGAGCAGCAATAGGCCCAGCACGCAGCCGACCGACATCAGGCCCCAGAAGTGGCCCACCGCATCGGCGGCTTCCGCGGTCGGCGAGAAGTGGTGATAGGTGGCGAGGAACTGCGACATCCAGTCTGCCAGCGTCTGCTCGGTGCCCACGTAGGCGACGATGCCGAGGAAGAACAGCTTCACGTCGCGCCGGGCCAGCAGCTCCAGATAGGTGGAGAGGCCGCCACCCTTTTCGTCTTCCTTGAGCTCAACGCGCGGCAGCGGCAGCTTGGCGGTGCTGCCGATCAACGCGAAGAACAGCGCGGTGAAGGCCCAGTAGAAGGTGACCCACACGAGCGGCTGGCCGGCCGCGCCCGGGCGCTCCATCAGCCACTCGAACACGAGCGGGCTGACGAAGGACGCAAACCCGAACACCAGCTGCCCCATCACTGAGAAGAAGGCGAAGTGTTCTTCGCCGCCAGCCACGCGTGTCAGCGGGTTGATGACGACCTGCAGCATGGCCATGCCCAGGCCGATCACGAACAGGCCCGCCACGGCCGTGGCATAGCCGGGCTTGAGTGCAATGATGGCCGAGCCCAGCAGGTTCAGCGCGAAGGCCACCTGCATGGTGAAGCGCGAGCCCTTGGCCTCGACGAGCGTGCCGGCCGGGATCGAGATCAGGCCGTAGGCCAGGAAAAAGGAGAACGGCAGAAAGCCGGCCAAGCCCAGGCTCAGCTTGAAGTCGTGAATGATGATGGGCATCAAGGGCCCGATCAGGTTCGTCACGAAGGAGATGACGAACCAGACGAGCATGATGTAGCCAATGATCAGGCGGCGATGCTTCATGCAGCGGTCTCCTCATGTGTGGGGCTCAGGCACGCCGCGAGCTCGCCTGGGTGGATGTCGTGGCGCGGGAAGCGCGAAAGAATGGCCACCGCCGCGCGGCAGCCAGAATCAAGGGCGACACGCAGCCCGGCACCTTGGGTGCGAGCGACGAGATAACCGGCATTGAAGGCATCGCCAGCGCCGATGGTGTCGAAGATGGCAGCGCTGGCGCTCGGCACCTGCACCCGCTCGCCGGCCTGCCAACCGATGGCGCCGCGCGGGCCGACCTTGACGACCAACGTGGCACCGGGCTTGAGCCAGCCGCTCAAGGTGTCGATGGCGGCTTCGAGATCGCTGGCGGCGGCCAGGCTCAATGCTTCGAGTTCATTGATGAGCAGATGGTCCGCCTGGCGCACCCAGCCCTGCACCTCCTCTCTGAGCGCTGCGCTCCAGTCCTGCGCCGGCCAGCCGGTGTCGAGCGCCACCTGGTAGCCCAGGCGGCCCAGCTCGGAGATGAGCGCCGCGTAGTGAGGCCGAAGCTCGCGCAACAAGAATGGCCCCGACAGCATCGCCAGTGCATTCGCCGAAGCCGCCGGCCGCAGGCTCCTGAGCACATGCGCGATGCCCATGTGCTCGAGGTGCCCGCGCGTGGTTAGGAAGCTGCGTTCGCCACAAGAGTGCATGACGCCGATCGAGACCGTCGTGGGCAGCTCGCAGCGCTGCAGGGAGCACTTCAGGCCGTGGAACTGGCGCTCCAGCCACGCCCCGAAGTCATCGTGGCCGACGGCCGCGATCAGGTGCGCGGTAAAGCCGAGGTGGCGCAGCGCGAGCGCGGTGTTCCCGCCCGAGCCGCCTGCGCGCAGTTCGGCGCGTTCCATGATGGTCTCGGTCCCGATGCGAGGCCAGGCCTCGGTTGGGCCCATGACATGGTCGACGCCGATGTCGCCGATGACGGTGATTTGAGGGTGTGCCTGGTCCATGGCGAGCGAATATAGGCGCCGCCAAGCACCGTTGTCAATTATTAAATCTACTGGATGTTAATAATCAAAGTCGCCCGGCGCGATCCTTGGTACGCTGCCCCAGGAGGTCGGCCACCTCGGCCTCAGGGCGCCGATCCTGCTGCAGCACTTCGGGGCGCGGCGCCAGCATGTCGTAGATCGGCAGCACGGCGGCGCCAAGGATGGAGCTGTCTTCCTGGCGCTCGGACAGGACAATGCGCGAGCCCGGCTGCGCCACCCCGCCGCGCACAGAACGGCGCAGCGGCTGGGCCAACTCCACGAGGCGCTCGACCAACGCCTTGGGCGCCGAGCCGCCGATGACGATGCTGTGCGGATCGAGCATGTTCTCGATCATGCAGACAGCATCGCGCAGCCGCGCGGCCGCCTGCTCGCACCAGGCCTGCATGCGCTTATTGGGCTTCTCAATCAGTGCCGCCAGATACGCCGGATCCTGCATTTGGGCGTCGCTCGCGCCAAGCGCCTCGGCCAGCGAGTGCAACGAGAGGTAGCGCTCAAGGCAGCCCGTGTTGCCGCAATAGCAGGGCGTGCCGCCAGGTTGCACAGGGACATGGCCGATCTCGGTGGCGTTGCCGTTCGCTCCACGATAGGCCGAACGACCGTCGACCAACGCGCCACCCAAACCCAGCCCCAGGTGCAGGTAGAAAAAGTTCTCCAGCGATTTGGCCACGCCAAACAGGGTCTCGCCGAGCGCGCCGGCAACGCTGTCGACGCTGTAGAACACCGGCAGGCGTGTGTGCTCGCGCAGGTCGTCGAGCACGGACAGATCTGTCCACCCCTCAAGCGCGGTGGGGCCGACAAAGCTGATGTCGGTGGCGATCAGCGGCCCCGGTAGCGCCACGCCGACACCCCAGAGCCGGCCATCGCCCAAGCTGCGCGTGCGCACGGCGCGCACGAGCTCGATCATGGCGGCGAGCACCGCCGCGCGGTCATGGGTGTCAACCTCCATCGACTCCCGGCGCAGCACCTCGCCCACCAGATTGACCTGCGCCGCTGAGGCGCGGCCGGGCTCGAGGCTGATGCCGATCGAGCCGCCGGCATTCGGATTGAGCTCGAAAGCGATCGGCGGCTGGCCGCGCAGCTTGTCGGCCTTCTGGCGGCGCGCCACGAGCAGCCCGATCGCCTCGAGCTCGTTCGTGATGTTGGCCACCGTCTGCGGGCTCAGCGCCACCTTCTCGACAAGGTCCTTGCGCGACATCGAGCCCCGCTGGCGTACCAGGTCAAGCACCATGCGGCGGTTGTAGGGCGCGCTCGATTGTTGGGTGGTGCCTCGGCTCATCGTCGGTCTGGGAAAAATATGGGCAATGCGGGGATGGATGATAGCGACGCCAGTCCGCCTGCGTTCGCCAACCAATACTTCCACCCGGTGTTTTAATTTATTGACATCCAGGTGGGCTTGCCCGTATCGTCGACGCCAGTTCCGACCCATTCATTGCACGACTCGCCGTGAAATCCATTTTCCGCATCTCGTTCGCGCGCATCGCCCTGGCCCAGCTCATGCTGGTCAGCTTGCTTGCGCAATCCCCTGCAGTCTTGGCGCAGGAGATCGTCATTGATACCGCCGCAGCGCACCGCCTCAACGCTTTCAAGCCGACGGAAGCTCTGGGGGCAGCCATGGACCGCCTGCCCCCAGGCAGCGCCGACAAGCTGTTGGCGCACCCTGTCGTCGATCGCATGCTCGAAGCGGGGTGGCAGCCCATCACCTACCGGCAGAACACCGAGCTCCATGCAGAGGCCTGGCACTGGAATCCTCAAGGCAGTTGGAGCGAGCCGGGCCTGCAAGGCTATTTCACGGGCGCTGCAACGCCCACCGGGGCGCCGATCCGGCACAGCTACGGCTACCCGCTGCCCCGGCGCGGCGTCACGCGCGACGACGGCACCGACAATATTGGGTACTCGCGCCTGACCGACGGCGATCCGAGCACCTTTTGGAAGAGCAATCCCTATCTGAGCCGGGCCTTCACGGGCGAGGATGACGTCAAGCTGCCGCAATGGGTGGTGCTCGACCTCTCCGTCAAGCAGCCGGTGTCCACTGTGCGCATCCAGTGGGCGCAGCCCTTTGCCAAGCGCTATGTCGTGCAGTACTGGGTGGGCGGCGACGACCCCATGCGCAAGCCCACTGGGGGCGTCTGGAAGGCCTTCCCTTTCGGCCAGGTCGACGCCGGAGCGGGCGGCACCGAGACACGGCGTCTTGCGCCCGAACCGATCGAGGCGCAGTGGCTGCGCATCAGCATGAGCGAGTCCTCGAACACCTGTGACAAAGCCGATGCCGGCGACCCGCGCAACTGCGTCGGCTACGCCATCCGCGAGGTCTCGCTGGGCACGCAGTCGGCGGACGGCAGCTTCCACGATCTGGTCCGCCACACACCCGACCAAGACCAGACGGCCACTTACTGCTCGTCGATCGACCCCTGGCACCGCGCCGCCGATCTCGATGAGAAGGCGGGCGACCAGGTCGGCTTCGATCTCTTCTTCCGAAGCGGCCTGACACGCGGCCTGCCGGCCATGGTGCCCATCGCCATGCTCTACAACACGCCGGAGGATGCGGTCAACGAGCTGCGTTACCTGAAGGCGCGCGGCTACCCGATCTCCTATGTCGAGATGGGCGAGGAAGCCGACGGGCACTACACGACGCCCGAGGACTACGCGGCGCTCTACATGCAGTTCGCCACGGCGCTGCACCGCTTTGACCCAGAGCTCAAGCTCGGCGGGCCGGTCTTCACGGGGCAGAACGAAGACATCGAGACCTGGCCCAATGCGCAGGGCGATGCCTCATGGACGCACCGCTTCGTCGAGGCGCTGCGCCGCCACGGGCGGCTCAATGAGCTGAGCTTTTTCTCGTTCGAGCACTATCCCGTCGATCCGGGCAAAATGAGCTGGGCCAGCCTCTATGAGGAGCCGCGCTGGGTACAGCACATCCTCGACATCTGGACACAAGATGGCGTTCCGGCCGATGTACCGCGCTTCATCACCGAGTCCAACCTCTCGGCCGTTGCCTCCGAGGCCTACATGGACATCTGGAGCGGCCTGTGGCTGGCCGACTACGCGGGCGCGTTCTTCAGCGGCGGCGGCTCGGCCCTGTACTACTTCCACATCATGCCCGAGCCCTTCTCGCCCGGCGTGCATGGCTCGCCGGGCAGCTTCGGCCTGCTCGCTGCAGACAAGGACTGGCGCATCGGACAGCCGCTTGCGCAGTTCTTCGCCAGCCAACTGATCAACCAGGAATGGGTCGTGCCAGGCAGCCATGATGTGCACCAGCTCTTCCCAGCGCGCTCCGGCGTTCAGGACGAAGCCGGCCACACCCTCGTGACCGCCTACCCCTTGCTGCGCCCCGACGGTCAATGGTCTCTCATGCTGATCAACAAGGATCAGGACAACGCGGTACCGGTGCGCCTGCGCTTTGTCGACGCCGCCGGGCAGCGAGAACAGCACTTCGTCGGCCCCGTACGGCAGAGCGCATTCGGACGCGCGCAGTATCAGTGGCACCCCAGCGCAGATCAAGGCGGACACGCAGACCCAGACGGCCCCGTGGTCCACAACAGTCTCGATGCTAAAGGCGCCGAATCCATCACCTTGCCAGCCGCGTCCATCGTCGTGCTGACAGGGCGCTTGCAGTAGGCAGGTGGGCGGCGCTGACGAATCTGCATCGACAGGGATGACCGCGGCGGTCATCAGGTTCGTCGAGCGCAGGTGACCTGGAAACCTACCGCCCACTCCGCTGAATCGGCTGACACATCTGCAGCGTTGCGGATTGACCGATGTCCACCGTCGCGCTCACACGACCGGGCACTTGACGATCGTTGCGGCTTGAAGCCTGCAACCGTGTCAGTGGCTGGCTACGAACGTTGAGTGAGCGCCCCCTGGGCGTCTGCGTGCTTTCGGGGCCCGTTTGGTGGCCAAGCACCCTGCTCTCGCCGGCCCGCGGACTCACACGACCACCCGGAGCGAGCAGCCCGAGGTTCAGCCTGCCCCTCCCCGCAAGCAGTCGATCAACGTCAAAACGCGCAGGCCGATGCCGTCCGCCCACTCGAGTCCAAGATGCGGCGTCATCTGTACTTCTGAGGCTCGAGCTTGAGTTGAATCTTGCATCCAACGGCGGCGGCTAATTTTGTTCCAAGTTGCGAACGACGGAGCATGCTGCCCGGCTGCCCGGCTGTTTCAAGCCGCGAGATCGCACGCGGTGTCGCGCCCATTCGCTCAGCGACAGCGAAACGCAAAACTGGCCGCCACGCCAGTGGCTGCTCTGAACGCCTCAGCTGCCACTTGCGCAGCGAGCTGTCTGTGCCTGGGCTCAACAAACACCTGATCGTCGGCTCCACCGGCCGACGGCTCAGGAGCATCGGCCCGCGGCCGGCGGCCCGCATTGCGGCAACCAGTCACCTCTTCGCCAATTGGACAGACACCGTCGTTTGCTGCCGCGAATTTCCGCGTCGCGGAATCAGCGCGACGTTCATGAATTCGGCAACCCAGTCTTCGTCTCTCGCAACGACTGCATGCGCCGGTACTGAACACCAACATGGCTTTCCCCACACCTACAGCGTGCCAGGCGATGGAGGGCTCGCATAGGAGAAACATGGAGATCTAAAAAACTGATCGTGATAACCAGATCGGCACTATTCCTGGTCAGAGGCGTTTCATACGATGCGACACAATTTCTTCACGAATCCGTAGTCCTCCCATGGAAATTCGCTCCACGCCGCTCCTCAACGGAAGCGTCGGCACGTCCCGAGAGCTGATCAGTTTTCATTTCGGTGCGCCTGGCAAGCAAAAGATTTACATCCAAGCGGCGCTGCATGCCGACGAAACGCCCACGATGCTCGTGGCCCTGCATCTGAAGCGCCGCCTGATCGCGCTGGAGGCGCAAGGGGCGATCAATGCGGAGATCGTGGTCGTTCCGGTCGCCAACCCCATCGGCCTCGATCAGACGGTGCTGGGTCAGTTCATCGGCCGCTTCGATCTGGAAACCGGACAGAACTTCAACCGCAATTTTCCCGCGCTCGATCTCTCCCGGGCCAGCGGGCGGCTGGGTGCCGATCCGCAAGAGAATCTGCGGATCGTGCGCAGCGCCGTGCGAGAGGAGCTGGCCGAGCTGAAGGCGAACTCCGAGCTCGACTCGCTGCAGGTCCATCTCCTCCAACTCTCCGTCGACGCCGATCTCGTACTAGACCTGCACTGCTCGCTCGAGGCATGCATGCACCTCTACGCGAACGCGGAGCAATGGGCGCAGGTCGAGCCCCTGTCGCGATATATCGGCGCCGAGGCCTCACTGTTGGCGACCGACTCCGGTGGCGCCTCGTTCGATGAGACGCACAGCCTCTTCTGGTGGCGGCTGCGCCAGTCCGCCGGTAGCGCGGCCGGTGCCACGCCGATTGCCGACGGTTGCGTGGCCGTCACCATCGAGTGCCGCGGCCAGCGCGACGTATCCGATGAACTCGCCCGGCGGGATGCCGAAGCCATCATCGATTACCTGACCTGGCGCGGTGCGATCACGGGCGAGCCGAAACCCTTACCGCCCTTGCTCGCCCCAGCCACACCCCTGAACGGCAGCGAACAGTTCGTCGCGCCCGTGGGCGGCGTGCTTGTGCACCGTGCGCAGGTCGGGGCGCGGATCGAGCAGGGGGACGCAGTGTTCGACATCGTCGACCCACTCACCGATCGAACGACGACCATCCACAGCCACACCTGCGGCGTGTTCTACATGCGCCGCGCCATTCGCTTCGTGCGCGCCGGCCAGCCCATCGGGCGCGTCAGCGGCAGCGTTCCGATCCGCACGGGCAAGCTGATTGGGTTGTAGGCCCAGGGCTGAATTCGAGCTGCGTCGACGTCTTGTTTTATCAACCGAGCCTGCGCCTCGCAGGGCCTGTCAACTTCCAAGGAACTGAAATGGGTAAGAGAACCATGAGCATGCCAGTCCGTACCACACTCGCAATGGCTGCCGCCCTGGCCTTCCTGAACGATGCCGCG
This sequence comes from Roseateles sp., assembly GCA_019234295.1. Classification (GTDB taxonomy): domain Bacteria; phylum Pseudomonadota; class Gammaproteobacteria; order Burkholderiales; family Burkholderiaceae_C; genus JAFALK01. The sequence continues at coordinate 218,000 of JAFALK010000037.1, forward strand.
TGGGCGCAGTCCGAGGACGCGCAGCAGCTCACTCGCGTCGAGGTCACAGGCTCGTCCATCAAGCGCTTGGACGGTGAAACGGCACTGCCGGTACAAGTCATCACCCATGCTGAGATCGAGCGCAGTGGCTCGACTACGGCGTCGGAACTGTTGGCCAAGGTGTCGGCCAGCGCAGCGGCCCTCACCGACGGTGCCAGTTTTACCGACGTTCCCGGCCAGCGCGGATTCAACGGAGCCAATCTGCGTGGTGTGGGGGTCTCGTCGACCTTGGTCCTGCTCAATGGTCGTCGCCTGGCCAATTTCGCTTCTCCGGGCTCGAATGCAGGCGTGGACCTGAACTCGATTCCAGCCGCAGCCATCGCACGCGTGGAGGTGCTCAAGGACGGCGCGTCCGCCATCTACGGCGCCGACGCGATCGGCGGCGTGATCAACTTCATCACTCGCAACGACTACCAAGGCGGCGACCTGGCGCTGTACAGCTATGCCACGCAACACGGCGGCGCGGGCAAGAACTCGGCAACCCTATCCGTCGGCATCGGCAACCTGGCAACCGATCGCTACAACCTGATGGCAGTGCTGGACTACCAGGGCACCGATTCGCTACGCGCGACACAGCGCAATTGGGTGGGCTCCGCGTACGAGCCGGACATCAACCTTGACGTCAGCAGCTCCAATACATTCCCCGCGAACGTGCGCCGGACCACCCCCAGCGGCGGGCCGACGGGACCGCGCTTGAACCCCAGCACGCCCAACTGCAATCCGCCCAGCACCGTCTATGCACCTGGGAGCTTTGTCGGTGCATCTGCCTGCCTGTACGACTACATGCACGCCACGGAGATCTCGCCCGAGTCCAAGCGCACGTCGCTCATCACGCGCGGACAACTGTCGCTGAATGCCGAGAATACGCTGTATGCCGAGGCGCTCGTCAACCAGACTGACACGACCTACCGCATCAGCCCCGCCACGCTCACGAACCTGAACTACCCGGTGAGCGGTCCCTACTACCCGACGACGCTGATCAGTACCAACCAGACGCCACTGCGGGTGTCCATGCGCATGGAAGTCCTCGGACCTCGCACAAATGAGGTCGATGCCAACGCGCAGCGCCTGCTGATCGGCGCCAAGGGCACCTGGGGCGAATGGGACTACGACACTGCGCTGAATCACAGCGTCAACACGGTCGACGACATCTACCTCAGCGGCTATGTGCGGGCGTCAGCGTTCAATGCGGCCTTCCTGAGCGGCGAGATCAATCCGTTTGGCCCCACTGGCGCCGATGGCTTGGCCCTGCTCAACGCAGCGCGTGTCAGCGACAAGGCCCGCCATTCAGTCGGGACGACGGACTCGGTCGACCTCAAGGCAACGCGGGATCTGTTCGCAATGGCCGGCGGCAACGCCGCGGTCGCGCTGGGGTTGGAGATTCGCAACGAGAAGCTGGATTTCACTCCCTCGGCTCTGCTTGCAGCAGGCGAGCTGCGCGGCGACGCGGCGACCACCGCATTCAGTGGCAGCCGGCGCGTCGACGCTGCCTACGCCGAGTTCAGCCTGCCGGTGTTCAAGAAGTTCGAAGCCCAGTTGGCCCTGCGAACCGACCACTACAGCGACTTCGGCAGCAGCACCAATCCCAAGCTGGGTCTGCGCTGGAACCCAGCGAAGGAAGTGGTGGTCCGCGGCTCCTACGGCACCGGATTCCGTGCGCCGTCCCTGTCGGATCTCTATTCGCCTTCTTACTTGGACGTGACCAACGGCGTCTATAACGATCCCCTGGGTTGCATCAAGGTCGGGAGCATCGACAACACCCAAAACCCCGACTACTGCGGGATCCAGCCAAACAAGTTGTATGGGGGCAGCCCTGCCCTCAAGCCAGAGAAGTCCAAGCAGTTCTCGCTGGGAACCGTCTACGAGCCCAGCCCGGCCTTGACCACCTCGCTGGACTACTGGCGCATCGCCAAGACCGACGTGATCGTAGCGCCCGAAGACTCGTATTTCTCCGATCCGCTCCGCAATGCGGCCTACATCACGCGCGGCCCCGCCGATCCCGCGCTGGGCGGCATCCCCGGACCGATCACGCAGATCGACTCGCGCCTGCGCAATGACGGTTCCCTGGCGACCTCGGGCCTGGACCTGAGCGTGGCCTGGCGCGCGCCGCAGAACTCGATCGGCAAGTTCGCCGTGACCCTGAACGGCACGTACGTGCTGAGCTACAAGTCACAGGAAACAGGAGCTCCCGTCGTGAGCGGCGTGGGAATCTATGTGAATGACCAGGTCATCCAGCGCTGGCGCCACACGCTCACGTTCGATTTCGACCGTGGCCCATGGAGCGCGACGCTGCAGCAGACCTTCTACCAGGGCTACAAGGACCAGAACCCGATGCCGGACGGCTCGGACCACTGGGTCAAGGCCTACTCGCTGTGGGACTTCTCCTCGAGCTACGCGGTGACCAAGTCGCTACGCCTGCGCGCGGGCATCAAGAACTTGTTCGACACCAACCCGCCGCGCTCGAACCAAATCTTCAGCTTCCTCGCCGGCTACGACCCCAGCTACACGGATCCACGCGGCCGTGCCTTCTACCTGGCGGCTAACTACAAGTTCTTCTAATCCCGAAGAGCCCGGCGCTTGCCTGCAAGCGCCGGGCTCTTAGGATGCGATCGGAACTCTTCAAGAAACGATTCATGAAGCGATTTCAAATGCATGCAATCCTGGGCGCCGTGATGGCCCTGTGCGTCGCCAGCGCAGGGGCGGCGGCGGCGCCGAGCCCTGAAACGTATCACCTCGAAGCGGCCATCCCCGTCCCCGGCAGCGCGACGGGCTGGGACTATCACGCGTTCGATGCCACGAGCGGGCGCATGTTCATCGCGCATCGGGCTGATGGCCTGCAGGTGTACGACACCCGCGCGGGTGCGGTTGTGGCCACGATCGCCGATTCAAAGAACACCAACACGGCAGCGCTGGCCACGGAGTTCGACATCGGCATCGCTGGCACAACGGACGGCGACGTGGTCGTCTTCAAACCCACAACGCTGGAGACTCTCGCTCGCTACAAGAGCGCAACGGCCGGGTTCGACGGTGCCGCCTACGACCCGGTGAGCCGGCGTTTCGCGATGGTCGGTGAGGCCGATGAGCGCACGCACCGCACGCCGGTGCTCTTCTTCGACGGCCGCACTGGCCAGCCCGCTGGCACCGTGATCGTGGACAGCGCCAAGGTCGACGCCCCGCGGGCCGACGGCCAAGGGCATCTTTTCCTGCCGCTGCGGGACCGAGCGCGGGTCGCGAAGGTCGACTCCGTGGCGCTCAAAGTGATCACGACGCTGCCGCTGGCTGGCTGCGCGCAACCCGCAGCGCTGGAGCTCGATCGCACGACACAGCGCGTCTTCGTGGGCTGCCGCGGTGACGCAAAGTCCGCGCCTGCGCTGGTGGTGCTGGATATGGCCTCGGGCCGCCAGCGCGCGCGCCTGCCGATAGGTCGGGGCGTTGACGAGGTCCTGTTCGACGAGCGGGCGCAGGCTGTCATGACGGCCAACGGCGAAGAAGGGAGCCTGACCGTCATCCGGCGCCTGCCGCAGGACCATTACCGTGTCACGGCCACAATCGGCACGCGGCCACGCGCCCGGACCGGGGTGCTGGATCCGGCAACGGGGAAGATCTATCTCGTGACGGCTCAATATATCGACACCTACCCGGAAGGGGAGGACGCCAAGACAGCCTATTTGCCGGATACCTTCACGGTCCTGACTTACGCTCCCTGAACTCGCCCCGCACATGATCAAACCCGCGTCGACATGGCGGCACGCATTGGCCGCCGGCTGCGCCACGCTCCTGCAGTGGGTGGCTCCCGCCGCGCAAGCCGACGAGAGCCTCTTGCGCGTGCGGCTGAGCTCGGACATTCGCTCGACGGATCCTGGAACCAACCGGGACGACAACACCGATGCGGTGGTCTTGCACATGGTCGAGGGCCTGGTGGCGCTGCGTGAGGACACGAGCGTGGGTCCCATGCTGGCATCTCGGATCGATGTCTCACCCGACGGCCTGCGCTACACCTTCACGCTGCGCGAGGGCGTGCACTTCCACAATGGCGCCCCGCTGACCGCGGCCGATGTGGTCTGGGCCTGGAAGCGCTATCTCGATCCCGCCACGGGCTGGCGCTGCCTGAACGACTTTGACGGACGCGGCTTGACCAAGGTCCTCACGGTCGAGGCGCCAGACCCACGCACGGTGGTCTTCAGGCTGGAGCGTCCCGCCAGCCTGCTGCTGGCCACGATGGCTCGGACGGACTGCGGCGGCACGGGCATCGTGCACCGCAGCTCTGTCGGCCCCGACGGCAAGTGGATCGCGCCCGTGGGCACCGGCCCCTTCAAGTTCGTGAGCTGGAAGCGCGGCCAGTCGATCGAGCTGCAGCGCTTCGAGGGCTATGCGTCCTTGCCCGGCCCGCGGGACGGCTACACGGGCGGCAAGAAGGCCGAGGTCGAGCGGCTGCGCTTCCTGGTGATTCCGGACGAGGTGACCGGCAAGACGGCCCTCTACAGCGGGGCGATCGATGTGTTCAACGAAGCGCGAAGCGGCGACATCCTAGAGATCCGCAAGAACCCCGCCACCACCATCGCCACCGCGCCAGCCATGGACATGTTCGCGCTGCTGATTCAGACGCGCGACCCGCTGCTGAAGGACGTGCGGATCCGCCGCGCCCTCGCGCTCTCGCTCGACACGGGCGACATCGCCTGGGCCGTGACCGAGGGCAACAGCGTCGTCAACAATTCAGTCCTACCGCGCAGCAGTCCCTACTATGGCGCGACGCAGGCGACGGGCTGGCAGCGCAACATCGCGTTGGCCCGCAAGCTGTTGGCCGAGGCGGGCTACAAGGGCCAGCCCATCAAGCTGATCGCCAACAAGCGTCATTCCGAATGCTTCGATTCGGCGGTCCTGATCCAGGCGATGGCGGCCGAGGCAGGCATCATGATCGAACTCGAGGTCCTGGACTGGGCCACGCAGCTGGATCGCTATGCCAAGGGACGCTATCAGGCCATGGCCTTCAACTACTCGGCGCGGCTCGATCCTTCCTTTAGCTACGAAATGGTTTCCGGCCCGAAGGACAGCCAACCTCGCAAGGTCTGGGACGACGCAACGGTGCAAGCGCTGCTGGAGCAGTCCGAGAACACCACCGATCGCGCGCGGCGCCAGCTCCTGTTCGACCAGCTGCATCGGAAAATGCTCGAAGACGTGCCCCTGATCGTCCTCTTCAACAGCGCCGACACCGTGGGCCTGCGCCGCAACGTCATCGGCTTCAAGCCATGGGCTCCGGCCAAGCCACGCCTGTGGAACGTCCGGATCCGGTAGTCCGCCTCCTCGTTCGATCCAAAACCGCTCGCCGACCGCCATGCTCCTCTACATCGCGCGCCGCATTGCGCTGGCCATTCCCACGCTGCTGCTGGTGGCAATTGCAGTCTTCACGCTGATTCACCTGATCCCCGGCGATCCCGCCCAGCTGATGCTGGGAGACGCAGCGGACGAGGCCTCGGTCGAACAGCTGCGCCGGCAACTCGGGCTGGACCAGCCGCTTCCCGTGCAGTTCTTGCATTGGCTCGGGCAAGTGCTGCGCGGCGATCTCGGCCAGTCGATCAGCCTGGGAACGCCGGTGCTGCCACTGGTGCTGGAGCGATTCGAGACCAGCGCAACCATCGTGCTGATCGCTGTCGGACTGGCAGCCCTGATCGCCGTGCCGATGGGACTGCTGGCGGCATGGAAGCAGAACCAGAAACTGGACGTCGCCATCGTAGCCGGTGCGGCGCTGCTGATGTCGATTCCAAGCTTCTGGCTGGGCCTGCTGCTGCTGCTCTTGTTCGGTCTGAAGTTGGGCTGGCTGCCGGTGGTGGGCTATGTGGCTTTCTCCGAGAATTTCTCGGCCGCGTTGCTCTACATCCTGCTGCCTGTCACCACGCTGGTGCTCATCGAGAGCGGTGTGCTGACGCGCATGATGCGGGCCAGCGCCATTGAGGTGCTCCGCCTGGAGTATGTGACGCATGCCCGCGCAAAGGGCCTGCCCGAATGGCGCGTGCTGCTGCGTCACGTCCTGCCCAATGCCTTCGCGCCGACGCTCACCTTGATCGGCCTCGTGCTGGGCCACTTGCTCGGCGGCATCGCCGTGCTGGAGACGGTCTTCACGCTGCCCGGCCTCGGCCGCCTGCTCGTCGATGCCATCTACGCGCGCGACTACCCGGTTGTACAGGGCGTAATGCTGTTCACCGCTGGTGTCTACGTGCTGACCAATCTCGTCATCGACCTGTGCTATCCCCTGTTCGACCCTCGCGTGGCCGCCCAATGAAAAGAAGTCTCTTCAGATCTCCCAATGGCCTGATCGGCGGTGCCCTGATCGGCACGCTGGTGACGGCGGCGCTGATCGCGGCGGTCTGGACGCCGTACAACCCGCTGGCCGTGGACTTGCACATGCGGCTGCAGGCACCCTCTTTCACGCACTGGATAGGCACCGACGAGTTCGGCCGCGATGTGCTCAGCCGCGTCATGGCAGGTGCGCTCTCCAGCGGTTGCGTCGCGTTGCTGGCCGTGGGTTTCGCGCTGGTCAGCGGCGTGCTGGTGGGTGTGCTCGCTGGCTTCCTGCGCGGCTGGACGGACCGCATCTTGATGGCTGGGAACGACACCCTGCTGGCCTTCCCTGGCATCCTGCTCGCTCTGGGGGTGATGATGGTGATGGGGGCGAACCAGTGGGGCATCATCATCGCGCTGGGCCTGGCCTATGCGCCGACAGTTGTGCGCGTGGTGCGCGGCACCGTGCTGTCCTTGCGCGAAAAGGAGTACGTCGAGGCCTCGCGCATGATCGGCAACCCGGAGTGGCTGACGATGTGGCGCCACGTCCTGCCCAACTGCGTGGCGCCGGTGGCGGTATTGACCACCAGCATGTTCGGCTGGGTGCTGCTGTCGGAGAGTGCGCTGAGCTTCCTGGGACTGGGCGTTCCACCACCCGCGCCAACCTGGGGCAACATGCTCTCCGCGGCGCGCCAGTACATGAATAGCGCTGTCTGGTTGGGCCTTGCACCCGGCCTGTGCATCGCACTGACGTTGCTGGGCATCAATCTGCTCGGCGATGCGGTGCGCGACCACCTCGACCCGCGAATGGTGCAGGCATGAGCAAGGCACCGCTTCTACAGGTGCAGGGCCTGACCCTGCTGGCCACCGGCAGCCGCAGGGTGCTGGTGGATGCGCTGGATTTCGAGATGGGCTCGGGGGAGATCCTCGCGATCGTCGGTGAGTCCGGCAGCGGCAAGACAATGGCGGCCCGCGCCGTCCTGGGGCTGATGCCGCCCGGTGTCGCCTGTGGCAGTGGGCGCATCCTGATGGAAGGCGAGGATCTCCTGCAGGCCCGGCCTGAGCGGATGCGAGCCCTTCGCGGCGAGCGCATCGGCATGGTGTTTCAGGAGCCCATGGTGTCGCTCAACCCCGCCATGCGGATCGGCGACCAGCTGAGCGAAGGCCTGCGCCTGCACACGAGCCTCACCGACGCCCAAATCCGCCAGCGCTGCTTGGCGATGCTGGCACGCGTGCGCATACGCGATCCCGAGCGTTGCATGGCCGCGTACCCCCACGAGTTCTCAGGCGGTATGCGCCAACGCATCATGCTGGCCAGCGTGATGTTGCTCAAACCTCGGCTCCTGATTGCAGACGAGCCCACGACGGCGCTGGACACGCTCTCGCAGGGCGAGGTGCTGGACCTGATGACTGAGCTGGCGCGCGAGCAGGGCACTGCGGTCCTACTGATCACGCACAACCTGGCGCTGGTGTCGCGCTATGCGCAGCGTGTCGTGGTGATGCAGCGCGGTGTGCTAATGGAAGCGGGCGCGGTGCGCGATGTCTTCGAGCGCCCTAGGCACGACTACACGCGGCAGCTCTTGGGTGCGGTCCCACAACGCAGTCGAGCGGGCATTCATGCCGGGCTCGGAGCGCCGCTGATCGAGGCGCGTAATCTCAGCGTCGCATACCCCGGCGCCGGCAAGGGCTGGTGGAAGCGAGCGCAGCCGCGCCAGGTGCTCGACTCTGTGAACCTGGCCGTTCATGCGGGTGAAACCGTGGCCGTGGTGGGCGGCAGCGGCTCCGGCAAGACTACGCTTGGGCGCGCCATGCTCCGGCTGGCGCCGCATGCGGGCGGTGAGCTTCATTTCCAGGGCGAGGTGGTGGGGCGCAAGAACCTTCAATCGCTGCGCATGGCATGCCAGCTCGTATTCCAAGACCCGTACTCTTCCTTGAATCCACGCCAGCGCATTGGCGACATTGCCCTGGAGCCCCTGCTACGTGTGCCCGGCTTGTCGGCTGCGGAACGCTCGTATCGGGTCGACGAGGTGCTCGCAGAGGTGGGGCTTGAGGGCTTTGCCCATCGCCTGCCGCACGAATTGTCGGGCGGCCAGCGCCAGCGCGTGGCGATAGCGCGCGCCATTGTGCGGCGGCCCGCATTCGTGGTGGCGGACGAGCCCGTGTCGGCCCTGGACATGACCATCCAGGCCCAGGTGCTGGCGCTGTTCCAGAGCCTGCAAAAGCAGCATGGATTCGCCTGTCTGTTCATCTCGCACGACTTGCCGGCGGTGGCGCAAGTCGCCGACCGGATCGTCGTGATGGAGGCTGGGCGCATCGTCGAGCAGGGCCCCCGGGACGAGGTCCTGGATCGGCCGCAGCACGCCTACACGCGGGCACTTCTAGCCGCGGCGCCTTTGCCGCTCGAATGAAAGGCGCCGGCTACTTGCGGATCCGTTTTGCCGTGGAACGCGCATGCGAGATCAGCATGGTGCAGATTTGCTGTGCCGCCGGCGTGAGCGGGACGGCCGAGCGACGAACCAGGCAGATGTTGGAGGCCTGGATCGGTTCCCGGATGGGAATGTGAGTCAGCGAATCGGCGAAGAAAGGATGTTCGGTCACCAGTTGCGGTTCGAGCGACAGGTAGTCCGTCTGGGCAACGAGATGCAGAGTGTCGAACAAGGCTTCGGTCGTGGCGACGATCTTCGGGTGCGGGAGGTCGTTCGCCGCGAAGAGATGGATCAACCGGCTGGCCGGCACCACGGACAAGTCGGGCTGGCGCGTGCTGATCCAGTGGCAATCGACGAGATCGGCGATCGACTTTTTGTTTCGAAGTGGGTGGTCTTTCCGGCAGACAATGGCCGGCCGCGATGGGTACAGCGCAGAGACTTCCAGGTCCGTGACGTCGGAGCTCTCGGAGATCAAGGCGATCGCAAAGTCGAGGCTGCCCTTGCGCACCCAGGAGATCATCTTTCGCGAGGTCCCGCTCATCAGATGCGTTTCCACCAATGGGTAACGACAGTGGAAGTCGTTGAGCACGGCGGGCAGCGTGCGAATGAGCGGCTCGGTCGCCACGCCGAAGGAAATCACGCCCGACATGTCCCCCTGCAGCTGGCGCGCCTCGTGTTCGGCCCGCGTGCATTCACCAAGAATAGTGGCCGTCCGGATGAGCAATCTTTCGCCAACGGGCGTCAGCGTCACGCCGCGATTCGTGCGCTGGAACAACTTGCCGCCGACGACGAATTCGAGCTTCTGAAGCTGCTGGGTCACACCGCTCTGCGCCATATCGAGCACCCGTGCAGCGCTGCGCACGCTGCCTTGCGAGGCCACGGCGGAAAACACGCGGAGCTGGGTCAGGGTGATGTTCATCGTCGCGTTCGAACCGGCGATCGGAAATCTCGATATCAGAGGGCCAAAATGCGGCCTCTGCCGTCACTTGAATGTATCAAAGGCCTTGTCCATCGACTCTCCACGCAATCCCGGTGCGTTCATGAAATCGAATCCCACGGCGTCCCAGCGGCAGCGTAAGTCCGCGACCTGAAGCATTCGCCTGTCCATCCCAATCAGCCAAGGAATCATCTTGTCCATCCCATTGATCTTCAAACGCATTGCTGCGCTCGCCTGCCTGGTCCTCCTTGCCGGCCCCGCGCTGGCGCAGGGCGGCCCGCCGATGGTCACCGACGATCCCGGTACGCCCGGCGACGGTCATTGGGAGATCAACCTCGGCGCCATCCAGTCGCGCACTCACGGCCGGCGTGAATTCGCCGCGCCCGATGCCGACATGAACTACGGCTGGGGCGATGCGGTCCAGATCAAGGTCGACATCCCCTGGGTCACAGCCTGGGAAGACGGCACAGGCGCACGCTCGGACGTGGGCGCTGGCGATTTCGGCGTCAAGTGGCGCTTCGTCGATGAAGAGAAAGCGGGCGTCTCGCTGTCCACCTATCCGCAGTACACGCGCAACTTGCTGAGCTCGTCCAGCCGCAGAGGCGTCACGAGTCCGGGGAGCTCATTCTTTCTGCCGTTCGAGATGTCGGCAGATGTGGGCTCGGGCTACAGCGTGGCGGCCGAGCTCGGTCGCAACTTCGTCGACGCCGCGGGCGCCAAGAACCAGTGGGTCGCCGGCTTCGTGCTCGCTCGCGACTGCGCGGAGGGCGTTGAGTGCATGGGAGAGATCCACCAGACGCAGGCGCAGGGAACTCACCAGACGCTGCTCAACTTCGGCGTGCACTGGAAGCTCAAGGACTCGATGACGCTGCTGGCCGCTGCTGGGCGCGAGTTCGGCACGCGCAATGACGAGCAGCTGCATTCGCTGGTCTACGTGGGCCTGCAGTTCGCACGCTAGATTCGCGCGCTAGATTCGCGTGCGATTCGCATGCGATTTGCCATCAATGAAAGGAACTTTGTGCGACAAGGTACACAGCAGGAACATTACGACCAGCTCAGCCGCGCACTTCATTGGATCACTGCCCTGGTCGTGACGATCGCCTTCGTCCTCGGCCCGGGCGGCTTCGGACGCCTGATGCGTCAAGGCATGGATCCGGCTGCGCGCCTGGACATCGTCTGGCACGAGTCGCTCGGCGTGTTAGTCCTCGCGCTGACCGTGACTCGTGTGATCTGGGCCGCCCTGCGACCGGCGGCCCCGCGCTTTGCAATGGCGCGATGGATGTGCTTGGCCAGCCAGCTGGTGCAGGGGTGCTTGTGGTTCTTGTTGCTGGCCCTGCCTTGCACAGCCTTCCTAGCATTGGGCAGCGAAGGCCATCCGCTCACGCTGTTGAATGGCTTTCGGATCGATCAGATGCCATGGATTGCGAAGTCGCCAATCGCGAACCTCGCGGATTGGGGCGACGTGCATGGCATCCTGGGCGACATGCTCATGTGGCTGGCCGGACTGCACGCGGGCGCCGCCATCTTTCACCATGCCGTGCTTAAGGATGGCGTGCTTGCCGCGATGCTGAAGGGACGCAACGCAGCGTGATCTCGTCCGCCTCGCCGCGTGGCCTAGGTAGGAGTGCCCACGGATGCTGGCACAGAAGTTGTATCGCTCCCAAGCTCCCTGCGGCTCGGTCACACTGGAACGACCGCCAACGTTGAGCCGACAGACGACATCGATGGGCTCGCATTGCAGTGTCGGCGCATGCGCCTGCGACTAGCGCAAATGAGCTCGATGGCAAAAAGCGCTTGCATGGGTATGTGGCGGGTTCGCGCCAATACCTTGAGTTCAGGGCCTGATGATGCGTCCGGATGCCGCCTTGACCGCCGCCTGGATGCGCGTCGAGACGCCGAGCTTGTCTCGTGCGTTATCAAGATGAAAGTCCACCGTGCGCTTGGACATGCCCAGCAGCTCGGCGATTTCCAAAGACGTCTTACCACGGGCCGCCCAGGTCAGCGCCTCGATCTCCCGCACGCTGAGCTCCACCTCCTTGGGCCACACCTGGTCGCGGGCGACATGTGCCAAGCGCGCCGTGATGATTTCATTCAGGATCTCAAAATCGATGGGCTTGGTCACGTAGTCGTCCGCGCCCAGCTTTCGGCCTTTCAATTCGTCGTCCCTGTTGGCCAGCGCGGTGAGGAAGATGAAGGGCATGCTGCTAAAGCGCGGCGCCATGCTCACGACGCAGTCAAGCAGCGCAAAGCCGGACATCACCGGCATGTTCACATCACAAAGCACCAGATCTGGCTCGTCGCGCAGGATGGCCATCAGCCCTTGCTGCCCGTCAAACGCCAGGCTGACCCAATAGCCGCGGCTCTCGAATTCTTCCTGGATCAGCAACGCCGTGTCGCGTTCATCTTCGATGCAAAGAATCTTTTTCATGGCTGGGCTGGGCAGTTGGGGGCCGAGCGTTGCAAAGCCAGGCTGCCTGCCGGCGTGGCCTTAGCCTAGTCGTGAGCCCTTCGGCGAGCCAGGTTGACTCCGGGCCTGGCGCTGCAGACAGGCGGCGTCCAATCAAGTGTAAGTGCGGGGCTGCCGGGTAAGGCCTGAGACTGACTGGCTCTGGTTGGAGGGGCCTGCACCGGGGCCACGGCCTTGGGAGGCTGCCGTGTTGGCCCCTGAGGGGCTGCCCTTGCTGGGGCCATTGCCGGTGTTGGCGGTGCCAGGATTGGCCGTGCCAGCGGCTGCTGCGCCGTTGGCACTGCTGCCGCCCGGGCTGGCGCCGGTGACGGCACCGGCGCTGCTGCCGCCCGTCCTGCTGTTACCCGTGCTGCCGTTACCCATGCTGCTGTTACCCGAGCTGCTATTGCTCGCGCTGCCGTTGGCTCCGCTGTTGTTTGCCGCGGAAACCAAAGGTGGCTTAGCCGACATGGGCGCGGCGCCCCGAGGCTTGCCATCCGTGCCGGTGGCCGAAGTGGCTGCAGGATTGGGCGACAGGCTGACCAGCCCACGGCTGGCCGCCGATTGCTTGACATTGCGCCCATCAATCGCCGCTGTATTGCCGGCCTTGCGCGCCGCGACCGGCAGCGGCGAGCCCTTGGGCGCGTCCAGGGCGAAGCCGGCCAGGGGCATGAGCAGGGTCGAACCGCCCAAAATTATCGAACTGACAAAACCAAAAGCTTTCATTCGCCAAATCCTGAGACGTATCCACGGCACGAGACGGGCCGAATATGGCGAAAATCGCAGCGCGGCGCCACTGTGACAAATCACACCAGATAGCACCGATTGCTCACAGTTACGCCAGCGTCGACAGTCCTCTATTCTGCGGACCTTCTTCCACAGACGTTCAAGCTCGCATGTCCTCGTCGCTCCAGTTCATTCGTCAGGCACTTGCCATTCGTTGGCGGCCAACCGTTTTGGCGCTTGCCGGCGCTGCGGCGCTGGCGGGGTGTGCCGTGGGCCCGGATTTCAAGCGACCGGAGGCCCCGGCAGCGGCCAGCTATGGCGTGAATGAGGGATTGACCCCTGGGGCGGGCGTCATGGGTGCCGGCAGCGGCGAGCCCCAGCAGTTCAAGTCGGCTGACGATCTGCCCTTCGATTGGTGGAAAAGCTTCGGGTCGCCCGATCTGGACGCGGTGGTCGAACGTGCCTTGCGGGCCAGCCCCACGGTCACGGCCGCCCAAGCCAATCTGCGCCAGGCCCAGGAAATGGTCTATGCGCAACAGGGTTATTTCTTCCCGACAGTGGGGCTGAACTACAACTTTGAGCGCCAAAAGCTGGCAGGCAATCAGGGCGGCAACTCGCCAGGCATTCAGGGCGACGGCAGCACGATCCAGACCTACCAAAATCCGGGCGGCCCGACGCCGTTCAATGGCCCGGTCCTCTACAACTTCCACACCGCCCAGTTGACCGTGGGGTACACGCCCGATGTATTTGGCGCGAATCGCCGCCAGGTCGAGTCGCTGGACGCGCAGGCCAAGATGGCCCAATTTCAGTTGGAGGCCACCTACATCACGCTGGTCTCCAACGTCGTCGCCGCCTGCATTCAGGAGGCCTCGGTGCGAGCCCAGATGGATGCCATCCACCTCCTGATTGACGACAACCAGAAGGCGCTGGACATCTTGAACATGCAGTTCAAGAATGGATTTGTCATGCGCATGGACGTGGCAGCCCAGGAGTCCTTGTTGGCACAGGCCAAGGTCTTGCTGCCGCCGCTGCAGAAACAGCTGGAGCAGACGCGGGACCTGATTCGCGCCCTGGTGGGCAACATGCCCGGCGAGGAGATCAGCCAGACCTTCTCGCTGGACCGGCTGCATATGCCGGCCGAGTTGCCGCTGAGCCTGCCGTCCAAGATCGTCGACCAGCGGCCGGATGTGCGCGCGGCGCTGGAGCAACTGCGCTCCGCCAATGCCCAGGTCGGCGTGGCGATGGCCGCGAGGCTGCCACAGTTCAGCATCACCGGCGCCATCGGCGGCACGGCTTCGCACTTCAACGAGATGTTCAAGACCGGCGGCCCGTTCTGGAACATCATCGCAGGCGTGAGTCAAACGGTGTTTGACGGCAACACGCTGAAGCACCGCCAGCGTGCGGCCGAGCAGGGGCTGCTCCAGGCTGCAGAGCAGTACCGCGGCACGGTGATTGCCGCCTACCAGAATGTGGCCGACACCCTGCACGCGATTCGTGGGGATGCCGATGCCTATGACGCCGCGCTCGATGCCGAACATGCCGCAAAAGTGACGCTGGACCTGACGCGTCTGCAGGAGCAGGTCGGCTTTGCAAACCACCAGGCGTTTTTGAGTGCCGAGATCGCCTACCAGCAAGCCCTGCTGGCCCTTGTTCAGGCACGCGCCCAGCGCTTTGGCGATACGGCGGCACTGTTCCAGGCGCTCGGGGGCGGCTGGTGGAACCGCCCTGTGGTCGTGGCCACAGCCGATGACGAGAACGCCAAAGAAGCGCCTAAGCCGCTGCCACTGCGGCCGTGAACCCCTTTGCCGCTGGTGTGCGCCGATGCCGGGCACCTCAGCCGCGGATCCCGCGTCAAGCCCGTTCGCGGGTGGTTTCCTAGTCGGGCGCGGCAGTCAGCCGCAGAAATCTTGAATGAGTCCCACCATGCCAAACATGTCCCAAGCTTCCGTTCACCGCCCTGGCAAATTGCTGACCCTGCTGGTCCTATGCTGGTCCGCCGGCGTGACGCTGACGGCCTGCAGCGGCGACAACAAGCCGGCTGAGCCATCCGCTGCCAAGCAAGGCGGTACCACCCCGGCCGAGACGACGCTGCGCACCGGCAGCAACGAGCTCAAGGCCATCGTCAACCTGAGCGAGAACCAGGTCAAGGCGATCAAGGTCGGGGCGGTGGGCTTGCGCGCGTTTGCAAACGAAGAAGAAACGATGGGGAGCATCGACTTCAACCAGAACGCGAATGTCCAGGTCTTCACCAGCTACCCGGGCAAGATCACACGCACCTTTGCCGATGTCGGGGATGCAGTGAAGGCGGGAAAGCCACTGTTCACCATTGAAAGCCCGGACTTGATGAATGCCGAGCAGGCGCTGGTTGGCGCGGCAGCGGCCTTTGACGCGGCCGATGCTGCGCTGACCCGTGCCAAGGTGCTCCTGGCCAACCAGGGCATGGCACAAAAGGACTTTGAGGCCACCGAAGCTGCTCAGCGGGCCGCGGACGCCGCCTACAAGGCCGGCCGCAACGAGGTGCGCGTGTTCGGCAAGACCGACGCAGAGATCGACAGGATCATTCAGACCCGCAAGATCGAGACGGACCTGGTCGTCCTAGCGCCGCTCAGCGGCAGGGTCACCGCACGCAACGCCCAGCCTGGGCTGCTGGTGCAGCCGGGCAACGCCCCGGCGCCCTATACCGTGGCCGATGTAAGCACCAAATGGATGCTGGCCTACGTTCCAGAATTGGATGCGCCGAAGTACAAGGTGGGGCAGCCGGTCAAGGTGCTGCTCGGGGCCTATGCCGGCCGTGTCTTCGAGGGCACGATCAAGGTCGCGGGCGAGAGCGTGGACCCCAACACCCATCGCAAGATGCTGCGGGCCGAGGTCAAGGACCCACGGGACGAACTCTCCCCGGGCATGCTGACCTCGTTCAAGGCCACGCTGGGCGCGCCCGTGCAGTCGCTGGCCATCCCCGTCAATGGCGTGGTGCGCGAGGGCGACGGCACGATGATGGTCTGGGTGACGACGGACCGGCGCACCTTTGTGCAGCGGCCGGTCGAAATCGGTGTGACGCAGGACGGGTTCCACCAGATCGTCAAGGGCCTGCAAGCGGGCGAGCACGTGGTCGTGGATGGTGCCGTGCTGCTGAGCAACATGCTCAAGACCGGCAACGCGAGCTGAGGACCGCCCAAGGCCTCCTTCGCATGTCCACCTGACGCAAACTTCAAAAAGCACCCCCCATCGTGTTCAAAGCCATTCTTTCGTTCTGCCTGACGCGGCGAACCATCGTCGTCATGGCACTGTTGGTGTTCTGCGGCGCAGGCTTCATCGCCTTCAAGAAGCTCAACGTCGAGGCCTATCCCAACCCGGCGCCGGTGATCCTGGAGATCACCGCGCAGGCCGCTGGCCTGTCCGCCGAGGAGATGGAGAAGTACTACACGACGCCGATGGAGATCGGTCTGTACGCCACACCCGGCATCGCCAACATCCGCTCGACCTCGTTCTATGGCCTGGCCTTCGTGCGGGTGACCTTCCAGTACGGCGTCGACTACCACTTCGCCTACACCCAGGCTGCCTTGGCGCTCCAGCAGAACGTGCAGCTGCCGGCCAACCAGATCCCCCAGATCCAAGGGTCCAGCCTGGTGGGCGAGATCTACCGCTATCAGGTCGTTGGGCCGAAGAACTTCGGCCTGACCAACCTGCGCACCGTGCAGGACTGGGTGGTGACGCGCCGCCTGTCGACCGTCCCTGGCGTGATCCAAGTCAACAGCTGGGGCGGCACGACGAAGGAGTTCCAGGTCCAAGTGGACCCGCGCAAGCTGGAGGCTTACAACATCACGCTGCCGCAGATGTTGACGACACTGGCCAATGCAAACGTCAACGTGGGCGGGCGTGAAGTGGACATCGGCCAGCAGTCGGTGAACATCCGCGGCCTCGGGCTGATCGACAGCGGCGGCAATGACGACCTGACCAAGGGGCATCATGTCGAGGACATCAAGAGCATTGTCCTGACCCAGTCCAACGGTGTCCCCGTCCAGGTGAAGGATGTGGCCAAGGTCCAGGTTGGCTACGTGCCCCGCCTAGGCATCGCGGGCAAGGACCATGATGACGACATCGCCGCCGCCATCGTTGTAATGGCGCGCTACAAGCACACCAATGACGTGCTGCCCTTGATCAAGGCTGAGGTCGACAAGATGAACTCGGACGGCACCCTGCCGCCGGGGGTCAAGGTCGTGCCCTATTACGACCGCGGCACGCTGGTGGAGGTCACGACGCACACCGTCCTGCACAACCTCGTCTTTGGCTGTTTGCTGGTCTTCTTCATCCAGTGGATCTTCCTGGGGGACCTGCGCAGCGCGATCATCGTGGGCGTGAACATTCCCTTTGCGCTGTTCTTTGCCATCATCTTGCTGGTGCTGCAGGGGGAGGATGCCAACCTGCTCTCGCTGGGCGCAGTGGACTTCGGCATCATCGTGGATTCGGCGGTCATTCTGGTTGAGAACGTGTTCCGCAACTTCCAGGCCAAGCGCGAGCATCGAGAGGCGTTGATCGAAGACCTGGCGGAAGGCGGCCTGGGCGTCGACCCGACCAATCTGCAAGACATCAAGGTCAAGAGAACCTGGACCGACCGGCTGCGCCTGATCCTCATCAGCGCACTGCAGGTTGACAAGGCCATCCTGTTCTCCACGGCCATCACCGTGGCCGCCTTTGTGCCCCTCTTCACCATGCAGGGTGTGGAAGGCCAGATCTTCGGCCCCATGGCCCGGACCTATGCCTACGCACTGGCAGGCGCGCTGATCGCCACCTTCACGGTCACGCCGGTGCTGACCTCGTTCCTGCTGCCCAAGCAGGTCGTGGAGACGGAAACCCTGCTGGTCCGTCTGCTGCACAAGGCCTACACGCCGGCGCTGCGCTTCTCGCTGTCCAATCGCAAGGTCATGGCGGTGATTGCCGTCGTGTTCCTGGCCGTCGCCGGCATGCTGATCCCCCGCCTGGGGTCAGAATTCCTGCCCGCATTGGAGGAGGGGAACTTCTGGATTCGCGCCTCCATGCCGCCGACCATGGGCCTGGCGGCCGGCACCGATGCCACGCGCACCATGCGCGAGATCCTGCTCAAGCATCCGGAGGTCATCACCGTCGTTTCGCAGCACGGACGACCTGACAACGGCAGCGATGCATCGCCGTTCTCCAATGTCGAACTCTTTGTGCCGCTCAAGCCCTACGACAGCTGGCCTGCGGGACTGACCAAGGAAAAGCTCACCGAGCAGGTGCAGAAGGAGTTCAACGATGCCTTGCCTGGCGTGACATTCAACTTCTCGCAGTACATCCAGGACAACGTCGAGGAGGCCATCTCCGGCGTCAAGGGGGCCAACTCGGTCAAGGTGGTCGGCCCGAACTTGGAGGTGCTGGAGGGGCTCGCCGACAAGGTCTATGCGGAGATGGTGCAGGTCAAGGGTGTGGCCGACCTGGGCGTGTTCCGTGTGCTGGGGCAGCCCAACCTCAACATCAAGGTCGACCGGGACAAGGCGGCGCGCTACGGGCTCAACACGGGCGACGTCAACACCGTCATCCAGGCGGCCCTGGGCGGCAGCGTGGCCACGACCGTGCTGGAGAGCGACCGGCAGTTCAACCTGACGGTGCGGTTTGACAAGGACTACCGTGGCAGTGTGGAGGACGTGCGCAAGATTCGCGTGGGCTATGCGACGCCGTCCGGGACCAATGCCTATGTGCCCTTGGGCGAGCTGGCCAAGATCTCGTTGGATACCGGAGCGTCCTATATCTATCACGAAGGCACCAAGCGCTTCATTCCAATCAAGTTCAGCGTGCGGGGGCGAGACCTGGGCGGCACAGTTGCCGAAGCCCAGGAGCGCATCAAGAAGAACGTGGCAATGCCGGTGGGCTACCGTGTCATCTGGGCCGGGGAGTTTGAAGACCTGGAGCTGGCCAAGGAGCGGCTGAGCGTCATCGTGCCCTTGAGCCTGCTATTGATTCTGGTGCTGCTGTACAGCCTGTTCAATTCCCTGCGGGACAGCTTGATGGCCTTGGCGGGCATTCCCTTCGCCATTGCCGGCGGCATATTCGCCCTGCTCTTGACGGGACAGGTCTTCAGCATCTCCGCGGCAATTGGCTTCATTTCGCTATTCGGCGTCTCGGTCATGGACGGAATTTTAATGATCACCTATTTCAACCAGATGCGCATCGAGGGTCTGAACAGCCGGGACGCGATGTACGAGGCCGCATCCAAGCGCATGCGACCGATGCTGATGACCGCGCTCTCCGCCTGCATTGGCCTGTTCCCGTCGGCCATCTCGGTGGCGATTGGCAGCCAAGTGCAACGCCCTCTGGCGACGGTGGTCGTGGGCGGGATGTTGATCGGCCCGGTGATGCTGCTGGTCGTGGTGCCCGCGCTGCGGATGATTTTCATGCGCAAGGAGCGCAAAGTGCAGCCGGAGGCTGGCGTCCATACCGCATAGTCGGCGCCGTGGCCAACACCCGTGCTCGTACCGCATCGTTTGTATATTGCTAGCCTGGCCTGGCCTTGCGCCCAGCGTCGTGCCCCGCTTGGCACGGAGTGAGGCCCAGGGTCTTGCCACGGTCCGACCTACTGAAGGATTCACCATGAAGCTGATCACCGCCATCATCAAGCCTTTCAAACTGGAGGCTGTCAAAAATGCGTTGCTGGGCGCCGGAATCGGTGGCCTAAGTGTGATGGAAATGAAGGGCTTCGGGCGCCAGCGAGGGAATTCCGAGCTCTACCGGGGCGCGGAGTATGCGGTCGATTTCATGCCCAAGGTCAGGGTGGAGGTGGCGGTTCGTGAGGAAGACGTGGACCGTGTGGCGGGCTTGATCATGCAGGAAGCCCGAACCGGCAAGGTGGGCGACGGCAAGATCTTTGTGACTGCAATCGACAAGGTCTTCAGCATCCGCACTGGCGAGACCAACGAGGCGGCATTTTGAGCGGCGGAGCGGCCTGGTCATGAAGCGAATCTCTCGTCGGATCGCACAGCGGGTGGGTCATCTGTTGGCTTATCGCTTCGATCGCCAAGGTCTCTTTATCTTTTCTTAAGATGAGACCGGGGCAATTTGATGAGATCGCTGCACGGCACTGGCTACCATGAGCGTTAGCACCGCAGTTCTGCTGCGTGCCATGCGCCTGAGGCGGGCCCGTGTGACCCTTGCTGGCAGGCGCTACCGGAGAATTCGCATGGGCGCCAGTCTTGCTGTCAGAGTTGAGCCGCCGGCTGTGCCGCAGATCCAGCGCGACCTCGCCATGCCCTTGCTGAGGCCTGGCGCCTATCGCTGGGAGCGTCTGGAGGATCCTTACTGCCGCATCAACCTATTGTTCGTGCCCGATCAGGTGTTGGAAGTGGCGATAGCCTGCCATCCTACGGGCCGGCACGACATCCGGCTGTCCTTCGGCCTGTGCCATCAGGCCGTCGAGTTCGGCGAGTTGGTCGGCAATGGCTTTGACCGCCCCGCGTTGCATCGCAAGGGTTTCGGCACGCTCGCAGTCAATGTGGCCATCCAGGCGCTTCGGATGACTTGCCCGCCCTCGGCGCCCGTGGAGGGCTTTCTCTCCAACGTGGATGAAGATGTCTTGCCGCTCGAAGAACGGCAGCGACTGGCGGTGAATCGCCGCGCCTTCTGGCGGCGTTTCGGGGTCTCCGTCATCACCGACCGTATGGGGATGGACCGCCTAGATGGAACGGTCGGCCAGCTGCGGCTTGTGGAGTCCGGCGCCATCGAAGGCCTGGGGTCGCGAATCGTCCCTTTGTCAGCCTTCCAACGGTTTCGTTCCTGAGCGCGCTTTTGCCCCCTTGAGATGGTCTGCCAGAGGCACAACGTCCTTGGGCAGGGAACCACAGACAGGTTGAACCGCAATCGGCCTGCAGCGCCTGCCGTATCAGCTGCGCCACGTCACTTGTTGCGTCCAATTCCAATTCGGCCTGCTGTCGGTCGTCCATCTGAACCGCCGGATTCCGCGGAGGCTCCGTGATTTGAGATCATGGAACCAAGATGAAGAATTCGAAGTTTTCACCCGAAGTGTGCGAACGCGCGGTGCGCCTGGTGCTGAAGCACCGTGGCGGGCATCCGTCGCAAAGGGCCTGCATTGAGTCCATCACCAGCAAGATCGGCTGCACCGCTCACACGCTGGACAACTGGATGAAGCAGCACGAGCGCAACAGCGGCCGGCGCGTTGGTCCCACCACCGAGGATGCCAAGCGCATCAAGGACCTCGAGCGAGAAGTGCGCGAGCTGTGCAAGGCCAACGAGATCCTGAAGCTGGCCAGCGCGTTTTTCGCCCAGGCGGAGCTCGACCGCCGCATCAAGTCCTGAAGGCCTTCGTCGACCAGCGTCGCCAGCAGTTTGGCGTCGAGTCATTGATTAACTGGACAACATCGTTACCGCTGCGACTGCGATTCTCAAGAAGTGTTCGCCGCACGCTTACGGATCGCGCGCACGAAGATCGTTTCCACTTCGTTGAGCTTGTCGGGCAAGCGCAGCCCGCTAAGCGCTGGGGAAATCGTGAACGTGGCGATGAGGCCACCAGCAATCGCATAGGCGTAGGTCTTCGCCATTGGGCCGAAGATGTGGCCCTCGATGCCGCTCATGGTGAACAACGAGACAATGCTGGCAATGATGATTGCGGCCGATAAGAAGATGGCTCGGTTGACTTCGGTCGCCGAGTTGGCGATCACAGCGAACTTCTCGCGCAAACCGACAGCGCTGCGCATCCAGCGCAACAGCGCCATGCCGGCTTGGCGCGAATCCGAGCCCTCAGCAAGATGGCGGTAGATGTTCTCAACCATGATGACGGAAGCATCGACGACAAGCCCAAAGTCAATCGCGCCCACCGAAACTTGGTTGGCAGACTCCCCGCGCAGAACCAACAAAATAATTGCAAACGCAAGCGCAAATGGAATCGTCAGGGCGACGATGACAGCCGTGCGCAGATTGGCGAGGAAGGCCCATTGCAGCAGGCAGATCAGCAACACGCCAACCGCCGTGTTGTGCAATACGGTCCGTGTGGCGAGTTTGATCAGGTCGCTACGGTCGTAGACCTGTTCGATCCGGACGCCGGGTGGCAGGAGATTAGAGGCGTTGATCGCCGCCACCTCTTGTTCCACCCGCTGGATGGTCGGCATACTTTGCGCGCCACGGCGCATGAGCACGATGCCCTGGACTATGTCGTCGTGCCCGGCGATTCCAAGCCGCGGCAGGTGCCCAACGCTCACCTTGGCGACGTCGCTCAGCAGCAAGGGTGAGCCGTGGTTCGGCGCCAGCACGAGCTTGCGCACGTCGTCCATTGACTGCACAAGGCTGAAGCCGCGAACGACCGCCGACTGTGCCCCGAGGTTGACCGTCTGCCCGCCGACGTTGGTGTTGCTCGCATTCACCACCTGCAGCACCTGAGGCAGCGTCAGGCCGTAGCTTGCGAGGCGGTTCTGGTCGATTTCAATGTCGTAAGTCTTGGTCTGGCCGCCCCACCCCGTCACATCGATCACGCCGGGGACGGCCTTGAAGCGGCGCTCCAGCATCCAGTCCTGGATGGTCTTCAGGTCCGTGACGGAGTAGCCGGGCGGGCCGACCACGCGGTAGCGGAATATCTCCCCGGTCGGGCTGGTGGGCGAGATCTGCGGCTGAGCACCGTTGGGCAGCGGAGGCAGCTGTGCCAAACGGTTGATGACCCACTGCTGGGCTTCCTCGTAGGTGAAGTCATAGGTGAACTGCACCTTGACATCGGAAAGCCCGAACATCGAGCTGGTGCGAATCGCTGTGACATGAGGGATGCCAGCCATCCCGGTCTCGATGGGAATGGTGATATGGCGCTGGATTTCCTCGCTGGACTGCCCCGAACGCTGGGTCACGATGTCGATCAACGGCGGCACGGGGTCCGAATAGGCCTCGATGTTGAGCAGCTTGAAGGCCACCGCGCCTGCAATGAAGGTGCTGATCAGAATGACCACCACGAGAAGGCGCTGGCGCAGCACAAATTCGACAACTGGGTTCATGCCCGCTCCTGGCAATATCAGTCTGAAGTCACCCTGCCGGCGCAGGCCGTTGATGGCCGACCGTCAACGACGGGAGGTAACGCCAACTTGTTCGTGCCGTAGGCGCGAAACAGCTTCACCCCTGACCGGCGGCGTCCGATTCAGGTGGGCAATGAGCGGTGCGTAAGCCTCAACAATCTTGGGTCGAGCCTGCAGGAACTTGTCCCAAGCGTTGGCGACCACTTGATTGGCATTGTCATCGGTGCATTGGCTGGCCAAATTTGCCAGTAGCGTATCGAACGCTTGAGAGAACTGGCTATGCAAATGCGCTGGCGTGGCGAGCAGGTATGACGCTTGCCGCAAAACAGCGTGGTTGACGATGGCAATCAGCGCCACGCGGTCGCCAACCGTGGAGAGTGCGCCAAAGTTGTTCTCTGTGGCGCTAATCAACCGACGCCGATGTCGCCAGCCGGCGCCCCCAGCAGTCTGGGCAGGCTGGGCCTGACCCATGCGCATCAGCACCTTCGCTGCCTGCAAAAGCACCTCCCTGTCGGCAACGCTCAGTCGCTCGTTCCCAAGCGCCTCAGTACGTAGTGCGTTGGCGAGGTCGAGTCGGCCCGCCGACACTCCGGTGCGCTTGTCGTCGCGGACGCTCTGACCGTCCCCATGCCCGGTCGTTTGAGTCATAGAGCCTCCCATTGATTTGCGAGTAACTCTTAAGGCACCAGTCGATAGCCCGCCGACGCTTCGGTGACGAAATGCCGAGGCTCCGCCGGGTTTTCTTCGAGCTTCTTGCGCAAACAGGCTATGTAGACGCGCAGGTACTCACGGTTGTGCGCATATGCCGGTCCCCAGACAGCCGTGAGCAGGTCAGCATGCGTAAGCAGCTTGTGGGGGTTAGCGATCATGGTGACCAGCAGTCGATATTCAATCGGCGTCAGATGGACGACCTCCCCCTGTCGCCTAACGGTGCGAGAAATGAGGTCAACCTCCACTGCACCGAAACTGAATATCCCTGCTGTACCGTCGCCGGGGCCGCCCTGCGGCAGTCGGCGACGTTGCGACGCGCGTGCACGCGCCGTGAGCTCCCCGACGCTGAACGGCTTGGTCAGGTAGTCATCAGCTCCCGCGTCAAGCGCCGCGACCTTGTCCGCCTCAAAGTCCCTCGCTGAAAGCACAATCACCGGCACACTCGACCACGTGCGCACGTCCTGCAGATATCGCAGGCCATTCTCATCAGGCAGCCCGAGATCCAAGATGATGAGATCAGGCCTTCGGGTGCCGGTCTGTATGAGGCCTTGCCGAACTGTCTCCGCTTCGTGGACCGACCAGCCATCCGCCTGCAAGGCCTTGCTGACCACGAAGCGGATGCTCGCCTCGTCCTCAATGATGAGCGCAACAGGGCGAAGGTTTCCCGACGAAGTGTGCTGTTGCGCCATTCGATACCCCGGACGTGACCCGTGTCGAGCGATATGTGCCAGTTCTTGGCTGTTGGCTTAGGGCTTAGAAGTGGAAGATCAGGTCACCCGAGAGGATGGTCTGGTTCGACTTGTTTGGGGCAATGCCTGCGTTGGAATTGCCATTGAACGCCGGCGCTCCCTTTGAGTGGTAATAGGCAAGCTCGGGACGAACCTCAATTTGCGGCGAGAACCAGTGTTGCCAGCCGACAGCCAGATTGATGAAGCGCGCCGCAACGCCGGTACGTTGGCCCTGCGGATCCCAGAACAACTCAGGGCGGATCGAGAAGTTGTTGAGTGCGTCCGGTGAGTAATTTAGATAGGCCACCGTGCCTGTTGCGCCCGCCGTACAGGTGAGCATCGCAGCGTCTCTGCAAATTGCGAGATTGGGGGCGTTATAAGGCATGAACTGCGACGAGAAGGGCGAGCCATTGGCGCTGTAGATCGCCTGCACGTCGCTGTTGAGCGAGTTGGGCACCCGCGTCTGGAACAGGTGATAAGCCTCCCAGGCGATGTGCCATTTCTCGTCAAAGGCGTGATACGCAGTCAGGCCGTACCACTGCAGGTTGTTGTAGCCGTACGTCCCCTTGTTGATGCCGTTGGCGCAGACATTGACGTCCGTCTTCCCATCATCAGCGTTCCAGCGGCCGCACAGCGTGAAGGTCGGCATGGAGCCCGGGTCGACCTTGAACTTCGCGTCCGGATAGAGAGGGTTGTAGCCGACCTGGCCCGGCTGGCTGCCGGGCACGTTGGGGTACGGGTTGTCGACCTTCTGATGGGTGTGGTTGGGCATCGCCTCGGTGCCCACGGAGACGCCGAACTGAAGAATCCAGTTCTTGTCGACCGCCAGGGAGGTCTGGATGCCGGTGTTGGTGTAGTTGTCAAAGGTATACGTCATCGAGTGCGTATACATGTAGTTATTGGGTGCCAGCTGAGCCTCAATATCAGGGAGAGATATATACCGGCCGACACGCACCATCAGTCCCTCGGCAACCTGAGGAATGAAGATCTCGCCATACAGCATGGGAAAATCATACCCATTGACCTTGTTATGCTTCAGCAGCTGATCACTGGCCAGGCCGTATGCCGTCGTGTACCGATAGTCAACACCGTAAATGGCGGAGATGCGCAGCCCCCAGTCGATGTGTTCCTTTTGAACCGTATCTGGGAAGCGGTCCAGATAAAGGACTGCTTGGTCCAATTGAACTGTATTGGGCGTATACAGATACGCTGCCGGCGCATTGCCGCCTGGCTTTGTTGTGCTGGTGCTGACATTGGCACCCACATTGACCCAGCCATAAAACTGGAGATTATTGTCTCCCATCCACTTGCCGAGGCTCGTATTGGACAGTGCAGTCATTAAAGGGCTGTCCACCGAATTGGGGCGGGTCACACCCAGCGACGTCGTACCACCATAGGGCCATTCGGTAAATGGCATCGGAGGGGCAGGTTGAGCTGCCGGAGGAAAGTAGTCACGACGTGCTGGAGGCGCCTTGGGGTCCGACGGGCCGCCACCTTGCCCCATTTCGAGCTCGTAGTAATTGGAAAGACGCTCCCAGAATCCCGTTCCGAGGTAGTCATCCAAGCATTCGTAGTTCTTGTAAGGGTCGCACTTGGCCCCTGCGTTCGCAGACGCGGCAACAGGCTCAGCGTCCGCGGCCCAAATGGGACCGCAGACCATGGCAGAAATAATCGCGGCGGCAACGGACGGCCGCAGCGTAAATCCTGAATGTTTCAACGGACTGGAGGACCATGCCGAATTTACATTCGTCGTCAATTTTGAATTCATGGAAACAATCCTCAATATGTTGGTAATGTTGTGAGCGCTTATTTCTTGTTGATCAGGTCAGGTTTGCTGGCAGCGAGGGCAGCCCTTTCCGCGCGGATTTTTTCCAGGCGGCGCTTATTCATCAAGGGCGTGGTGTCGGCCCGAGGTCCGTGATCGAGCGGCAGAACAACTGGCTTCCATTGGTGCGCTTCAGCGGCCTCGGACTGCTTGTCATGTGCGGATGCTTCCAATGTGTCTTGCCCTGCAAATGCGGCGACGCTGCTGAACATGGCCAGCGCGAAAACGCCGGCGAAAGCAATATTTCTTTCACCCAGGAGGAACACTCCGCTACGAGCTTGGACGACGCTGGAAGCTTTCTTAATGGCATTCATATAGCTACCTTTCTCTATGGTCAAAAGTACGTAACGTAAAAAATGGATGGGTCCGCAATATCAGGCGGACAGCGAGCACATCTAGCCAGACAACTCGAGCTTGCTGAACAAATTGTGCGGCGCACCATATCAAGTTGGCATCAAATCTTTTTCACCAGACATCAAAATGTCATTAACACATTCCTGGTGCGACAGCGGCACTACTGGTGCGAAGATGGCGTTATTGGTGCAAAACACCAATAACCAACCGAAATTTCTGGAGACTGCATAAAGACGATATAAAGATGCTTTGGATTGGGGACGCTGCGGACCTTCCTCGATGCGCAATGAGAACCAATTTGGTGCAATAGCCGCCGGCTACTTCTTAATGAGCGCCGCGACCTTGGTCCAAGACTCGCGGGCGATGACGCTGCACAAGTTGCTGGACTGGGCTGCGATCGCGCGAATGCTCAAGAGGTGAACCCATGCAAGGCCACCTGTGGCCAATCGCCGGGCCGTGCCGCGCAACGGGCGTGAGCGTGGGCGGTCTGCACAAGGAGTTCGTTCGCCGGGGCAGCGATGCACGGCAGCACCCTCTGAGCGACGGCGCGCCACTCGTGCACATCGAGGCGACCCGTGCCGAGACGCGAGGCGGCGATGGCCGGCCACGCATATTGGAGGAGCTGCGTGCACGCGGCATCCGTGCACGCAGGCAAGGAGCGGATGAAACAGCTCACTCATGGAGCTGCATGGCATGCACGCCAAGGGCATCCATGATCCCGGCGCTCAGATATCTCGGCGCCCAGATACCCGCGCTCAGATGCGCACGGATGAACCGCATGACGGCCTCGCCCCGGATGCGCCGCCTGAGTCGGTCGACACACATGTCGTAGTTGCCCCGGTCGATGAATTTCGCCAGGTCTACGTCCACCACCATGCGCTTGCCGGACTGGACGTACACCCGGGTGGCTTAGACCTCGTCGTGCGTGCTCTTGCCCGGTCAGAGGCCGTGCCTGTGGTCGCTGAAGGCGAGGTCGATCCGCGGCTCCAGCGCTTGCGGCCGTGCCTCCTGGATCAGCCGATCCGTCAACCTCGGTGGACCGAGCTCACGATGGTTGCCGTTCGGTTTGGGTGGGCACACTCTGCGTACCGACCTGGGCCTGTCCCCGCCAGCGACGCTCCGGCACGGCCGTCGCCCTTTCTGGCTTGGGGCCTCCTGAGGTCAGAGACGCGCACCTTCACTGCACGAACGCTGGATTTACGCCGCTTCGCCTTGATCACGAGAGCTTCGCGGTCACTTGCCCGCTCGCCCAGCTTGGCAGCGGCTCCCATCCGGTTCTTGCACAGCGGTTCACAACTTTGCTCCACGCCTCCTCCCCACACTCGGTCGCCTCATGCATCTGCGCTTCGCTTCGTTCGTCGCGATCAGATGACGGCGGGACTTGCACCCGCGGGAATGAACTCGTGCAGCGCGCGCAAGCAAAAAGGCCCCAGACCGATTAAGTCTGGGGCCTTCTTAAACCTACCAAATTTGGTAGGCGCGATTGGATTCGAACCAACGACCCCCACCATGTCAACGCGGGGAAAATAGATTTGTACGGAAATCCTGGGACACATTTTCTCTATGAACTCCCCACCTTGTTTCCTCCAAAGTCCGATAAAGTGCGGATAAAGTTTCCGTACTTTTTCCGTACTCGTGGAATCCCACCATGGCGACAAAAATCGACACCGTGACAGCGCGCTCCAGGTTGCCGGAGAAGCGCGAGCCCTACTGGCACCGCTTAGGCAAGGGCTGCTATTTGGGCTATCGCAAGATGGCGGCAAACGGTGGCAATTGGGTTGCACGGGCAACGCATGAAGGCTCGGGGCGCCAGCGCTACAACGCCCTGGGCGGGTTCGATCACATGCCCGACCACCAGAGATTCGAGGCGGCCAAGAAGGCTGCCGAAGAGTGGTTTGAGCATCTAGGCCGCGGCGGCAGTCCGGATGCCGTAACGGTCAAGGCCGCGTGCGAAGCCTACGTGAAGCACGTTCGCGGTACCAAGGGCGATAAGGCCGCCGACGACGCGAAGCAGCGATTTGCAAACTATGTCTTGGATGACATCAAGCTTGCCAGCATGGAGCTACCGAAGTTGACCCCGGCCCATCTTGCGGCCTGGCGTGACGCTCTCCGGGATCGCGTAACCAAGAGCGGCCCAAATCGCGGCAAGAAGCGCACGGCCAGCACGCTCAACCGCGACATGACGTGTTTCCGCGCCGCACTCAATCTGGCCTACAAGGATGGCCACGTGACAAGCGATTTCGCCTGGCGCGGCAAGCTGTTGCCGCTCAAGAACGCGGACCGGAAGCGCGAGTTGTACTTGGACCGAAATCAGCGCCGGACGTTTGTGGCGAAGGCGACGCCAGACCTTGCCCAATTTCTGCGCGCACTGGCGCTAGTGCCTCTGCGCCCTGGCGCCCTCGCAGCGCTGACGGTGGCGGATTTCGACAAGCGACTGAAGGTGTTGAAGATCGGTAAAGACAAGGCCGGAGCCGACCGAAGGATCGTGCTTCCCCCGAAGACGGCTGAGTTGTTTGAGGACGCGATCAAGAACAAGACGTCCGCTGCGCCCCTTCTCGCGCGCGCGGACGGCAGCGCATGGAACAAGGATGCTTGGAAATGGCCGGTCAAAGCCGCCGCGAATGCGGCCGAACTGCCCGATGGGACGACCGCCTATACGCTTAGGCATAGTGTCATCAGTGACCTCGTCCACGATGGCCTTGACCTGCTGACTGTCGCCCAGGTGAGCGGCACAAGCGTCAGGATGATCGAGCAGCACTATGGCCACCTGCGCAGTGACGTGGCCTCTGCGGCGCTGGCGAAGCTTGTGCTTTGAGGCCGGAACCAGATATGGCTGCCAAGGAGAACAAAACGACTGGGATGGATGTTGGACAGCAGATTGATCCAATCTCCGCACACGCCAACATGCGACTGGGAGCCGCTAGGGAAAAGGTGGAAAGGCTCTACCGGGCGATTAGGGGCATTGAGCTTGGCAAGCCCTGCCCGGCCCCCGGGCACGACAAGTTCTTGCCCTTGGGAGAAATGCTGCTGGCGATTCAGGTCGAGCAGCCGCTCAACCCATGGGATGTTTTGACCTTGCTCCTAAATGACGCGCAAATGGAAGACTTGATTAGGGGTTTGAAAACTGCAGCGGATCGGGGAGAGAAGTTCAAACCGAATGGGCGCGGGCCGGGGGCAATTCGCAAGGCCGTCCAGCGGCTGCTGGAAAAGGACCGGCAGATGACAAACGCCGCTCTGTGGGAAGCACTAAAAAGCAAACCTCCCCGAGGTCACACATTCCGTGAGAACGGCTTGGGGCGCTACATCGAGGGGCCGAACGGCCAGAACACAGCATTTCCCCGGTTTCTCAATGTCTGCTCTGAAGCGCGCAAGGACCTTAGGAAGAACAGATAGGGCCACTTGTCACGGATTACCGAACCCGTGAAGCGTGTACCAACAATGACGAACCCATGAGCTGCAGACGTCCTGCAGCAATTGGAGGAAGTCATGGGTCTGTCTATCGACCGCCTGCCGGCCGTACTCGCCGAGACCGGCAACACGCGCAGTCCGCATTACGACCGCGTCGCACGCGGACTATTTACTAAGCCGATCAAACTGGGGCGCCGCGCTGCTGGTTGGCCCTCACACGAGGTCGAGGCGCTAGTCGCTGCTAGCGTTGCAGGCCTTGACGAAATATCCATACGCGCGCTCGTGGAGCAGCTCCATGCTTCCCGCCCGCGCCTACTCGCGCAGCAGCTCGAAAAGCTCGGACTAGCCGACCCGACGAAGCCGGGGGTCTGACATGCAGCGTCGAAATGATGTTGCTGCAGCCGTAGCTGATGACGCGCGGGCCAATCTCCGCGCCACGCTGGCGGCGCAACTCGCGCTCGCTGGCCTTGAGCTGAAGGGTGACGGGCCCTATCTGATCGTTAGATGGGGACTTTGTTGCGAGACCCTGGATTTGGCGGACGTCCAAGCATTCCTTGGCCATTTGGAAAGACGGTCATGAGCTACTTGCGTGAACGACTGCCAGATCCGGTTCATTACTTTGAGGATCAAGGATTGATCCTCAAGGGCCGCGGCAAATGGCGAACAACGAGCTGCAACTTCCACAACGGCAGCGACAGCATGCGCATCAGCATCGAGACGGGCGGATGGGTGTGCATGAGTTGCGGCAAAAAGGGCGGCGACGTACTGGCCTATCACATGGCCGCGCATGGCCTGGAATTCGTGGATTCAGCGAAGGCGCTCGGCGCGTGGGTCGAAGACGGTCCCGCCACAGGCGAACGCCCCCGGGGCTTCAGCGCTCGCGATGCGTTATCTGTCATCGCCTTCGAAATCGGTGTCTGCGTGGTCGTGATCAGCGATGCCCGCCGAGGCGTAGTGCCGAACGACAATGATTGGCAGCGCTTCCTGATTGCCGCCGGCCGGGTTCAGTTCATCGCGGCCGAGGTCATGCGATGAGCGCCGCGCCCAAATTCGAGACGGCTGCGTCGCGCGTGGACGAAGCCATCGCCGCCCGTGCGGCGGACATGCAGCCCGTCGTGGTCCCACAGCCGTTGCCAGCGGAGCTGATGCCTGTCGACCCGTTGCCAATGGCAGCGTTGCCCGACGCGTTTCGCCCATGGGTGCAGGATGTCGCAGAGCGCATGCAGTGTCCTCCAGACTTTGTGGCAGTGCCGATGATCGTTGCCGCGGCTTCGCTTGTCGCCCGCCGGGTCGGCATCCGGCCGCAATCGCGTACCGACTGGACAGAACGCGGGAACCTTTGGGCCCTGATCGTCGGCCGCCCCGGAATGATGAAGTCGCCGGCCATGTCTCAAGCCTTGGCGCCGATCGATCGTCTGGAGGCGCGCGCAGCCGCGGATTTCAATGCGCAGGCGGCAGACCATCAAGCCAAGACAATGGCCGCGAAGCTGCGGGCTGACAACAACCTGAAAACTGCCCGAGACGCCCTCAAGAAGAACAGCAGAGCAGACGTGGCCGAGCTGCTGAAGCCCGAGGACGAGAGCGGCGAGCCGACGCGACGCCGCTACGTGGTCAACGACCTGACCTATGAAAAGCTGGGCGAGATCCTGGCCGCCAATCCCGACGGCGTGCTTTCCGTGCGTGACGAAGTGCGCGGTCTTCTGTCGAGCTTGGCGCGCGAAGAGTCGGCGCCGGCCCGCGCCTTCTATTTGCAATCGTGGAGTGGAGGCCGGTACACCTTTGACCGCATTGGACGCGGCACCGTGACCGTCGAAGATGCCCGCCTCTCCATCATCGGCGGCATTCAGCCCGGCCCGTTGTCGGAGCTAATTCAACAGGCCCGGCGCGGGGGTAAGCGTGGCCTGAAGGCCCTGTTGACTGGGCTCAGACGTCCACGACGTGGCGCAAGAGCGCGAAGCCTACGCGCCACTTGGTGCCGTCTCCTGGATCAATGCTGGCGGTACGCTCGTTGATGCGCACGATGGTGCCCACCACGGT
>JAFALK010000032.1 GCA_019234295.1 Roseateles sp.
GGATCGGTGCCGGCCAGCACATTGCTGCCTTCGTCGACGGTCACGGGCCGCTCCGTGTTCTCGCGCATGGTGATGCAGGGCACGCCCAGGGCCGTGGTCTCCTCCTGCAGGCCGCCGCTGTCGGTCAAGATCACGGCAGCGTCCTTCCATAGGTGCAGGAAGGACATGTAGGCCTGCGGGCCCATTAACGTGACGTTCGCGCCGAGATCGATGCCGAACTTCTCGATGTTGGCGCGGGTGCGCGGATGCACGGGGAAGACAAGCGGGAGCTCCTGCGAAACGCGGCGCAGCACCCGGGCCACGCCGCCGAGCGCCTCGGCGCTGTCAACGTTGGAGGGGCGGTGCAGGGTGACGACGCCGTAGCGCGCATGCTGACGCTTGAAGGCGTCGGTCTCCAGCCCCGAGGTGTCCATGGTCTTGAGCTTCTCGGCCTGGAAGAGCACGTTGTCCACCATCACGTGGCCGACGTCGAAGACCACGGCCGGGTCTTTGCCTTCGTGCAGCAGGTGCTCGCGGCCGCTGGGCTCGGTGACGAAAAACCAGTCGGTGATGGCATCGGTGACGAGGCGGTTGATCTCCTCGGGCATGCGCAGGTCCCCGCTGCGCAGGCCAGCCTCCACGTGGGCTACGGGTATCCAGGCCTTCTTGGCGACGATAGAGCAGGCCAGGGTGGAGTTCACGTCGCCCACCACCAGGCACGCGGCGGGCTTGTCGGCGGCGCACAACTGCTCGTAGGCCAGCATGATCTTGCCGCTTTGCTCGGCGTGGCTGCCGCCGCCGCAGCCCAGGCGCACGTCGGGAGCGGGAATGCCGAGCTCCTCGAAGAAGACCTCATTCATGTCGCGGTCGTAGTGCTGGCCGGTGTGGACGATCTTCCAGTCCAGGCGTCCATCGGCCCTCAGCGCACGCACGATGGGCGCGATCTTCATGAAATTGGGGCGCGCACCGGCAATGAGGTGGATGCAGGGTTTGTTGGACATGACTCAGTGCCTGCCGGGGCGCAGGAGTTCGCAGACGGTGTACCAAAGGAAGCGCGAGTTGCCCACGAGGTAGCGCTTCCAGAGCCGACCGGGCTCCTGGACCAGACGATATAGCCATTCGAGGCCGTTGTTGCGCATCCAGGCCGGCGCTTGTGACTTGGTGCCCGCAATCAGGGCGAATGCCAGCCCCACGCCGAGGCTCACGGGCAACAGGCGCGGCTGCTGCGCGGCCATCCAGTACTCCTGCTTGGGGCAGCCTAGGCCCACGAAGAGCAGGGCGGCGCCGGAGGCGTTGATCGCGTCGACGGTGGCCTCATCCATGCCCGGCTCGGCCGGCAGCAGCGGTGGCGACTCGATGCCGGCAATCCGTAAGTGCGGGAAGCGGGCCAGCAGGGCTGCGCGCAGTGGAGCGATCTCATCGGGCATGCCGCCGTAGAAGTAGACGGGCAGTTCCAGGCGCTGCGCCTTCTCGCACAGCTCCAGCACCAGGCAGGGGCCGCGCACCCGCTCGGCCGCGGCCAGGCCGAGCAGCCGGCGCTGGGCCCAGACCAGGGGCATGCCGTCGGCGGTGACGGCGAGTGCGCCCTGCATGACGGCCATGAGCTTGGGCGTGTTGCGGGCTCGGGTCAGCATGTCCACATTGGCCACGCAGACCAGGCCACCGCGGTGCTCGCCAGCGGCGGCGAGAATCTGCTCGCAGGCCCCGCCCATGCTGCCGACATCGACCCGCACGCCGAACAGCGAATGCCGGATCAGGCCTGGCATGAAGGTTCCGTACGGGTGGGCATGGGCTGGGATTCTATGAGTGAGAATGCACGGCGTTGCCGCTGCGGCGCCTGTCCACCAGCAAGGGGAAGCACTTGAAAGTACTCGTCACCGGCGCAGCCGGCTTCATCGGCATGCACGTCAGCCAGATCTTGCTGGCGCGCGGCGACGAGGTCGTGGGCCTGGACAATCTCAACGACTACTACGACCCGCAGCTCAAGCACGATCGCCTGGCCCGGCTGAGCGGCAAGCCCGGCTTCTCCTTTGTGAAGATGGACGTGGCTGACCGCGAAGGCATCGCCCGCCTCTTTGCCCAAGAGCGCTTTGACCGCGTCGTGCATCTGGCCGCCCAGGCCGGCGTGCGCTACTCGCTGCAAAACCCGCACGCCTACATCGACAGCAATGTCGTGGGCTTTATGAACATCCTCGAGGGCTGCCGCCACAACGCCGTGCAGCACCTCGTCTACGCTTCCAGCTCCAGTGTCTATGGCGGCAACACGCAGATGCCCTTCTCGGAGCACCAGAGCGTGGACCACCCGGTGAGCCTCTACGCGGCCACCAAGAAGGCCAACGAGCTGATGGCCCACACCTACAGCCATCTTTACCGCGTGCCGACCACGGGCCTGCGCTTTTTCACGGTCTACGGCCCCTGGGGCCGGCCCGACATGGCGCTCTTCTTGTTCACCAAGGCCATCATCGAGGGCCGGCCCATCGACGTGTTCAATCACGGCCAGATGGTGCGCGACTTCACCTTCATCGAGGACATCGCCGAAGGCGTGGTGCGCACGCTCGACCGCATTGCCACACCCGACCAGGCCTACGACCCGGACACGGCCGACCCGGGCCGCTCGAACGCCCCCTATCGCATCTTCAACATCGGCAACCACGACCCGGTGAAGCTGATGAGCTTCATCGAGGCGATCGAATCCGCCGTGGGGCGCGAGGCGCAGAAGAATTTCCTGCCCCTGCAAGACGGTGACGTGCCGGCCACCTATGCTGACGTCGAGGAACTGGCCCAATGGACCGGATTCCGCCCCGCTACTCCCGTGTTCGAGGGGATCCAGCGCTTCGTGGCCTGGTATCGCGAATATTTCAAAATCTGACGCCACAATCGGCTTCCGTCCGAATCCACTGAGCGTATTCACCCATGAAAGTCACCACCATCGGCACCGGGTACGTCGGCCTCGTCACGGGAGCCTGCCTGGCCGAAATGGGCAACCATGTCGTCTGCCTGGACGTCAATGCCGAGAAGATCCGCGTGCTCAACGAGGGCGGCATTCCCATCCATGAGCCGGGGCTGGACGCGGTGGTGCAGCGCAATGTCGCCTCGGGTCGCCTGCAGTTCACGACCGATGTGGACATGGCCGTGCAACATGGCACCCTGCTCTTCATCGGTGTGGGCACGCCTCCGGGCGAAGACGGCTCGGCCGACCTGCAGTACGTGCTGGCAGCGGCCCGCTCGATTGGCCAGCGCATGACCGACTACAAGGTCATCGTCGACAAGAGCACGGTGCCAGTCGGGACGGCCGACAAGGTGCGCGCCGCCGTGGCCGAGGAATTGGCCAAGCGAGGCGCACAGGTGTCCTTCGCTGTGGTGTCCAACCCCGAGTTCCTCAAGGAAGGCGCGGCCGTCGAGGACTTCATGCGGCCGGATCGCATCATCATCGGCGCCGACGACGAACAGGCCACGCTCTTGATGCGCGCGCTCTACGCGCCCTTCAACCGCAACAACGACCGCGTGATGATCATGGATCTGCGCTCGGCCGAGTTCACCAAGTACGCCGCCAACGCCATGCTGGCCACCCGAATCAGCTTCATGAACGAGCTGGCGCTGCTGGCCGAGAAGGTCGGCGCGGACATCGAACTCGTGCGCCGCGGCATCGGCTCGGATCCACGCATCGGCTACAGCTTCCTCTACGCAGGCGCCGGATACGGCGGCTCCTGCTTCCCCAAGGACGTCAAGGCCCTGGTGCGTACCGCGCGGGGCGAGGGCGTTGAGCTGCAGGTGCTGACCGCGGTGGAGTCGGCCAACGAGCGCCAGAAGCTCGTGCTCGTCGACAAGGTCAAAGCCCGTTTCGGCGAGGACCTGCGCGGCCGGCATTTCGCACTCTGGGGCCTGGCCTTCAAGCCCAATACCGACGACATGCGCGAGGCACCGGCCATCGTCATCGTCGATGCCTTGCTCGCCGCTGGCGCCACGGTCTGTGCCTACGACCCTGTGGCCATGGCGGAGGCGCGTCACGTCTTCGGCGAACGCCCCGGCCTGAGCTACGCGGAGCGGCAGGAACCCGCGCTCGAAGGCGCCGACGCCCTGCTGCTCGTGACCGAGTGGAAAGAGTTCAAGAGCCCGGACTTCGACGCCATCAAGACGGGCCTCAAGCAGCCCGTGGTCTTCGACGGGCGCAACCAGTACGAGCCCGCGCTGATGAAGGCACTGGGCATCGAGCACCACGGCATCGGCCGGGGCGACTTCAAGAGAGCCTAACTGGCGATTGCGACGGAGCTGTAGGTCTGCAGCGCGTGCTGGGCCTGCGGGGCCTGTGGGGCCTGTGGGGCCTGTGGGGCCTGCTCGGCGCGGTCGGCCCGGTATGCCGCGGCCTCTTGCGCGGAGACCACGCCGTCCCTATTGGTATCGGGGTATCGGGGTATCGGGGTACCGGCCGCGTCATAGGTCCTCGAGCTGCTGCGGGATGAGGTGGTCGTGGACGTCGCGCTGCTTGCAGCTCAGTCGCTACGTCTGGATCTGGCTGACGTTGGTGCCGGAAATGGGAGTGACCACCCCAAGTTCCTCAAGCATGGCTGCTCTCAGCCATTTCGGAGCGCGAGGCCACTGCTTGAGCGCACAAACATTTGTGAGCCCGTCAAGCTTGGTCAGTCGAACGACAAAGCCAGGGCCAGCTCGGGGGCCTTCGCGTCCTTGTCGGCCAGCTGGGGCGCCTTGCCCACGTCCGGCCATTCGATGCCGATGGTGGGGTCGTCCCAGCGCACCGCGCCTTCGGCCTGGGGCGCGTAGTAGTCGGTCGTCTTATAAAGGAAGTCCGCCGTTTCCGACAGCACGAGGAAGCCGTGGGCGAAGCCCGGTGGGATCCAGAGCTGCCTTTGGTTCTCGGCCGAGAGTTCCACGCCCGCCCAGCGCCCGAAGCGTGGGCTGCTCCTGCGCATGTCCACGGCCACGTCGAAGACGGCGCCGGCCACGCAGCGCACGAGCTTGCCCTGGGCATGGGGCGGGAGCTGGAAATGCAGGCCGCGCAACACGCCGCGGCTTGAGCGCGAATGGTTGTCCTGCACAAAGCGCAGGCTGTTGCCCGTCGTCTCGTTGAAGCGGGCCTCGTTCCAGCTCTCCGTGAAGAAGCCGCGCGCGTCGCCGAACACCTTGGGCTCGACGACGAGAACCTCGGGCAGGGCGGTGGGGGTGACGGTGAGCAGCATCAGAAGGCTCGGTCCTTGAGCAGAGACATCAGGTATTGGCCATAGCCGTTCTTGAGCATGGGCGCGGCCAGGGCCTCGAGTTGCGCGGCCGTGATCCAGCCGCTGCGGTAGGCGATCTCCTCGGGGCAGGCGACCTTCAGACCCTGGCGCTTCTCCAGCGTGGCGATGAACTGGCCGGCCTCGAGCAGGCTGTCGTGCGTGCCCGTATCCAGCCAGGCATAGCCACGGCCCATGATCTCGACGGCGAGCTGGTTCTGGGCCAGGTAGCGGGCATTGACGTCAGTGATCTCGAGCTCGCCGCGGGGGCTCGGCTTGATCGAGGCGGCGATGTCGCAGACCTGCTCGTCGTAGAAGTACAGGCCGGTGACGGCGTAGTGGCTCTTGGGCGCCTTGGGCTTTTCCTCGATGCTGACAGCGCGGCGATGCGCGTCGAACTCGACGACGCCGTAGCGCTCCGGATCGGTCACGTGATAAGCGAAGACGGTGGCGCCACTCGTGCGGGCGGCCGCGCTGCCGAGCAGGCCCTGGAAGTCGTGACCGTAGAAGATGTTGTCGCCGAGCACGAGAGCGCAGGGCTGGCCCTGGATGAAATCGCGCCCGAGGATGAAGGCCTGCGCCAGGCCGTCGGGGCTGGGCTGCACGCAGTACTGGATGGAGATGCCCCAGCGGCTGCCGTCGCCCAACAGGTGCTGAAAGCGCGGCGTGTCCTGCGGCGTGCTGATGAGCAGGACTTCGCGCATGCCGGCGAGCATCAGCGTGGACAGCGGGTAGTACACCATGGGCTTGTCGTACACGGGCAGCAACTGCTTGCTCATGGCCAGCGTGGCTGGGTGCAGGCGAGTGCCGGAGCCGCCGGCGAGGATGAGGCCTTTTCGGGTCATGGCAGGATTTCCTTGAGCATGCGGTCCACGCCGACGGTCCAGTCGGGCAGGGCGAGACCGAATGTTTGCTGCAGCTTGCGCGTGGACAGGCGCGAGTTGAGCGGCCGGCGAGCCGGCGTGGGGTAGTCGGTCGTGTCGATGGCCTCGATGGCCTCGTGACGGACCTTGATCGGCACGCCCTGAGCACGGGCAAACTCGATCACGTGGCAGGCATACCGGTGCCAGCTGGTCTCGCCCGCGGCAGTCGCGTGATACAGCCCGCTCAGCTCCGGCCGTGCCAGGGTGGCGCGGATCATGTGGGCGGACAGGTCGGCCAGCAGATCAGCGCCCGTGGGAGCGCCGATCTGGTCGGCGATGACGCGCAGGCTGTCGCGCTCCGCGCCCAGGCGCAGCATGGTCTTGGCGAAATTGCCGCCGCGTGCCGCATAGACCCAGCTCGTGCGCAGAATCAGGTGAGCGCAGCCGCTGGCGGCGATGGCCTGGTCGCCGGCGAGCTTGCTGGCTCCGTAGACGCTCAGCGGGCCGGTGGGGGCCGTCTCTTCGCGCGGGGCGTTCCCGCTGCCGTCGTAGACGTAATCGCTGCTGTAGTGGACGAGCAGAGCGTCGCTGCGTCTGGCCTCGGCGGCGAGGGCGGCGGGGCTCGCGCCGTTGATGGCCTGGCAGAGTCCAGGCTCGGTCTCGGCCTTGTCCACGGCGGTGTAGGCGGCCGCGTTGACGATCACGCGCGGCGCATGGGCCCTGACGGTACGGATCAGCGCCTCAGAATCGGCGAGATCGGCGCCGTCACGGCGATCCAGGGAGACGAGCTCGCCCAGCGGCGCCAGGGCGCGTTGCAATTCCCAGCCGAGCTGACCGTTCTTGCCGAGCAGGAGGATCTTCATCGACCGTATTGTTGGCCGATCCACTCCCGGTACGCGCCGCTTTGTACGCGGGCGACCCAGTCGGGGTGGTCCAGATACCACTGCACGGTCTTGGCAATGCCGGTCTCGAAGGTCTCGGCCGGGCGCCAGCCGAGCTCGCGCTCGATCTTGCGTGCGTCGATGGCGTAGCGGCGGTCATGGCCGGGGCGGTCCGTCACATGCGTGACCAGGCGCGAGTAGGGACCGTCGGTCGAGGGGCGCAGGCGATCGAGCAGGGCACAGACGGTCTGCACGATCTCGATATTGGCCTTCTCGTTCCAGCCGCCGATGTTGTAGGTCTCGCCGACGCGGCCGCGCTCCAGCACGGCGCGGATGGCACTGCAGTGGTCGGTCACGTAGAGCCAGTCGCGGATCTGGCGGCCATCGCCATAGACTGGCAGCGGCTTGCCCGCCAGGGCGTTGACGATCATCAGCGGGATCAGCTTCTCGGGGAAATGCCAGGGACCGTAGTTGTTCGAGCAGTTGGTCGTGACGACGGGCAGGCCGTAGGTGTGGTGCCAGGCGCGCACGAGATGGTCGCTGGCGGCCTTGCTGGCGCTGTAGGGGCTGTTGGGCTCGTAGGCGTTCGTTTCGGCGAAGGGCGGATCCTCGGCCTTGAGCGAGCCGTAGACCTCATCGGTCGAGACGTGGTGGAAGCGCCAGCGTGCCTTCGCGTCCCCATCGAGCGTGCTCCAGTGGGCGCGAGCCGCCTCGAGCAACACGAACGTGCCCTCGACATTGGTGCGCACGAAGGCGCCGGGCCCGTGGATGGAGCGGTCCACATGGCTCTCGGCAGCGAAGTGGACGA
Source organism: Roseateles sp. (assembly GCA_019234295.1). Taxonomy (GTDB): domain Bacteria; phylum Pseudomonadota; class Gammaproteobacteria; order Burkholderiales; family Burkholderiaceae_C; genus JAFALK01. Next base: position 7,763 of record JAFALK010000032.1, read on the forward strand.
TGGCGCGCGGGCGATGCTCGACGAGCAACCGGTCGACGAGGGCGCGGTCGCAGATGTCGCCCTTGACGAAAACATGGCGCGCGTCGCCATCCAGGGCCGCGAGGTTCTCGAGGTTGCCGGCGTAGCTGAGCACGTCGAGATTGACGATGGGTTCATCCGACTGGGCGAGCCAGTCCAGCACGAAGTTGGAGCCGATGAAGCCGGCGCCGCCGGTTACCAGAATGGTCATCTATTTGCGTCCGTAGGTGTCTTCGAAACGGACGATGTCATCTTCGCCAAGGTAGCTGCCCGATTGCACCTCAATGATCTCGAGGGGCACCTTGCCCGGGTTCGCGAGCCGGTGCGTCTGGCCCAGCGGGATGTAGGTGCTCTGGTTCTCGCTGAGCAAGATGACCTGCTCCCCGTTGGTGACCTCGGCGGTGCCCGAGACCACGATCCAGTGTTCGGCGCGGTGGTGGTGCATCTGCAGGCTCAGCGAGGCGCCGGGCTTGACCATGATGCGCTTGACCTGGAAGCGCTCGCCGTGGTCGATGCTGTCGTACCAGCCCCAGGGACGGTGGACCTTGCGGTGCAGGCGCTGCTCGCCGCGCTGCTCGGCGTCGAGGCGGGCGACGATCTTCTTCACGTCCTGGCTGCGCGAGCGGTCGGCCACGAGCACGGCGTCGGGGGTCTCGACAACGACGAGGTCGTCGACGCCGACCACGCTCACCAGCCGGCTGGTCGCATGCACGAGTGAGTTGCTGCTGTCGCTGAGCAGCGCGTCACCGCGCCAGGCGTTGCCGTGTGCATCCTTCTGGGCGACTTGCCAGACGGCTTCCCAGGCGCCGAGGTCGTTCCAGCCGGCTTCCAGCACCACCATGGACAGGGGCGTCTCGCTGCCCGGGCAGCGCTCCATCACCGCATAGTCCACCGATTCGGCGGGCACGGCGGCGAAGGCGGACTTGTCGGGGCGCACGAAGCTGTGGTCGACGCTTCGTCCCGCAAAAGCCTGGCGCGTGGCTGCGGCGATGTCGGGTCGGAAGCGCTCGAGTGCCTTCATCCAGGTACTGGCGCGCAGCACGAACATGCCGCCGTTCCAGCAATAGCCTTCAGCGACGTAACGCTCTGCGGTGGCGGCATCGGGCTTCTCGACGAAGGCGGCAACGCTGCCGTCGGCATGGGCACGGATATAGCCGTAACCGGTCTCTGGGCGGTCGGGCTTGATGCCAAGGATGACGATGGCACCGTCGGCCGCTCCGGCAACCGCCTTGCGCAGCGCGGCGGTGAAGGCTGCGCTGTCGGCCACCACATGGTCGGCCGGCGTGACGACGAGTACCGGGTCGGCGCCGCCCTCCATGGCTTGCAGCGCTGCCAGGGTCAGGGCGGGTGCGGTGTTGCGGCCCATGGGCTCCAGCAGCACCGCCGCCGGGTCCTGGCCGATCTCGCGCAGTTGGTCCAGCACCATGAAGCGGTGCTCCTCGTTGCCAACGATCAGCGGCGCGGCCACATCGATGCCGGGCTCGCTCAACGCGGCCAGTCGCGCAGCAGCCTGCTGGAACAGGCTGCTGTTGCCCGAGAGGACCAGGAACTGTTTGGGGTAGCCGGCTCGCGAGAGCGGCCACAGCCGCGTGCCGCTGCCGCCAGCCATGATGACAGGCTGGACTGAGATCTTGTGCATGGAAATGACTACCTAAGGTTTACCGAAGCCGTGGGGATTGCGCTCTTGCCAGCGCCAGGAATCCGCGCACATGCGGGTCAGATCGTACCGTGCCTGCCAGCCCAAGGTAGCCGTCGCCAGCGCAGGGTCGGCCCAACAAGCGGCCACATCGCCTGCACGGCGGGACACGATCTCGTAGGGAACCGGCCGGCCGCTGGCGGTCTCGTAGGCCCGCACCAGCTCCAGCACGCTGTGGCCGCGGCCGGTGCCGAGGTTGACGGTCAGCGAACCCGTGCCGCCCAGCAGGTAGCGCAGCGCCGCCACGTGGCCCTCGGCCAGGTCGACCACATGGATGTAGTCGCGTACGCCGGTGCCGTCGGGCGTGGGGTAGTCGCCGCCGAAGATCGAGAGCTTCTCGCGCCGGCCCACGGCCACCTGGGCTACATAGGGCATGAGGTTGTTGGGCGTGCCGCGCGGGTCCTCACCGATCAGGCCGCTTTCGTGCGCGCCGACCGGATTGAAATAGCGCAGGCAGGCGGTCTGCCACTGCGGGTCGGAGGCGCCGAGGTCGGCCAGAATGCGCTCGCCCATGAGCTTGGTGGCCCCATAGGGATTCACGGCGGCGGTGGCGGCATCCTCGCGCAGCGGCAGCCGATCGGGCGCGCCGTAGACGGTGGCACTGCTGGAGAAGACCATGCGCCGGCAGCCGTGGCGGCGCATCGCCTCGCAGGTGTTGACGAGGCCGCCGAGGTTGTTGCGGTAGTAGGCCAGGGGCTGGGCCGTCGATTCGCCAACCGACTTGAAGGCCGCGAAATGCACGACCGCGGCCGGCTTGTGCGTGGCGAAGACGCGCTCCATGGCGGCCGCGTCGCACACGTCCGCGCGTTCGAAGACGGGTGTCTCCCCGCTGAGTCGGGCCAGCCGCTCCAGCACCTCGGGTGAACTGTTGGAGAAATCATCCATGCCCACGACCGCGAAACCCGCCTTCCGCAGCGCCAGCCAGGTGTGGGAGCCGATGTAGCCGGTGGCGCCGGTGAGCAGGACAGTGGGCGCGGACATGCCGATCCTTAGAAGAAGAGCATTTGGGCGTTGCAGCCGATGGTGTTGGCAGCGTAAGAATAGCCGGCCAGATTGCTGTCGCGCACCTGGCGGCTGGCCTGGCAGTTGGCACTGATGGAGCGCGAGTAGGCGTAGCTGGCGCCGAATGTCAGGCTGCGCGTGGTGTCGTGGTAGGCGCCAATGGCGGTGCCGAGCACCTCGCTGTCCTGGCTCGTGCGCGTGTAGGCGGCCGAAGCGTTCAGCGTGATCTTGCCGGTCAGCTGGTACGAGGGCTGGAACTGCAGCGACTCCGTCTTGCTGTTCTGGTTGAGGCTGGAGCCCAGGCCGGCGTAGAAGAAGGAGCTCAGGCCCTGGTCGTGCACATAGCTGGTGAGGAAGACGAGCTTGCCCGTGGGTTCGTAGCGCCAGGTGAGTGCGCCGGAGTGGACGTTCCTTGTCTGGCCTGAGGTGTCGGCACCCGGGTAGCGACCCGTGCTCAGGCGCCCGTCGAAGCTGTTGTGGCCGGTGCTGCGCCAGCTGACGGTCAGGTCGAGATCCCTGCGGCGGAAATCGTTGGCGCCATAGGCTCCGGTGACAGTGTCGTGGAAGTAGGTGGGATAGTCGCCGGAGGTCTGGCGCCAGGCCATGCCGACGCGCAGGTCGGGGTTGGGCTGCCAGCTCGGGCCGACGGCCCAGGAGCGTTGCTCATAGTTGAGGATGGCGTACTGCGGGGCGCTGTAGTCCAGCTTGTGGTAGTTCGCGTCCACCATCAAGCTCCAGCGCGTGACCAGGCCCAGGTAGGTCACGGCGTCCGCGTAGTAGTTCTTCACCGTGTTCTTGGTGTAGACCGGCGCCAAATAGCTTGCAATGTTGTAGTCGGCTAGCTGTTCCGAGCCCGAAACCGTGATGGTGCCCTGGAGGCGCTCGATGGTGCTCCAGTCCAGCGCCAGCTGGCCGTTGTAGCCGCTGTTGTTGAGCTCGCTGTTGCGGCTGTAGCGGGCGCTCGTCAGGGAACCGTCGGCGCGCAGGTGCTGGCGACCCAGGCGCAGATCCACGCCGCCGAGCAGGCTGGCCGAGAGCACGTTGTCGGAGTTGGTGCCGCCGTCTTGCCGAAACACATTGGAGAGATGCGTGTAGCCGCCGTTCACGCCGACGTAATAGGGCGTGGTGCTGTCTTGTTGCTGGGCGAGGGCAGGCGTGACGGTGGCCAGGAGCGCGATGGCGCCAAGAACGCGGGAGGTGCGGAAAGTCATGAAGTCCTTGACTGCAGGGAATCAGTAGGCGTGGCGGTCGAACATGACCAGCCGGACGGTGCGCACGATGATCTGCAGATCCAGCGCGAGCGACCAGTTGCGCAGGTATTCGAGGTCGTACTCGACGCGGGCCTTCATCTTGTCGACCGTGTCGGTCTCGCCGCGCAGGCCGTTGACCTGGGCCCAGCCGGTGATGCCGGGTCTGACCTTGTGGCGGACCATGTAGGCCTTGATGAGCTTGCGGTACTCCTCGTTGTGGGCCACCGCATGCGGGCGCGGGCCGACGATGCTCATGCGGCCCTGCAGCACGTTGATGAACTGCGGCAGTTCGTCCAGCGAGGTGCGGCGGATGAAGGCACCGAAGCGCGTGATGCGCGGGTCGGACTTGGTGGCTTGCTTGACCACAGCGCCGTCGTCCTGCGTGCGCATGGAGCGAAACTTGTAGACGATGATCTCCTCGCCGTCGAGGCCGTTGCGGCGCTGCTTGAAGATCACCGGCCCCGGCGAGCTCAGCTTCACGCCCAGGGCCACCAACAGCAGCAGAGGCGAGATCAGCGCAAGGATCAGGCCCGAGAGCACCACGTCGCTGATGCGCTTGACCAGCTCGTTGGTGCCGGTGAACGGCGTCTCGCAGATGCCCACCACGGGCACGCCGTTGATGTCCTGCAGCCGGCCCTGAATGATGCTGATGCCAAACACGTCGGGCACGAAAAACAGCGAGGCTGTCGTGCCCTGGATGTTCTCCAGCAGCTGCACGATGCGAGGCTGCGAGCCCAGGGGCAGGGTGATGTAGACCTCGCGCACGCCATGCGTGCGGACGTAGTCGCTGACCTGCGAAAGCGTGCCCAGCATCTTCGGCTGGGCCTCCGAATGGATGCGTTCGTCCTGGCGGTCGTCGAAGTAGCCAAGGAAGTCCACGCCCAGCGCCTTGCTGTCGTGCAGGGCCCGGGCCACCTTGGTGGCGAGCGAGCCCGCGCCGATGATGACGGCGCTGCGCCGTGCCTGCGGCTGCCGCGCCTGCCAGCGCAGCACCTGGCGGCCCAGCTCCACGGCCAGGATCTGAGCCACCGGCGTGAGCAGGGCCCACCTCAGCAGCGTCCTTTCCTCAAAGTAGCCCATGCTGTTGGTGGCATAGGCGCACAGCGAAAGGATCACCAGCAGCACGACCCAGGAGGAGATCACATCGATGGCGGCGCTGACCGGATGCTCGGAGAAGCGGTTGCGGCCCGGGAAGGTGAGGGCGAAGACGAGCAGGCACAGCGTGAGCGTGGAGCGCAGCACCGGCTCACCGAACCAGGCGTTAATGCCCAGGAAGCACAGGACGATGATGCCCGGCTCCAAGAAGGCGGCGACCAGGGACTCCACGGACTGGGGCGCGCTGTAGAAGGTTCTTTTGTAGCTCCGGTCCTCGAACATCGTCGGGCAATCTCTCTTTCGTGCAGGCGTGCTTTGCCTTGTTTCCCCGGTCCCTTGCCCGGAGAAGGAATTTTGACTCAACTCAAATGGGGGGGTCGGGGGGCTTCCCCCCTAGTTCAGCGCCTGCACCACAAGGCCTGCCTACAATCCGGGCCATGTTTCACGATTGGTCCACCCTTCTCGCGCCGGCCGTGCAGGATCGCCTCGTCCTCCTGCTCAACCACGTCATCTCGCGCGAGCCCTATGCCATGGCCCGTCTGGCGCCGTTCGCAGGGCGCAGCGTCGTGCTGCGCCTGGCCGGATGGCCCAGCGTCCTGCCGCCGGCGCCCGACCTGAATCTGGTCGTCAGCCGCGCCGGCCTCTGGGAGCGGCTCGACGTTGCAGCCGCCGATGCGCTGACCATCGAGGTCGATGCCTCGAACCCGGCCCTGCTGGCCCTGGGCGCGCTGTCGGGCGCTAAACCCCAGGTGCAGCTCAGCGGCGACGCTGCCTTCGCCGGCGTGATCAACAGCCTGGTGGCCGAGATTCGCTGGGACATCGAGGACGACCTGGCGAGCCTGGTCGGGCCTGCCATGGGCCATCAGCTGGGTCGCCTGGGCCGCGCCGTCGCCGAGGGGCTGGCGGGCTTCGCGCGCAAGGCAGGCAGCTGGCGGCAGCCTGCATGAGCCGCGCAGTGCCGGGCCGTCCCACGCAAGCGGGCATCCCTCTGTGGGATTGCCTGATGGGCTCTTCAGTCGAGGGTCCCCAGTGAGGTATTTCGCGCGGCTCGTCGTCATTGCCTGGACGGTTCTTCGCTACGGACTCGACGATCTGGCCCTCTCAGGCCTGCGGCGCACGCGCTTCAGGCTGCTGCGCCGGGTCATCTCGGTTGGCCGCAGCTGGGACCAGCCGCGCGGCGTGCGCCTGCGCCTCGCGCTCGAACACTTGGGCCCGATCTTCGTCAAGTTCGGCCAGGTGCTTTCGACCCGGCGCGACCTGATCCCGCCCGACATCGTCGACGAGCTCGCCAAGCTGCAAGACCGCGTGCCGCCGTTTCCGGCGGCGCAGTCGCAGGCGCTGGTCGAGCGGGCCTTCGGCCGCAGTGTCGCGGAGCTGTTCGGCAGCTTCGATGCCGAGCCGGTGGCCAGCGCCTCGATCGCCCAGGTGCATTTCGCCACCTTGAAGAGCGGTCGCGAGGTGGCCGTCAAGGTGCTGCGCCCGGGCATGCTCCAGGTCATCGACGACGACTTGGCGCTGCTGCGCACGCTGGCCACCTGGGTGGAGCGCTTGTCGGCCGATGGCAGGCGGCTCAAGCCGCGCGAAGTCGTGGCCGAGTTCGACACCTACCTGCACGACGAGCTCGACCTGGTTCGCGAGGCGGCCAATGCCGCTCAGCTGCGCCGCAATATGGAGTCGCTGCAGCTGGTCATGGTGCCCGAGATGGTCTGGGATCTGTGCCGGCCCGAGGTCATCGTGATGGAGCGCATGAAGGGCATGCCCATCTCGCAGGTGGAACGGCTTGTCGAGGCCGGCGTGGACCTGAAGAAGCTGGCCCAGGACGGCGTGACCATCTTCTTCACCCAGGTCTTTCGCGACGGTTTCTTCCACGCCGACATGCACCCAGGCAATATCCAGGTCAGCCTGGACCCTGCCACCTTCGGCCGCTACGTGGCCCTGGACTTCGGCATCATCGGCACGCTGACCCAGGTGGACAAGGACTATTTGGCGCAGAACTTCATCGCCTTCTTCCGCCGCGACTACAAGCGCGTGGCCGAGCTGCACATCGAGTCGGGCTGGGTGCCCTCGGGCACGCGGGCGAACGATCTAGAGAGCGCGATCCGCACCGTCTGCGAGCCGCAGTTCGAGAAGCCGCTCAAGGACATTTCCCTGGGTCAGGTGCTGATGCGGCTGTTCCAGATCTCGCGCCGCTTCAATGTGGAGATCCAGCCCCAGCTGGTGCTGCTGCAAAAGACCTTGCTCAATATCGAGGGCCTGGGCCGCCAGCTCGATCCAGACCTGGACCTGTGGAGCACGGCCAAGCCGTTCCTAGAGCGATGGATGGACGAACAGATCGGTGTCCGGGCACTCTTCCGGCAGTTCCGCAACGAGGCGCCGCGCTATGCCCAACTGATCCCCGAGCTGCCGAGACTGTTGCACGACGCACTCCAGCGCCAGGCCGCCAAGCCGCCGAACGAGGACGCCCTCATCGAGCTGATCCGCGAGCAGCGGCGCACCAATCGCGTGCTCACGGCCCTGCTGTGCGCGGTGCTGGGCTTCACCATTGGCGCCTTGCTGGTGCTGGCGCGGTCCTGGTTCTGATTCCGCGCACTCGGAGATAATCCGCGCCGCCCTTTCGGCCTGGTTTTTGGCCCGACTCTTGCTGCTGCCCCCGACATGAACATCACGCTGATCGTTTTCGTTGTGCTGTACCTCGCAGGCACCCTGGCGCTCGGCGTCTGGGCCGGTACCCGGATCAAGAACACCAGTGACTTCGCCATCGCGGGCCGCTCACTGCCCCTCATCATGGTCGTGACCACGACCTTCGCCACCTGGTTCGGCGCCGAGACCGTGATGGGCATGCCGACCAAGTTCGTGACCGGCGGCCTCAACGCCATCGTCGAGGACCCGTTCGGCGCGGGCACCTGCCTGATTCTCGTCGGCGCCTTCTTCGCCACCAAGCTCTACCGCCAGAACCTGCTGACCATCGGCGACTTCTACCGCGGCCGCTTCGGCAAGGGCGTGGAGGTGTTCTGCTCGGTGGCCATCATCCTGTCCTACCTGGGCTGGGTGGCGGCGCAGATCACCGCCCTGGGCCTCGTGTTCTCGGTGCTGACGCAGGGCGCCATGAGCGAGACCATGGGCATGATCGTGGGAACGTTGGCCGTGCTGGTCTACGTCGTGATCGGCGGCTTCTTGGCCGTGGCCTGGACCGACTTCATCCAGATGATCGTGCTCGTCGTGGGCCTGACCGTGATCGCCTTCTTTGCCGCCAACCTGGCCGGCGGCGCGGACAAGGTCATCGCCCTGGCTCAGAGCAAGGACCTGTTCCGCTTCTTGCCCGATCCCAAGCCCACCGACGTCATCATGTTCATCGGCGCCGGCCTGACCATGATGCTGGGCTCCATCCCGCAGCAGGACGTGTTCCAGCGCGTGATGTCGGCCAAAAACGAGAAGACAGCGCGCAACGGCGCCATGATCGGCGGCCTGTCCTACATCCTCTTTGCTGCCGTGCCGATGTTCATCGTCACCGCGGCCGTCGTCGTGATGGGCCAGCAGGCGGCCGACCTGGCCGGTGGAGAGCAATACCAAAAGCTGCTGCCGCTCTTCGTGCTCAGCAAGATGCCGCTGCTGATGCAGATTCTGTTCTTCGGCGCGCTGCTCTCGGCCATCAAGAGCACGTCCTCGGCCACGCTGCTGGCACCCTCCACGAGCTTCGTGGAGAACATCCTCAAGAACCTGCGCCCGCATATGGGCGACCGCCAGCAGCTCTTCGCCATGCGCGCCACCATCGTCAGCTTCGCGGGCCTGGTGCTGGCCTATGCCATCGCGATGAAGGGCACCTCGATCTACGAGCTGGTCTCGGCGGCCTATCAGGTCACGCTCGTGGGCGCCTTCGTGCCCCTGGTCTTCGGCCTTTACTGGCCGCGCGCCACCACGCAAGGCGCCATCCTGTCCCTGGTGGCCGGAGTGGGCGTCTGGATCCTCATGCTGCCCCAGGTCAGCCACCTGGGCGCGAGCTTTCCGGGGCAACTGGCCGGCCTCTTGGCGGCCACGGCCGCCATGGTCATCGGCAGCCTGGCGCCGCAATGGCTGAAGGACCGAAAGGACCACAAGCAGCACGTCAGGGGCCTGCCGGACGAAGCGACCGCTTGAATGCAGGTGAAAACCCCGGGCGATCTATAATTTCGCCTTTTTGGTCAACACCTTAAGTCTCATGCCCATCTACGCCTATGCCTGCGGCGCCTGCGGCCACGCCAAGGACGTGCTGCAAAAGCTCTCCGACGCACCGCTGAGCACCTGCCCGGCCTGCGGGGCCGAGGCCTTCTCCAAGCAGGTCACGGCTGCCGGTTTCCAGCTCAAGGGGTCGGGTTGGTACGCCACCGACTTTAAGGGCGGCGCCAGCAGCGCCGGTGGCTCTGCAGCGGCTCCGGCACCCGCTGCCGCTGATGCGGCCGCAGCGCCGGCAGCCGCGGCGCCCGCCGCTGCCGCTCACACCTGCAGCGGCTCTTGCACGCATTGACCAGCAAGGGAGCCATGCGCAAATACCTGATCACTGGCCTGCTCGTCTGGCTCCCGCTGGCCATCACGGTCTGGGTGCTGCTGTGGGCTCTGGGCATCGTCAACGGCGTGTTCGGTGCGCTGCTGACGGCCGCGGGCACGGTGCTGCCGGGGGCCAGGGAGCCGCTGGAGGAGCTTCGCCACATTCCGGGCCTGGGGCTCGTGATCCTCGGCGGTGGCGTGGTGCTGACGGGCATGTTCGCCGCCAACATGGTCGGCCAGTGGGCGCTGCGCCAGTGGAACAAGCTGCTGACGCACATTCCCATCGTCAAGAACATCTACAGCTCGGTCAAACAGGTCTCAGACACCCTGTTCTCGAGCAATGGCAACGCCTTTCGCGAGGCGGTGCTTGTGCAGTACCCGCGCGAGGGCTCCTGGACCATTGCCTTCGTCACTGGTCAGCCCGGCGGCGAAGTGGCCGAGGCTCTTGGCGACGAGCATGTGAGCCTGTACGTGCCCACCACGCCGAACCCGACCTCGGGATTCTTCCTGATGATGCCGCGCGCCTCGGTCAAGCCCTTGGCCATGAGCGTGGACGAGGCGCTCAAGCACATCATCTCGATGGGTGTCGTGGCGCCTGAAGTCCCGGCGACCGAGGCCGAGCCCGCACGAAATTGAACGGGCTGACGGGGTCACCCGTCAGCCCGTTAAAGCCATTCTTCGCCGCGGCGTCCGCCGCCCGATCCCCGAATCCCTGGAGTTGAAATCATGCGAACCTGCTATGCCGGCCAAGTCAGCGAGAAGCTGCTCGACCAGACCGTGACCCTGATGGGCTGGGCCCATCGCCGCCGCGACCATGGCGGCGTCATCTTCATCGACCTGCGCGATCGCGAAGGCCTCGTGCAGATCGTCTGCGACCCCGACCGCGCCGAGATGTTCAAGGTGGCCGAAGACGTGCGCAACGAGTTCTGCCTGAAGGTCGTGGGCAAGGTGCGCGCGCGCCCGGCCGGCACGGAAAACACCAACCTCGTGTCCGGCAAGATCGAGGTGCTCGCCCATGAGCTCGAGGTGCTGAACCCCTCCGTCACGCCCCCGTTCCAGATCGACGACGAGAACCTCTCGGAGACGACTCGCCTGACGCACCGCGTGCTGGACCTGCGCCGCCCCTACATGCAAAACAACCTGATGCTGCGCTATCGCGTGGCCATGGAAGTGCGCAAGTTCCTCGACGAGAACGGCTTCGTCGACATCGAGACCCCGATGCTGACCAAGAGCACGCCCGAAGGCGCGCGCGACTATCTCGTGCCCAGCCGCGTCCACGATGGCATGTTCTTCGCGCTGCCCCAGTCGCCCCAGCTCTTCAAGCAGCTGCTGATGGTGGCCGGCTTCGACCGCTACTACCAGATCACCAAGTGCTTCCGCGACGAGGACCTGCGCGCCGATCGCCAGCCCGAATTCACGCAGATCGATATCGAGACCAGCTTTCTCACCGAGGAAGAGATCCGCTCGATGTTCGAGGGCATGATCCGTCACGTCTTCCGCAAGGCGCTGAACGTGGAGCTGGGCGAGTACCCGGTGATGAAGTACGCCGAGGCCATGCACCGCTTCGGCTCGGACAAGCCCGACCTGCGCGTCAAGCTCGAGTTCACCGAGCTGACCGACGTGATGGCCGACGTGGACTTCAAGGTCTTCTCGACCCCTGCCACCACGCCGGGTGGCCGCGTGGTTGCGCTGCGCGTGCCGGGTGGTGCGGCCATGAGCCGTGGCGAGATCGACGCCTACACCGAATTCGTCAAAATCTACGGCGCGAAGGGCCTGGCCTGGATCAAGGTCAATGAAGTGGCCAAGGGCCGCGAAGGCCTGCAGTCGCCCATCGTCAAGAACCTGCACGACAAGGCCATTGCCGACATTCTGGCCCGCACCGGCGCCCAGGATGGTGATCTGCTGTTCTTCGGCGCGGACAAGGCCAAGATCGTCAACGACGCCATCGGCGGTCTGCGCCTGAAGGTCGGCCACAGCGATTTCGGCAAGGCCAACGGCCTGTTCAACGACGTCTGGGCCCCGCTGTGGGTCGTGGACTTCCCGATGTTCGAGCAAGACGAGGAGAACAAGCGCTGGGCCGCTGTTCACCACCCGTTCACGGCACCCAAGGATGGCCACGAGGACCTCATGGTTTCCGACCCGGGCAAGTGCATCGCCAAGGCCTACGACATGGTGCTCAACGGCTGGGAGCTGGGTGGTGGTTCGGTCCGTATCCACCGTGCCGACGTGCAGGCCAAGGTCTTCGAGGCGCTCAACATCAGCCCCGAAGAGCAGCGCATCAAGTTTGGCTTCCTGCTGGACGCCCTGCAGTACGGCGCGCCCCCGCACGGCGGCCTGGCCTTCGGCCTGGACCGCATCGTCACCATGATGACCAAGGCTGAGTCCATCCGCGACGTGATCGCGTTCCCCAAGACCCAGCGTGCCCAGTGCCTGCTGACGGGGGCCCCGTCGATGGTCGACGAGAAGCAGCTGCGCGAACTGCACATTCGTCTGCGCAATCCGGCGGCTGCGGGCAACGCCTGACGCTGAGAGATGGCGTGAGCTGAAAAACGGGCGCTGCGGCGCCCGTTTTTCTTGGGGTGCGCACGGCTGGGCGCACCTACTCGGAGGTGAAAGGCCTCTGCCAGCCCGGCAAGGGGGGCGTCAAAGGCAAGGTCTCCGTGGGTGAGGGTGCGCCTGAAGCGCCTGAAGTCAGTCGAATGCCAAAGCACAGGCCTGCCGATCATGGAGGGTGAGCGTCAGAAGCGCTGGTCAGCGCAGAACCCTCAAGGGAGCCCTTCTTCACGTCCCATTCACCCCTCTGGAGCAAACCTCTGGAGCAAACCTCTGGAGCGAACCTCTGGAGCGAACCTCTGGAGGGAACGCTGTCCGATTCGCTAGGTACTCTGTCACAGCGCGACACCACTCGTCCCTTTGCCCTTTCGGTGTCATTTTTGTGGGCTCTTGCTGGGGATGCCATGGCCGCTCTCTGGGCGGCTATTCACCTCTGAACAAGAAAGACCGTCTGTGGCGCACAGCGGCAACGCTCCCCGCTTGAGCTCAGTCTCGACAAGAGTGGCTTGCCCAGCGAACCGTCCCCCGGCAGACTAGCTCTCTTCTTCAAGTGCAAGAGGTGTCGCGATGATCGAGTTCCAACTCAATGGACGGGCGGTATCGGTAGATGCGGATGGCGACATGCCGCTGCTCTGGGCGCTGCGCGAGAAGCTGCAGCTGACCGGCACCAAGTTCGGTTGCGGCATGGCCCTGTGCGGTGCCTGCACCGTTCATGTGGAGGGGCAAGCCACGCGCTCTTGCATCACGCCCGTGGGCAGCGTGGCCGGCAAGAAGGTCACCACCATCGAGGGCATCGGTGCCAGCTCCGTGGGCAAGGCCGCGCAAAAGGCCTGGATCGCGGTCGACGTGCCGCAATGCGGCTATTGCCAAAGCGGCCAGATCATGAGCGCCTGCTCTTTGTTGGCCAGCAACAAAAAGCCCAGCGACGCCGACATCGACGCCGCCATGGCCGGCAACATCTGCCGCTGCGGCACCTACAACCAGATCCGCCAAGCGATCCACACGGCCGCGGACCAACTGGCCAAGGGAGGCTGATCATGCTGACCACCCGCCGCGAACTCATCAAGGCCGGAGCAGGCGCCCTGGTCATTGGCTTTGCGCTGCCGCTGCCCGCACGCCGCGCCATCGCCGCCACGAGCACCTTCACGCCCAGCGCCTGGCTGCGCATTACCCCCGATAACCTCGTGACCGTGATCTGCGGTTCCTCCGAAATGGGGCAGGGCGTGCTCACGGCCATTCCCATGCTGGTGGCCGAGGAACTCGACGCTGACTGGGCCCAGGTGCGTGTCGAGCAGGCGCCGGCCGACAAGGCCTACAACAACCCCGCCTTCAACATGCAGGGCACCGGCGGGAGTAGCACCGTCAAGGCCCACTGGATGCCGCTGCGCCAGGCCGGCGCCGCCGCGCGCGAAATGCTCGTCAGCGCTGCGGCCACGCAGTGGCAACTCGAGCCCGCCAAGCTGCGCACGCAGTCCGGCCGCGTCATCGCGCCCGACGGCCGCAGCAAGGCCTACGGCGAGCTGATCAACGATGCCGCCGCGCTCAAGGTGCCCGACAAGCCCGTGCTCAAGAAGCCCAAGGACTTCAAGATCCTCGGCAAGCCCACCAGGCGGCTGGACACGCCTGCCAAGGTCGACGGCTCGGCCCGCTTCGGCATCGACGCGCATGTGGATGGCATGCTCGTCGCCGTGATGGCGCGCGCCCCGCTGCCCGGCGTCAAGCCACTGCGCTTCGACGCTGACAAGGCCAAGGCCGTCAAGGGCGTGGTTGACGTGATCGCGATCGGCAACGGCGTGGCCGTGCTGGCTGACGGCTACTGGGCCGCCAAGACCGGCCGCGACGCACTGGCCGTCGAATGGGATCTCCAGGACAAGGGCAAGTTCGGCAGCGACATGCTCGCCGCCCAGCTGGGCGAGGGCGTCAAGAACGCCAAGGCCATCGCCAAGACCCAGGGCAAGCCCATGGACGCCTTGCCCGCGGGCGCCAAGATGCTCGAGGCCACCTACGAGGCACCGTACCTGGCCCACGCCTGCATGGAGCCCATGAATTGCCTGGCCTGGGTGCAGGGCGACAAGGTCAGCATCTGGGCCGGCACGCAGGCGCAAGGACCAGTGCAGATGGTCCTGGCCCAGATGGCGGGCGTGAAGCCCGAGAACATCACCATCAACACGGCCATGCTCGGCGGCGGCTTCGGGCGCCGCTTTGCGCCCGACTTCACGGCCGACGCGACTGAGCTCTCCAAGCGCAGCGGCAAGCCCGTCAAGCTCATCTACAGCCGCGAGGACGACATGGCGGCGGGCTTTTATCGGCCGCCCTCGATGGCCCGCTTCCAGGGCGCCGTGGGCAAGGACGGCCGGGCGCTGCTGTGGCGCGCGGACGTGGCCTCGCCCTCGGTCATGGAAGGCTCGGGCTTCGGCAAGTTGCCGGCCAGCGGCGTGGACGAGGAGGCCGTGACCGGCATTGCCGACCACGGCTACGAGATACCGAACCAGCATGTGGCCTACGGCCGGGTGGAGCCACCGGCGCAGGTCTGGTTCTGGCGCTCGGTCGGCCATTCGAGCAACAGCTTCTACACCGAGAGCTTCGTGGACGAGATGGCACATGCAGCGGGCGCCGATCCGCTCAAGTTCCGCCTGGCCATGCTCAAGGACAAGCGAGCGCGCGGCGTGCTCGAGCTGGCCGCGGCCAAGGCAGGCTGGGGCAAGCCCCTGCCCAAGGGCCGCTCCCACGGCATCGCTGTTGCCAACAGCTTCGGCAGCTACGTGGCCGAGGTGGCCGAGGTCTCGGTGGGGGCTGACGGCACGCCCAAGGTGCACCACGTCACCGCGGCCGTGGACTGCGGCCTGACGGCCAATCCGCTGACCATCGCGCGCCAGATCGAGAGCAGCATCTGCTACGCGCTTTCGGCCATGCTCTATGGCCGCATCAGCTTCGAGGGCGGGCGCGTGCAGCAAAGTAACTTCCACGACTACCCGGTCGTGCGCATGCCAGAGATGCCTGCTGTGGCGGTGCACATCGTGCCCAGCGAGGAAAAACCCGGCGGCATCGGCGAGCCCGGCACGCCGCCTCTGGCGCCAGCGGTGTGCAATGCCATCTTCGCCGCCACGGGCAAGCGCATCCGCAAGCTGCCGCTGGACACGGCGCTGCTGAAGACCGCCTGAGTGCGCTGAAAAAAATGAGTGATGCCCAAGAAGCGAGCGGGCGCGGCGCCTGAGGCCGCACTTTGCTCGCTATGCTTGCGTCTGTGAACGCAAGAACTGGTCTCAAGGACATCAAGGCGGCTGCCGGGCAGTCGCACGTCAAGGCGCGCTGGGAGCGCATCGTCATGCGCCGCCCGGGTCTGGCGCTGCCGCTGCTGCTGCGCGTGGTCATGCAGCGCGACGATGCGCATGCGGCCGGCCAGGCGCTTCTGGGCGTCTTCTTTGTGCTGGAACGCTGGGGGCGCGCCGCCGAGCTGCAGGGCGACCTCGAAGCCGCCCTTGCCCTGGCGCGGCAGAAGAAGCAGTTTGCCGATGCCGCCGAGCTCTCCGAGGCCCTGGCGCGCTTGCACTACCAGCGCGGCGACTACGCCCAGGCCTGCATCGCCTGGAGCGAGAGCCTCGACTGGGCGCCCGACGAATCCCGAGTGGCCTGCTCGGCCCGCGTCGGTATTGCCCACCTTTGCTATGCGCTCGGCGAGTGGGCGCGCGGCGGCCGGGTGGTGGATCAGGCCGAGCTGCACTACCCCGATCTCAAAAGCGACGCCTACTTGCGCGCCAAGATCGCGCTGAACCGCGCCGCCACCCTGCGCGTGACCCAGGGCCCGTATGCGGCCCTGCCGGCCCTGCGTGAGGCGCTGGCTGCGGCGCAACAGGCCGGTCACCGCGACTACCAGGCCGAGGCGATCTGGCACCACGCCAAGTGTGCGCGCGACAGCGGCGAGCTGGTGCTGGCCGAGCAACTGGCCACGCAGTCGCTGCGCCTGGCCCGTGCCTGCGGCTACCGCTGGCTGCAGGGCCAGGCGGCGCTGCTGCTGTCCGAGCTGCATTCCGACGACGCCGCGCTCGACTGGGCCTCTCAGGCCATGGACATGGCCGAGGCCATCCAGTCTCGCTCGCTGCAGGCTGCCGTGCACGCCCGGCTGGCCGACCTGATGCGCGAGCGTGGCGAGCTGGGGCCTTCGTGGCATCACCAGCAGCAGCGCCAGCGTCTGGAGGCCACGCTGGAGCAGGGCCAGGTGCCAGCGCGCCTGGAGGCGCTGGCCCGCTTCGATACGGATCCTCACGGCGCCGATGCGCTGCTGCTGGCGCTGGACAACGAAAACTTCGTGCTCGCGCGCGAGGGCGATTTCGAGGCGGTCTGGGCTTCGCTGCGTCCGCGCCTGGTCGAGGCCCTGGGTCTGCTCGACGCGCAGCTCTGGTGGGATCGCTCCCACACCGGCTCCTACGCCTGCCTGCCCATGGGCCCGAGTCTGTCTGGCGAGCAACTGAAGAGTTACTTCGGCGGCTTGCCGCACCGCATCTCCGAGCCGCCCTCGCGCTTTGAGCTGACGCTGCAGCAAGGCGGCAAGCCCGCGGCCCTGCTGTGGCTGCTGCGCCCGCCCGGCGGCGTGTGGTCGCACGCCGATTCGGTCCGCGCCCAGCGGCTGGCCGCCTTGATCGAGAAGCTGCTCGATCAGCTCGCCTCCAGCCAGGCGAGCCAGCAGCGGCTCGAGCAAGCCCTGGGCGGCGTGGCCGAGCTCGTGCTCGCCGCGCGCAAGCTCGTCAAACGGCTGGAGACGGTGCCGATGGACGCCCAGGCCCTGCGCGACGAAGCCAGTGGGCTGCTCGATGGGGCCTCGAAGCTGGAAGCCTTCTGCCTGGCTCTGCTGAAGAAGCCGTGACGGCGCCGCCCTACAAGATCCCCGAGTCCGTGCTCGTCGTCATCTACACGCCCGAGCTGGAGGTGCTGATGATCGAGAGGGCCGACAAGCCCGGCTACTGGCAATGCGTGACCGGCTCCAAGGACAGGCTGGACGAGCCTTTGCTCGACACCGCCCGGCGTGAGGTGCAGGAAGAGACCGGCATCACGGGCGGCGTGCTGCGCGATTGGCGGCTGTCCAATGTCTACGAGATCTACCCCATCTGGCGACACCGTTACGCCCCCGGCGTCACGCACAACACGGAGCATGTCTTCGGCCTCACCGTGCCGGCCGGCACGCCCGTGACGCTGGCGCCGCGCGAGCACTTGCAATACCGCTGGCTGCCCTGGCGCGAGGCGGCCGATCTTTGTTTCTCACCTTCGAACGCCGAGGCCGTTCTCCAATTGCCGCAATTCGTGTAGGGTTGCTGTTCATGTCGAGACCTGCTTTTCGCAACTCGGTCCAGGGGCCGCTGTCGAGCCTGCTGAGCCCTTACTTGCGTGTGGCCACCTACAACATCCACAAGGGGGTGCGTGGCCTGGGCCTGAACAAGCGGCTGGAGATCCACAACCTGGGTCTCGGCGTTGAAGCGCTGGACGCCGATCTCGTTTTCCTGCAAGAAGTGCGCCGATTCCACCATGGCGACGCAAAGACTTTCGATCACACCTGGTTCGGCTGGCCCGACCAGGAGCAGGCCGACTACCTGGCGCCCGAAGGCTACGAGGTGGCCTATCGCAGCAATGCCTACACCGACGGCGGCGAGCACGGCAACGCGCTGCTCTCGCGCTGGCGCATCGGCGAGATCGGGCATCACGACGTGTCCGACCATCCCTTCGAGCAGCGCGGCTTGCTGCACGTGCCCATCCAGTGGCATGGGATCGAGGTTCACACCATCTGCGCCCACCTGGGCCTGATCCACTCGAGCCGCGTGCGCCAGATCGAACGCCTGGGTCGCTTCATCGAGACGCATGTGCCGCCCAAGGCGCTGCTCGTGATCGCCGGCGACTTCAACGACTGGGGCGAGAAGCTGGACGGCCCCATGCACGGCCTGGGACTGAGCCGTGCGCGCTCGCCCTCGGGATCGCGGCACGCCACGTTCCCCTCGCGCCTGCCCTTCTTCACGATGGACCGCGTCTACACCCGCGGTATGTCCTGCGTGAGCGTGCAGGTGCCCAAGGGAGTGGCCTGGTCGCGCATGTCCGACCATCTCCCGCTCATCGCCGAGTTCGAGCTCAGCTGATGGCGCGCCGCAGCAGCGCCCGCCGCGGTCTGAGCAACTGGTACGGGCCAGCACGTCCGGAATTCAGCGGTGCCAACGAGGCGAAGCTGCTGCGTGGCGGCGACGAACTCTTCCCGCAGATGATCGAGTGCATCCGCTCGGCGCGCGACGAGGTCTGGCTTGCCACCTACATCTTCAACCGCGATGCGGCCGGCGAAGCCCTGCTCGCGGCCCTGTTGGCGGCCGCCCGGCGCGGCGTGCGGGTGAGGGTGGTCGTGGACGGCTTCGGCTCCAAGGCTAGCGTGGCCTGGCTGCGCGAGCAGACCAAGCCCACCACCCTCGCCCTGGCCATCTTTCGGCCCATCGGACGCTGGTGGAGCTGGCTGCAGCCGGGCCAGTTGCGCCGCCTGCATCAAAAGCTTTGCGTGATCGACGGCGAGCGGGCCTTCGTGGGTGGCGTCAATCTGGTCGACGACCGCATCGACCTGCGCCACGGGCCCAGCGACGCCCCGCGCCTGGATTTCTCCGTGGCCCTGCGCGGTCGCATCGTTGAGCCGGTGGAGCAGGCTGCGCGTGCGGTCTGGAGCCGGGCCTGGCTAGGCCGCGATTTCGGGGAGGAGCTGCTGGGCGTCGTGCGCAGCCCCGAGCCCGTGCGCCGTGTGCGCCGCTTGCTGCGCGGCCTGCGCATGCCGCGCGGCCGCGGCGCTTCGGCCGAAGGGCTGCCACCCGTGTGCGCAGCCTTCGTGCTGCGCGACAACCTGCGTCAGCGCCGCACGATCGAACATGCCTACATCGAGGCCATCCGTGCCGCCGAGGTGAGCGTGGACCTCATCACGCCGTACTTCTACCCAGGCCGGTCCTTCCGCCGTGCCTTGCGCCAGGCGGCGCAGCGCGGCGTGCGCGTGCGCCTGCTGCTGCAGGGCAAGGTGGACTATCTGCTCGCGGGCATGGCCGCGCATGCGCTTTACGTCGAGCTGCTGAGCCACGGCGTCCAGATCTTCGAGTACACGCCCGCGTGGCTGCATGCCAAGGTCTGCGTGGTGGACGGGCATTGGGCGACGGTGGGCAGCTCCAACATCGATCCGCTCTCGCTGCTGCTCAATCTCGAGGCCAACGTCATCGTCCTCGACGACGCCTTCGCGGGCCAGCTCCAAAACGAGTTCGAGCGCGCGGTCGAACAATCCGCGCAGGTCCAAATGAGCGGCCGCAGTGGCTGGCGCCACGTGCTGAGCCGCGCGTTCGTTGCCTGGGTGGCCTATGTGTACTTGCGCGTAGCCGGGGCGACGGGGCGTTACTGAGCCGCTCACTGCAACTCCGGATTTCAAGTCAGCCCCGCACGCCGCAGTGGTCTTTTCTCGCACTGCGCACATTGGTAATAGTCACTGCGAATACGAGGACCGAAGGCGTTTACGCGCACGCCTGTCTGGAGAAAATGGGGCCGCGGACATCGTGGCTCAGGGGCGATGGGCGTCGAAGGCTCAGGCTTTCGGCCGGTGGGCAGTCCTTCAGAGAAGGGGCGGAGCCGGATATAGGTAAGTGAAGAAAGAAATGGCGCCGTTTGGCGCCATTTTTATTTGCTGAGCCGGAGCACTCAGGTCAGGGTCTCGAAGCGCGTGACGCGCCGCACCAGCTCGGCCAATTGCCGACCGGCCACCAGGGTGGCGGCGTTCTCGATGTCCGGGGCCAGGTAGTGGTCGCCGGGCATGGGCGGGCAGGCCTGGCGCAGCAATGCATGGACCTGCTCGAGCGCGGCCGAGCTCTTGAGCGGGCGCAAGAACTCGAAGCCCTGGGCGGCGGCGAGCAGCTCGATGCCGATGATGTGGCTCGTGTTGTCCAGCATGTCGGCCAAGCGCCGCGCGGCGAAGGTGGCCATGCTCACATGGTCTTCCTGGTTGGCGCTCGTGGGCAAGCTGTCCACGCTGGCCGGATGGGCCAGGGACTTGTTCTCGCTCGCCAGGGCGGCGGCCGTCACGTGCGCGATCATGAAGCCGCTGTTCAGTCCGGCGTTCTCGGTCAGGAATGGCGGCAGGCGCGACACGCCGGTATCGATCAGCATGGCGATGCGGCGCTCGGCGATGGCGCCCACCTCGGCGATGGCGCAGGCCAGCGCGTCGGCGGCCAGCGCCACCGGCTCGGCGTGGAAGTTGCCGCCGCTGATCATGGCGCCGTCGTCGCTGAAGACGAGTGGGTTGTCCGTCACGGCATTGGCTTCACGCAGCAGCACGGTGCTCACATAACGCGTCTGGTCCAGGCAGGCGCCCATGACCTGCGGCTGGCAGCGCAGGCAGTACGGGTCTTGCACGCGTTCGTCGCCCTCGCGGTGCGAGGCGCGGATCGCACTGCCGGCGAGCAGCTCGCGGTAGACGGCGGCCGTCTCAATCTGGCCGGGCTGGCCGCGCACGGCGTGGATGCGGGGATCGAAGGGGCCGTCGCTGCCGCGCGCAGCGTCCAGGCTCATCGCGCCGCTGACCAGGGCCGAGGCATAGAGCGTCTCAAAGCGCAGCAGGGCGTGCAAGGCCAGGGCGGTCGAGGTCTGCGTGCCGTTGATCAGCGCCAGGCCTTCCTTGGCCGCGAGCTCGAGCGGGGCGAGACCCTTCTCCTTCAAGACCTCCATCGCGGGCCGGCGCTGGCCCTTGCCCTGCTCGTCGAGCACGAGCATCTCACCTTCGCCCATCAGGGCCAGGGTCATGTGCGAGAGCGGCGCCAGATCGCCCGAGGCGCCGACCGAGCCCTTGGCCGGTACGAAGGGCACGAGGCCGGCGTTGAAGGCGTCGAGCAGGCTTTGCACGACCACGGGGCGCACGCCAGAGAAGCCGCGCGCCAGCGAGGCCGCCTTGGTCGCCAGCATCAGGCGCACGACCTCGGGTGCGAGCGGCTCGCCGACGCCGACGCAATGCGAGCGGATCAGGTTGCGCTGCAGGGCAGCGAGTTCGTCCTTGCCGATGCGCTTGGACGCGAGCTTGCCGAAGCCGGTGTTGACGCCGTAGACGGGCGCGTCGCCGGCGGCGGCGTTGAGCACGAGGAGGGCGCTGCGCTCGATGTCGGCCGTTGCCGATGCGCTCAGTCGGAGGCTGATGCCGCCGGCATGGATGGCACGCAAGTCGGCAAGGCTCAGCGAGCCGGGTGTGAGGGTCAGTGAACTCATGGTGGGAATCATCCGATCATCGGGAGCTTGAGGCCGCGTTCCTTGGCGCAGGCTTGTGCGCTCTCGTAGCCGGCATCGGCATGACGCATGACGCCCGTACCGGGGTCGTTCCAGAGCACGCGCTCGATGCGCTTGGCGGCGGCGTCCGTGCCGTCGCAGACGATCACGACGCCGCTGTGCTGCGAGTAGCCCATGCCCACGCCGCCGCCATGGTGCAGGCTCACCCAGGTGGCGCCGCCGGCGGTGTTGAGCAGGGCGTTGAGCAGGGGCCAGTCGGAGACGGCGTCGGAGCCGTCGCGCATGCTCTCGGTCTCGCGGTTGGGGCTGGCGACGGAGCCACTGTCCAGGTGGTCACGGCCAATCACGATCGGGGCCTTCAGCTCCCCGCGCTTGACCATCTCGTTGAAAGCCAGGCCCGCGATGTGACGCTCGCCCAGGCCCAACCAGCAGATGCGCGCCGGCAGGCCCTGGAAGCTGATGCGCTCGCGTGCCATGTCCAGCCAGCGATGCACGTGGGCGTGATGCGGGAAGAGCTCCTTGATCTTGGCGTCGGTCTTGTAGATGTCCTCGGGATCGCCCGAGAGCGCCACCCAGCGGAACGGGCCCTTGCCCTCGCAAAACAGCGGGCGGATGTAGGCGGGCACAAAGCCGGGGAAGTCGAAGGCGTTCATCACGCCCTGATCCTTGGCGACTTGGCGGATGTTGTTGCCGTAGTCGACCACGGCGATACCCATGGCCTGGAAGTCCAGCATGGCCTGCACGTGCACCGCGCAGCCCCGGGCAGCGGCGGCCTTGAGCTCGGCATGCTTGCTGGCATCAGCGGCGGCAGCCTTCCACT
The DNA here is from genome assembly GCA_019234295.1 of Roseateles sp. Classification (GTDB taxonomy): domain Bacteria; phylum Pseudomonadota; class Gammaproteobacteria; order Burkholderiales; family Burkholderiaceae_C; genus JAFALK01. Next base: position 29,979 of record JAFALK010000032.1, read on the forward strand.
GCTCGACGCTCCAGCCGGCCGGCAGGTAGCCGTTGATCAGGTCGTGGGCCGAGGTCTGGTCGGTCACCAGATCGGGTGCCAGGCCGCCGGCCTTGGCGCGCTTGACGAGCTCGGGCAGGATCTCGGCCGCATTGCCGAGCAGGGCGATCGAGATCGCCTTCTTCTCGGCCTTGTACTTGGCGATGCGGGCCAGCGCGTCGTCAAGGTCAGTGGCCTGCTCGTCCACATAGCGCGTCTTGAGCCGGAAATCGATGCGCGACTGCTGGCACTCGATGTTCAGCGACACCGCGCCGGCGAAGGTGGCGGCCAGCGGCTGAGCGCCGCCCATGCCGCCCAGGCCGGCGGTGAGTACCCAGCGGCCCGCGAGGCTGCCGCCGAAATGCTGGCGGCCGGCTTCGGCGAAGGTCTCGTAGGTGCCTTGCACGATGCCCTGCGTGCCGATGTAGATCCAGCTGCCGGCCGTCATCTGACCGTACATCATGAGACCCTTGCGATCGAGCTCGTTGAAGTGCTCCCAGTTGGCCCAGGCCGGCACCAGATTGGAGTTGGCCAGCAGCACGCGCGGCGCGTCTTCATGCGTGCGGAACACGCCCACGGGCTTGCCGCTCTGGATCAAGAGGGTCTCGTTGGCCTCGAGTTGTTTGAGCGACTTGAGGATGGCCTCGAAGCAGTCCCAGTTGCGCGCTGCCTTGCCGATGCCGCCGTAGACCACGAGTGCGTCCGGGTTCTCGGCCACGACCGGGTCCAGATTGTTCTGGATCATCCGGTAGGCGGCTTCGGAGAGCCAATTCTTGCAGCTCAGCTGTGTGCCTTGCGGTGCGCGGACGGTGCGCGGGGATGCGGCCATGTTGAACCTCCTCGTTGTCGATGCGGGGCATTCTGCTTGTATAGACAAGCATAGTCAAGTACCATCTGCGCATGCCGGCGATATCTCCCCAGCCCCAGTACCTCAAGGTCAAATCCCATTTGCGAGAGGGCATCACCGCCGGGCGCTGGTCGCCGGGCGACCGGCTGCCTTCGGAGGCAGAACTGGTGAGCGAGTTCGGCCTCTCGCGCATGACCGTCAACCGGGCGCTGCGCGAGCTGGAACAGGAGGGCCTGGTCGAGCGCGTGCAGGGTGTTGGCAGCTTCGCGGCTCAGCTGCACCGCATCTCCAGCACGCTGACCGTGCGGGACGTGCACGAAGAGATCGTGGCCCGGGGCCATCGCCACGAGGCGCGCCTGCACACGCTGGGCAAGATCCGTGCCGATGCCGCTCAGGCGGCGCTGTTCGATCTCAAGGCCGGTGCGCCGCTGTTCCACAGCGTGATCGTCCACCTGGAGAACGGCCGGCCTATCCAGTGCGAAGACCGGCTCGTCAACCCGGCGTGCTCGCCGGATTACTTGAAGCTCGATTTCGCGCAGATGACCCCCACCCAGCATCTGCTGGAGGTTGCACCCTTGTCCGAGGCGCGCTACACCATCGAATCCATGCTGCCGAGCGTGCAGGAGGCGGCGCTGTTGGACATCGCGCGGCGCGACCCCTGCCTGGTCGTGCGGCGCGTGACCTACAGCCGTGGGCGTACGGTCACGGCGGTGAAGCTGACCCACCCTGGCAGCGTGTACACCCTTGAAGGGAGTTTTCGGCCATGAGCTGGAGCATCGTCAAGCTGGAGAACGTGGCGCCGCAGCGCTGGAAGAACGGCGGCGGCTGGACTCGTGAGCTGCTGGCCTGGCCGCACCCGGCCGACTGGATGCTGCGCGTCTCCGTAGCCGACATCGAGGCCGATGGCCCGTTCTCGGCCTTCCCCGGCGTCGACCGCTGGTTCGGTGTGCTGTCAGGCCAGGGGGTCCGCCTCTACGAGTACGAAGTGCGGCCCGGCGACGAGCTGCTGCATTTCGATGGGAGTCTGGGCCCGGATTGCGAGCTGCTGGATGGCCCTACGCGCGACTTCAACCTCATGCACCGCCGCGGCGCGGGTCGCGTGCGCGTGCAAGATGCCAGCAAGCCTTGCGAGCTGCATGGCGAGCTGCTGATGCTGTTCACCGCCGCGGGCGGCGTGATGCAGCATGGCGGACGCAAACACAAGCTGCCCGCGCTCTCAATGGCCTGGTGCATGCAACCGGCAGGGCAGGGCTTGAGCTTCCAGGGCCAGGGGGCAGCTTGGTGGATCTGCTGGAGCGCCGAGTGAGCCGAACCCTTTGGCACAACGCGCGCCTGGCGACCCTGGACGGCGAAGGCTGGGGCCTCATCGAGGACGGCGCCCTGCTGGTCGAAGGCGAGCACATCGCCTGGCTGGGCGAGGCGGCCCAGGCGCCCCGGGCGGAGCACCAGCATGACTGTGCCGGCGCGCTGATCACGCCGGGTCTGATCGATGCTCACACTCACCTCGTGTACGCCGGCAACCGCTCGCGCGAGTTCGAGCTGCGCCTGCTGGGCGCCAGCTACGAGCAGATCGCGCGTGGCGGCGGTGGCATCCGCTCCACGGTCGCCGCCACACGAGCGGCCTCCGAGGAAGAGCTGCTGGCGCTGGCCCAGGCTCGCCTCGACGCGCTGATTGCCGAAGGCGTGACGACGGTCGAGGTCAAGTCGGGCTACGGTCTCTCGCTCGAATCGGAGCGGACATGCCTGCGCGTGGCGCGCCGGCTGCAAGGCGCCCAGGTGCAGGCCACGTGCCTTGGCGCCCATGCGCTGGCGCCGGAATTCGTGGACCGGCCGGATGACTACATCGGCGCCGTTTGCGAGTGGCTGCCCCTGCTGCAGGCGGAGGGCCTCGTCGATGCCGTCGATGCATTCTGCGAGAACATCGGCTTCACGCCCGTACAGACGCGCCGCGTTTTCGAGGCGGCGCAGCGCCTGGGCCTGCCCGTCAAGCTCCACGCCGAGCAGCTGTCGGACCAGCAGGGCACGCAGCTTGCGGCCTCCTTCGGTGCGCTCTCCTGCGACCATCTCGAGCACCTGAGCGCCGAGGGCGTGCAGGCCATGGCCGCCAGCGGCACCGTCGCCATGCTCCTGCCCGGCGCGTACTACTTCCTTCGGGAAACCCAGCTGCCGCCCATTGAGCAGCTTCGCCAGGCCGGTGTCCCCATGGCGGTGGCCACCGACCACAACCCCGGCACCTCACCCACGCTCTCGCCGCTGCTGATGCTCAACATGGCCTGTACCTGCTTCCGGCTCACGCCCGAAGAAGCGCTGCGGGGCATGACTGTCAATGCGGCACGCGCTCTGGGCCTGGCCGACCGCGGCCGGCTCGTTGCAGGGCTGCGTGCCGACTTCTGCCTGTGGGACGCACAGCATCCCAGCGAGCTGGCCTACTACTTCGGCCGCAATCCGCTGCGGCAACGTGTTCGAGGTGGTCTATGAACGTCTTCAAGCTGCAGCAAGGCACGACCCCGCTGCTGATCAGCATGCCCCATGTGGGTACCGAGATTCCTGCCGATCAGGCAGACCGTTATGTTGAGCGCGCCGAGCGCACGGAGGACACCGACTGGTACCTGGAGCGGCTCTACGGCGGCATCGCCGAGCGCCTGGGCGCCAGCCTCCTCGTGCCGCGCTACTCGCGCTTTCTGATCGACCTGAACCGCCCGCCCGAGGACACGCCCATGTATCCGGGCGCGTCCAACACCGAGCTGTGCCCCACGCGCTTTTTCACCGGTGAGCCGCTCTATCGAGAGGGCCGAGCGCCCGACGAGGCCGAGAAGCTGCGCCGCCGCGAGACTTACTGGCGGCCCTATCACGACGCCCTGCAGGCCGAACTCGACCGCATTCGCGCCGCGCACGGCCATGCACTGCTCTTCGACGCCCACAGCATCAAGTCCGAGCTGCCCTGGCTGTTCGAGGGCGAGCTGCCGGCCTTGAACCTCGGCACCGTCGAGGGCCGCTCCTGCGCGCCGGAAATCACGCGCAGCCTGGGCGCCTTGCTCGCCGGCCAGGGCCGCTACAGCCAGGTCGTGAACGGCCGCTTCAAGGGCGGCTACATCACCCGCCACTACGGCCGGCCCGAGCTGAACCAGCACGCCGTGCAGCTGGAAATGTGCTGGCGCTGCTACATGGACGAGCCCAGCATGTCCTATGACCACGACAAGGCCGAGGAAGTCCAGCCCCTGCTCGAAGCGCTGCTGCGCCGCTATCTCGAATGGAAGTCATGAACTACCTTGCTCCGCTGGCCTGGGTCGACGGCCGCTGGCAGCGCGACGTGCGCCTGAGCGTGGACGGCAACGGGCACTGGGACGCGATCGAGGCGGGCGCGACGAGCGAAGGCACGCTGCGGCTCGACGGCCCTGTGATCCCGAGCCTCGTCGATGCCCACAGCCACGCCTTCCAGCGCGCCTTCGCAGGCCTGGCCGAGCGGCGCGAAGCCGGTGCCGACGATTTCTGGTCCTGGCGCGACCGCATGTACGGCCTGGCGCTGAAGCTCACGCCCGAGCAGGCCCGCGCGATTGCGGCGCAGCTCTACGTGGAGCTGCTCAAGGGCGGCTTCACCCAGGTCTGCGAGTTCCACTACCTGCACCACGCTCCCGACGGCAGCGCCTACGCGGACGAGCTGGCCATGAGCTGGTCCTTGGCCGATGCCGCCGCCGATGCCGGCATGGGCCTGACGATGCTGCCCGTGCTTTACGCGCGCTCCGGTTTCGGCGCCCAGGGCTTGCGCGAGGACCAGCGGCGCTTCCGCACCGATGCCGCCTGGGTGCACCGCGCACAGCAGCGCATCACTGCCGCGGGCCGCACGCTGCTCGATGCCGGCGTGGCCCTGCATTCGCTGCGCGCTGCGAACGAGCAGGACATCCGTGAGCTGCAGCGCCTCGTCGGCGACGACGATCTACCCATCCACATCCACATCGCCGAACAGCAGGCCGAGGTGGCCGCCAGCCTCGCGCATAGCGGCCAGCGGCCCATGCAGTGGCTCTGCAAGCATCTGCGCCTGGATGCACGTTGGCAGCTGGTGCACGCCACCCACAGCACTCCTGAGGAAATCGCCCAGGTGGCCGCTAGCGGCGCCAGCGTCGTGATCTGCCCTGGCACCGAGGCCAACCTCGGCGATGGCCTGGCGGATCTGCGCGGCTGGCTCGACGCTGGCGTGCCGATGAGCCTGGGCTCCGACAGCCACGTCACGCGCGGTATCGTCGAGGAACTGCGCTGGCTGGAGTACGGCCAGCGGCTCGGACTTCAGCAGCGCAATGTGGCGGCTACGCCGCCGGTGCAGGCCTCAACGGCGGCGAGGCTGTTCGAGGCGATGCGCTCGGGCAGTGCGAGGCCCGCGGGCCTGAAGCAATGGGGCCTGGAGCGCGGGGCGCGGGCGGACTTCCTGGTGCTCGATCGCAAGGCGTCGGGCTTGCTGGGCTTGCCGGACGAGCATCTGCTCGATGGCCTGGTCTTCGCCACGCAGACTTCGGCGGTGCGCGATGTGTTCGTGGCCGGCCGATGCGTGATCCAGGCTGGCCGTCATACGGCCGAGGATGTGATCTCCGAGGAGTTTTCCAGCGTCATGCAGGCGCTTTGGGCGGTGTAGATTCCGGGCCTCGGTCAATCTGCCCGAGAGCGCCGCGCGAAGAGCCTGCCCACCTCGTCGTACAGTCAATCCCAAAGATCTTCGCTTGGATGCTCCAGCATCACACGATTCGTCATGCTCTATGGGTCGCCCGGAACCCGTCTTGTGCGCCGGAAAGAAGCTGTCGGTCGATTTGCGGGACAGCGACTGGCTCAGTTCGACCCTGAGCTGTCGCTCGGACTTGCCAGGTTGCCTACCCGAGCGCTGTGGCTGGACGGACTGCGGCCCCCATTCGCGCGTTCGCCATGACGCGAAGGCGCAAGCCCGCTGGCGCATGCCATTCCCATCGATGGTGACTGGACAGCACTCTTGCCTGAGTTGTAGACTATGTGTATAAATTATGCGCATTATATTGTGCGCATCCATCGGGAATCATCATGCCTGCTGCTTCATCGCTTGAGCGTTCGGCAAAGCGCGCCGTCAACCTGACGCTAAGTGTCGACACGCTGGCTGCCGCCAAGGCCCTAAACCTGAATGTGTCATCGCTCTGTGACGCTTACCTGCGTGAGGTGGTGCGTCAAGAACAAGAACGACGTTGGCGCGCCGAGCACGCAGAGTTTGTCGGTGCCTACAACGCCACCGTCGAGGCCGAAGGACTTCCACTAGACGCATGGAGGGCGTTTTAAGTGGCGCGATTCGACGTCTTCCGCAATGCTGGGCCACATGCCGCTTCGACTCCATTCTTGGTCGACGTCCAGAGTAACCTGCTCGATGGACTCGAAACCTGTGTTGTCATTCCCCTGCGCCGCTTGGACCGCTTTGTCGTGGAGAAGCTACCAGCCCAACTATGCCCAGTCTTCGAAATCGAAGGGTTGAACTGTCTACTCGAAACCCCAAAGATGGCGGCCGTTCCACGTCGCTTGCTCAAAGCGCACGTGACCTCGCTCGCCAGGGAGCAGCACCGAGTTACGGGAGCACTGGACTTTCTGTTCCAGGGTTACTGAGCCGGCCTGTCACCCGGGCGAGGCCTGATGCCCAGAACCCGACGCTCGTGATTGACTGCAGATGGCCCAAGCCCGCATACATAGATCCGTGCACCGCGCTGCCTGAGGGCGGCCTGGAGGGGCTCAATGGAAGTCTTCCTCGCGCTGGTTGCGTGCGCCGATCACGAGCACCAATTCGGGAGAGCGGATGTCGAAGCGCAGGATGTAGCCGGTTTTGCCGAACGGGATGATGAGTTCGCGCAGCGTCGACCGGGCACCGACCTTGCGGTAGCTGTACGGCGTTGTCGTCAGGTGGCTCAATGCAGCTTGTCGGATGACGTTGATGGCTTCGTCGGCCACTTCAAGTTCTTCGAGCGTTTCGGCGCGATTGAGCAGGAAGTCGTAGAGCCGTATTAGGTCGTCCTCAGCGCCTTGCGTGAATTCGACGGCGTAGCTCATCCGCCAAGTTGCTTGCGGCGCTTAGCCAGCTTGGATTCGAGCTTGGCAATGACCTGGGCGGCGGGGATGGACGCTACTGTGCGCTCGTACTCGGCCAGGGATGCCTCGCACCGCGACGCGAAGTCGGTCTGAACGCGCCGGTACTCAACGGCCTTGCGCACCGCGCCCTCGACGAATTCGGTCAAGGTTTCGCCAGGACGCAGCACCGCATCGAGGCTGGCACGTAGCTCGCTCTCAACACGGACTTGGGGAATGACGGCGTCTTTCATAGTTAAATCGTATTGCAAATGCACTACGAAATCAAACCCCATTGCAAAACTGGCCGGTCCGGCCGGTTCGAACGCTCCGAAGCTGCCGTTCGCGACCGGCAGGTTAGGGCCGAACTGCGTCCTCGGTGCGGGCAGCGGCGGGCCGTTGACCGCCGTGTCGTTGATCTGCGTCACTTGGGGGCTCAGCCAAACACCGGGCACCCTTCCTATCCGCTATGGCGCGTTGTTCAGCCAGCCAGCGATGCTGTCCAGTACCTTGGTCTCGATACCCAGGAACCCGTGCGGCGACTGACCTTGGCAGTTAGACATTCGGTCACCGCCTCCCATCGAACTGGAGACCGAGATGAAGGCGAAGCCGTTTTCCTCGGCGACCTGCTTCGCAGCGCCGGCCGGCGAGACAAGGCAGCGATCGTTTTCGTTGGACAGCACAAGCACGCGTGCCTTGTTGCCTTTCCAGCTGAGGCCGGACATGCCGGCTTGTCCCCGGTTCGCAAGCGTGACCGGGGATGTCAGCACGAAGGCGTCGACCAGTTCGGGATGTCGTTTGAGGACGTTTCCTACTGTGATCGATCCGCGGCTCGTGCCGATCAGGGCGACCTTGGCGCCGGGATAGCGCTTGCGGAGTTCCGACACTGCCGCCTCTACATCCTTGCTGGCGTCCGCGCTCAGACGAAAGACGTCTTGCATGCCGCCGGCGTTGTCTGACGGGGCGTCGAAGATCGCGTAAGCGTCGCCGTGGTCGGTCCAGTACGAGGCGGTGCGCACGACGAAGTTGTCCTGCATCCGCGTTGGCCCACTGCCTGAGGCCGAGACGTTGCCGTCGCCTCCCGCGAAAAGGACCACCACCCAGTATGGTGAAGCGGACGCCGATACGAGAAAGATGCGCTGCGTGACGCCGCCGCGAGTCGGAAGCTCCAGCAGTTCGGCCGCCGACGCGGCCAAGCCGCAGGCCAGCACCGACATCGTCGCGACCAGGCGCTTGAACCATCTTGCTGTTTGTCGCGCCTTCGCGCCGTCTCGCATTTCGCCTCGGTCAGGTTGGCTTGCTTGACTCATCAATCTACCCCAAAGCAGTGGATCGCGAGTGACCGGTTGTGCCGACAGCCGGTGCTCGCCGAGCGATATCTGAAAGTCAGCTGCGCGGCGACAAGCCGTCATCCGTACTGCGACTGCGTTCAGCGGTGCGGGGGCAACGCGCCTGGTGAGCAGGTCGCGCACGAGGCGGTCGGCCTCGATGAGCACGCCCTTGGGGTCGTCGACGAACGAGCCCTGCAGCTGCGGCAGACTGCCCGGCGCCGTCCCGTCCGCGGGTAGCCCCGATATTGAAAGAAAAACTTGCAAGTTTGCCTGTCAATAAATAGACTGGCGACATGTCCTCCCGACGCCATGCCGCCTCCGCCGAAGCCCGTGCCGCCGAGCTGATGCAGGTGATGGGCGTGCTGCTGCGCCGGGTGCGCGGCGAGGCCCGCCAGGAAGGGCTCAGCTGGTCGCAGGCTGCGGCCATGGGGCGCCTGCAGCGCAACGGGCCGATGACCACCGCCGAGCTCGCGCGCGCCGAGATGGTCAAGCCACAGTCCATGGGCACGCTGCTGGCGGAGCTGGAGCAGGACGGTCTGGTCCGGCGACAGCCGCATCCCACCGACGGCCGCCAGATCCTGTTCTCGCTCACCGAGTCCGGCGTGGCGGCGCGGCGCCAGCGGCATGCCGCCAAGCTGGCCTGGCTGGCCGAGGCTATCGGCCGCTTCGAAGCCGGCGAGCAACGCACGCTCGACGACGCCATTGCGCTCGTCCGGCGCCTCGCGGAAGACTGAAGCCCATGCCCGTCACCAAGCTGGACACGACCTCCGCCCTAGTCGTCATCGACCTGCAGTATGGCCTGCTCGGCTACCCCCGCATCGCCGAGACCGGCTCCACCGCCGAGGTGCTCGCGCTGCTATCGACCCGAGGATCCCTTTCATGAACATCGGTCACTACGTCGCCTGGTTCTTCGGCGGCGCCTTCCTGCTCAACGCGGTGCCGCACATCGTGGCGGGCGCCATGGGCGAGGCGTTCCAGAGCCCGTTCGCCACGCCGCCGGGCGAGGGACGATCGTCGTCCATGGTCAACGTGCTGTGGGGATTCTTCAACGCGGCAGTGGCCTGGGTGCTGCTGGTGCGCGTGGGCAGCTTCGACCTGCGCGCGCCCGACCACGCGCTGGCCGCTGGCCTGGGCGCCTTCCTGCTGGCCGTGGTGATGGCGCCCCGGTTCGGCCGCTTCAACGGGGGCAACAAGCCAGAATGAGCGATGGCACGTTCCGCTCGCTGCGCAACTCGAGCTACCGTAGCGGGTCCGCTTGAGCGAGTTGATAGGCCGCACCCGGCGGATCAGGCGTACGGCGTGCCGTCCTTATGCTCGAAAACCCACCCGCTGGCTGCCAGCTTAGCAACCAGGTCGTCGTCTGGGTATGCCACCGAGTCTCCGGGCGTCCGGTCACCGACTTCCAAGTACACCGCTGGTTCGCTTCCTTCATTGACCAAGTGATGAGCGTTGCCTTTGCCCGCCTTGAAGCCAGCGCACATCCCGGTGGACAACTGAGTCGCTCCCTCGTCGGTGTGAAGTGTCAACGTGCCGGAAACGATGTACACGAACTCATCCTGCTTCGAGTGAGCATGACGCAAAGCGGACAACGCTCCTGCGGGAACGGTGGTGAGGTTGACGCCGAAGTTCGACAAACCGAACAAATCTCCCAACGGTCGCTTCACCCTACCGGTCATCATTGACTTAAATGGCTCGGGGTAGTTGGAGGGCTTTGCGCGTGGCGCTGCCTCGAGTGCAAGTACGGCGATGGGCATCTTGGTATTCATTGCGCGGTGAAAGTCTGGTGATGGTTTACGGGCGGGCGCGATCCCGGTATATGTTCTTGCAGTGATCGACCCGAACGAAGGTCTCCTCTTTGCCGCCGTCGAACACGATCCAACCACCACAAGCATCCGAGAGGCGCTGTGGTCGCTCGATGTGATTGACGGTGAGGTTGAGTTGGCCGAAACGAAATGGTCCCTCAATGGCTCCGCGCCAGATATCGAATTCGAGGCCGTCCATCCAGCCTGCATGGTAGCCAGCTTCGGATAGCTAACTCATCGACTCCGCGAGAGCATGCTGGAAGTCATTGCGGTCTGAGAGCATGAGGTTGTTCTGTTCTGGAGGTAACTATCGGCGCTCGCGAAACCTGACATTCGTGGCCGTCAGCTGGTGGCCGACACCAACAACCTACGCCGAAGGCACAAAGAAGCCCCAGACGCCGCTTGAAAATTCCCCGGCAGCAAACCGGACCGACCGTGTCGTATCGCGGTCGTAGACCTGCATCCGATGGTGCTGGGATGGGTGGCTCGGATGCATGACGGTCATTGGGGCATCAGCGGCTGCTACCCAATCGCATCCCCAAGGGTTTTGCCCTTGAATGGAGACGCGCTCACCTTCCGCCACGATGGCCACGAGCCTCCAGCCAGCCGTGATGTCCGACATAGCTTGCCGCCAAAGAAGCAATTCCGAAAAGCAGTCTATCGCCGCCGACAGCTTCTTGCCGAGGCGGCTCGCACGCTCATGCCATCGCCGTCTCCGAGGCCTACGCCGCATCAGCGATAGCGCTCGAGGATGCGGTCGACAGCGCCCTCGCGCACCATGGCACTCACGGCCTCGTCCAGCTTGTCGAGCGGCAGCTTATGCGCGAAGGTGAAGGCGCAATAAGTTCGGTAGTGAGCGGTCTCCATGGCGACCTTCAGGCCGTCCTGCGGATGCTCGCGGTTGTAATACTGGAGTGTGATCAGTTCGGTCAGTGCGTACCGCATGCGGTGGGCGACGAGCTTGCGCAAATTAGCCAGCATGCTGGGTGCATCATCGCGCACGAACAGTTTTCCCAAGGCCTGCTCGAACTGAGGGTAACGATAGGCATGAACAGTGCCCAGCGGCATGCCGGCCAGCTCGCCCAGGCTGCCAATAGACGGGGCCTCCGGCAGGCCCGCAATGACGCCGATGTGGTCCAGCACCGGCGGGCTCCAGTGGAAGCTCCCGTCGATCCAGCCCTTTCCAAGGTAGCACACCCCGTCCGCCTCGCCCGCGGCCAGCACCTGGCCCACGCGGCGCGGCGGCACCGGCAGGTACTCGACGCTGCGGCCCAGCCGTCGCGCAACCTCGTCGCTGAGGTCCTTGACGATCCCGCTGCGCAACTGCCCGTGCTCAAAGCTGATGAAGGGCATGGTGTGGTTCAGCGGCGCAATAAAACGCAGGGGGGGCTGAGTCTCCACCGTGTTGTCCGAGGGACGCGGGGCTCCCACTGCGGGTGTGGCGGATGTGGCGGATGTGGCGGATGTGGCGGACGCGGCCGGCGCCGCTTTGCTGGTGGGACTGGCCACCGAAGCTGTCGCTGCTGCGCAGCAGATCAACGCCGATGCCAGGCGCTTCCGATGGGGGCTGTGGAGGTAATCGACCATGTGCTTCCTGCACACTACCAACAATGCGTGGCCTGCGCCAATGCCTTTCCACTTTCTGGGACGGTGGACACCTCCGCCGGAAGCCTGGTAGCAACCGCGGGTGACAAGTCTTCAATGCTGGCGAAGGGCGCGACCCAAGGCGTCAGCGCCAACACCACGGCCCTGACGACGCTCTTGAACCCATGGCGCTTCTTCGGTTCAGTTTATTCAGCTGTACAGGCTCCACCAAAGCAGCCCCTCGCCGACGGCGGCCGATGGCCTGACAGCGAATTTGCAAATCTCACCAACAGCTGTCGTCGCCAATCTTCCCAGGATTGGCTGTCGCTGATGCTGCTCCACCCGTTGACCAAGAAGCTCCTGGACGCGCGAGATATACGTCTCCTGCGCTTCCGGCGCATCCCAGGGTCGAACGCGACGGCGGTGGCCTGCGCGTGCGTGCCGACGAACTGAATGGCGCTGCAAGCTTCACGGAGAACAGGTTTGCGGCTCGACGGTGTTGCGCATTTGCAAGATACGACGCTGATCAAGGCCCGCCAAATGCAGCGCCGCAGCGTTGTAGCGCTCAAATAGCTTGTCGAAAGAACCATCAGCCCTGGCACGAAGCAGCCCGCTCTCGATCTGCTTCGCCAGAGGTTCGTTGTCCTGAGCGACGAAGAAGTAGGTGCACACAGGGTAGTGCAGTGCGAGGTGCGCTTCGATAGCGAGCTCGGGATGCTGGCGCGCTTCGTCGACGATTTCAACAATGCCGCGTGGGAAATAATCGAAGCGGCGGGCCACTAGCATGGTCAGCAGATTTCTGTATTGCGGAGCGGTGATGACCGACAGGCCGTTGTCGCGCAACACCTGTGTATCTGACCATTCAGCCGCTTGGCCTGCGCGCAGTGTCTGCAACTGGGCTAGTGAGTCGATGCTGGCAAAGCGCTTCGCGTCATCGCGGTTGATCAACAATAGGCGCCACCCAAGGATGCCCTTGTCAAGCGGGACTCGCACGGCACGAAAATCCTGCTCGAGCTGGCTGGTCGTCGGCCCCCAAAACACGTCGACCCCTTCGTGCCGAGCGAGGCGAATTAAGACGCGAGTGGCGGTACTCGGATCATTCGAGGGGACCGCCACGAAGTGGCCGTCCGACTTGGCCAAGGCGAGCTTGAGCAGCTCGACATAGTAGTTGCTGCGACGTTCGTCAATTGGACCGGCCGATGGGTAAGCGACGGATACAGGGGAAGGCGTCGCGGCGTAGCTTCCGATGCCGCACAGGGCTGCCGCAAACACGAGGGCTCGCCATGCTGAGCCGACGGGACAGTCAAACATGCGCGTAGTCGTCGCCTTCGAGAGATTTTCTGAATTTTTGATGCGTCTGCCGGATCGTGCGCCGTGACACCGAATCGCGCATGAGTCTAACCTTCACCGTGCATCTCCAGGTTGGTGGCTCTGGGTCGCTTTTTGGGTTACCCCAAGCGGCCCCTCACGAGCGACTGCACCTGCCGACAGGCGTCAATCATGACGCAGCCTCAGGTCGAACGAGCCTTTCGAAGACATAGTCAACGACGCCGTCCTCGACGACGTCCATCTTCTTTTCGAATTTGAGGCGTTCAACCACGGTGAGCGACGCAGCGTTGCGACTGTCGATCTGGGCCCGCGCCAGATCGACGCGGCCTGCAATCGCAAGATGCTTCAGGAGCCAGTCAAGCGCTTCTGTCGCGTAACCATGCCCCCAAGCGCCGGGAGTGAGGACATAGGCTACCCATGCAGCGCGATCGGTTTGCGAGACCGTCGCCTGCAGATACCCGATGGCAGAGCCGTCGTCGCGACGAAAGAGGCACCAGTTGAGCCACTCCTCGCCGGGGTCGGGAGATCCGGCTTCCAGCTTTCGGAACCTTTCGGCAAGACCGGCAGGCGTGATGTGACGCCTCGTGGGAATGAACGCGTATATCCGCTCATCGAGCAGGATGGGAAACATCGCCTCGACGTGGGCCACACGCAAAGGCTCGATCCGCAATCGTTTAGAAATTTCCATGATCTGGATTCGGAAGGCCGGCGGTGGCAAACGACTGTAGATGGACGCGATTGCACGCTCGTCGTCAGTGCGGAAGGAGCCGGCTGGCGAAGTGTCGATGGCCGTTTCTCAAGGTGGCGATCGGGCCTTGCCGACCCTGAGGCGACATCCACCGCGCCGGTTTGGGTGGCGAAAGGCTGTCGGTCGGCGTGCTGGGCGGTGCAGGGCAAAACACGACGCACTAGCGGCAAACGCTGCATGCACTGGTCGCTATGAAGGAGACGCTGGCAGCGACCAGCTCCCCGCGCGACGCTGTTTGCCAAAATTTGCCAAGCCATCTAGACTCTCGATATGAGCACAATGAACATCTCCCTGCCAGAGAGCCTCAAGGCCTTTGTTGATTTGCAAGTTGATCAGCGAGGTTATGGCACCAGCAGCGAATACGTGCGTGAACTGATTCGTCGGGATCAGGATCGGCAACAGCTTCGAGGCCTTTTGCTTGCTGGGGCAGAATCTGAATTCAGCGCTCCCGTCAGCGCTGATTACTTTGAGTCCTTGCGCAAGCGTGTCCGCCAAGCTGCACAGGCAGATTCAAGGACGTGAAGTCCAAGCCAGTTGTCCCACGCGCGCTGGCTAGCTTGGATATCGATCAGGCCATTGCGTATTACCTGGCTGAAAGTGCCGAGCAAGCCGCGATTGGATTCATTGATGTTCTGGAAGAAGCCTTTGCCCATATCGGGCGAAATCCAGCTACCGGCTCGCCACGATACGCTCACGAACTCAACATCGCAGGTTTGCGTTCTTGGCCACTCTCCCGCCATCCGTTCTTGATCTTTTATGTCGAGCGCGACGAACGCATCGACGTCTGGCGGGTGCTTCACATGCGACGTGACATCGCCGATTGGTTGCAGGTTCCAGAACTGGAGTGACGCAAAAGTCGCCAGGAATTGGCGCCGTCGGACATTGCAAAAAACTGCGCCACGCTATGTGTGATTGGCTACCTGAGAGCCGCCGCTCGCGACCGACCGTTCCTGGCCGGGACCGCAAGTCCACGATCATCGCCGATAGCTGTTGGTCGAGCCCGTCTCGGCAGAACGCCGAAGCGGGCCTCGCTGCAGGACCTGCGCCTTCGCTCAGGTGGGCGCAGCCCCGATGTCGGTGAAGTTGTTGATCTTTACGGCTCCGTCCGGGAAACGAGCCACGACCTCAAGCTCACCACCCATCGCTTCGATGTGGCTGCGCAGCGTCGAGATGTACATGTCGGTGCGCTTCTCCATCTTGGCGATCGATGGTTGCTGCACGTGCAGCACCTCGGCCAGAACCTTCTGGGAAAGCCCGCGGGCCTGCCGTAGCTCGGCCAGTGGCATCTCGACCAGCATCGTACGGGCCTTGGCATCGGCGCGCGCCCGTGCCTCGGGCTTCATCGCAGCTCGGAGAGTTTGAAACTTCTTCGCCATCACGCAGCTCCTTCTTTTCGCAATCCGTCCAGGTGCTCGTCGTACAGCCGGTCGGCGAAGGGGACGAAGGTCTCGTACCAGCGGTCGTCGCCAGTCTTGTCCCCGCCAATCAACAGAATCGCCGTTCGCCGCGGATCGAAGGCGTAGAGCGTCCGCAGCGGCTTGCCGTCGTGCTGAGTCCGCAGTTCGCGCATGTGGCCGTGCTTGGAGCCATTGATGCCACTGCTGTGCGGGAACCGTAAGTTCGGGCCACGCTCCTCCAGCAGCTTCACCGAAGCGGCCACGGAAACCTGCTCTTCCTCGGAGAGCCCGGTCCACCAAGCCCCGAACTCATCCGTGTACTCGACTTCCCAAGACATGGTGACATCATGCCACGGAAGGAATATTCCGTCAACGGAATGTCTGGACGACGACCGTCGACATGGTGGTGCCATACGCTGAGGGAGTATGGCCGTCCAGTCGCGGGCGCAATTCACCCAGCATTGCGGACAGCTCGAAGAAAGTGCAGGGCCGCAGTCCGCTCGACGCCGTGCCCGCCATTAGAAAACGACGAAACCGGTCGTTGGCGAACGGCCGCAGATGGCCGACTGCGGGTGCTTTGGCGCTGGTGGCCTATTGCAGAAGTTCTCCGCGTGGCAGATGCGCGGCGCCGGCATCGAAGGTTACGAAGCGCGAGCGGCCAAGGTGTGTTGCCCGCGCGGCGAGGAGGCAGTCGGCGAAGTCCGCGGACGGAAACTGGTCGAGCAGGTAAAGCGCCTCTTCCACGGTGGCGTCATGCTCGAACTCGATGCCGGGGGTCTCCAGCATCGAAATGAAGGCAGTGGCCATCGCCTTGCGGTTGACCTTGTAGCGGCTACGGAGAACCCACTCGGTCTCAAGCAGTGCGCACAGGCTCACGAGCAATGGCTCGCCTGCCGCGGTGGCGTCGGCGACCAAGCGGCGGGCTGCAGCACACTGTTCCGGCGCTGAAGGGTCTTGGATGAGAATCCGAACGAGGACGTTCGTGTCGATGGCGATGCTCATTCAGGCAGGCGCATTTCGTCGACAGCCACATCAGGCTGCCCCGGCTGCGTCAGGATGCCCACGAGGTCTACCAGACGACGCGTCTTGGGCCGCAGGACGATGGTGCCGTTGCTCAGCATCGACCAAGCGATTTTGTCTCCAGCCTGCAGACCGAGCCGCTCGCGGACATCCCGCGGCACGGTGACCTGGCCTTTGCTCGAGATGGTAGTTGGCTCCGACATGCATCACCCTTCTTTACGGTTTCGGATATCGTAAAGACAGGGGTGGCCGTTGTCAAACGAGACCGACCGCGGCGTGCGAAGCGTGGGGCTCAAGCCGACCCATAGCCGCCCCCTGCGAACGGCAGCTTCTGGCCGACATTACCCGCTCGCGGTCAGCGCTGGAAGCAGCCACCCATGCCAGCCATGTCTCCATGACTGCTTCCCAAGGCCGAAGGCGGGCCTTGCCGACCCGGAGCGGTCCTACGCTTGTTCGATCTCGCCGCCCAATAGCGGTCGCCCAACGTTGCAGTTACCTGCGCGAGGCTGCAGCCCTAGAACGCGTGTTCAAAAAGCGCCTCGGGTCAACGCGGGTGCCAGGGCAGATCGCAACTGATTCACGATGGCAGGCAAGGATTCGGCGGGGAGCTCGTTCTTCTTGAGAAACGCCAGCCACAACGACTGCCGCGAGGAATCGTGTGCGAACTCGTTCGTCAGCCCAATCGGCACCGCATCGGGCACGGGCATGCCGCGCCGCTCGAAGGTGGCTTTGATCGCTTGAGCCAGCAAATCGATGTCCAGGGTTTCTCGTTCCAGCAGCACCGACAGATCGAAGTAGTCCTTCAGGCGGCTGTTGGTCATGCCCAGTAGGGCGATGGCGTGGAGCTTTTCCGCGACGACCGTGTACGTCGGGTAGGTCCGCAACTTGGGCGCGGGAAGATCCTCCAGCAGGGCCGGATAGACCGAATCCACTGGCGCCGGTGTGACGGCATCGCCGAAGCCGACGTCGATCTGCGTCTTGCAGCGCGCCTTGGCCAGTTCGCCCGCGACGATCACGCGGACGCCGCCGTAGCCGGCCTCCTTGCGGATTTCCTCGACCGTGACCGAGGCGGGATCAAATTCAATGCCGTCGCTAACTGCCACGGCAGCGATGTCGCGAAAGGTCTCGGCGACCGATGTCAGATCGCTCGCACCGAAGCCGAGCAGGTCGGCGTCGCGCGTGGCCCGGTGGGGCATGTCGTACCAGAGCGTGAACAGCAGCGCGCCCTTGAGCAGAAAGCGGTCCGCGTGCTGCGACTGGGTCATGCGGTAGAGGATGCGCTCCAGCGCGAATCGCACCAGCACCTGATTGAAATCGACACCCTGCGCTTTGGCAACGTTGAGCAGGCGCGCACGGACGGACGGACCCGGCGACGTTTGGACTGGCGTGGCTCATCATCCGATGCTCTCCAGATAAGGTCGCATCACGTTGGCCACGCGGC
The DNA here is from genome assembly GCA_019234295.1 of Roseateles sp. Taxonomy (GTDB): domain Bacteria; phylum Pseudomonadota; class Gammaproteobacteria; order Burkholderiales; family Burkholderiaceae_C; genus JAFALK01. Next base: position 47,556 of record JAFALK010000032.1, read on the forward strand.
AGACCTTGGCGAAACGCCAGATGTCATCGACGGATGCCTTGTTGCGGGCCCTGGCGTCCTTCAGGGCCTCCAGCGCCACGTCCAGACCGATCTTGTTGCGGTGCTTGAAACAGTCCGCCACCGTCTTGGCCACGCTGTAGACCCGCAGCTTGGCGCCATCGCATTCAACGTCCTCGACGCCTGCCGTGTAGGCTTCACCGGTGAACTGCACCATCTTGGTCGGTGGGTAGCCGAACCGTGGGGCATGGCTGCCGCGCGGCATGGCAATCCAGACTTGGCGCGGCAGTTGGGTGGTCAGCTCGTGGAACTGCAGCGCGGTGAGCAGGCAGAACACGGCTTGCGGCACCTTGGTGGCCACGGTGATCAGGCTCTCATGTTCGGTTCCCTGGGAGTCCGGCAGGCGGTACAAGCCACGCCCAATCCGCTCTAGCAGACCGGCGGCGGTCAGGCGCGTCAGAACGATCCGGGGCGCATCGATGGCGTGCAGGTCACTGGCGCGCAGCAGCCCCTTCTGGCCAACCAGATCGAGGACGCGCTGGGTGTGGGTGTCGGCGAGCATGGCGTGAGTGTGTTCCAAAACTTCGTCCAATGCAATAATTGGACGAAAATAAGCAACATCCTCATGCCAGAGCCTAGGAGGCCACCTCTGGAGATCGATCGGCGGGGCTTGTGTGCACGTGCTAGCTCGTTTTCAACTTGCGTTAGGTAAGCAATATCGCGTCAGCAAGTCGACGGGGGTTGACCACGCGCAGACGCCGGCCGGCGCCGTTGCCGCACCGACCGTCCGACAGGATAGAACTTGGATTCACTCTGACGGCCAACAGCGGCCCTCAACCAACGTCCGCTGCTAGAGGTTGGGCTTGCCTTGAGTCGGCCGTCAATGTGCCAGTTCACCGAAGGTGACAAGGCTTGAGACCGCGCGTGCGGTCAGGGTGAGTGCAGTAGACCGGGCGCAGGCGATTCAGTGCCGTGGCCGTTACCTATGATTCGGAAAGCTCGCACCTTGGTTTCCCCACAATGATGAGACGAACACGCCGCGCAGTCTTTCTTCTCCTCGCCGCTTCACTGGCCGACGCCGCCCTCGCCGCACCACCTCATGCCGAGGCACCGCCCAGGGCTATCGCATCCCGCGGGCCGCTAAACGAAGAAGAGCTGAACAACATCACCGTGTTCAAGGGCGTGTCGCCCTCGGTCGTCAACATCACTGCGCTAGGCCTGGAGCGCGACTTCTTCTCGCTCAACGTGCAGCAGGTGCCCCAGGGCACAGGCACCGGCTTTGTGTGGGACGCGCAGGGGCACATCGTCACCAACTTCCACGTGATTCAGGACGCCGCCGCAGCGCGCGTGACGCTGGCCGACCATACAAGCTACCGCGCGGAACTGGTCGGCGCGTTCCCCGACCGCGACATCGCCGTGCTGAAGATCGGCGCTACCGCATCCAAACTGCGCCCCGTGCCCCTCGGCACGAGCCGTGACCTGCAGGTCGGCCAGAAGGTCTACGCCATCGGCAATCCATTCGGACTGGACCAAACGCTTACCACTGGCATCGTCAGCGCGCTGGGCCGAGAGATCGAATCGGTGACCCATCGCACCATCAAGGGCGCGATCCAGACCGACGCGGCCATCAACCCCGGCAATTCCGGCGGCCCGCTGCTTGACTCGGCCGGACGGCTGATCGGCGTAAACACCGCCATCTTCAGCCCCTCGGGCGCGAGCGCCGGCATCGGTTTCGCGATTCCCGTGGACGAGGTCAACCGCATTGTGCCGCGCCTTATCCGGGACGGCCGCATGGTGCGGCCCTCGTTGGGTGTGACCGCCGCGCCGCCCGAACTCAACCGCGCACTCAACCTGCCCAAAGGAGTGGCGGTGGTGCGGGTGCAGCGCAGCGGACCTGCCGCCCGTGCCGGGCTCAAGCCCTTCAGCCGCGGAGACAACGGCAGCATCGTGGCCGGTGACGTGATTACGGCCGTCGACGGCGAATCGGTCGAAACGCTCGACGACATGCTCACCGCACTCGAGCGGATGCAGCCCGGCGACATCTGCACCCTGACTATCTGGAGGAGCGGCGCGACGCGCCGGCTGGCCGTGAAGCTCGCAGAGTCGGAAGACTGAGTCTCCTACGGCGTTCGTTCCGCGGCGTGGTCCTTTCCCGCCAGCTGAACAGTACGAAGGTCCAGAACGGGCATCCCCGGATCCCACCCATCCAGGAATGCGTTTCTGTCAGCCCATCCAGCCATTGGATGTCGGTCCTTGCAGCGGTTTATCCAAGCTGTCAAAGCCGTCGAAGCTGCGTCGTTGCAGACATACGGGAAAAGCTTGAGTGCTTCGTCTCCGACCGGCGCGATACAGACTCCTTCTCGCCCGGACCGCCGGGATCGCCGGGACCGCCGGGTCACCCGGCAGAAGAAATTGGTCGGCGTTATCCCGCGCAGACTTCGGGATTGGGCATGAGGGCTCGTCTCGCTGGCTTGCGATGCGATGTCGCGCCTACGACGAATGAAAGACGCAAAGACAAAAATGCCCAATAGCAGAAGGTCTCGCTCCTTCACGAAGGTGGCAACCGACACGCCGGGCCTCTCGCATTCAGCCAGGATGTGAGCCTTAACGCCCGAAGGCAGCTTTCGGTCGCCGAGCGCTTGCGGAAGATTTGGCCTTTCAAGTTCCACAAGAGGGCGAAGGCACGCGCAGCAGCCTGGCGGACCTGAACGCCGATGTGAAGTCGACTGGGAACTATTGTTTCGCGGGTGCCGACGCCGCCGCTTCGGGGGCGATCGTCGCCTGCCAGAAGGGCATGGGGTCTGGCATGCGATAAGCCCTGCCGTCGTAACGCATCACGAGGCGCCCGGGCTTCGCATGCGAGTCGTCGATTGTGGTGATGGAGACCAAGTCGGCGTAGCCGTGCGTCGCGTGTCTGCTCACGGCGAGCATGGAGTGCGTCGACTGTCCCACCGACTTTTCCCCGCAGGCTTCGCCGCTCACGACCTGCCACTGTGACAGCAAGAAGCCCGCCAGCACAGGCCGCAGCGTCGAGCCGTCCTGGACAAATAGCGTGCGCGTCGGGCCGGGCCAGGCGTCGACACATCGGGGAGCGATCGTGTCGCTAGACACGTCCACGCCGAATGCGCGCACGCCGGGCGCGAGCTCGTAGCGCGCAGTGTCCAGCCGCAGGCCTCCTTGCGATACGTGCAGGACGGCGTCCTCGGCGATCGTGCCTTTGAACGCCGCTCGGACGGTCGCTGCCTTTGTGTCGACCAGTGCCATCACAAAGTTCTTGCCGTCGTCTATGCGCGGGTCAGGCCGGCGTGCATAGGCGGCCGCGACGATGGTAACGGCTGGGTCCTGCGGCGCGGCCTTGCAAGCTGAGTCTGCACGAAGGTCGGGGCTCGTCGCGTCAGCGAGGAAAGGGTGCGCCGAGAGCCAGGCGTCCACGATGGCGAGCATCGCGGGCGCGCAGGCCTGCTCGCCATTGGCGTGCGCGGTGGGCGCGAGAGCGAGCGTGAACCCTGCGGCTGCGATGAACGAGTGAATTGGGCGCATGGCGAGATTGTCGTCGCGTCAAGCGACGTCAATGTGCTGTGGGCGCAAGAGGACGTCCGTGTCGACCGCCGAATCCGGTAGATAACGAGGAGGTCGGTGACTTGGTCCTCGAAGGTCGGCTGCCGAACATGGATCCCGGGCCACGACTGGCAGTCCTAGTAGCCCAGACGCCCAAAGATCAGCAACGCATTTCGGCGGCGGGCGGTCGCTCATGACTGGCCGCTTTCGGGTAGCCGCAAAATGCGGCCGATCGTGCTATTTGTGGGCTGCAAGTCTGGCAGCCATGCGGCGCCTAGCGCTCGTTGACGTGCTGGTACAGCTGCACCAGCTCCGCCCGGATTTCCTTGGCGAAGCCGATGCGGCCGCTGCGCTTGTCATGGAGCAGTCCGTCGAGCCGTTCGGCGCAAAGAGCCGGCCGGTTCCAATCTTCGGCAATCAGATTGGCCAGACGTGGAAAGCGCTCGCACAGTTGCTTGGGGCGGATGTCGGGGGGCAGGGCGATCAGCCAGTCGATCGCCTGGCCGGTCAAGGCGCGGTCAGTGGGGAGCGACTTGCGGCGCTGGCTCTCCCAGCCTCCGGTGCGCATGCGAGCTACAGCTTCGACTCCGGACGGCAATTCTTCCAACGCGTGGCGTGCATCGGACAAATCCGTCACTTCGAATTCGAGCGAGTCAGAAAACGGCGGGACTGGCGGGCTGCTCGGCATGATCGTTCGGCATTCCTTGGCAGAGAGCTACGAGTCTGACAGGCACGGCGAGAGCCGCGATGGCGACGAGGCAATTGTGGATCAAGCCTGCGCCCGATGCACGCTTTTTGCCGGAAATTCAGCCGGACGATACTGGCCACTATCGAATTGCATTCGCCCCGTCACCAGCGCAGCCTAGCGATAGCACGTACCTAGGATGGGCGGCTGGGGCAGATGGCCGCTGGGGCAGACAGCCTCTCTGACTAGGCGCACTCCCTGGTTCAAACGGTGGCAGTCTTCAAACTGGCAGGGCGACCGAAACGGCACGGCACTAACCGCATTGCGGCAGCAAACTCAACATGCCGACAGACCGCAATGGGTCGCTATGCAAAGCTTTGCATAGCGACCCCTATGTATAGGACTCAACTATGCGTAGTTGTCCTTCGCCGCGCGGTCCTCGATGAGGTGGCAGGCGGCCTGCGCGCCGTCGATCGCGTGAGCATCTATACATAGTTCTTGTCT
>JAFALK010000064.1 GCA_019234295.1 Roseateles sp.
CCGCGGCGACTTGGAAATCGTCCTCGACGAGTACGAACTCGAGCCTTCGCCTGTCCACCTCGTCCACGCATCACGCGGACAGATGCCACTAAAGATGCGGCGCTTCCTCGACTATGCGGCTCCTCGGCTCAGACGCGCCCTTGATGACATTGCCTCACCTCTGCCGAAATTGACAGTGACGAAAACGTCGCCCGATCCGCGGCCGATCAGGCGTTCATTGACACGCCCCTGAACAACTGGCCAGGAAGCCTCGATCTGCGAGCGGTCGAATCGCTTATCCACAGGATGCGGGGATAACGCTGTGCGCATCTTGTGGAAAAGCTCTAGGGGGCAGGCAGCGCCAACCAAATATCGGTCGTGCTGAAAAAATAAGCAGCAAATTCGAGCCGAGCGCTCGGATAGCCGCTACCGAATGTCTTCGACAAGCCCCAAATTCAGTAAATGTGACGCCGCGGGGATCAGGGCGCCCCTATCCTCAAGTCCTAGCTGAACGAAAACATGCAGTTCAGTAAAGCCGTTGACCCTCGCGAGCAGCTTTAGCGCTGTATCGGGCAAGTCGCTAGACGCGCGCAGAACGGCACTATCCGCCAACGTCGATGCTGGGTCTTCCATGACGTCGCCCCTCCTTGTTCGATTCAAGGCGGCAGACGCTGAACAAATCCTGCAGGAGCTTGCCAATAGCCCGCCGTAAGCGTTCCACGGCAAGCCGACGGGGGCTCGGTCATGATGAGCGCAGCGGCTCGGACGCCGTCACCCAAGTTGCTATCGGGACTACATCAGCTCCGATTCGCAGCTTGTCCAAGTAGTCAGCCCTGTGCTGCAGCATCTCGGTACGCTCTTCCAAGTGCGTAGCCGGCCATAGGCTCCGCTGTGGGTGATCTTGCGTCTGTCAGTGCCATCCATGCTCCCACATACAGTACTTTGACGGCGATTGCGGCACTTTTGAAGAGTACCGTCAAAATCTCAAGACGGCATGCTATCCAGGAGTCCTAGTGAGGCAAGAAAAAACCCGCGACGCTGGGGAGCGTGCGGGCTTTTGAACTGTCATGTGATGATCTGAAACCATCAAATGGTGCCGGCTATCGGATTCGAACTGATGACCTACCGCTTACAAGGCGGTTGCTCTACCAACTGAGCTAAGCCGGCGACACGAGCGCGCATTGTAAGGGCTCGCGCGGTGCGTCGAGCCGAAGCGTTGCTTGGATCGCTACTTGATGCGCTTGAGGGCCGGGCGGCCGCCACCGCTGCCGGGACCGTCGTCCTCGGGCGTGTCGTCGGCCGCGGTGGGAGCCGGCGCGAGGTGCAAGCCGCGCGACGCGGCAGGTGCCGGCGCCGCCGCTTCGGGCACGGCGGCCGGGGCCGCTGCACCGGTGGGCGCGGGGAAGGCCATGCCCTGCCCGTTCTCACGGGCGTAGATGGCGACCACGTGATCCACCGGCACGACGATCTCGCGCGCCACTCCGCCGAAACGGGCCTTGAAGCTGATCACTTCGTTGCCGATTTCCAGCGCACTGGTCGCCTCGAAGCCGACGTTGAGCACGATCTCGTTGTTGGAGACGTACTCCATCGGTACTTGCACGTGCCGGTCCACGTGGACAGCGACGTAGGGCGTGAAGCCGTTGTCGCTGCACCATTCGTGCAGGGCGCGGATCAGGTAGGGGCGCGTAGAGGTGCCGCCCTTGTCGCTGCTGGAATCCATGTCTTCTGTATCGGCCAAGGCGGCGCGCCCTTTACTTGCGCATCACCTTCTCGGAAGGCGTCAGCGCCTCGATGTAGGCCGGACGCGAGAAGATACGCTCGGCGTACTTGAGCAGGGGAAGCGCGTTCTTGGACATGTCGATGCCATAGTAGTCCAGGCGCCACAGCAGCGGGGCGATGGCCACGTCGAGCATGGAGAAGTCGTCGCCGAGCATGTACTTGTTCTTCAGAAAGATCGGCGCCAGCTGGGTGAGGCGGTCGCGAATCTGCGCGCGGGCCTTCTCGAGCTGCTTCTCCGTGGCCTTGGCGGCCTGGCTGCGGCCTTCGAGCACGTTAACGTGGGCGAAAAGCTCCTTCTCGAAGTTCAGCAGGAACAGGCGCACGCGGGCTCGGGCAACCGGGTCGCCGGGCATCAGCTGCGGGTGCGGGAAGCGCTCGTCGATGTACTCGTTGATGATGTGCGATTCGTACAGGATGAGATCACGTTCGACGAGGATGGGCACCTCGTTGTACGGGTTCATCAGGGCGATGTCCTCTGGCTTGGCGAAGAGGTCCACATCGCGAATCTCGAAGTCCATGCCTTTCTCGAACAGCACAAAGCGGCAGCGGTGCGAGTAGGGGCAGGTGGTTCCAGAGTAAAGCACCATCATGGTGGCGGGCTCCCGGGGGTGTTGAATCGGTTTTGGGGCGCTTTACGGCGCGAAGTCCGCAAGTGTGACGGATTCGCAGCACAAAAAGCAAACGCAGCGGGGCGCGAGCACCCGCTGCGTGGCTATGGAAGGCCTTCTTGGGCCGGATTTTACTTGATGTCCTTCCAATAGGCCGCGTTGAGCCTCCAGGCGCAGAAAGTCAGCACCGACAGGAAGAGCAAGACGATGACGCCGAGCTGGTAGCGACGGGCCTGGGCGGGCTCACCCATCCATTGCAAATAGGCGACGAGGTCGGCCACGGCTTCGTCGTACTGGCGCTCGTTCAGCAGGCCGGGCTTGGTCTGCTGAAAGCTCTTGAAGACCTCGACCGTCTTGCCGTGCTCGTGCGGATCTTCCTCCTCAGCGAAGACCGCCGTGCGTTCCCCTTGCAGCTCCCACAGCGCGTGCGGCATGGCCACACTCGGGAAGGCAAGGTTGTTCCAGCCGGTCGCCTTGGTGGGATCGCGGTAGAACGTGCGCAAGTAGGTGTAGAGGTAGTCGGCTCCCGAGCCCTTGGCGCCGTCGGCCCGCGAGCGGGCGATGACGGTGAGGTCGGGCGGCGCGGCGCCGAAGAATTCCTTGGCCTGGTGCGGGTCGAGCGAGACCTTCATCACGTCGCCGATCTTCTCGGTCGTGAACATCAAGTTGCCCTTGATCTGCTCGTCCGTGAGGCTCAGCTGGCGCAGGGTGCTGTAGCGCATCATGCTGGCGCCATGGCAGTTGAGGCAGTAGTTGACGAAGAGCTTGGCGCCGTTTTGCAGGGACGCCATGTCCTGCAGCTTGTCGGCCGGGAAAGTGTCCCAGTGGATGCCGCCCTCGTTGGCCTGCGCACCCTGCAGCGACAGGCCCAGACCGAGAACCAGCGTGGCAATGAGTTTCTTCATGTCTTGTGTCTCCGCTCGTTCAGTGGGCGTGGAAGGTCACGCGCTCGGGCACGGCACTGGCCTCGCCCTTGGCGCTCCACCAGGGCATCAGCAAGAAGAAGCCGAAATACACCAGGGTGCCGATCTGAGAGAGCAGACCACCGACCGGCGACGGCGGCTTGATGCCCAGGTAGCCCAGCACGGCGAAGAAGATGACGAAGACGATGTAGAGGTAGAGATGCCAGCTCGGACGGTAGCGGATTGACTTGACCGGGCTCGCGTCCAGCCAGGGCAGGAAGAACAGGATGATGACGGCGCCGCCCATCACGACAACACCCCAGAACTTGGCGTCAAAGCCAGTCAGCAGGGCGGTCTGGGGCGCGTTCATGCCGACCCAGCCCATGAGGACCGCCGGCACGCCGAAGGCGAAGAACAGGAAGGCCAGCAGACCGACGAAGCCCGTCTTTATCCAGGCCGGCGCATTGGCGCGGCGCACCACGAGCAGGTGCACGGAGACCAAGAAGGCCCAGAGGATGGGCATCATGTCGGAGGTGGTGGCACGCAGCATCGAGTAGAAGGGCGTGAAGTACCAGACCGGCGCGATGTGCTGCGGCGTCTTCAGCGGGTCGGCCGGGATGAAGTTATTGGCTTCGAGGAAGTAGCCACCCATCTCCGGCGCGAAGAACACGATGGCGCTGAAGACCATCAGAAACAGGCACAGGCCGTAGAGGTCGTGCACCGTGTAGTACGGATGGAAGGGGATGCCGTCAAGCGGGCGGCCCAGGACGTCCTTCTTGGCCTTGATCTCCACACCATCGGGGTTGTTGGAGCCGACTTCGTGCAGGGCGAAGATGTGCGCCACGACCAGGCCCAGCAACACCAGGGGCACGGCGATGACGTGGAAGCTGAAGAAGCGGTTCAGCGTGGCGTCGCCCACCACGTAGTCGCCGCGGATCAGCAGGGCCAGGTCCGGGCCGACGAAGGGGATGGCCGAGAACAGGTTGACGATCACCTGTGCGCCCCAGTAGCTCATCTGGCCCCAGGGCAGCAAGTAGCCCATGAAGGCCTCAGCCATCAGGCACAGGAAGATCGCGCAGCCGAAGATCCAGACCAGCTCGCGCGGCTTGCGGTACGAACCGTAGATCATGCCGCGGAACATGTGCAGGTAGACCACGATGAAGAAGGCCGACGCGCCCGTGCTGTGCAGGTAGCGGATCAACCAGCCCGAGGGCACGTCGCGCATGATGGAGAGTTCCACCGAGGCGAAGGCCAGACCCGCGTCGGGCTTGTAGTTCATCACGAGGAAGATGCCCGTGACGATCTGGATCACCAGCACCACCAAGGCCAGCGAACCGAAGATGTACCACCAGTTGAAGTTCTTGGGGGCGTAGTACTCGGACAGATGGTCCTTGTAGAACTTGGTGACCGGGAAGCGGTTGTCCACCCAGGTCAGCAGTTTCTCGCCGGCGCCTGCGCCCGCGGGCGCTTCTTTGAATTCAGCCATGTCTCGTCCTGTGTGCTTCTAGTGTGCTCAGGCCTTCTTGTCTTCACCAATGAGGATCTTGGTGTCGGACAAGAACATATGGGGTGGCACCTCGAGGTTGTCCGGCGCGGGCTTGTTCTTGAACACGCGGCCGGCCACGTCGAAGGTAGAACCGTGGCAGGGGCACAGGAAGCCGCCGCTCCAGTTGTCCGGCAGCGAGGGCTGCGGGCCGGCGGTGAGCTTGTCGGACGGCGAGCAGCCCAGATGGGTGCAGATACCGATGACGACGAGGTATTCCTTCTTGATCGAGCGCCACTCGTTCTGGGCGTACTCGGGCGTCGGATAAGCGGTGCGTCTGGATTGCGGGTCGGCCATTTCCGGGTCCAGCTTGGCCAGCGAGTCCAGCATCTCCGGCGTACGGCGCAGGATCCACACGGGTTTGCCGCGCCATTCCACGGTCATCTTCTCGCCCGGCTTGAGGGCGGAGATGTCGGCTTCAACGGCCGCGCCAGCGGCCTTGGCCCGCTCCGATGGCTGGAAGGTGCTGACAAACGGCACGGCGGTCGCCACGCCACCGGCTGCTCCGACGCAGCCCGTGGTGATGAGCCACATGCGTTTGCCTTGGTCTACTTGCTGGTCACTCATGAGGGTCCTTGAGACTTCTGTTCGCACTAGTGTTGCTAGGAGTCCGGGGAGTCTTGTCTCCCTCCCCGGCCCAGTGAAGACGACGCAACAAAAGATTCTAGGGCCGCACCGAGCACCCCTTGCCGCCCGCGACCTGAGGGCTTGCCCGGGGTTGTACCCCAGCTTCAGCGGGCAGAATCCTGCGACCAATGACAGGACAGGTGGGGCAAGCAATGAGCTTTTTCTCAGAATTCAAAGAATTTGCGGTCAAGGGCAATGTGGTCGATCTGGCGGTGGGCGTCATCATCGGCGGCGCCTTCGGCAAGATCGTGGACTCCATAGTCAAAGACCTGATCATGCCCGTCGTCGGGCGAATCATCGGCGGCTTGGATTTCTCCAGCCACTTCATTGCCCTGGCTGACCCGCCCAGCGGGTACACAGGCGCGATGACGGCCGAGGCCCTGTCCAAGGCGGGCGTGCCCGTGCTGGCCTACGGCAGCTTCCTCACGGTGCTGATCAACTTCATCATCCTGGCCTTTATCATCTTCATGATGGTGCGCGCCATCAACAAACTGCGCCGCGAACCGGCGCCGGTCCCCGAGCAAGCCCCGGCCACACCGGAGGACGTGCTGCTCCTGCGCGAGATCCGCGACGCCCTGCGCAAGTGACTGCGGGCCGCCACAGCCGTCCGTAAGCAAAGGTTTCGTGGCGCCTGACTGTTAGCTTTTTGGCATCCGGACGGGGCTCCGGCTGCCTCTCTCACCCGGCAGCGCCGCCTATTGGCGCGATACTTGGTCCGTATCCAACGCCAGCCCGGACTCGTGGCTAACGTGCCCCGGACATGAACGCCTCCGACCGTCAACTGAACCCCCACCTGGATGCTGCCATCCAGCGCATGCGCGCTGCCGCCGAGCAGGCCGCGGAGCGTTGCGCCGAAGGTCTGGGCATGGCTGCGCTATCGGCGGGCAATATGAAGAAGCGCGACAACTTGATGTCCGCGCAGTTCGTGTTCCGCAAGCAGCAGATGCTGTTCAGCCAGCAGTTCTACGTTGCGCTGCGCAACCAGATTGCCGCCGAGCAAGGCGGCGCCGTCGCGCACAGCGCCCCGACCCAGAAGAAGAGGGACTGGAACGAGCTTTCCTTGATGGATGACGAGCAGGTGGACGCCCTGGTCGCCGCCGATCGCATTGGCCTGGCCCTGGGCCACAACAGCGAGTGGGAATTGCGCGAGGTCGAGTCCTATGTCTTCGGCCTCACCCAGGGGGAGCGCAATCCTTTGCGTCCCGAGCTCGTCGGAGGCGCCCTGCTCGAAGGCGTCCACGCCGTCAGCGACGATCCCATCACGCGTGAGACCCTGATCGACGAGATGACGCGTGCGCTCGCCCAGGAGATGCGTGCCTGCTACGCAGACATCGCCGAGTTGTTCCGCAACCGCGGCCTTCGCCCGCAGGACCTGCGCGTGCGCGGTACTGACGGCCAGTCCTCGCGCAACACGCCTTTGGGCGCAAGTGCGGGCGGCCCGCCCAGCGGGCAGGGCGAGTTCGACCCACGCGGCCATAGCGGTCATGGTGGCCATAGCGGCCATGGTGGCTATGGTGGTGGTCAGCCCGGCCATCCCGGAGGCTACAGCGGTGGCCCGGGTGGCCATCCGGGCGCCTATGGCGGTGGCCAGAGTGGCCACCACGGCGGCTACGGGGGCGGCCACGGAGGCCACGGAGGCTACAGCGGTCGCGGGGGTGCAGGCGGTTTCGGCGCCGTCGATCCCCAGATGATGGATCTGCTGCGACGCCTGGCGCAGGCGCCGCTGGGCGGTGGTTTCCACCCGAGCCAGGCTGGCAGCTTCGAACCCTCCGGCTTCGGCGACGGCCCCGGCGTGGACTGGTCCGCCGTGCCCCTGCCGCCCAACCTGATTCACCAGCACCGAGACGAGCTTCGCCAGGCCTCCACCGGCCGGATCGACCACATGGTCATCGACGTGGTGGGCAGCCTCTTCGACCAGATCCTCTCGGACAACAAGGTGCCGCCGCAGATGGCGCGCCTGGTAGCCCGGCTGCAACTGCCCGTACTTCGGGTGGCGCTGGGAGACCCGAGCTTCTTCTCCTCGCGCCGACACCCGGTGCGCCGCTTCGTCAACCGCATGGCCTCGCTGGCCTGTGCCTACGACGACTTCTCCGAGGAGCCGGGCCGGGGCTTCCTCGCCCATGTGCGCGAGCTGGTTCAGGACGTGACCGAGGGTGACTTCGACCGCATCGACGTCTACGAATCCAAGCTCGACGAGCTCGAAGCCTTCATTGCCGAGCAGACCGCCGCGACCCTCAAGGCCCAGGGCGACGCCGCCAGTCTCGTCGAGCGCAAGGAAGTCGACCTGCGGCTGCAGCAGAAATATATGCAGCAGCTCAAGGTGGCACTGGGTCCGGTTCCCGTGGCCCCCTTCCTGCGCGAGTTCCTCTCGCAAGTGTGGAGCCAGGCCATCGTGCTGGCCTCGCGCGAAGGTGCGCCCGAGCGTGAGCAGCGCCTGCGCAGCTTTGGTCGCGACCTGGTGATGAGCGTGCAGCCCAAGAGCGGCACGGCAGCACGCCAGGCCTTCCTCGGCCAGTTGCCCACGCTGATGCGCACGCTCAACGAAGGCCTGGACCTGATCCAGTGGCCCGAGAGCGCCCGCAAGAGCTTCTTCGGCGAGCTGCTGCCCGCACACGCCGAATCGCTCAAGGGCCAGGCCATGTCGGCCCTTGAGATCAATCTGCTGTCCAAGCAGCTCGAACAGGTGTTCGGCTGCGCCCCGCCGAGCGAGAAGGACCTTCCCGCCAGCTCCGGAAGCACCGTGAGCGAAGACCTGGACCTCGGCAAGCGCCTCACGCCTGCCGAGGCCAAGAGCCTGGGCCTGATGGAAGAGACGGGCGTGGACTGGAACGGCCAGGTCGACTTCGAGATCATCACCCCGCCCGGCGAGCAGGCCGACGTGCCGCTGCTGTCCGAGGAAATCAGCATCGAGGGCCTGCCGGCCATTCAGGAAGAGCCCGAGCCCGTCGAGGGCGAGGTGCTCATCGACCACCTGCAGTTGGGCTTCGCCTACCGCATGAACGTCGGCGATGAATGGAAGAAGGTGCGCCTGGCCCATATCAGCGCCGGCCGCAGCTTCTTCATCTTCACCCAGGGCACCAAGCACCAGGAGACCGTGACCATGACCGCGCGCATGCTCAAGCGCATGTGCGAAGCGGGCCGCCTGCGCGCCTTCGAGAACGCGTATCTGCTGGAACGCGCTACTGCGCGAGCGCGCAAGCAGCTCGCCGCGCTGAACTCACAGCATTGAATCCCCCCGTCGGCGAGGAATTCACTGTGCTTGCGCGAGCCGGCGGGCCATGCGGATCGCTGCCAACATGCTGTTCGCGTCCGCCCGGCCCTTGCCTGCGATATCGAAGGCCGTGCCGTGATCGGGGCTCGTGCGCACAAAAGGCAGGCCCAGCGTCACGTTGACCCCGTTTTCCACACCGAGGTACTTCACCGGGATCAGGCCCTGGTCGTGGGTCATGGCAATGACCGCGTCGAACTCGCCCTTGCGAGCGCGCATGAAGACCGTGTCGGGCGCAAAAGGCCCACGAGCATCGACGCCATCGCCGCGCGCGGCCTTGATTGCCGGCTCGATATGGTCGATCTCCTCGCTGCCGAAAAGCCCGCCCTCCCCTGCGTGCGGATTGAGGCCCGAGACGGCGATGCGCGGCCGCACGAGCCCGAAGCGCCGCAGCGCCGCGTCGGCGATGCGGATGGTCTGCAGCACCGATTCGAAGCTGACCTGCTCCACTGCCTGGCGCAGCGAGCAATGGATGGTGACGAGCACCACCCGCAGCTCCTCGTTGGCCAGCATCATGCGCACCGGGCGCAGCACGCCACTGCCCTGCGCCGCCAGCTCCTGCAGCATCTCGGTATGGCCCGGATGCGCGATGCCCGCCGCGTGCAAGGCCTCCTTGTGGATGGGCGCGGTGACCATGGCTCGTCCCTCCCCTTGCTGAATGGCGCGCACGGCCGCCGAGACACAGCGTGCAGCCGCGAGACCCGCGCGCGCATCGATCAGGCCGCGCGGCAGCTCGAGCAGGCCCTTGGGCAAGTCCACCGGCTGCCACACCGGCAGGCAATGCGGCGGCGCGAGATCCATCGGCGAGGCCAGGCGTGCCACCGGCATGCTCGCGCCGAGCTCGCGCTGCATCAGCTCGGCGTCTCCGACGACGCAAAGATCGGTGCCGCCATCCTGCACAAAGGCCTTGGCGACGATCTCCGGGCCGATGCCGCAGGCATCGCCCATGGTGAGGAGGACGGGTGGCTGGTTCATGCAGGGTTGTCGATGTCGATGAACTGGTGGCTGAGCCCCAAAGCCGCTGCGGCCTGTGCGGCCAAGGCCTGCACGCCATAGCGCTCGGTCGCATGATGACCGGCAGCGATGAAGGCCACCCCGGTTTCGCGCGCGTAATGTGCCTGCGGCTCGGAGATCTCACCGGTCAGGAACACATCGGCGCCGGCGGCGATCGCCGCTTCGAAGAAGCCTTGCGCCCCGCCCGTGCACCAGGCCGCGCGGCGCAGGGGCCGACCGTCGCCCGGCACGGCGGTCGTGCTGCGCCCCAGGCGCTGTTCGACGTGCGGCCGCAAAACCTCAAACTCCGTATCGATCGAGCCGATGAAGCCCAGATCCTGCTCGCCGAAACGCGCGTCGGCCACCCAGCCGAGTTGCAGTCCGAGCTGTGCGTTGTTGCCAAGCTCGGCATGCGCGTCAAGCGGCAGGTGGTAGGCGTAGAGATTGATGTCGTGGGCCAGCAGGCGCGAGAGGCGCTGCTTCATCCAGCCGGTGATGCGGCCATCCTGCCCGCGCCAGAACAGCCCGTGGTGGACGAGGATGGCGTCGGCGCGCGCCTCGATCGCGGCGTCGATCAGCGCCTGGCTGGCCGTGACCGCGCTGACGATGTGGCCCACCTGCTCACGGCCCTCGACCTGCAGGCCATTCGGCCCATAATCCTTGAATCGGGCGGCATCGAGCACGCTGTCGAGATGGCGTAGCAGTTGCTGTCGGTGAACCATGTGGCGGAGATGTTGTGCGCAAACTCTGGCTGATTTTCGCCCAGGCCACGACCATCGCGCTGGCCTGTCTGATGGTGCTTGCTGCGGTCAAACCCGGATGGCTATACGGCCCGCAACGGGCGGTGTTGTTGACGCCGCCGTTCAGCGCCGCCAGCGCTGCAGCACCCCATCCCGGTTTCGCCCTCGCGGCACGCCGCGCTGCACCCGCCGTGGTGGCCGTCACGGCCAGCAAGCCGCCCCCTCAGCAACGCGGGCGGGAGCCCTGGTCACGGCTGTTCGGCGTGCCCGACGTGCTCCAACAGGGCCTGGGCTCGGGCGTGATCGTCTCGGGTGAAGGGTATCTGCTGACGAACAGCCACGTGGTGGCCGGCGCCACCGACATCGAGGTGCAGCTCGCCGACGGCCGACAAGCGCGCGCGCGGCTGGTCGGGCTCGATCCCGAGAGCGACTTGGCCGTGCTCAAGATCGAGCTGGACCGCCTGCCCGTGATCGCCTTCGGCAATGCCGAAAACCTTCAGGTCGGCGACGCCGTACTGGCCATCGGCAACCCCTTCAACGTGGGCCAGACCGTGACCTCGGGCATCGTCTCCGCCCTGGGCCGCAACCAGCTGGGCATCAACACCTTTGAGAATTTCATCCAGACCGATGCGGCCATCAACCCGGGCAACTCCGGTGGCGCGCTGGTGGATGCCGAAGGCAATCTGGTGGGCATCAACACGGCCATCTTCTCGCGCGGCGGCGGCTCGCTGGGCATCGGCTTCGCGATTCCGACGGGTACGGCGCGGCAGGTGATGGCCGAGCTGCTGGCCCATGGACGCGTGCAGCGCGGCTGGATCGGCGTGCAGACACGCGAGCTGACGCCTGAACTTGTGGAAATGCTGGACCTGGGCACCCAAGAGGGCCTGCTGGTGAGCCGCGTCGTGGACGGCTCGCCGGCCGAGGCCGCGGGCATGCGGCCCGGAGACGTGCTGCAGCGCGTGGCCGGCCAGGCCGTCCACAAACCGCCAGAGCTGCTTGCTGTGGTGTCGCGGCTCAAGCCCGGCAGCACGGCCAATGCCGGCCTCGTGCGTGCCGGCAAGCCGATCGAATTGCACCTGCGGGTCGCGCAGCGCCCGCCGCCCGATCAGGAGCCGGACTGAGTCTCTTCTTCGGGCGCCTTGGAGTAGCGAACGAAGTAGGCCGCGGCAAGCAACCCCACCTCGTAAAGCAGGCACATGGGAACGGCCAGCGAGAGCTGAGAGACGATGTCCGGCGGCGTGATGATGGCCGCGACGATGAACGCGACGACGATGAAGTAGCCGCGCCATTCGCGCAGCTTGGCCACGCTGACGATGCCCATGCGCGCGAGCAGTACCACGACCACCGGCACCTCGAAGGCGGCCCCGAAGGCGATGAACATGTTCATCACGAAGCCCAGATAGGCCTCGATATCTGGCGCCGCCGTGATGCTCTTGGGCGCGAACTGCTGGATGAAGGTGAAGACCTTGCCGAAGACGAAGAAGTAGCAAAAGCCCACGCCGGCGAAGAACAGCAGCGTGCTGGAGACCACCAGGGGCAGCACCAGGCGCTTTTCGTGGGAATACAGGCCCGGCGCCACGAAGGCCCAAACCTGGTACAGCACGACGGGCAGGGCCAGCAAGAAGCCCGCCAGCAGCGTGATCTTCATCGGCACCATGAACGGCGCGATCACATTGGTGGCGATCATCTTGGAGCCGGCCGGCAGATGCGCCACCAGCGGCGCGGCCAGCAGGTCGTACAGGCCCGAGGGCCCCGGGAAGATGCACAGCGCGATGAACATCACCAGCACGGCCAGCGAGGCGCGCACGATGCGGTCGCGCAACTCGATCAGGTGCGAGATGAATGGCGCTTCGGTGCCGGCGAGTTCGTCGTCGGAATCAGGAGAGGATGGCATGTTCAACGCGGGCGGAAGCGCGCAACCCGTGCCGCGCCGGACTGTGCATGGCGGCGCACATGGTTCTGCTGCTTGTACCACTGCGGCGTGGCACCGCGCTTGAGACGCCAGTTCTTCTTCGGATGCTTGTACATCGGCGGCAGCGGATCCACCGAGCCGTAGCCGAGGGCGTCGGCTTCGCCGCCCCAGCTTTTGCCGATCTCGCCGAAAGCCGCATTGGCGCTGTCGACCTGCTCGCGCACCGTGTTCTGGACGTCGCGGGCAGCATCCTCCACATGGGTCTTCATCTTCTTGAGCTCTTCGAGCTCGATGGAGCGGTTCACCTCGGCCTTGACGTCCGCCACATAGCGCTGCGCCTTGCCTAGCAGGTGGCCCACGGTGCGGGCCACGCGCGGCAGCTTCTCGGGGCCGAGCACCACGAGGGCCACGGCGCCGATGAGGGCGATCTTGTCGATGCCGAAATCAAGCATGCGGAATTACTGCTTGTGCTTGGCTTCGACGTCGATCGTCTGCGAGTCGGACTTAGCGGACGCGATCTGCTGCGAGGGCGCGGCCGGAGTGTCAGCGGAAGCCGTGCCGTCCTTCATGCCGTCCTTGAAGCCCTTGACCGCAGCGCCGAGGTCGGTACCGACGTTCTTGAGCTTCTTGGTGCCAAAGACCATCACGACGATCAGCAAAACGATCAGCCAATGCCAGATGCTGAACGAACCCATGGTGTTCTCCTGAAATGGAATCGTAGATTTTAGTAGGGGACGATCAACCCTTGAGCCAAGGTCGCGGACCGCCCATGGCGTGAATGTGGAGGTGGTAGACCTCCTGCCCGCCATCGGGACCGCAGTTGATCATCGTGCGGAATCCGTTCGTGACGCCCAGCTCCCTCATCAGCCGCGGCACCAGAGTGCTCATGTGCCCCATGAGGCCGGCATGTTCGGGCGTGATGTCGGCCAGGGTGGCGATGTGGATCTTGGGAATCAAGAGGATGTGGACGGGGGCCCAGGGATGGATGTCGTGGAAGGCGAGCACCTGATCGTCTTCGTAGGCCTTCTTGGCCGGAATCTGCCCCGCGACGATCTTGCAGAAGATGCAGTTCGGATCATGACTCATGATTGTTTCCTGTTCGCAAATTCCTCGAGCCCCGAGACGCCTTCGCGCCGCGCCAGTTCGGCCAGCACGGCCTCGGGCTTGATGCCGAAGTGGGCCAGAGCCACGAGGCTGTGGAACCAGAGGTCGGCGGTCTCGTAGACGATCTTGTCGGGCGCACCGTCTTTGGCCGCCATGACAAGCTCGGTCGCTTCCTCGCCGACCTTCTTGAGCGTCGCGTCCAGGCCCTTGTTCAGCAGCTTGGCGACATAGCTGCCAGAAGGATCCGCGCCCTTGCGCGATTCGATCAGCTCGCCCAGGCGCTTGAGGATGTCATCATTCATTTGTAAATCGCCTCCGGGTCCTTGAGCACCGGCTCCACGGCGCGCCAGACGCCGTTGTCCAAGCGCTGGAAGAAGCAGCTGTGGCGGCCCGTGTGGCAAGCGATGCCGGGCTCGTGCCCATTTTGCGTGATGCTCAGCAGGACCACGTCGTTATCGCAGTCCAGGCGTATCGAATGCACGGTCTGGGTGTGGCCCGATTCCTCGCCCTTGTGCCAGAGCTTGTGGCGTGAGCGGCTCCAGTACACGGCTTGGCCCTTCTGCGCCGTGAGGGCCAGGGCCTCGCGGTTCATCCAGGCGAACATCAGCACATCACCGCTACCCCGCTCCTGGGCGATCACGGGCACGAGGCCGTCGGCGTCCCACTTCACCTCGTCGAGCCAGCTGCGGAAAGTCGGGCCCTGGTAGCCGCGCTCCTGCGCGAACCATTCGAGCACGGGGATGGTGCCGGGCAGCACGGGTTGCGCCTGCACGGGCAAGTTCTCCCAGCACATGCTCTGCTGCTCGCGCATCTCGAACTCGCCGCTCCACTCGTAGACCTTACAGAAATGCAGGCGCACGAGCGCGTGCGGGTAGTCCATCATCTCGATCTTCCAGGGATGGACGGCGCCGATGGTGATGCCCAGCTCCTCGTGCAGCTCGCGCCGCAGGGCTTGCTCGACCGTCTCACCCGCCTCGAGCTTGCCACCCGGAAACTCCCAGTAGCCGGCGTAGACCTTGCCCTCGGGGCGCGAGGTCAGCAGAAAACGGCCATCTGGCGCGACCAGCACCCCCACGGCCACGTCGACGGGCGTGCGCTCAGACATGGTCAAGCCCCTTCATGCCGGCCTGCCCGGCCAGGTCGCGCGCGAACTGGTGCGCCACCCGGCCCGAGCGCGAGCCGCGCTCCAGGGCCCAGATCAGCGCCGGCTGGCGCGCCTCGGCAATGGCCGCTTCGTCCAGGCCGTAGAAGCGCAGCCACTGCGCGCAGATGGCAAGGTATTCATCCTGGCTGAACGGATAGAAAGACAGCCACAGGCCGAAACGCTCGGACAGGGAGATCTTCTCCTCCACTGCCTCACCCGGATGCAGTTCTCCGTTCTCGTCATATTTGGCGGCCAGGTTGTCGCGCATCTGCTCGGGCAGCAAGTGGCGACGGTTGCTCGTGGCGTAGATCAGCACGTTGGGGCTTGACGCCGCAATGGAGCCGTCGAGCATAGATTTGAGCGCCTTGTAGCCGGCCTCACCCTCGTCGAAGCTGAGATCGTCGCAGAAAATGACGAAGCGCTCGGGGCGCATGGCGATCAGCTCCACGATGTCGGGCAGGTCGACGAGCTCGCTCTTGTCCACCTCGATCAGGCGCAGGCCTCGGGAGGCGAACTCCTGCAGGCAGGCGCGGATCAGCGAGCTCTTGCCCGTGCCGCGCGCGCCGGTCAGCAGCACGTTGTTGGCGGGCTTGCCGGCCACGAACTGGGCGGTGTTGCGCAGCAGGCGCTCCTTCTGTGCCTCGACCTCCTTCAGGTCGGCCAATCGGATCAGGGCCAGGTGCCGGACCGGCTCCACCACGGCACCGCGGCCGTGACGACGGCGATAGCGATAGGCCACGGAGGCTGACCAGTCAGGTTCGGCCAGGGCCTGCGGCAGCAAGGCCTCCAGGCGCCCGATCAGCGCCTCGGCGCGCTTGAGAAGCGAGTCAAACATGGGAAGAAACTCAGGAGCCCAGCATGCGCAGGGCGGCGTCGAGCTGCTCGCCCGGCAGGCGCTTGAAGCCCGAGCGCGCGTAGCGCTGCAGGCGGCCGATCACGAAGCTGACCATGACTGAGGCCTGAGCATTGGCCTCGACGGTCGGCGTCGTGGAGCCGCGGCTCTCGGCAGCGCTGCGCAGCACCTGGCGCAGGGAAGACTCGATGCGGTCGAAGAACTGGTTCATGCGGGCGACCAGGCGCTCGTTCTCGTAGACGAGGGCGTCACCCACCATCACGCGCGTCATGCCGGGGTTGCGCTCACCGAATTGCAGGAGCACCGCCACGATGCGCTGGGCCTGCGCCAGGCCACCACCCTCGCGCTCGGTGATCTGGTTCACCAAGGTGAAGACGCTCTGTTCGATGAACTCGATGAGCCCCTCAAACATCTGGGCCTTGCTGGCAAAGTGACGGTAGAGCGCCGCCTCGCTGACGTCAAGCTTGGCGGCCAGGGCAGCGGTCGTGACGCGGTCAGCGCCTGGCTGTTCCAGCATACTGGCCAGGGTCTGCAGGATCTGGACGCGCCGCTCGCCCGGACGAGGGCGCTTGCGGGGCGTGGAAGCAGCAGTCTCGGCGGCCTCCGGCTCGGCGGCGGCGTTGAGTTCGTCGGTCATCGGGCGAAGCGGTCAGCGGCGGATTCGGGCCATTCTGGCATAGCCGCGTGACGCCGCCCCGCTCGCGCAGGCCCGCAGCCGGCCGAGCCTTCTTGCCTCATTGATAGCCTCGACCTTGGAGCGCACGTGCAGCCTGCGGCAAATCCGCTTCACACGGGTCATCACGGTGTGCGGCGACACGTGCAAGAACTGGACGCGATCTCGTCGCAGGCGAAGCTTTTGGCGACCAGGTGGGGCACGCAGAGCGTGGACGAAGACGTCGCGAAAGCGCTGTTGGTCTTCGACGACCAGGACAGGAAAACCTCGTCCTGTACAAGCTCGCAGCCGCTCGGGTTGATTCTGTGCGCCGTCCTCTCAGGGGACACCGCAGGTGGCACAAGACTTGCGCGAACCGATCCCCCACGTAATTGGGATCAGTCCGGCATTGAGTCACGCATTTGCTGCGAAAGCTCAGTGCGAGCGGATCATGGTGCCGTAGGCCTGCTCGGTCAGTACTTCGAGCAGCATGGCATGCGGCACGCGGCCGTCGATGATGTGGACGGCGTTGACGCCACTCTTGGCCGCGTCGATGGCGCCGGCAATCTTGGGGATCATGCCGCCGCTGATCGTGCCGTCGTCCACCAGCTCGTCGATGCGGCGCGGTGTGAGTTCGGTCAGCAGCTCGCCGTTCTTATCGAGCACGCCACGGATGTTGGTCAGCATGAGCAGCTTCTCAGCCTTGAGCACGGTGGCCAGCTTGGCGGCCACCACATCGGCATTGATGTTGTAGCTCTCGTTGTGCTCGCCAAAACCGATGGGACTGACGACCGGGATGAACTGGTCGTCCTGCAGGGCTTTCACCACGCTGGGGTCGATGGAGACGATGTCGCCGACCTGGCCCACGTCGTGCTCCTTGGCCGGATCATCTCTGTCCACCATCTTGAGCTTGCGGGCGCGGATCATGCCGCCGTCGCGGCCCGTAAGGCCCACAGCCTTGCCGCCCGCGGCATTGATCAGCCCCACCACGTCCTGTTGCACCTCTCCGGCCAGCACCCACTCGACCACGCTCATGGTCTCCTCGTCGGTGACGCGCATGCCCTGGATGAAGTGGCCCTTCTTGCCGAGCTTGTTCAGCGCCTCCTCGATCTGCGGGCCGCCCCCGTGCACGACGACGGGGTTCAGGCCCACGAGCTTGAGCAGCACGACGTCCTCAGCGAAATCCTGCTGCAGGGCCGGATCGGTCATGGCATTGCCGCCGTACTTGATGACGATGGTCTTGCCGTGGAACTTGCGGATGTAGGGCAAGGCCTGCGAGAGGATCTCGGCCTTCTCGCGTGGGGCGATGTGGGAGACGTCGGTGGTGTGCACGGCGGGCTGGGACATGGCAGGAGACTCCGGGAGCGAATGCGCGCGGATTGTAGGATCGCGCCACTCGGGAGACCCTATGCAAGCCAGTTCCTATCTGAAACTCTCCGTTGCCGTTGCCATCGCCACCATCGCACTCAAGGGTGCCGCCTGGTGGTGGACAGGATCCGTAGCCCTGGCGGCCGACGCGCTGGAGTCCCTTGTCAACCTGGCCGGCGCCCTCTTCGCCCTGGCCATGCTGACCCTGGCCGCGCGACCGCCCGACGAGGGCCATCCCTATGGCCACCACAAGGCCGAGTTCTTCTCGGGCGGCTTCGAAGGGGTGCTGATCGTTTTCGCGGCGCTGGGCATCATCTGGGGCGCCGCTCAGCGCCTCATTCATCCGGAGCCGGTTGAGGCGCTGGACCTGGGCGTGGGCTTGACGGTGCTGAGCACCGCGCTCAACGGCGGTCTGGCCTACGCCATGCTGCGCAAGGCGCGGGCCCTGAATTCCATGGCGCTGGAGGCCGACGCCCGGCACCTGTTCGCTGACGTCTGGACCTCCGTCGGCGTCGTGGTCGGACTGATCGGCGTGCGGCTCACGGGTTGGGGCTGGCTCGATGCGGCGGTTGCGATCGTGGTGGCACTGAACATCTTGCGCGAAGGCGTGCACCTCGTGATGCAGTCCTCCAGCGGCCTGATGGACGCGGCCATCGATCCGGCGGCGCTGGCCGCCATTCAGGCCGTGCTCGACCATTTTGCAGCGAAGAGCATCCGCTTCGATCACCTGGTCACCCGCAGCGCCGGCCAGCGCCGCTTCGCGGACCTGCACATGCACGCACCGGCCGACTGGACGCTGGGCCGCGCCGCCGCCATGCGCGGCGAGGTCGAGGCCGCCATGCTCCTGGCCGTGCCCGGGCTGCGCGTCACCATCCAGTTGCTGCCCACTGACATGGAAGCTCAGTCGTGATCGCTGTCCTGCAGCGCGTGCGCCAAGCGCGTGTGGACATTGCCGGGCAGACCCGCAGCGCCATTCAGGCCGGTTTGCTGGTGCTCGTCTGCGCAGAGCCAGCCGACACCGCAGCCATCGCCGAGAAATTCGTGGACAAGATCCTCAAGCTGCGCGTCTTTGCCGACGATGCGGGCAAGATGAACCGCAGCGTGCAGGACGTGAACGGCGGGCTGCTGATCGTCTCCCAATTCACCCTGGCCGCCGACGCCTCGGGCGGCAACCGCCCGAGCTTCACGGGTGCCGCGCCGCCCGAGTTGGGCCGCCAGCTGTACGAGCATGTGCTGCGTTATGCGCGCAGCCGCCACCCGCTGGTGGAACAGGGCGAATTTGGCGCCGACATGCAGGTCAGCCTCGTCAACGACGGGCCGGTGACGATCCCGCTGCGCATAGCGTGAACGAGAAAGCCCGCTCAAAGCGAGCTTTCTCTCGGTCCCAGCGTCTTGGGCACTCAATCGGCGTATTGCCCCGCCGCCTTGATGATGGGGCCCCACTTGTTGATCTCGACCTCCACGTACTTCTTGTGCTCGGCCGGGTTCACGCGGTTGTCGTTGATCACCACGGCGCCGAGGGCCGTCATATGCTTGACGAACTCCGGATCCTTGAGCGCCACCTTGAGAGCGGCGTTGATCTTGTCGAGCGCGGCCTTGGGTGTGCCCTTGGGGGCGTACATGGCGTGCCAGATCGTCACGTCGAAACCCTTGAGACCCTGCTCATCGAGCGTCGGCAGCTTGGCCAGCGACGGGGGCGCTGGCAAGCGGTGCAGGGTCGTCACGCCGAAGGTCCTGACCTTGCCGGCCTCGATCTGACCCGTGGTGTTGGTCGTCTGGTCGCACATGAGGTCGACCTGTCCGCCGAGCAAGTCGGTCATGGCCGGCGCCGTGCCCTTGTAGGGAACCGTGGTCATCTCCATCTTCAGCGCACTCTGAAACAGCAGGCCGCACAGGTGCGAGGCGGCGCCCAGGCCGGCGTGGGCGAGGTTGACCTTACCCTTGTTGGCGTTGAGCCACTTGAGGAGTTCGGGGAAGTTGCTGGCTGGCAGCGTGGGGCGCCCGATCAGGGTCATGGGCACCTCGTTGATCATGCCCAGATACTCGAAGTCGTCCAGCGTCTTGTATTGCAGATTGCGATAGAGGGCCGGCGCGGTGGACATGCCGATGTGATGCAGCAGCAAGGTGTAGCCGTCCGCCTGGGCGCGAGCCACCTTGGTCACGCCCAGCGTGCCGCCCGCGCCGCCGACGTTCTCGATCACGATGGTGGCGCCCAAGGGCTTGCGCATGGACTCCGCCAAGTCGCGTGCGACCTTGTCGGTCGGGCCGCCGGCCGCGAAGGGCACAACGATGGTCACGGTCTTGTCCGGATACTCGGCGCGGGCCAGGTCGCACGCGCACAGCAGGGCCAGGGTGGCGAGCTTTGCCAGCTTCTTCATTGCATGTCTCCTTCGTGTCTCGTGGGCCGGATCGCTGTGTCCGGCGGCGCCACGGTAATCGCTGCAAGACAGCCGAGCAATCGTGGACGTCCACATGCTTATTTCGGGGCCGAATAAGCATTCTGCGACTCTGTATTGGACGCCTTGGGGGGCCTTGCCTACAGTGGCGCCCACCATGAAGACTTGCACCGCTCTCGCCGCACTTCTGGCCCTTTTCTCGGCCCTTGCCCATGCCGACAATCTGAGCGCCCCCGCCGCCGAAGCCGCCCTGGCCCAGGGCGCCCTGGCCTGGGATGTCCGTAGCGCGGCCGCTTCGGGCCTGCCTGGTGCTCGGCGTGCCGATGCTGGCCAGATCGACGCCTGGCTGGCGCGCGGCGACCTGCAAGCCCTCCAGGCTGCCGTATCCCAGGCCGGCCTCGATCTTTCCCGCGACGTGGTCGTCTACGGCGATGCGGGCGACGAGCGCGCCCGCGCGCTCGTGGACTCGCTCCAGGCCGTGAGTCCCGGCCGCGTGCATTGGTTGGTCGGCGGTGCTGCCGAATGGTCACAGTCGGGCCGCCGGCTGGACTCGCTGAGCGCCCACGCCCCGGTGCCGCAGCATCTGGTGCTCTTGGGCACCGAAACCGGCCGCATGGCTGGGGCCGCCCTGCGCGGCGTGGCGCTTGAACAGGTTCTGGCGCTGCGCTGAGAGTGACCGTTATCGCGCCGGCACCAGCAGGCGCATCAGGCCCCAGGCCAGCAAGTAGGCGCAGCCGCAGAACATGAAGAGCAGGCCGTAGCCCTGCTCGATCCGCCCCTGGGCCGCGAAATGCGAGAGCAACTCACCGGCCAGCCGCGCGAAGGCGATGCCGCCCAGCGCACCGGC
>JAFALK010000071.1 GCA_019234295.1 Roseateles sp.
ACCGGCACGGAATTGACGGCGGCCGGTAGCGCCAATGCCGAAATCACGAAGATCGACACGGCCATCGCCCAGGTCGGCAACGTGCGCTCGTCACTTGGCGCGGCTTCGAACAGCCTCAACCACGTGTACAACAACTTGCAAAACATGAGCACGAACGTGACGCAAGCTCGCGGCCGAATCATGGACACGGACTACGCCACGGAAACGTCGACGATGACGACCAAGCAGATGCTGATGCAAGCCGGCTCGGCCATGCTGAAGCAGTCGAACAGCATGTCCGGCATGGTCATGTCGCTCCTGCAGTAATCGCGACATCGACGGCGGCCCGCCAGGGCGGCCAGCCCGAGCCCGGCACCGTCTTAGGTCCCGGGCTCTTCTTTTTTCAGGTTTGCCATGTCTGTTTCGCTCTCGATCTCGCCGCTTGCGCAAACCCTGCCTGTCTTGCAGTCCACACCGGAATGGCCGGTTGGGACGGTGCTGCGGCTGTTGCTCGACGCCGATGGCGCCTGGCGCGTGGCGCTGGCTTCGGACGACGGGGCACCCGCAGGCCGAAGCTGGGACGCCGGGGCGCTGCTGCGTCAGCTGGACGTCGGGTTGCTCGCCCAGCTGATCGAATCGACCGGCGACACTGGGCTGCTACTGCGCGTCACAAGCCCTCTGCCGCGCCTTCAACTGGAGCTGCTCACGCCCTCGCCGCTGGCAGCGCAGGTGCATGAGCTGGAAGCCGCGATCATGCCTCGGGCCATGCAGCCCGATCCTCCGCCCTGGCTGCGCGCTCCAGCGGCCGAGCATGCCGACATCGAGCCCTACCTTGCCGGCCGTGACCTGCAGGAATGGGTGCGCGCGAGCCTGCCGGCCTTGGCCCGCGGGTGGCCGGCGGCGGAGCCCTTCGGTGAGGCGTTGTGGATCCAGACGCATCCGCTGGCAGGCCTGCCGGAACTGAATCACCTGAGCTTGCTGCTGCCCTGGCAGGGCGAGATCCTGGGGCTGCAGCTCAGCGGCCGCAGCGCGGCGCTGGAAATCGACCTGATCCTCGCGTCCAGCGTAGCCATGGCCCTGGCGCGTTCGCGCTGGCCGCACTGGGACGGAGCGCTGGCGCGGGCCGGTGCCAAGGTCAAGGCTTGGCGATGGCGGCAGCGCCGTCTGAATCGGCCGGCCCAGCGGGAGGCCGTGGACGCGGATCCAAGCCTGCTGAGGCTTGCCGCCGAACTGCTCTGGTCTCTTTAGCCGAGCGAGCCCAGCACGACGATTTCGCGCTGTTCCGGCACCTCGTTGTACGACAGCACCGACAGGCCCGGCGCGAACAGGCGCGCATAGCGGGCCAGCAGCGGCCGCACTTGCGGCATCACGAGCAGGGCCGGTGCCGCGCCCTGGGCCTTGAGCTGGTCGCGCGCCGAGGGCATGTGCTGCTGCAACTGGCCCAGCAAAACCGGGTCCACCGGCACGCTGTCCAGTGCCACCTTGGCGCCGCCCTGGCGCGCCTGGTTCAGCGCGTTCAGCAGATGGGTTTCCAGCTCGCCGCCGAGGTTGAACACGCGCAGCGCCGAGTTCTGGCCTTCCGGCCCCAGCAGCTGGCTCACGATCTGGCGTCGCAGCGTGCAGCGCACCTCGGCCGCGAGCAGGATGGGGTCCTTGGTGAGCTCTGCGTTCTCCACCAGCGTGCCGGCGATGCTGACGATGTCCTTGAGCGCCACGTTTTCAGACAGGAGCAGGCGCATGATCTTCAGCAACTGGGCATGGGTGTAGGCCTTGTCCAGCGCGGCGCCAAGCTTGGGCGCGATGGCGTCCAGGCGTTCGAGCAGCGCGGCCACATCGTCGAAGCGCAGCAGCTCGGGCAAGGTCTCGCGCGCGAGCTTGGATACATGGGTAGCCACGACGCTGGCCGCGTCCACCACCTGGTAGCCCAGGCCGAGGGCATGGGCCTTTTGCGCCGGTTCGATCCAGGTCACGGCCATACCGTAGGCCGGATCGACGCTGGGGATGCCGTCGAGCTCGCCCCAGACCTGGCCGGAGGCGATGGCCATCAGCTTGTCGGGGTAGATGCTGGCCTGGGCCAGCGGGCTGCCGTTGAGCAGCACGCTGTAGCTGGTTGCCTTGAGCGAGAGGTCGTCGCGCACGGGCAGAGCAGGTAGGAGCACGCCGAGCTGCTCGCTCAGGGTCTGGCGCATGCCCTTGATGCGCTGGGTCAGCGGCGCGCCGTGAGCCGGGTCGATCAGGTGCACGAGCTTGTAGCCCACGGCCACGGCCATGGGCTCCACCACGGGCAGCGCGCGCCAATCCATTTCGGGCGGCGGCGTCAGGGCCAGGGCCGCGCTTGCGTCGGGCGGATCCAGCACGGCCTCGTCGGCGCGCTGCGCCATGCGCCGCCCGGCCCAACCCAGCGCCACGGCGAAGCTGGCGAAGGCCATCCAAGGCATGCCGGGGATCAGGGCCAGCACCAGCATGACACCGCCGGCGCTGTACAGCACCTGGGGCGAGGCCAGCATCTGCTCGCTCACCTGGCTTTCGAGATTGCCCGAATCGCTGATGCGCGTGACGATGATGGCCGCGGCGGCCGAAAGCAGCAGGGCCGGGATCTGCGCAACCAGGCCGTCGCCGATCGTGAGCAGACCGTACTGGCGCAGCGCGTCGCCCAGGCTCAGTCCATGCATGAAGGCGCCGATGGCGACGCCACCGATCATGTTGATCAGCAGGATCAGGATGGAGGCGATGGCGTCGCCGCGCACGAACTTGGAGGCGCCGTCCATAGCGCCGTAGAAGTCGGCCTCGGTTCCGACCTCGCGGCGGCGCTTCTGCGCCTGCTCCTGGTTGATGAGACCGGCGTTGAGGTCGGCGTCGATGGCCATCTGCTTGCCGGGCAGGGCGTCCAGCGTGAAGCGGGCCGAGACCTCGGAGATGCGTTCCGCGCCCTTGGTGACGACGATGAAATTCACCACCATCAGGATCACGAACACGACCAGGCCGACGATGAAATTGCCGCCGATCACCACATTGCCGAAGGACTCGATCACATGTCCGGCCGCAGACGTGCCCTCGTGGCCGTGCAGCAGCACCACGCGCGTGGACGCCACGTTGAGCGAGAGCCGCATCAGCGTGGTGGCCAGGATGATGCTGGGGAAGACCGAGAAGTCCAGCGGCCGGCGGCTGTTCACCGCCACCAAGATGACCACCAGGGCCAGCACGATGTTGAAGGTGAACAGAATGTCCAGCAGCATCGGCGGCATGGGCAGAATGACCATGGCCAGGATGGCCAGCAGGAACATCGGTGCGGCCACGCGCAGCTCGCGCAGCGAGGCGGTCAGGGGCTTCTTCATGGGGTGTCGGGGTCGGAAAGGTGGCGCGGGACCAGCAACTCGGCTTCGTCCAGGCGCGGTTCACTCTTGCGCCTTCCGTGCCGGAAGGCCTGAAGCTGCAACACGTAGTGCAGCACCTGGGCCACGGCCTGGTACAGCGACGCCGGGATCTGCTGCTGCACCTGGGTGCCGTTGTAGAGCGCGCGGGCCAAGGGTGGCAGCGTCAGCTGCGGCACCTGGTGCTCGCGGGCGAGGGTGCGGATGTAGGCGGCCATTTCGTCGATGCCCTTGGCCACGACATAGGGCGCCTCCGCCTTGGCGCTGTGGTAGCGGACGGCGACCGCGTAATGCTCGGGGTTGTTGATGATGACGTCGGCCGTGGGAACTGCCTTGCGAATGCCGCGCCGGGCCATCTGCTGGCGCACCTGGCGGATGCGCTGGCGGACCTCCGGGCGGCCTTCGTTCTGCTTGTACTCTTCTTTCACTTCCTGCTTGCTCATGCGCTGCCCGCGCAGGAAGAGGAAGCGTTGCAGGGGGACGTCCACGAGGGCGTACACGCCCAACACGGCGGCCAGGCAGAGCAGGGCGTCGAGCAGCAGTCCGGCGGCGCGCGGCAGGGCTTCATCCAGGCTCAGCGCTTGCAGGCTCACGAAGGCCGGCGACTGCGAGCGCACCAGGTAGATAAGCACCACGATCAGCCCGATCACCTTGAGGATGGTGGCGCCCAGGTCGCTGTAATGCTTGGCCGAGAACAGCCGCGCGAGGTTGGACAGCGGGTTCATGCGCCCGAACTGCGGCGCCCATTGCGAGCTCGCGAAGACGATGCCGCCGCCGAGCTGGGCGGCGACCGTGATGGTCAGCGGCAGCAGCAGCAGGGGCAGCACCATTTTCAGCAGCAGCCACAGCGCGTGGCCGGCCAGTTCGGTGGACCAGGCGTCCATCAGGTCCGGGTCGGGCAGGGGCGAGAGCACGAGGCGGAACAGGCGCTGGAATTCGGCGAACCAGTCCGGCGCCATCCACAGCATGAGCTTGAGTCCCAGCAGCAGGCCGATGGCCGCCGCCAGGTCGCGCGAGCGCGCCACCTGGCCTTGCTCGCGGGCCTTGCGGAGTTTCTGCTCCGAGGCCTTCTCGCTGCGATCGCCGCTCTCATCCGCCATGAGCCGCCCTCATGCCCTGGGTGAGCCCGTCGAGCAACTGCCCCGTCATGCGCATGTAGTGCGCCGGAATGCTGGCCAGCACCTGGCTCAGCATGTACAGCCCCATCAGCGTGATCAGCGTGTAGCCCAGCGAGAACAGATTCAGCGAGGGCGAGGCGCGGTTCAGGAAGCCCATGCCGATCTGCACGACCAGAGCCCCCGCCACCACGGGCAGGGCCAGCAGCATGGCCGCCGAGAACACCCAGCCGAGGTTGTAGGCCACGCCCTGCAAAGTGAGCAGGGGAAGGCCGCCGCCCACGGGCCAGGCCTCGAAGCTGCGGCCCAGGATGGAGACGAAGAGCAGGTGCCCGTCCAGGCCGAAGAAGGCCAGCATGCACAGCACGTTGATGATGGCCGTGATCACGTCGGAGGAGTTGCCGTTCAGGGGATCGTTGAGCACGGCCATGGACAGGCCGATCTGGGACGACAGCAGGAAGCCCAGGGTGGTGAGCGCGCCCATGGCCAGGTGCAGCGTTAGGCCGATGCCCAGGCCGATCAGCCCCTGCTCGGCCGTGACCACGAGGGCATGCAGGGAGAAGGGCGCCACGACATGGGCGCTCGTCTGGGAGATGGGCATCATCACCACGGCCACGGGCAGGGCCAGCAGCACGCGCACGGTCACGGGCACCATGGCCTCGCCGATCATCGGCGCCACGCTGAAAACGGCCAGCGTGCGGCAAAAGGGCCACCAGAAGGCCTGGAGCCACTGCAATATGTCGGCGAAGGCCAGATCCACGTGTGTTGCCTCTAACCGACCAGTTGAGCGGCGCGCTGGAAGATGGAAATGCAGAAGTCCATCAGCTGACTCGTGATCCAGCGACCGGCCAGGCCCAGCACGAAGAGCGTGACCAGGAGGCGCGGCAAGAAGGCCAGGGTCTGCTCCTGGATCTGCGTGGCTGCTTGGAACAGGGACACGATCAGGCCCACGATCAAGCTTGGTACCACCAGGATCGAGACCAGCAGGATGGTCAGGTGCAGGGCCTCGCTGACGAGATCGACGGCGACATCGGGATTCACGCGTTCGCCCTCACCGGATGCTGGAAACCAGCGTGTTGACCGTCAGCGTCCATCCGTCCACGAGTACGAACAGCAGCAGCTTCAGGGGCAGCGAGATCACCATGGGCGACTGCATCATCATGCCCATAGCCATCAGCACCGACGCCACCACCAGGTCGATGACCAGGAAGGGGATGAAGAGCATGCAGCCAATCTGGAAGGCGGTCTTCAGCTCTGAGAGCACGAAGGCGGCCATCTTGACCGGGAAGCTGTGCCCCTCGGGCGTCTTGACCTCGGCCTCACCGGCCAACTGGGCGATCTGGCCCAGGGCGTTCTTGCTGGTCTGCGCCAGCATGAAGCGCGACAGCGGCGCCTCGGCCGTCTGCAGCGCCTGGGTCAGGCTGATCTTGTCCTCGTCGTAAGGAACCATGGCCTTTTCCCAGATCTGCGTGCCCACCGGCCGCATCACGAGGATGGTGAGGATCAGGGCCACGCCTGTGACGAGCCGGTTGGGCAGACCCTGCTGCAGGCCCAGGGCCTGGCGCAGCAGAGAGAGCACGATCACGAAGCGGGTGAAGCTCGTCATCATCAGCACCAGCGCGGGCAACAGCCCGAGCAGGGTCATGATGATGAGGACCTGGGTCTTCAGCGTGAATTCGCCCTGGGCGCCCCCCTCGGCGGGGCCCACGACCTTGATCGTCGCGGCCACCGCTGGGTGCATCGCGACGGTCAGGGTGAGCAGGGCTGCGGCGCTGGACCAGCGCCGCAGCCGTGGAAACGCAGAGGTCATGCCCCGAGCAGGTCGAGGTCCAGACCGTCGATCTCGATGACCTTGAGCGCGTGGCTGTCGCCGCTCACCACCACCTCGGCGCGGCCGATCGCCGTGCCGTTGACCTTGAGCGTCAGCGGCGTGCCAGCCAGTGTGTCGAGCTCGACCACGCTGTCGGCCTGCAACTGGGCAAGCTCGTGCAGCGAGATCCGCGCCTCGCCAACTTCAAGCGTCAGCGTGACCGAGATCTTGCGCATCAACGCGGGCATGTCGCGGCGCGGGGCGCGGGCTTCGGCGGTCGGCTCGGTGCCGCTGTCCACCGCGTCGAGCAGGCCATCCATATCGTCGAGATCGTTCATTGGGGTCACTCCATGTCTTGGAAAGAGGTCAGGCACAGCTTGCCCTGGTGCTCTGCGATCTGGGCGTGGAAGAGGGGGGCGCCCTCGACCTCCACGGTGGCGTGGTCCAGGTGGACCGGAATCAGCGTGCCGGGGCGCAGGCCCAGCACCATGCTCAGCGGCAACTGGCTTTCGAGCAGCCGGGCCTTGAGGTTCAGTTGCAGGCGCCTGCCCAGGGGCTGGGCGGGTGCTTCCTTGCGCGCGGCGCGCTTGCTTGTCTGCCGCGCCGACAACGCACGCAGCACGCGGTCCATGAGGGCGCCGTCAAGCACCAGCTGGATGCGGGTGCTCGCGAGGTCGGGGGCTTGTAGGTCCAGCTCGAGCCGCCAGGCGCCCGGCGAAGTGCGCGGCGTGGTGACCGAGAGCCAGCCGCTCAGCGCGGAGGCTTCGGAGCTTTCGGCTGTTGCTTCCTGCATGCGCAGGCAGCGCAGGCTGCGCTCAGCGATGCTGCGCGCCAGCGCGTGCAGCAGCCGCTCTTCAGTGGCGGTCTCGGGCGCATCAGGCGCGGCTTCAGTCGACTGCTGCAGGCCCAGGCGGTGGGCCAGCATGTGCAGCACGAGGCGGCGTTCGATCATGCAGGCCAGGGGCTCCTGCGCGTCGCGGCTTTGCAACCAGCGTCCGGCCGCGCCGGGCTGCGCGCTGCGTGGTTCGAAGGCCCTGAACTGCGCGCTGACGATCTCGTAGCGCGTCTGATAGCGGCGGTTCCAGTGCTGGCGCAGCGACTGGTTCAGCGCCTCGCGCAGTTCCTCGGCCAGCTGCGGCAGCAGGTGGATGGGCCGGCCCAGGCTGCAGCTGTCCAGGCGAGTGATGCTGGGCTTGACGGGGGGCGACAGTGAAGCGGAACGATGCGTGGGCATGGCGGCGGGAGGCCTGGAGCCGGTTTGAGATCGTGGCGCGCCGGTATATGGCGCGTGCCTGAAGGAATTTGTGCCGGATTTTATTGTCAACATTTAATTTCCGTGCGCCGACGGCCGCCTTATTCGATCGGACCCTCGGATGGACGGCAATATGTCACGCGTTTTGAACCGATATATGGTGAAAGACATGCTTCGGCGGTAAATGTCCGATCGTCTTATGGGGTGATTGGCTGGTTTGATTGGTTTGTCGAACACGGATACTGTTGTTCGGAGCGACGGGTGGGCGATAAAGCGTGAACTAGTTCTCGCCTGACTCGTTTCATCTTGTTAATTTCCTTGCCGCCTGCTGTCCGAGTGGGTCGGCTCGGCTACAGTTCGTCACATCAGGGCACACCCGAGCGAAAGCCGGGGTCGCAAAGCCTCCGGTCTACAGCTGGCCTTTCCGGTCCAGCCACGATAGCGGGGTTGCCAGACCTGAGTCTGTGGGGCACGTGATGCGTGCCCCTATGGTTGTACTCATGCCTCGCCAGGCAGCCTTGGGCTGTCTGTTGTGACCTGCCGGCTGCCTGCCGAACGTGCCCTTGTGCAAGACAAGGAGCTTTCTCGTGGTCACCATTTCCCCGCCTTCCTGATCGCATCGCCCGATCGCCGCACCTGCACGGTGCGCGGCTTGGGCGCGATTTTTAATTCCTGACTTCCATCTGCGTCGGATGTTTATTCGCTGCATGGGATGGTTTTGTCTTGAATATTCTTCAGATCCTCCCGTGTTTGCATGGTTGGGCCTGTGGTCGAATATCTTCGATGATTTCGAAGGTGGGTTTTCGTTCGAATATTTTGGCGGGTGCGCGAGAGATTCAGGCGGCACATATAAATATGCTGATCAAGGGAGCGAATGCATGAGCGCTGTGGTTTCTGGAGCAGGCATGGAAAACCAGGGCCTGGCCGTCCTCGGCCGGGAATTGCAGGGTTTGCAGCAAGACGCCGAGCGCATCAGCGCCGCGGCCGACATGGGCATGGCTGGTGCTGCCGGCGCCGGCGCCCCGGGCTTCGAGCAGATGCTGCGCCGCGTGGACGCCCAGGACCAGCAGGCGCAGACGCGAATGGAGGCCGTGGAGCGCGGCGAGAGCGACGACCTCGTCGGCGCCATGCTCTCCAGTCAGCAGGCCAATCTGTCCTTCCAGATGCTCCTGCAGGTGCGCAACAAGGTGATGGGCGCCGTGGACGACCTCATCAAGCTGCAATTCTGAGGCGCCCATTCAGATGATCCCGTCCACTCAGACGACCGACGCCCGGCTGCTGCCCGCGCCCGATTGGCGCCAGCGCGCCGTCCAGTTCTGGCAGGGGCGCCCGCGCCTCTCAGGCGACTGGGTGCGCAAGGTTTGGCCCGTGATTGGCCTGGCCCTGCTCGGCACCACCGTCGTGCTCATGCTGCTGTGGCGCGACCAGTCCAGCTACAAGCCGCTGTTTGGCCAGCACGAACAGCTCGCCACGTCCGAAGTCCTGGCCGTGCTCGATGCTGAGCACCTGCCGTATCACCTGCATCCGGACAGCGGCCAGGTGCTGGTGCCCGAGAACCAGCTCGGCCGTGCGCGGATGCTGCTCGCCACCAAGGGTGTCGTGGCCAAGCTGCCGGCCGGCCTGGAGCTGCTGGACCACAACGACCCGCTGGGCGTGAGCCAGTTCGTGCAGGACGTGCGCTTCCGCCGTGGCTTGGAGGGCGAGCTCGCACAAAGCATGATGGCGCTGGACGCCGTGGCCGGCGCACGCGTGCACTTGGCCCTGGCCAAGTCCAGCTCCTTCGTCATCAGCGCCGCGGACAAGAGCTCGGCCTCGGTCGTGCTCTCGCTCAAACCGGGCCGCCAACTCTCCAACGAACAGATTGCCGCCGCCATCCAGCTCGTCTCGGGCAGCGTGGCCGGGCTGGACCCGCAACGCGTGAGCCTGGTGGATCAGCAAGGCCATCTGCTGTCGGCCCGTGTAGACCTCAGCGAAGGCTTCGACGGCGCCGGTGCAGGCAACGACGCGCAGCGCCGCGTGCAAGACGAAGTGCGCGGCAATGTGCGCGAGCTGCTGGCCCCCGTGCTCGGCGAGCAGAACTACCACCTGAGCGTGACGGCAGAGATCAACAATGACCGTGTGCAGGAAACCCGCGAGCAGTACGGCGACGCGCCCAAGGTCACCAGCGAGGCCATGCGCGACGAGCAGGACCGCCAGCAGCTGGCCCTGGGCGTGCCGGGCTCGCTGAGCAACCGCCCGATGCCTGCGCCGACGACTGCAGCATCCGGTGCCGCGCCCGAAGACAACGGCGCGACCAATCGCAAGAACGCGTCCACGCGCCAGTACGCCTACGACCGCAGCATCACGCAAGTGAAGAAGAGCCGCGGGCGCCTGGAGCGCCTCAACGTTGCCTTGCTGCTGAACGACGCGGCCGCGCCCGGCGGTGCCCCCAAGTGGACGACCGAGCAGATCGCCAACATCGAGCGCGTGCTGCGCAGTGGCCTGGGCATCGATGCCGAGCGCGGTGACAAGCTCAGCCTCAGCGCGATGAGCTTCCCCAAACCGCCCGTGCAGCCGCAATGGTGGGAAGACCACGACAACTGGATCGACGTCGCCGGTTGGGTGGGCTATGGCCTGGCCCTGCTGCTCGGCTACCTGCTGATCGCGCGCCCCGTGCTGCGCATGGCTCAGCAGGCGTTGGCGCCGCGTCCGGTGGCGCAACAGCGCGCCTCGGACATCAAGCCTGCGGCCCTGTCGCAAGCCGCCGAGGCGCCGGTTCTGACCGCCGCCGAAGCCCAGCCCGCGCTGGCCGCGGCCCGCACGGCCGTGACGCCGCTGCTGGAGAACTATGAATTGCCGCCGCCGGGCTCGCCCGTCGACGTGCTGGTGGACCACCTGAAGGTACTGGCGGGCAAGGAGCCCGAGCGGGTGGCGGAAGTCGTCAAGCAATGGGTGCAGAAGAAAAATGGCCGAAGCGACTGATTTCATGCTGCCGACGAACGCGGCCTCCCTGAGCCCCGTCGAGCGCGCCGCCATCGTGCTGTTGTGCATGGGCGAGGAGCCCGCCAGCGCGGTGCTGCGCTGCCTGGCGCGCGAGGAGCTGCTCGGCGTCACGCAAGTGATGTCGCGCCTCTCGGGCATCAAGGTGGACTGGGTGAAGACCTCGCTCCAGCAGTTCTTCGATGACTACCGCGAGCAGAGCGGCGTGCACGGGGCCTCGCGCACCTACCTCAAGCGTTCGCTGGACATGGCGCTGGGCGGCGAGATCGCCAGCAGCGTGCTCAACAGCATCTACGGCGATGCCATCCGTCCCAAGATGCAGCGCCTGCAATGGGCCTCGCCCAAGTGGCTGGCCGAGCAGCTCAGCCGCGAGCACCAGCGCATGCAGGCCGTGTTCCTGGCCTTCCTGCCCAGCAGCATGGCCGGCGCCGTGATCGAGGCGCTGCCTGACTTCATGCGTGACACCGTTCTGCTGCAGATGGCCCGCCTCCAGGAGGTGGACGCCGAGCTGCTGGCCGAGCTGGACGAGATGGTCGAGCGCTGCATCGCCGGCTTGGGCCAGCAGGGCGCCAGCGTCGAGGGTGTGCGCCAGGTCGCCGAGATCCTGAACCGCATGCCCGGCCAGCGCCAGCAGATGGTGGAGTTGCTGCGCGCCCACGACCCCGAGGTCGTCAGCGAGATCGAGATCAGCATGTACGAGTTCTTCATGCTCTCGCGCCAGAGCGAAGCCACGCTGCTGCGCCTGGTCGAGGAAGTCGCGCTCGAGGTCTGGGCCGTGGCGCTCAAGGGCGCCGAGGCGCCCGTGCGCGACGCGATCCTTGCCGTCATGCCGCGCCGCCAGGCCCAGGCCTTCGAGGACCTGATGCGTCGTGGCGGCCCCATGCCCAAGAGCCGCGTCGAAGAAGCCCGCGCCGAAATCATCGCCCGCCTCAAGGCCCTGGCCGACGCGGGAGAGATCCAAGTCCAGCTGTTCGCCGAGGCGACGGTCGAATGAGCGTGATGCGGCCTCATCGCTTTCCGCCCTTGCTGCAGCTGCAGCAGGGCAACGAGCGCGTCGCCGGCTTGGCCGGCGTGCAGCTCCAGGCCGCGCTGGCGGAAGGCTTCCAGGAAGGCCTGGACAAGGGCTACACGGAGGGCCACGCCAGCGGCCTGGCCGCCGGCCAGGAAGAAGCTCGCCGCAAAGCCGAGGAACATGGCTATCAACAAGGCTGGAACACCGCCCGCGAGGATGCGAAAGCCCTTTTCGCCGGCCCCGTGGCCGCCGTCTCCGCCTTGCAGGTGCAGCTGAAGCAGCTGCAAGACGACTACCAGAATGCGCTGCGCCGCGAGGTCGTGGATCTCGTCGAGCGTGTCGCCCGCCAGGTCATCCGCGCCGAGCTGACCCTGCGCCCCGCGCAGTTGCTGGCCCTGGTCGACGAGACCCTGGCCGCCATGCCCGCCGTGCCCCGTGAGCAGGTCCGAGTGCATCTGCACCCCGAGGACCTGCGCCGGCTCGAGGAGCTTGCGCCCGAGCGGGCCCGTGAATGGCAGCTCCAAGCCGATGCCCAGCTCTCGTCCGGCGAATGCCGCGTGCTGGCCGGTCATCGCGAGGCCGACGCCGGCTGCACCCAGCGCCTCGAGGCCTGCATGAGCCAGGTGCGCGAGCAGTTGGGCGAAGCCACGATCGTGCGGGAGGGCGCGTGATGCTGAGCCAGGCACTGCGCCGCGTGGCCCTGGACGAGGTGCCTGTCGCCACGCCCACGGGCCGCCTGATCGCGGTCTCGGGCCTGCTGCTTGAGGTTAGCGGCTGTGCGCTGCGCGTGGGCCAGCGTTGCCTGATCGAGCGAAACGTGGACGACGGCAGCGGCGAGTGGATCTCCGCGCAGGTGGTCGGCTTCCGCGATCCGGTCGCCTATCTCATGCCCTTCAAGAAGCCCGACGGCCTCGTGCCCGGCGCGCGCGTTCTGCCCGCCAGTGAGCGTGCGCCGCTGATGATCGGGCCGGAATGGCTGGGCCGTGTCGTCAATGGGCTCGGCGAGCCCATCGACGACCTGGGCCGCTTGGGCGGAGAACATCCACTGCCCGCCACGCCGCCGCGCGTGAACCCGCTGCGCAAGCAGAACGTGCATGAGCCGCTCGACGTCGGCGTGCGCGTGATCAACGGCCTGCTGACGCTGGGCCGCGGCCAGCGCGTCGGACTCATGGCCGGATCGGGCGTGGGCAAGAGCGTGCTGCTGGGCCTGATCACGCGCAATACGGTGGCCGACGTCATCGTCGTGGGCCTCATCGGCGAGCGCGGCCGCGAGGTGCGCGAGTTCATCGAGCTCTCGCTGGGCCGCGAAGGTCTGGCCCGCGCTGTCGTGGTCGTGGCGCCCGCCGACGAGTCGCCCCTGATGCGCCAGCGCGCCACCGAGCTTTGCCACAGCATCGCCGCGCACTACCGTGACCAGGGCCAGCATGTGCTGCTGCTGGTGGATTCGCTCACCCGTTACGCCATGGCCCGCCGCGAGGTGGCCCTCGCCCTGGGCGAACCCCCGGCCACCCGCGGCTATCCTCCCTCGGTCTTCTCGCAGTTGCCTGAACTGGTGGAAAGCGCCGGCAACGGCGAAGGCCCCGGCAGCATGAGCGCCATCTATACCGTGCTCGCCGAGGGCGACGACCAGCAGGACCCGGTCGTCGACACGGCACGCGCCATCCTCGACGGTCACATCGTGCT
This sequence comes from Roseateles sp., assembly GCA_019234295.1. Taxonomy (GTDB): domain Bacteria; phylum Pseudomonadota; class Gammaproteobacteria; order Burkholderiales; family Burkholderiaceae_C; genus JAFALK01. Next base: position 13,202 of record JAFALK010000071.1, read on the forward strand.
GTCGCGCACCCTGGCCGAACGCGGCCACTACCCGGCCATCGATGTGGCGCAGTCCATCAGCCGCTGTATGAGCCTGGTGGCCGACCGCGAGCAGCAGGAAGCCGCCCGCCAGTTCAAGCAGCTGCTGGCTCGCTACGAGCAGGTGCGCGAGCTCATGCCCCTGGGTGCCTACGTGCCCGGCGCCGATCCCGCGGTGGACCGCGCGGTCGGCCTGTGGCCCCGCATGGAAGGCTATCTGCACCAGGGTACGCGCGAAGGTGCGGCGCTGGGCGACTGCCGCACGCAACTGACGGAGCTGCTGCAATGAGCAAGCAGCTCCATGTCAACCTGGGCCGGCTGCGCGAGCTCAGCGAGCGCGCTCGCGACCAGGCACAGACGCACTTCGCCGAGCAACAGCGCCGGTGCGAGCGCATCGCCGGCAATGTGGACAAGCTCGAAGCCCTGGCTGGCAGTGCCGCGCCCACTGCGGCCGACGGTCGTCTGACGGCGGCCCTGCTGGCCAACCAGGGCGCGTACAAGGACACCGTGCTGGACCTGGCCCGCGGTCAGCGCAAGGCCCTGGACCAGAGCCGCGCCGATGCGGCGGCGGCCCAGGCAGCCCTGATCTCGGAATCGCGCCGCGAGGCCGCGCTGGACAAGGCCCGCAGCCAGGTCGGGGCCCGCCTGGCCCTGGACGCCCGCCGCCAGGAGCAAAAGCAGCAGGACGCCCTGGCCTCGCAAAGCTGGCTGCGCGGAGATCGCCCATGAAGCGCATGGATTGCTCGCAATTTAAGCAACGGCCGGCAACGGTCGCCCTTGTCTGTGGAGAACCCTCTTCACGAGCCCACAGGAGCGCCCCATGACGACCAGCCTGAACACCGCCAGCCTCGACCCGACCAGCACCGCCACGAGCTTGGCCCAGGCCTTCGTGCAAAACCAGCAGCAGTTGCTGGACACGCAGAACCAGGCGATGCAAAGCACCACGCAAGCGCTGAGCACCTTGCAGACGGCATTGAGCAGCTTCAGCACCTCGCTGAGCAGTCTGTCTGGTCTGCCCGGCCGGAGCGTGACGCAGTACAGCGCTACCCTGAGCGACGCCACCGTGGCGAGCGCCAAGGCCACGAGCTCGGCGGTGCCCGGCACCTATGCGGTCAGCGTGCAGCAGCTCGCGACGCAGAACGCGATTGCCTTCGCCAATATCCCGAATACGGTCGTGCCGAGCCCGCCCACGCCGGCCTCCACGATCACCATCACCTTCGCCAACGGCAAGACGGCCACCGTCAACCTGAGCGCCACCGGCGGCAGCATGAGCGCCTCCGACATCGCCCGGGCCATCAACCAGCAGGCCGGCGGCCAGGCCACGGCCAACATCGTCTCCGGCACCGATGCCAGCGGAAATCCGGTGACGCAGCTGACCCTGAGCTCGGGCACCAGCGGCGCACAGGGTGCCATCTCGACAATCAGCTACACCAACGGCAGCACCGGCACGACCACGCCGGGCGAGATCGTGCCGGGCGTGACCTTCGCCAGCGCCAAGCAGCTGACACCCGCTCAGGACGCCATCGCCCAGGTCAACGGCGTGAACGTCCAGCAGGGCAGCAACACCCTTACGGCCATCCCGGGCGTGACGCTCACACTGACGGCCGCCCAGGCCGCCAATGCGGCGCCTATTTCGCTGACCGTGGCCCGCGACAACACCGGCACCGCCAACCAGCTGCAGAGCTTCGTCACTGCATACAACGCGGTGAAGAAGTCCCTTGACACCCTCACCGCCATTGGCAGCGACGGCAGCGCCAGCGGCGCCTTTGCCAACGACACCGGCGTGCGCAGCCTCGAGGATCACCTGTCCAGCATGCTGCGCAAGAGCTTCAACGGCAGCACCTTGATGCAGCTCGGCGTGAGCGCCGACAGCAGCGGCAACCTGAGCCTGGACAGTACCAAGCTCAGTGCTGCTCTCAACGCCAATCCGACCGCGCTCGACGACGTGCTCGGCAATGCCAGCATGTCCGCGCCCAGCGGCCTGCTCGGCTCGCTGAGCGGCCTGGTCAACGCCTGGACCAACGCCTCCACCGGCCAGATCCAGCAGCGCCAGAACTCGCAGCAAGTGATCGGCAAGTACCTGGCCGAGCAGCAGACGCAGCTGACCACTCAATACAACGACGCCTACAACCGCTACCTCGCGCAGTTCACGCAGCTGCAGACCTTGCAGGCGCAGATGTCGCAAACCCTCAGCATGTTCGGATAGCCGGACATCTCTTCATGACATGAGCCACGACGCCTACCAGAGCTACCAAAGTACGCATCTCAACGCCCAGACCGCCCAGGCCTCCCCGGTCCAGCTCGTGCTGGTCTTGATGGACGGATTGCTGGACGAAATGGCACGCGCCCGAGCCCACATCGAGGGCCGGCGCTTCGAGATGAAGGCCAAGAGCCTGGAGAAGTGCGTCGGCATTCTCAACGGCCTGTCCAGCGCCCTGGACATGGACAGCGGCGGCGAGGTCGTGCAAAACCTCGCCCGCCTCTACGACTACAGCGCCCAACGCCTGTTCAAGGCCGGCATCGACATGGACCTCGTGCCGCTGGACGAGGTGGTGCGCCTGATGACGCAGATCCGCGGCGGCTGGCAGGGAGTGCAGGCCCGTCATGGATAAGCACGAGATCTGCGCCACCAGCGCCGCCGTGCTGACCGGGCTGGGCAGCCGCCTTCGCGAAGCCGCGAGGGCTCGCAACTGGTCTGCGCTGATGCGCCTGGACGCCGAAGTGGCGGCCCTGCTGCGCGGTTTCAAGCGCGAGCAATGCCGGCCCACCGACTTGGCCGCCTGGATGCAGCTGCGCACGGCACACGAAAACGCGTTGCAGGACTGCCAGCGCGAAATGCAGCGCCTGGGCGAGACGCTTGAGCAGATGCTTCAGCACCGCGAAGGCTGGCAGGCCTACGCCGCCTCGCAGGATTGGCCCGTCGAACTCCGAAAGGGCGGTGCCGCATGAAGTTGCTTTCTACCCTTCGCGCCAATCTCGTGGACACTCCACCCGCACCGGCAGCCGCCGCCCGGGCTGCGTCCGCAACGACGGGTGCACAGGCCTTGGTCGTCCACACTCAGACGACCGGACAGCCCGGTCGCGAGGCCAAACCTCAACGTTTTGCACTGCCCCAGGTCGCGAGCCCGCTGGGCGCGCGGACGCTGGCCGCCGAACCATCCGACGCGGCCAATGCTTCCGAAAAGGCCCAGGTCCGCGTCTCGCAAGACAGTGCATCGACCAGCGCTGACGCGCCGCAGGCCGCCACCCCGCAGGAACTGCCGGACGCCGCGCAGCTGCTGGCCTGCCTCGCGCAGGTGAGCGCCCAGGCGATGCCGGTCCATGCCGCGTTGCCGGCCACTACAGCGGCAACTCCGCAAGCCCGTCAGCCGCAGCCCTTGCTGAGCACGACCGCCTCGGATCCCCGTTCGGTTCCATCCGCCTGTTTGGCCGCCGATGTCGCCGCGCCCATGGTCCCGCTGCCGACCGGCCTGGCCCAGCTCATGGCTGCTGCAGTGACGGGCGCGCAAACCGAGGCCGAGCCCGCGCAGGCCGCAGCCCAGGCCCCCGCAATCACGACCACGACCACGACCGCGGCCATCACAACGACCGCCTCAACGCCCACGATCGGCACCACCGCAGCCGCCACGCCCGCGCAACCGGCTACGACGGCGAGCACGCCGGCCAGCGCCGAGCCTGCAGTTGCTGCGTTCGGTCCGCTGCTCGCGACGACGGCGACCCCGCCTGCCACCACCGGCGTGGCCGCTGACGCGCTTGCGCTGCATCTGACCCCCAACGTGCCTGACAGCTGGCAGCAGCCGCTGATGCAGGCCTTGGGCGACAAGCTGCAGGTCCAGATCGCAGCCCGCGGAACCGACCAGACCGTGTTGCACCTGGCACCGCCGCAGCTAGGTCGCGTGGAGATCGCGATCCGCCAGCAGGGCGGCGTGCTGCAGGTGCAGATGAGCGCCACGCACCAGGAAGTGACGAACCAGCTGCGCCAGATCAGCGAGCCGCTGCGCCACGAGCTGGTGCAGCGCCACGCGGGCGATGTGTCCGTGCAGGTCTCGACCGGCAGTGCCAGCGGCGCCGAAGGCCGTGGCCGCGAAACCGCCTCCGGTCAATCGTCGGGCGGTGGGCGCGAGCAGGCCGATCGCCGCGCGCCGGCGCGCGCCCGCGACGAGAGCGACGAAGCCCCGGCCGGCTTCGCCCAACGCATGGCCAAGGCCGCCAGCACCCTGAACGGATGACCCGCACATGAAGCTCAAGACCAAGTTGATCATCGGTGGCCTGGCGCTCGCGCTGCTCGCGGGGTCCGGTGCCGGCGGTTGGTGGTGGATGACCCGTGCCAAGGGCCCTGCCCAGCCCGAGGCGAAGAAGTCCGTCGACTACAAGTACGTGACGTTGGACAAGGTCCTGGTCATGCTGCGTGGCGATCACGGTGAGGCGGTGCCGCACTACATGGCCATCGACATCGTCTTCAAGACCGAACCCCAGGATGAGGCCCGAGCAAAGGAGCACCTGCCCTTGATGCGCACCGTGGCCGTCAAGGCCCTGTCGGTCAACACCGTGCAGAGCGCCGCCGCGATGAGCGTGGACCAGGTGGCGCAGCTGCTCAACCGAGCCTACATCGAGAGCTACAAGGCCGACGGGCGCAAGCCGCCCTTCGCCGAAGCCCTGGTCGGCAAGCTGATCATCGAGTAAGCGCGAGCGATGTCAGCCGTTCCTGTCCTCAGCCACGACGCTGCCTACGGCGAGTGGGCGCAGCCTGCGCAGACGATGCTGTCGCCGCAGGCCGAGCAGCGCGTGCTCCGCGAGTACGCGCCGTTGGTCAAGCGCGTCGTGCGCCAGCTGAGCACCCAGGCCAGCGCCGTGATGGACCGAGAGGACATGGAGCAGATCGGCCTCATGGGCCTGCTGCAGGCGCTGCGCCGCTACGGCGAGCCCGATGAAGGCTTCGGCGCCTTCGCCTCGCTGCGCGTGCGCGGTGCCATCCTTGATGAGCTGCGCCGCCAGGACTGGCGTCCTCGCAGCGTGCGCCAGGACAGCCACAAGCAGCGCGACGCCCTGCGCGCGCTCACACGCCGCCTGGGCCGCCAGCCCAGCGAGGCCGAGATCCTCGTCGAACTGAAGCTCACGCCCGAGGCCTGGCTCGCGCTCCAGCAGGCCGAGGTGGCCGAGGAGATGGCCAGCTTCGACGAGATGCTGGGCGAGCTCAGCGACCTGCCCAGCGAGCAGCGCACGCCCGAGGCCCAGCTGATGGTCACGCGCTCGCTCTCCCAGGCTCTGCGCCAGCTCGACGAGCGCGAGCAGAAGGTCATCCAGCTCTATTACGAATTCGACGCCAGCCTCAAGGAGATCGCCGCCGTGCTCGATCTCAGCGAGGCGCGCGTCTCCCAGATCAACAAGGCGGCCCTGCGCAAGATGCGCGCGGTCTTGCAGGCCGATTGAGCCAGAAGGACGGAACAGCCATGCAATCCTTTGTCGGAATCGTGATCATCCTGGGCGCTGTCTTCGGCGGCTTCATGATCCACGGCGGTGAACTCCAGGTCATCTGGCAGCCGGTCGAACTCCTCATCATCGTCGGCGCAGGCGGTGGAGCCCTGGTGCTCGGCAATCCGCGCCACGTGCTCTCGGAAATGATGCTGCAGCTGCGCAAGGTGCTGATGCGCCGCAAGCTGGGCATGGAGTTTCAGCGCCAGCTGGCCCTGCTGATGTACGAGCTGCTGCAGGCCGCGGCCGGTGGCCTCAAGGCCCTGGACGCGCATGTGGAAGCGCCTCACGAGAGCGTGCTGTTCCAGCGCTACCCGATGATCCTGAACGAACCCAAGCTGCTGCACTTCATCGTCGACAACTTCCGCCTCATGGCCATGGGCAAGATCAGCGCCCACGAACTCGAAGGCGTGCTCGAGCAGGAGCTCGAAGCCATTCACGACGAGATGGCCCAGCCGGCCAAGAGTCTGCACAAAATCGCCGAGGCCATGCCCGGTTTCGGCATCCTGGCTGCGGTGCTGGGCATCGTCATGGCCATGAACAACGTCGCCGCGGGCGCGACCTCGGGCGAGATCGCCGTGATGGTGGCTGCCGCCATGGTCGGCACCTTCATAGGCATTTTCCTTTGCTACGGCGTGCTGGACCCGCTATCCAACATGATGAAGCAGCTGGTGGACGAGGAACTGGCCGCGCTGGAATCGGTCAAGGTCGTGCTGGTCACGCATGTGGCGGGCAAGCCCGCGCTGCTGGCCATCGACGCGGGCCGCCGCCTCGTGCAGCTCAACGCCAAGCCGAGCTTCTCGGTGCTGGAAGGCTGGATCGACGCGCTCAACGGCGCCGAACCCGAAGAGCCGCCGCGTCGGCGCGCCACCGATCGCATGCCCGGGGAGGAGCGCCGTGCAGCCTAAGCTCCACGACGCAGGCGCCACCGTGGTCAAGCGCGTATCCAGGCGCGGGCACGACGAGGCCCATGGCGGCGCCTGGAAAGTCGCCTTCGCCGATTTCTGCCTGGCCCTGCTGTGTCTGTTCCTGGTGCTGTGGCTGCTGGCCTCGCGCAATGCCGAGCGTCTGCAGGTCGTGATGAAGAGCTCCGGCGCCAATCTGCTCGAGGATGGCCAGGGCCTGTCGGACACCCTGTCCATGGGCACGCGAGGCAGCATGATCGAACGCCACCCGGTGCCGGCGCGCTCTGAAGACATCCATGCCGGCGAGCCCGACCACGGCTCGCGCGAGCCCATGCCCTATACCCGCGAGCCGGTGCTGCTCGACACACCGCAGCAGCTCGGCGAGCTGGCCCAGCGCATCGAACGCATTGCCGCCGATGAAGGCCTGGCCGGCAATCTGCAGAGCACGATCACCGCCCAGGGCTTGCGCCTCCAGCTGCATGACACCGACGCCAACGGCATGTTCGAGCGCGGCAGCGCCGTGCCCAGCAGCCGCATGCGCTCGCTGCTGCACCGCCTGGGACCCGTGCTCGCGCAGATCCGCAACCGGCTGCTGATCACAGGCCACACTGACGCCACGCCCTACAACGACAAGACGCCCGGCGCATTCTCGAACTGGGGCCTGTCCACGCAGCGTGCCATGTCGGCCCGCTACGAGCTGCTGGCCGGGTCGATGCCCGAGGGTAGCGTGCTTCAGGTCAGTGGCATGGCCGACACCGCGCCCGTCGACACCGTGAACACCAAGGCCCCCATCAACCGCCGCATCGAGCTGATGGTGCTCACCAGCGCCCAGGCCCGCGCCGTCGCAGCCATGTACGGACCCGCCACCGGCGGCGTCCTGGCCGCATCCCTTCAACCCGCATCGCCCGCATTGGCACCGTGAGGACGGGATGCGTACCAAATCCAAAGGATCGATCATGAGAATCGCAGGCAATGGCCCGGCCGCCGGCGTCGTGCAGACGCAGGAAATCGCCTCCACCGAGCGCGCTGCCGCGCCCGTCACGCCCACCAGCGCGCCCTCCGAGCTGGCCTCCGATGTGCTCAAGCCCGCGCAGGCCGCCCTGGCGCAGATGCCCGAGGTGGACATGGACAAGGTGGCCACGCTCAAGGACGCGCTCGCCCGCGGCGAGATCCAGTTCGACGCCGACCGCCTCGCGCGGCTCGTGCAGCGTTATCACGGAGGCCGCGGATGAACTCGCCGCTGACGCGCCTGCTCACTCAGCTGCTCGACGTGCTGGCCCGCGACGTGCAGGCCTACCGCGAGCTGCACGCCCTGCTGCAGGCGCAGTTCGAGGCCGCATTGGCCCATCGCGCCGCCACCATGGAGCAGCTGGCCGATCGCATCGTCGCCCAGGTGAACAGCATCGAGGGCCGCCGCGAAGACCGCGAGAGCGTGCTCACCCAGCTGATCGGCCGCCGCGAGCGACCGGGCCTGCGCACGCTGGCCGCGCGCCTACCTGCCGCTGTGCCGGCCACGCTGCGCGAGCGTCTGAGCCTGAGCTGCACGCAGATCGAGCAGCTCGCCATGGATTGCAAGCAGCTGAACCTGCGCAATTGCGAACTGATCCACGAACAGCACGCGCTGATGCAGCGCCTGCTCGGCCAGGGGGAGGCCGTCTATGCGCAGCCTTGAAAGCCTAAGCGCCCCGGGCGCTGGCTGGAACCCGGTCGACGCGATCGCACCCCAGTCGGGCGGTGCCAGCTTCGGTGCACTCTACGGGCAACTGCAGAACGAGGTGCGCCAGTTCATCGAGAACGGCTCGACACCGACCGACCAGCTGCCTTCGATGCGCCCGGAGGGGCTCGTGAATGCCCTGCGTGCCAATGAGGACTCGGCCACGCCGGCCGAGCAGCAGGCCTTTGCCGACACCATGACTCCGCTGGCCCGCGAAGCTGCTCAGCAGCTCGGCGTGGCGCCCGAGGTGCTGGTGGCGCACGCCGCGCTGGAGTCGGGGTGGGGCCGCCAGCCCATCCGCCGCGGCGACGGCAGCGACAGCCACAACCTCTTCGGCATCAAGGCCGGCACCGCCTGGAGCGGCGAGGTGGCCGCGGCCGACACGACCGAATACAAGGCCGGCCAGGCGCATGCCGAGCGTGCCGCCTTCCGTGCCTACGCCGATCCTTCGGCCTCCTTCCAGGACCTGGCCCAGCTGATCGGCAGCAACCCGCGCTATCAGGCGGCCCTCGGAACGGGCAGTAACGCCCAGGCCTATGGAGCCGCTCTGCAACGTGGCGGTTATGCCAGCGACCCGGCCTATGCGGACAAGCTCTCCCGCCTGGCCCAGCGCCTGCAGAAGGAGACGCGATGAGCGCCTCAGCGCGCCGGCAGCTCCGCCGGTTCCACCACGCCGGCCTCGATCACGCGCGCGGCGATCACGCGGCCGCTGTTGGCGTTTCGCACCTTCACGGTCGCGCCGCGCGCGCCGCTGTCAAGCGCCTCGCCGCTCGCCTGCACTTCGATGCCGTCGCGGTTGGCGACGATGCGCACGGCCTCGCCGCGCCGAACGAGCAGCTGGGGCTGCAACAGGCGCTGCTGCAGGACCTGGCCCGGGCGCAGGCTGGCGCGCGGCACGAGCTCGGCCACGGCCGCCAGGCTGGAGACGGCGTCGGGCAGCACGCTGACATCGCGGTGCTGGAGTTCCACGTCGGCGTCAGCCAGCGCCTGGCCCGGCTGCACGCCGCGCAGCACGACGAGCACGTCGGCGCTGAGCGCGCCGCGCAGCAGGTAGTCCTGGGCGGGCGTGCGGCCGTCGGCGCAGCGCGCGACAACATGCAGGCGCAGCAGCCGGCTCAGGTCCTCGGTGCTGATGTCCCAGCCGGCCGGGCAGGGCGGGCGCTCAGCGCGCGCCGCCGGCAGGCTCAGGCGCACCTCAGGGGCCAGCAGGCCGCTGTGCTGAGCCTGATCGAGCAAGGCGCGACGGGTGAAGTCGAGCACCTGCTCATCCAGGCTGGCCGGCGCGCCAAGGGCCGGGCCCGCAAGAACTGAAGAAAGCAAGAGAGGAATCCAGCGCATGAGCATCGATTTCAACAAGGCCGTGGGCATTCATGGCGACGCGCTGCGGCTGCGGGCCGAGCGCACAAAGATCCTGGCGTCGAATATTGCCAACGCGAGCACGCCGGGATTCCAGGCGCGCGACATCGATTTTGCCTCCAGCTTGAAGGCCGCCGCCTCGGGTGATGAGGCCGACGGCCTGTCGCTGGACAGCGACGAGCCGCAATACCGTGTGCCCTATGCGGCGGCGCAGGACGGCAACACGGTCGAGATCGGCGTCGAGCAGGCGGCCTTCTCGCAGAACGCCCTCGATTTCCAGACCTCGCTGAGCTTCGCGAACCTCGAGCTCAAGGGTCTGGCTCGCGCCATCAACGGTCAATAAGGCAGGAGAACGTCATGTCCTTCAAGCAGATTTCCCAGATCGCCGGCTCCGCGCTGGCGGCTCAGACGGTGCGCATGAACACCATCGCGAGCAATCTGGCCAACGCCCAGTCGGCCGCCGGCTCGCCGGACGCCGCATACCACGCCCGCAAGCCCGTCTTCGCCGCGCTGCCCGCCACCGAGGGCGTGGGCGAGGGCAGCACCGGCATGCGCGTGCAGGTGCTCGACGTGGTGCAGAGCCAAGAGCCCATGCGCAAGGCCTACGAGCCTGATAACCCGCTGGCCAACGAGCAGGGCGAGGTCTATTACCCGAACGTGAGCCCCGTGGCCGAGATGACCGACATGATGGCCACCTCGCGCGCCTTCGAGGTCAACATCGAGGTGCTGGGCAAGGTCAAGTCCATGCAGCAGTCGCTGCTGAAGCTGGGGGAGTGAGGCCATGAGCAATACCCCCGTCAATGCCAGCAGCACCGCCACCGGCAGCGCCAACTTGCTCGGCGGTGGCGTGAGCCCGAACGGCGATCTCACAAGCCTGTTCACGACCCTGCTCGTGGCCCAGATCAAGAACCAGGATCCGCTCCAGCCCAACGACCCCAGCCAGTTCGTGAGCCAGCTCGCGCAGCTGAGCCAGGTGCAGTCCATGCAGCAGCTCGTCACTCAGGGGAAGAGCGGCAACAGCGCGCTCAACAGCCTGCAGATGATGGCCCTGGGCGCCCAGGTGGGCAGCACGGTCCGGGCCGGTGTGAGCCAGTTGCAGCTGTCCGACCAGCCGGTGACCCTGCATGTGAACCTGGATGCCAAGAGCGCCAGCAACGAGCTCGTGCTGACCAGCCCCTACGGCGGTACCCAGACCATCTCGCTGGGCAGCCTGGCCGCAGGCGACCAGGCCTTCACGGTCGATCCCAAGGCGCTGGGCCTGCCGGCCGGCAGCTATTCGGTCGCCGTTCTCAACGTCGACAAGCAGAGTCTGCCCGTCGAGGCCGAGACCGCACTGACCGGCGTGCGCCTGGCCAGCGACGGCAGCGTGTTCGCGCGGCTCGCCGGCGTCGGCGAGGTGCCCAGCAGCGCCATCACCCAACTTGAAGGCCGTCCGGCCACTTCCCAAACCGCTTCCAACTGATCCCAGGAGCCCCTCATGAGCTTTGAAATCGCACTCGCAGGTATTTCCACCGTCAGCAGCAGCCTCGACGAGATCAGCAACAACATCGCCAACGCCGGCACCTTCGGCTACAAGTCCAGCCGCGCTAACTTCGAGGCCGTCTACGCGGACGGCAAGACCAACGGCGCCCAGGTTGGCTCCGTGACGCAGAGCATGGACAAGGTCGGCGGCATCGTGAACACCGGCAAGAGCATGGACGCCATGATTGAGGGCCAGGGCTTCTTCGCCGTGCGCAACTCCAACGGCCAGGTGGTCTACACCCGCGTTGGCCAGTTCAACACCGACAAGAACGGCTACGTCGTCGACAGCACCGGACGCAAGCTGCAGGGCTATGCCGCCGTCCTCGACAAGAACGGCCAGACCGTGCCGGGCGCGGCACTGGGCGCCCTGGGCGACCTGAAGGTGCCCGCCGGCCAGATCGGTGCCCAGGCGACGACCACGCTGGATTACAGCGGCAACCTCTCGGCCGACTGGACCGCCCCGGCCACGCCCACCTTCGACAGCACCGACCCCACCAGCTACAACAGCTCCGTGACCTCGGTCGTCTTCGACTCGCTGGGTAAGCAGCACACGCTGACCCAGTACTTCGTCAGCGCCGGCGTGGGCAACGTCAACGTCTACTACAGCTTCGACGGTGCTGCGCGCAAGGACGTCCCCGGCCCGGCCACGCCCGACGCGAGCATGGCTTTCAACCTCAACGGCCAGCTCACGGCCGTGAACACCACGCCGCCGCCAGCCACTCCGACGCTGATCACCACCTTCAACGCCGCGCCGGCCGGCGCCCAGCCGCTGTCCGTGGCGATCAACTACACGAACACGACCTCGTTCTCCGGCGACACGACGACGCTGGCCAACACCGCCAACGGTTACACCGCCGGCGTCCTGACCGGCACGGCCATCGGCGAGGATGGCGCCGTGACGGCCACTTACAGCAACGGCCTCAAGCAGACCGTGGGCACCGTGGCGCTGGCCACCTTCGCCGATGAAGAAGCGCTGACGCCGCTGTCCGGCACCAGCTGGGCCGTGAATAACGCCACCGGCCCCGCGCTGTTCTCTCAGCCGGGCGCGGGCGCCGCTCCCAAGCTGGCCACCGGATCGCTCGAGCAGTCAAACGTGGATGTGACCGCCGAGCTCGTGAACCTGATGACCTCCCAGCAGGTTTACCAGGCCAATGCCAAGGTCATCTCCACCCAGAGCCAGATGATGCAATCCCTCATGCAGGCTGTTTGATGGATGCGTTGATCTACACCGTCATGAGCGGCGCCGAGCGCGTGATGAACGCGCAGCAGGTGCACGCCAACAACCTGGCCAACCTAAACACGTCCGGCTTCCGGGCCAATATGGAGCAGGCCGGGTCCCTCGACATTCAGGGCCAGGGCTACGCGGACCGCGTGCTCTCGAGCTTGAAGAGCGAGGCGGTCAGCAGCCGTGGCGGCGCCGTGCAGGACACCGGCCGCAGCCTGGACGTGGCCATCCAGGGCGATGGCTACTTCGCCGTAGCCCAGGGCGGCCCGGACGGGGCTGAAAGCTACACGCGCGCCGGCAGCTTCACGATCGACGCCAACGGCCAGCTCATGCTGGGCCGCCATGCGGTCCTGGGCGAGGGTGGCCCCATCGTGCTGCCGCAGAACAGCCAGGTGGAGATCCGCGCCGACGGCACCGTCCAGGTGCTGATGGACGGCCAGACCGAGATGCAGACGGTGGACAGGCTCAAGCTCGTGGACACCGACGCGCGCAACCTGACCAAGAACGAAGCCGGCCTGCTCGTGCCGCGCGACGGCCAGCCCCTGCCCACCGACGACAAAGTCAAGGTGGCCGGCGGCAAGCTCGAGGGTAGCAACGTCTCGGCCGTGGAGGAGATGGTCGCGACGATGAACCTGGCGCGCGACTTCGACATGCAGATGCGCCTGTACAAGGCAGCCGACACGATGGCCGACGGCGGCGATCGTCTGATCAGAGACTAAGGAGAAATCAATGAACCCCGCAATGTGGATCAGCAAGACCGGTGTGCAGGCGCAGGATGCCCGCCTCCAGGCCATCGCCAACAACCTGGCGAATGCCAACACGGTTGGCTACAAGCGCGACCGTGTGATGTTCGAGGACCTGTTCTACCAGGTCGAGCGCCAGCCCGGCGCCCGTACCGACCAGGGCACGCCCAGCGCCACCGGCGTGCAGATGGGCAATGGCACCCGCCTTGTAGGCACGCAGAAGGTCTTCACCAACGGCAGCCTTCAGACCACGGGCCAGAGCCTGGACATCGCCATCGTCGGCAACGGCTTCCTGCAGGTCGAGGGCCCCAACAACACGCCGGCCTACACCCGCGCCGGTCAGTTGCAGATCAATGCGGACGGCCATCTGGTCAACGCCCAGGGGCAGCTGCTCCAGCCGCAAATCACCGTGCCGTCCAATGCCACCGCCATCACGATCAGCGACAACGGCACCGTCACCGCCACCGTGGCCGGCAGCACCACGCCAACCGAACTCGGCCAGCTGCACCTGTCCAACTTCCCAAACCCCGGTGGCCTACTGGCCCTGGGCGACAACCTTTATCAGGAAACTGTGGCCAGCGGCGCCGCTACCGAGGGCGTGCCGGGACAAAACGGCCTCGGCCAGATCAAGCAGGGCGCGCTCGAAGGCTCGAACGTGCAGGTCGTCGAGGAGATGGTTGACATGATCGCCGCGCAGCGCACCTACGAGATGAACACCAAGGTGCTGACGGCGGCCGACAACATGCTGCAGACGCTGTCGCAAGCGGCGCGCTGATCGTGAACGCGCTGCACCTCCTCGCGCGCGGTGGCCTGGGCCTGCTGCTGGCCGGCCTGGGCGCCTGCTCGGCCATCGCCCCGCCGCAGCTGCCTTCTGCCGATCCGGGCCCGTTGCCGAGCCCGGCCGCGCTGCCCTCGCAACCGGTGCAACAGGCCTCCGGCGGCGGCGTGTTCGTGCCCGGCCGCAGCGCCAGCCTTACGGCCGACACCCGCGCCTTCCGCGCCGGCGACGTCCTCACCGTGGTCCTGCAAGAATCCACTCAGGCCAGCAAGAAGGCCGACACTCAGATTGGCAAGAGCAGCGACGCCGGCCTGAGCCTTGGCATGAACTCCAAGACCAATTCGCTGAGCCTGGGAGGCACGCGCGACTTCAACGGCAGCGCCACGAGCAGCCAGCAGAACGCGCTGAACGGCGCTATCACCGTCATCGTGCAGGAGGTGATGGGCAACGGCCTGCTTCGCGTGGGCGGTGAGAAGAGCCTCACGCTCAACCAGGGCGAAGAGCTCGTGCGCGTGGCCGGCTACCTTCGCGCCGCCGATGTGGACGCTGATAACCGTGTGTCCTCGCAGCGCATCGCCAACGCCCGCATCAGCTACAGCGGCCGCGGCCACATGGCCGATGCCAACACGCCGGGATGGCTCACCCGCATGTTCAACAGCCCCTGGGCTCCGAACTGAACACCATCATGACTCTGCGTCACCTCTTCCTCGCCCTGTGCCTGGCCGCCGCGCTGCCGACGCAGGCCGCCACGCAACGTGCCTCTGCGGCGCCGACCCCGGTCACCACCCAGAGCTTGCGCCAGCTCGTGCAGGTGGAGGGCGTGCGCGAGAATCAGCTGCTGGGCTACGGCCTGGTGGTGGGCCTCAATGGCAGTGGAGATTCGACCCAGGTCAAGTACGCCGGCCAGTCCATCCTAAACCTGCTCAAGCAGTTCGGCGTCAAGCTGCCAGAAGGCCAGGACGCCAAGGCCCGAAACGTGGCCGCGGTCATGGTCAGCGCGAGTTTTCCGAGCGGCTACCGCCGTGGCCAGTCCATCGACGTGACCGTCTCCTCCATGGGTGACGCCAAGAGCCTGCGCGGCGGAGTGCTGCTGCTGGCCGAGCTGCGCGCCGTGGACGGCGAGGTCTATGCGCTGGCCCAAGGCAATCTGGTCGTGGGCGGCCTCAGCGCGCAGGGGCAGAGCGGCTCCAGCGTGACCGTGAACACGCCGACGGCCGGCCGCATTCCCAATGGCGCCACCATCGAACGTGAGATCGCGAGCGATTTCGACACGCGCCCCGAGATCACCCTGAGCCTGCGCCGCCCGAGCTTCGAGACGGCGACCCGCATCGTCGAGGCCGTGGGCAAGCGCTTCGGCGACATCGCCACCACGCGCGACGCGACCACCGTGCAGGTGCGTGCACCCGCCAACCCGACCGAGCGCGTGGCCTTCATGGCACAACTCGATGCCCTGGCTGTGGAGGCCGCGCCGGCCCTGCCGCGCGTCATCTTCAACTCGCGGACCGGTACGGTCGTGATCGCCGAAGGCGTGCGCGTGCGGCCTGCCGCCGTCTCGCACGGCGCGCTCAAGGTCGTGATCAGCGAGAGCCCCCAGGTGAGCCAACCCCAGGCCTTCAGCCAGGGCAAGACCCAGGTCGTGCCGCAGTCGCGCGTGCAGGTGGAGCAGGGCTCTGGCCGCATGTTCCGCTGGACGGCCGGCGCGAGCCTGCAGGCCATCGTGGACACCGTCAACAGCATCGGGGCGAGTCCCGACGACATCATGGCCATCCTGCAGGCCCTGGATCAGGCGGGCGCCATCGACGGCGAGCTGGAGGTGATCTGATGAACACCATCCCCATCCAGACCGACACCGTCACGGCAGAGCAGAAGGACAAGGACCGCGTGCGCGCGCAAGCCAGCGACGCGGCAGAGAAGTTCGAAGCCCACTTCATCAAGAAGATGATGGAGCAGATGCGTGCCAGCAACCGCGCGATGTCCGAGGCCGACGGCAAGAGCCACGCCCACTTCAACGACGACATGCTCGACGTCGCGGACGGCCTGGTGGCCGACGCACTTGCGCACCAGCGCGCCTTCGGGATTGCCGACCTGATGCTCAAGCATGTGCTGCCGACGGATTTAAGTCCCAAGCCCGCTGGGTCGCCTTCCCCAGGCAAGACGACTGCCCAGGATTCCAAGCCATGAGCCTCCTGCTGAACGCCCTGTCCGGTGCCGAAGCCGCCCAGGCCGCCTTGACAACCACCAGCCAGAACGTGGCCAACGCCGCCACGCCGGGCTACACGCGCGAAGGCGTGCTACTGGGATCGCTCCAGGGCACCCAGGCCGGTGCCGGCGTGCAGGTGCTGGCGCTGCAGCGGTTTTCCGACGGCTACAAGAACTTGCAGCTGTGGCAGTCCAACAGCGTGCTGGGCCACTCGCAGGCGGGACAGGACTACTTGACCCAGCTCGAGCAGGTGATGTCGGACGACACCTCCAACGTCAACCAGGGCGTGCAGCAGTTTTTCGCGGCCTTGAACGCGGCCAGCGGCCAGCCCGACTCGGTGCCCCTGCGCCAGCAGGTGCTTTCCTCCGCCAACGCGCTGACCCAGCGCATGGGCACGCTGCAGAACTTGCTGGGCAGTCAACAGGCCTCGATCAACGCTCAGCAGCAGGCCATCTTGGTGCAGCTCAACAGTCTGGCCGGTGATATCGCGCTGCTCAACGGCAAGATCACGGCGGCCCGCGCCACCGGCATCCAGGACTCCGGCCTGCAGGATGCGCGCGACCAGAAGATCGACACTCTGGCTTCGCTCGTGGGCCTGCGGGTGGTC
Organism: Roseateles sp.; assembly: GCA_019234295.1. Lineage (GTDB taxonomy): Bacteria > Pseudomonadota > Gammaproteobacteria > Burkholderiales > Burkholderiaceae_C > JAFALK01. The sequence continues at coordinate 29,741 of JAFALK010000071.1, forward strand.
GACCAGCCCGACGGCAGCAAGAGCGTTTCGCTGCCCAATGGCCAACCCCTCGTGATGGGCACCAGTGCCGGCACGCTTTCGCTCACGGGTGGGCAGCTGTCGCTGTCCATTGCCAGCTCCAAGTTCTCGGTGCCGACCACCCAGCTCAGCGGCCAGCTCGGCGGGCTCTTTGATACAGCGGCCCAGGTGCTCTCGCCCCTGGTCACGCAAATGCAGGAGCTGGCCACCAATATCGGCACGAAGGTCAACGCTCAGCTTGCGGCCGGTTTCGCGCCCCCCGCGGCCACGCCGGGCCAGCCGATGTTTACGCTCAACAACGGCCAATTGCAGTTGACATCCCTGCAGGCCACCGACCTGGCCTTCTCCAGCAATCCGGCCGACGTGGGCAACAGCGACAACCTCAGCGCCCTGATCGCGCTGCAAAAGCAGCCGATGACGCTGACCCAGTTCAACGCCGCGGGCCAAGCGACGGGCACGACCCAGATCGTGATGGGCGATGTGTTCAATCAGATCGTCGGCAGCCTGGGTACCGCCAGCCAGCAGAACCAGGCCTCGATCAAGACTGCGCAGACCGTGCGCGACCAGGCCCAGCAGAACTGGAGCTCCAGCGCCGGCGTGAACAACGACGAAGAGGCGACCAACCTCATGCAGTATCAGCAGCTCTACCAGTCCAACATGAAGGTCGCGCAGGTAGCCAACACCCTGTTCGACGCCGCGCTGCACATGCTGGGCTGATTTCAGACAAGACCAAGGAACCCGCCGTGCGTATCGCCAGCAACCAATACCAGGCCACCATGAACCGGGCCCTCCAGGACGCCAACTCCGGCTTGGCCCAGGTCATGCAGCAGATGGCCACGGGCGACAAGCTGCTCAAGCCCTCGGACGATCCGATCGCCACCACGCGCCTGGCGCGTCTGGCTGGCGACGATGCCGCCCTGAACCAGTACCAGAGCAACATCACGGCCCTACAGAGCCGGCTCAAGAACAGCGAGTCGACGCTGAGCAGCATCCAGGATGGCCTGCATTCGGCCCGAGACCTGCTGGTCTGGGCAGCCGACGGCTCCAACACGCCCGCGGACCTCAATGCCATGTCCGGCTCGCTGAAGTCCTTGCACGACAGCCTGCTGTACCTGGCCAACAGCACCGACGCCGAAGGCCACTACCTGTTCAGCGGCACGGCCAGCAACCAGCCCACGGTCGACCCGGCCTACAACTTCCTCGGCAACACCGCGACGCAGCAGGTGGCCGTGGCCGACCAACTGACCATCAGCGCCAATGTGAGCCTGCCCACTATGGGCGGCTTCTTGCAGCAGCTGAACAACCTGGCCACGCTGCTGGCGAACCCGGCCATCACCACGGCCGGCGTGCAGGGCAGCGTCTCGGCCGCCATTGCTGGGCTGGACACGATGCTGAACACGGTCTCCGGCACCATCGGCGTGCTCGGTGGTCGCCAGAACATGCTGCAGACGCTGAGCAACACGCAGTCGGCGGTCAAGGTCTCGGACGAACAGTCCGAACTCACGCTCGGCCAGATCGACTACGGCGAGGCGTCCACGCGGCTGAACAGCTACTCGATCGCGGTGCAGGCCACGCAGAAGGCCTACGCCAAGGTCAGCCAGCTGACCCTGTTCAGCGTGATCTGATGCAGGCTGCAGCGGTCATGCGCCCGGCGCTCCAGGGCGTCGGCGGACTCGGGCGCCCGACGGGCACGCTGTCCATCGATGCGCCGGCCTCGTCCGACTCGGCCCCCACGCCTGCGCTCGATCAGTTGCTGGCGCTATTGCCGGCCCGCACAGAAAGCGGTAGCGCCGCGCGAGAGCCGGGCCTGCAGCTGCGCATCGGCGCCTTGCAGCAGGGGGCGGATTACCTCGACCGACTCGCACAGGGCCTGCAGGCGCTCAAACAGCAGCTCAGCAGCGCCATGGCCCGAAGCGATGCTGACACCGGTGCCTTGCAAGCCGGCGTGGACCGGCTCGAAGCGCTGTGGCAGGCGCGCAGCGCCGAGGCCGGCGGCCAGCTCAACGCGCAGCTCCAGCCGCCCTCGGCTGACGCGGCTGCCGATGCGGCGGCCCAGCAGCGTTTCAGGGTGCGCGGCCTCGACGCCGACAGCCTGCAAGCGAGTGGTGCGGAAACCCTGCGCGTGCAGGTGCCGGGTCAGGCCGGCACGCTGCGCGTGCAGATTGACGGCGGCAGCACTGCCCAGGGCGCGAAAGCGCTGCGCGACGCGCTGGCCCCGGCCGGCGTGCAGGTGCAGGCCCAGGGCGGCCAGCTCTGGTTCAGCGTAGATGAATTGCGCTGGCCGGCCCTACAGGACGGCCTGCGCATCCAGGGCGGCGGCAGGCGCTTCCCAGGCGGCCAAGCCGTTCGGCCGGCGCTGGATCCGGCACCAGCGGCTATCGACACGCGCCGCTGGCAGCTGGGCAGCCTGGACGAACGCCGCGCCACGCTGCGCGGCCTTACCCAGGCGCAGGCACAGACCGCCGCCGCGCGCAAGGGCTATGGTGCGGCGCTGAGTCAGGCGGCCGAGGTCGTGCAGGGCGAGGCCCCGAGCGCCGCCGACGCTGCGCAGCTCGCCGATGGCCTGGGCCGCACGATGCAGCAGGCCGATTTCAAGCAGGTGGCCGCGCTGAGCCCCGCACTGCGCGGCTTGCACCGCGAGCGTGTGCGGCAGATCCTGTCCAGCACTTGATCACGCCATGAACCAGCTGACGCCGTTGACCAACACCGTCCTGGCGGACCATTACCGGCCGCTACCGCACCGCCTGAGCACCTTGCCGCCCAAGCTGGCCTCCTTCATGACCCAGGAGATCACCAACCCGGCGCCGCTGCCGACCGAGCCGCTGGCGCATCCGCAGATCGCCAGCGCAGGCCCGGTGCGCCTGGACAACGGCGGCTCTTTTGACATGCTGGTCTACACCGGACCGCGCATGAAGTTCCGCGCCCTGTCCAAGTCCGGGACCCTACTCACGACCAGCGCCTGACTCCCAAAGGGGAAGCGGCGGCGGAGCAGGGCGGCGAGGTCGTCGGCCATGTGATCTCCACCATGTCGGACATCTCTTCGAGCTCGCAGAAGATCTCCGAGATCATCGGCGTGATCGACAGCATCGCGTTCCAGACCAACTTCCTCGCGCTGAACGCGGCGGTGGAAGCCGCGCGGGCCGGCAAGCAAGGACGCGGCTTTGCCGTTGTGGCCAGCGAGGTGCGCGCCCTCGCCCAGCGATCGGCCGGCGCTGCCAAGGAAATCAAGACGCTGATCCTGGCCAGCGCTGAGAAGGTTGAGACCGGCAGCGGCCTCGTGGGCAGTGCAGGCGAGGCCAACTCCAACGTGGTGGCCCAGGTGCGGCGCGTGAACGATCTCGTGGGCGAGATCAGCGCCGCGAGCCTCGAGCAGAGCCAGGGCATCGGTCAGATTGGCGATGCTGTGGCCCAGCTCGACCAGGTGACGCAGAGCAATGCGGCTCTGGTGGAGCAGAGCGCTGCTGCGGCCGAGAGCCTTCGCCATCAGGCTCGCCGCTTGGCGGAAGCCATGGCCATCTTCAAGATTGCCGGCGAGAAGTCCACGCCTGCGTCGGTGCCAGTGCCGCGCATGATGGCCAAACCCGACCTGCGCGTCGCGGCCTCGTCGGCGCCCAAACGCGTTCGCGAGTCCGTCGTGAAGGCAGCGCCGCCAAAGGCGCCGGCACCCAAGCAGGTCGAGCTGACCGCTGCCAAGGACGACTGGGCCGACTTCTGACCTCCGGCCCGCGGGCCCTCAGGACATCTCGGCGTCCTGCGCCCGCGTGCACCAGGCGTCGAAATGCCGCAGGTCCATGGGTTTGGCCAGCAGGTAGCCCTGCGCCAAGTTGCAGCCGAGCCCTTGCAGGACCTCGAGTTCAGCCTGCGTCTCCACGCCTTCCGCCGTGACCTGCAAGCCCAGGCCGTGGCCCAGGGTGATGATGGATCCGAGCAGTTCCTGGCGCTTGGGGTCCTGGTCGACGCCGCCGACGAAGCTGCGATCGATCTTGATCTCGTGCACCGGCAGGCGTTGCAGGTAGGCGAGCGAGGACTGGCCGGTGCCGAAATCGTCGATGGCCAGGCGCACACCGAGGCGGCGCAGCGAGTGCATCACGTGAATGGGGTCCTGGGCACTGGTCATGAGTCCCGTTTCGGTCAGCTCAAGCTGCAGCAGATGGGCCGGCACGCCGGCGCGGTCGAGCATGGCCTCGATGCGGGCAGGCAGGAGTCCATCCTGCAGGTCAAGCGTGGAGATGTTGACCGCGATCGGCAGCTCGCGGCCCTGCTGCCGCCATGCGGCCAAGGTGGCCACGGCCTGCTCCAACATCCATTGCGTGATCTGGCGGATGCGTCCCGTGCTTTCCGCGAAGGGCACGAACTCGTTGGGCGGCAGCCAGCCGCGCTCCGGATGCTGCCAGCGCACCAGGGCTTCCGCGCCGGCGATGGTGTCGTCGTGCAGGCTGCGCTTGGGCTGCAGGAACTGGCGCAGCTGTCCCTGCGCGATGGCGGCTTCGAGTTCGGATAGCAGGCTCAGGTGTGACAGCCGGTCGGCCTCCTGCTCAGGGTCGTAGAGAGCGATCTCACTGCGACGGCGCTTGGCCTCGAACATCGCCTGCTCGGCGCGCTGCATCAGCGCTTCTGGGTGGCGGCCATGCCCCGGGCATAGCGCCACGCCGATGGAGACGGTCAGATCCAGAGCCTGGCCCCGCCACTGGTGCCGATGGTTGAGGCTGGCGTGCAGCTGGGCCACGGCGAACTGCCAGTCGGCATGCCCGTCCACCGGCAGCAGGACGACGAAAGTTCCGCCCGAGAGGCGGCCGACGATGGCGCCCTGGCCCTGAAGTTGTTCGAGCCGGCCGGCCAGGCCGAGCAGCAGGGAGTCGCCGGCATCGAAACCGAGCACGCTGTTGACGGTCTTGAGCCGGTCGACATCCATGCACACCAGGGCGTACGGCGTGTCGGCCGCCTGGCGCAGCCGCTCGCCCGCCATCGCGGCGAAGCGCGTGCGCGTCGCCATGCCCGTGAGCGCGTCCGTGCCTGCCAGTTCCAGCAGGCGGCTTTGCCGCTCGCCAACGGCCAGAGCCAGCGCGTTCAGCGAGGCGGAGAGCTGGCCCAACTCGTCCTGGGCTTCGACGCAGACGCGGTGCTCGTAATCGCCCGAGGCAATGGCCAGCGCACCGCCTTCGGCCTCCTCCAGCGGCCGCACGACGCTGCGCGCCACAAGCACCGCCAGCAACGCCCCGCTGGCCAGCGCAATGCCACAGTACAAGAGTGTCAGCCGTCCGTCGCGTTCGATCTCCTCGCCGAGGCGGCGAAGTTCCTCGACCGTGGCGCGTCGGGCCGAGTCGCGCAGCACGCGCGTTTCGCTCACCAGCGCGGACAATGCGGGCTCGAGTCGGCTCCCCCGCCATTCACGCGCCGCCTCGTTGCGACCGTCGTCGAGGGTTCGCGTGGCGACGGCGAGTTCGCTGCGGAAGACCCGCAGGTTGCCGAGCAGCTCGTCAAGTTCCTGTTCGGCGTTCTCGTCGACGCCCCGGTGCGCGCGCATCCTACCGGCGGCGTCCTGCAGGCGCTGCTCGGCCGCATCGATCTCCAGCCGCGCTCGCTGGCGGTTCTCGGGCGCGCCCCCCATCAGCACGAGCAGCTTGCGGGCCGCGTCGGTGGCGCTTTCGTTCACTTCGTTGGCGATGAAGAGCAGGTCAGCCTGCTCGTTGACCACGTGGGCGTAGGCATGGCTTAGCGCCTGCTGCCGCTGCCAGGACAGTGCGGCCAGCAGCAGCGGCAAAGCCAGCAGCAAGGCGAAGGAGGCCCGCAGTCTGGTGGCGATGCGCAAGCGCGACACCAGGCGGATCAGCGCGTTCATCTGCCGACCGCGCGCGCGGCGCAGACCTGGTTGCGGCCGCCGCGCTTGGCCTCGAACAGCGCCTCGTCGGCGCGGGCATAGGCATCGCCGAAGGCGCCATGCTCTGCCGTCCAGCTGACGCCGAAACTGGCCGTCACCATGCGGCCGGGCAGGCAGTCAAAGGGCTGGCAGGCGATGGCCTGGCGCATGCGTTCGGCCTGGCGCAGCGCCGCCTGGAAGGACATGCCGGGCAGCAGGATGGAGAACTCCTCGCCGCCCACGCGACCGATGTCGGCTTCGCTCGTCACGGCGCTTCGCAGGCGGTTCACGACTTCGCAGATGACCGCATCGCCGGACGGATGGCCGTAGGAGTCGTTGATACTCTTGAAGAAATCGATGTCCAGGACGACGAGGGCCAACGCGCCGCGGTTCAGGTGTACCGTGGCGCGCTCGAAGATGGCGCCACGGTTGTAGGCGCCGGTCAGCGAGTCGTGCTTGGCCTTGAATTCCAACTGGGACGCGAGCCGGTGCAGCTCCTCGTTCAGCACATTGAGCTCGCGCTCCTCGCGATCGCTGCGCCGGATCAGACGGCGGCTGTCGCGCATCAGCCGCTCGAAGTGATCCACGAGGTCGCCAAGTGCTTCACGCAGCTGCGGGCCCGAGAGCGCAGGATTGTCGCGCGCGGCCATGGCCCGCTCGAGTGCGTTTGACTCCTGCTCGAAGAGGTCGGGCGTCGGCATGGCGGCGCCTTCAAGCGTCAAGGGCACGAAGCTTGATCTCCAGGTTGTGGAAGTCGGCCATCAGCTCTTCGCCGAATTCGCGGATGGTGTCGTCCTCGGCGTCGTGCACCCAATGCAAGGTGATGCGGCGTCCCGTGGCGGCCGATTTGTCCAGCAAGTCGAGCAGCGTGAACAGCATCTTGGTGCTCGAGCTGTTGAAATAGGTCAGCGCGATCTCGACGTTCAGGAGCCGGTCCTGGTCCGGCAGCGCGAGGAATTCGCGCAGGTTGGCGAGAATCGGGCCGTAGAAGGCTGCGGCGTTTTCGGGAAAGGATTCGCCGCGCAGGCGCAGCTCGTGCGCGTCGAAGCGGAACTCCACTTCGGGCGAGTTGGCTGTCGCCGGGATGTGCATGGGATTCATGGCGTGCGGCCTCTTGTCTTCGGACTAGATAGTGGTCTTGAGGAAGAACATGGCAGTGCCAGGGTCCTCGGTGGTCTGAAATTCGAAATCGAGCGGCTCGCTGGCGTCACGCGCCATGGTCAGGAAGCCCAGGCCCGCGCCCTTGCTGTCCTCGGGCGCCTCGCTGCGCAGCGATTCACGGTAGCTGGCCTTGATCTCGTCCAGCGTCATGGTGCGCAACGTCTCCAGCCTCTCCCTCAGGGTCTCGGCCAGGTCGATCGAGATCGGATTGGCGCACAGTAGGAAGTAGCGGCCCTCGGCATCGACGCCGATGCACACCGAGCCGTGGCGCAGCTCGTTCTGGTCCTGCTCGGGCGGCGTCAGGGAGTCGGCTGAATAGTGGATGATGTTCTGCGCCATCTCCACGAAGCAGGAGAACAGGCGCCGGCGAATGGGCCCTGCCGTGCCCGATTGCTCGAGCCGCAGCCGCACGGCCTCGGACATGGCGGTGATGATGTTTTGCGAGAAATATCCGACGTAGTAGAAGATCACGTTCTTCTGTCGCGCGAGCTCGCAAAACTCCCGGTACTGGTCGTAGGTTTGTTTTTCCATGGCGCTTAGTTCAGGCGCATGCCGAACAGGGTGAGGTCGTCGCGGCGCAGCTGGCCGCCCTGGTAGGCCTTCAGTTCGGCCATCAACATGACGCCGAGTTCGGGCATGGGAAGGTCGCGATGGCGTGCAAGCGCCTCACGCAGGCGGCGCTTGCCGAAGGCAATGCTCTTGGGACCGCCGATCTGGTCGATCAGCCCGTCGGTGCAGGCCAGCAGCAGGTCGCCCGGACTCAGTTCGATCTGCTTGCGGGTCCAGGTGGCATCGAGTGGCGTGTCGGAGTAGCCGAGGCCCAGGCGGTCGGCATCGATGATCTCCACCTCTTCCTGCCCCGCCCTTTGCAGCAGCAGGGGCGTGCGTGCACCGGCATAGCTGACGCTCTTGGACGTGGCGTCGAACCACACAAACGCGGCGTCCAGGCCGTCATTGGAGGCCGCATCGCCGGCATCGACCTGGCCCAGCGAGCTCTTGATGCTCTGGCTGACTTCGGCCATCAGCCGCGCCGGATTCTGCGGGCCATGCTTGTCCAGCGCCTGGCGCAGCGCCGAGTGCGCAATCAGGGTCAGGAAGGCACCGGGCACGCCGTGGCCTGTGCAGTCCGCGACGGCCGCGAACCAGCCGTCCGCGTGGTCGCAGAACAGGTAGAAGTCGCCTCCGACTGTGTCGCGCGGCTCCCAGATCAGGCAGGCATCGGTGAGGCTGCGGGCCAGGGCGGAATCCGAGACAGTGAGCATGGAGCGCTGGATCACGCTCGCATACTCGATGCTCTGCATGATGTGGCGGTTGCGCTCGGTCTGCAGCTCGGCGATCACGCGCATGAGCTCGAGCCCGTGGCCCAGGCCCTTGAATTGGCCGTGCTCGACGACCAGGTAGCCGTCCGCCAGCGCCTTCTCGCCGGATTCCACGGTCATCAGGGCGAGCTGCTCGATGGGCGTGTCGGCCTCGACGATCAGCGGCGCCTTGTCCATGAACGCGATGCAGCTCTTCTTCTCGAACAGCTCTTTGTAGAAGGGCTTGGAGATCTGAGAGAGGAACAGGCTGCGGTTGATCAGGCCGATCGGGCGGCCCGCCTCGAGAACCGGTAGGCTGACCGTCTCGCGATGCCGGCCGAGGATCTCGTAGATCTGGGCATTGGTGTGCTCGGGCGACACGGCCACGCAAGCCTGAGCCAGGTCACCGGCCACTGGCTGGGTGAAGCGGACCTGGGGTCGCCATGAGGCGGTCGGCGTTTGTGTGAAGTGCAAGCTGCTGCTCCCGAGAAGTTCGTATCGGATGAGCTGCGCAGGCTAGGGCTTGCAAGTGCAAACACTGTGACACTTGGGTGACCACGCTATGGACAACGCACATGTGTGGGATCCATCACACGGTGCCCGCGAGGGCCGTGTAAGCGCCCAGGGATAACGTCTGATTCAAGCGTCACTTTGCAGGACGCGGCAGCGCGGAGTTTCACCGCAGCTTCATCGAGCGTGACCATCATGCGGGGCGCCGCAGTTTCTTCGCGCAAATCATGGAATTCCTGAATGCAGGCCGGCCCGAAGAGGGCCCGCTGGTGCGGATCCCCGCCCTCATGCAAAGCCACTATTCGAGCCAGCCGATCGCGGCTGTGGTGCGCGGCTCCAGCGCGCTGACGCAGCGGCTGCGCGAATGCAGCGAGATCTGCCGCCAACGCCGCCTGAGCCACCTGATCATCGAGGGCGCGCCCGAGCGCTGGGAGATCGAAGGCCGCGAGCTGGGCCTGCCACTCGGAGAGGCTGATCTCATCGTCCTGCCAGAGAGCTTCTGGTTCCGGGACCGGGTGCGTGGGCGCAAGACCGTGCTGACGAGCACGCCCGTCTTGATCGAGGAATGGCTCGCCATGACGGCGAGCGCAGGCTGCGTTTGGACCTAGGGCCCCGACGGATGGCGGCGTTCTATGAAGTAGCCGCTCTTGTCGAACAGGGTTTTGGCCCTGCGCTTGGGCTCCACCAGGGCGACCGAGAGCTGCCTAACCGACTGATACTGCCCTGGCTCGACGCGCAATACGCCGGCGCACAGGGTTGGCAAGCGATGGAAAACCTCGCGTCCACGGCGGTCCTTGGCCATATAGCCGGCACTGAGGACCAGCTCCGTGTCGATGTGGCGATGCAGGCCCTCGTCGAAAGCGTTGCATGCCTGCTGCAGGCGGTGCTCCCAGTCAGCGCACGTCAGGATCATCACGAAGTCGTCCCCGCCCACATGGCCAACGAATCCTCCTCCAGCCCCCGCTACCTCGGAGAGCAGACTGCCGACGAAGCGGATGATCTCGTCGCCGGCCCTGTAGCCGAGGAAATCGTTGAAGGGCTTGAACTGGGTCAGGTCCCAGTACGCCACCACGAACTCGCGGCGGCCATCCAGTAGTGCCGTCAGGTGCCGATCGATGGTCACGTTGCCGGGCAACTGGGTCAGCGGATTGGCGTTGCGCGCCAGCAGCAATTGCTGATCCGCCACGGCCTTGAACAGGTCCGAGGTGCGCCCCGCGCCGACGTACTGTCCGTTGCGTGTCACGACGAAGCCGTCAACCATGTAACGATCGTCGATATTGGCCACCGCCTCGCTCATGGTCCGCAGGGTCGCCGAGACATCGAACACCAGGGCGTTCGCATCCATCAGCTCGATGCAGCTCTTGCGCGCGAAGAGTTCCATGAAAAAGCGCTCGGCGCTGCGCTTGAGGACCTGGGCGGAGCGCAGGATGCCGATCGGGCGTCCTTCGGCGTTAAGCATGGGGATGGAATAGAGCTGCTCGTCGCGCACGAAGGCCTGGATGACCTCGGCGCAGCTCATGGCGGGCGTCGCCGTCAGGCACTCGCGGCACAGGCTCTCGGCGCACAGCTCCTTGGCGCTCGGACCCTCGGGATGCGAGTCAGGCGCCGCCGGGCTGAGCAGACTGCTGTGCAGGTCGGCCCGCAGGCTGACACGCGGCGTGGGCGACGGACGCGCGAACAAATAGCCCTGGCACAGGCTGATCCCCAGCTGGCGCAGCATCTGCAGATCGCCTTCTTGCTCGATGCCTTCAGCGATGACGGCGGCCTCGCTGATGGCCGCCATCTCAAGGATGGAGCGCACGAACTGCTGCTTGAGCGGATCGGTCGCCACGCCATCGACAAAATGTCGGTCGATCTTGACGAAGTCCGGGCGGAGATCGACCCAGCGCTTGAGGCTGGCGAAGCCCTCACCGAGGTCGTCCAGTGCGATGGCGATGCCCACGCGCCGCAGCGATTCGGCCGTGGCGCCGAGCACCTCCATGTCGATCACGGGGCGGGTCTCGGTCAGCTCGAACACGACGCGTGAAGGAGCCAGGCCGAGGGAGTTCAGGTCGCGTGCGATCAGTTCATGGCGGTCCTCGGCCGCTATCAGGGTATCGGCGGTGAGGTTCATGAAGATCGCGCCCGGTAGCTTGAGTTCGGTGGCGCGCAGGGCGATGCGCCGCACGATGAGGCGCTCCAGCTCGATCAGCCGTCCCACCGTGGCTGCGAGGTCGAACAGCACCAGCGGCGAGTGCAGGGCGGAATTGGCCGGCGCCCGGGTCAGCGCCTCATAGCCCATGATGACACGGGCCGAGACATCGACGATGGGCTGGAAATAGATGTCGAAGCTCTGTGTCGCGATCAGCCGGTCCAGTTCGGCTTCGAGCATGCGGGTGGCAGGCGTGTCAGGCTTCATCTGATGTCTGTGTCAAGACCGGTCCTGGCATCGAGACAGCCCTGGATCAATAGTCAAGGACCACCGGGCTCAACTCGCAGCCATCCAAATCCGGCACTCCTTCGTCGAAACCGCGCGAGTGTAGCGGGCAAACAAAGGGAATACCCGCATAACCGGGCCCACGGATCGCGGCGCCCAGAACTACTGCAGGCGCCGGAAGTGCAACTGATCGATCAAGCGATCGCCGCCCGGGCCGGGCGCGTGGTGCTCGTGGACGATTTCCACGCGGCCCTGCCTGGCCAGTATGTGCAGATCTCGAGCCGTTGAATCGAAGACCAGCGGGTGCTCCAGCGCGCTGCCGGCATGGGGCAGCTCGGTGACTTCGCCGAATTCGGACTCCAGGAACACCGACATCGCGATCGAACTCATGGCCATCTCCAGGCTGGCGGCGGACTCCGTCGGCCGCATGTGAGGGCAGGAAAACCACTCCATGCTAGGGGGGCGTGCAAGGATTTCGACTCGGGCATTCCGCAAGGCAATCGATTGCGAGCTTCGCGGATCTGATGTTGGAAACAAAAAAATTTGGATCTGGTGGCCCGGTCGCCTTTTGGCCCTTAGCCTTAGAGAAGAGAGAGCAGGGCCCGGCAGGTCTTGCGCGGGCCTTTTCAATGCGGCTGCTTGGCCTACTTGGACTTGGGACGGCCTGTCTTGATGGCCGGGACGCTTGCCAGTGCGCGCATCAGGGCCGCATCGCCGAGGCCGGCGAGCAGCTTGACGCCAGCGCGGAGCAATTCGCTCTTCTTCACCGGATGCGCTGACGCCAGGGCACGCTGCTTCAGCTGTGCCAGCGCCGCATACTCGTCGGCGGGCATCGTGAAGCTGTCGCGGACCAGCTTGGTCTTGGGGGGGTTGGACTTGTCGGCTTTGTCGGCTTTGTCGGCCTTGGCGACTTTGGGGACTTTGGAGACTTTGGAGACTTTGGGGACTTTGGGGACTTTGGCGACGGCGTTCTTGGACGCAGTCCCAGCAGCCGAATTGGTCTTCTTGGGCGCTGGGGTTGTCTTTGCCGCGGGTCGCTTGGCGGCCGGCTTGGCGGCAGATTTGGCGGCAGATTTGGCGGCCGGCTTGGCAGGTGCACCAGCTGGAGTCGCCTTCTTGGTGGTCGAGTTCATGTCGTTCCCGCTTGTGTAGAAACCGTATATTCAGTTTACACAGTTTTGTGCCGCGTGCCGGTTGGGCGTGGCGATCACGGCAGGGCGGCCGACAGGAAGCGTTCGACCAAAGAGAACTGCGGCGACGTATTGAGCGCCGGTGCGTGGCCGCAATCGAAGATCGTGACGACCACGGCGCGCGGGCCGCGAATGCGCATCGCCTCTGCCGTTTCCGCGGTCAGCAGGTCGGAGCTTTCGCCGCGCAGGCACAGCACAGGCAGGTTCAGGCTGTCCCATTCGGTCCAGCGCTCGTAGTCGCGCGGGTGGTGAGTGAACTGGCCGACCATCGCCGGGTCGTAGTGGGGCGTCACCCGGCCGTCCGGCAGGCGGCGGGTCGAGGTCTCGGTCAGGCGGCGCCATTGCGCGTCGCTGAGGTATCCGTAAGGAGCGTAGATGCCGCGGAAGTACTGCTCCAACTCGCCCACGGTGTCGAAGGCCGGTGGTCGGCCCGCGTAGCTGCGGATGCGTTCGACGGCCGGCGCGGCGAGCTCGGGGCCGATGTCGTTGAGCAGCAGGCGGCGGATGCGCCCGCGCAGGGTGGTGGCTGCGGCCAGCAGGCCGATAGCGCCACCCATCGAGGTGCCCACCCACAGGCAGCGCTCGATGCCCAACTGGTCGAGCAAGGCGGTGGCCTGGCGGACGTAGAAGTCCAAGCAGTACTCTTCCTCGGGACGGGGGCTCCACTGCGAGAGGCCACGGCCGAGGGTGTCGGGCGCGATCACTCGGTAGCGAGTCGCGAGATGCGCGGCCAGATCGTCCATGTCGCGCCCCGTGCGGGCCAGGCCGTGCCAGGTGATGACGACCTCCTCATGCTCCGCGCCCCACTCCATGAAGTGGAGTTCACGACCTTCACAGACGAGGTAGCGGGAGCTGGGCGCGTTCATGACCGAGCCTTGAGCCGCAGGCGGCCGACGATGCCGAAGGGGAAGTGGTAGACCGCCAGTACGAACAGCAGGCCCATCCAAAGCAGCCAGCGGTCGGGTGCGATGAGCTGCGAGAGCACCGGGATGCCCTGGACCGCGTCGGCGCCAAGCTTCATCAGGTCCTGCAGGTAGTTCTGCGCCAGCATGAAGAGGGCCGCCCCCAGCACCGCGCCGTAGATCGTGCCCATGCCGCCGATCACTACGATGAGCAAGATGTCCAGCATGATCTCCATGGACAGCGAGGTGTCCGGCCCGTTGTAGCGCAGCCATAGCGCCAGCAGTGCGCCCGCCAGGCAGGCGAACTGGGAGGCCATCACGTTGGACAGAGTGCGGTAGACGACGGTGCGGTAGCCGATGGCCTCGGCGCGGAAGTCGTTCTCGCGGATGGCCTGCAGCACGCGACCGAAAGGCGAGTTCACGATGCGCAGGAGCATCAGCACCAGCACGACAGTGGCGGCAAAGAGCAGGTAGTAGGTAAGGAAGCGGCCATCGATGCTGGCGCCGAGGAAGGGATCTTCGAAGTACTCAGTTGAGGGCCTGAGCATCTCCGGCACCTTGAAGCTCAGGCCGTCCTCGCCGCCCGTGAGCCCGGACAGCTGAGAGGCCAAGGTGATGAAGGCGGCCGCCACGGCCATGGTGATCATGGCGAAGAACAGGGCCTTCACGCGCAGGCTCAGCAGGCCGATCAGCAGGGCCAGCACGAGCGAGAGCGCCAGCGCTGCGACCACGCCCAGCAGCACGGCGGACCAGCCCGGATCCTCGCTGCGGCTGCAGGCGATGGCCACGCCATAGGCGCCGATCCCGAAGAACAGGGTGTGCGCGAAGCTCACGATGCCCGTGTAGCCCAGCAGCAAGTCGTAGCTGGCTACGAGGATGATGAAGACGAGGATCTTGGCCGCGACGTTGAGCGCCTTGATGCTAGTGAAGAGGAAGGGCGTCAGCGCCAGGCCGAGCACGGTGGCGATCAGCAGGACCGCGAGCAGGCGGTTGCGGGGCAGGTCGTGGGAGAGGAGCGCTTTGATCATCACTTGCCTCCCACTGGATAGAGCCCTTGAGGGCGCCACAGCAGCACCGCCACCATCAACGCGATATTGGAGAACAACGCGGCCTTGGGCGCTAGAAAGCCCATGTAGTTGGCCAGCAGGCCCACGGCCAGCGCGCCGACGAAGCAGCCTAGGGTCGAGCCCAGGCCGCCGATGATGATGACGATGAAGATCAGGGTGTTGACCTGGGCGCCCATCTGCGGTGTCACGCTCTGTTGGTAGAGGCTCCACATTGCGCCGCCCAGGCCCGCCAGGGCCGAGCCGGCGGCGAACACGCCGATGAAGAGGCGACGGATCCGGTAGCCCAGACACTCCACCATCTCCCGGTCTTGCACGCCGGCGCGGATCAGCACACCGAGCTTGGTCCGGTTGAGCACGAGCAGCAGGGCTGCGAACACCGTCAGGCCCACGAGCGCGGCCAGCGCGCGGAACTTGTCCAGCACCACGTCGCCGGGCAGCGGCAAGGCGCCGCGCAGGCCCTGGGGCAGGGGCAGGGCGATCATCCCCGGGCCCCAGATCATCTTGATCATCTCCTCTCCGATGATCATTCCGCCCATGGTGATGAGGATCTGCTTGAGGTGCATCCCGTAGACGGGCCGCACCAGCATGCGCTCGAATGCCAGGCCCACGACGCCGGCCACCGCCATGCCCGCGCCGGCGGCCAGGCCCACGGCCAGCAGGCTGGCGCCTAGCGACAAGTCGCCCACGGCACCCTGAACGCCAAGCACGGTGGCGGCAATGAAGCCGCCCAGCGCGACGAACACGCCGTGGCCGAAATTGAGCACGTCCATGAGGCCGAAGACCAGGGTCAGGCCCGAGGCGATGACGAAAATGATCAGGCCCATGGCCAGACCCGAAAGGGTGAGCGTGGCCCAGGTCGGGAAACTGCTCACGAGCAGGCCGGCCGCGAGCGCGATGGCCGCTAGCAGCTGCAGGGGCCGCGCGTCGAAGGGCTGGCGGGGAATGGCGTCACTGCTCATTGATGGACTCCCAGGGACAGGCCAAGCAGCCGCTGCTGCAGCGCCTCATCTTGAGCCAGCTCGGTCATGGCGCCGGCATGCACGACGCGGCCGTCGTCCATGACCGCCACATGGTCGCCCAGGGCGCGGGCGACGCCGAAGTTTTGCTCCACGAGGAGCACCGTGGTGCGGTCATTCTTGAGCTCGCGCAGGGCCTCGATGAGGCTCAGCACCATGGCCGGCGCCAGGCCCTTGGAGGGCTCGTCGATCAGCAGCAGACGGCGCGGCTCGATCATGGCGCGAGCGATGGCCAGCATCTGCTTCTGGCCGCCGCTCAAGCGGCCGGCCGGGTAGAGCCAGAACTTCTTCAGCGCGGGGAAGAGCACGAAGAGCCAGTCAAGCCTGGCGGTGTCGAGCTGCTCGATGCTGCGGGCCTGGCGCGCGGCTAGCAGCAGGTTCTCGCGCACGCTCAGCTCGCCGAAGATGCCCATGTTTTCGGGCACGTAGGCGATGCCGGCCTGGGCGAGGGTGGGCGTGTCCTCGGCCTGGATCTCGCGGCCGTCAAAGACGATGCGGCCCGCGCTGGCGCGCCACAGGCCCATGATTGTGCGCAGCGTTGTGGTCTTTCCGGCGCCGTTGCGCCCCAGCAGCATGGTCAGTTGCGCCGCGGGCACCTCGAGGTCCACGCCGTGGAGGATGTGGTACGCGCCGATGTGCGTGTGAACGCCTTGGAGGCTCAGGAGGGAGCTCATGCTGTGGCCACTCCGAGATAGGCGCTCTGCACCACCGGCGAGGCGATGACCTCGGCCGGCGCACCGTCAGCCACGAGCCGGCCCTGGTGCAGCACGACGATGCGGTCGGCCAACTCGCGCACCACGTCCATCTTGTGCTCGACAAGCAGCACGGTGTGCTCGCGCCGCGCCTTGAGCTCGCGTATGAGGTCCAGCACCACGGGCACTTCGTCCACGCTCATGCCTGCAGTGGGCTCGTCGAAGAGGTAAACCTTGGGCTGCAGGGCGATCAGCATCGCGACCTCGAGCTTGCGCTGGTCGCCATGCGGCAGGCTGGCGGCTGCGTCCTGGGCACGGGCGGCCAGGCGCACGCGTTCGAGCAAAGCCATGGCCTCCTCCGACAGTTCGCGGTGTGCGAGCCAGACCGAGAGCAACCTGAGGCCCATGCCGCGCCGCGCCTGCACGGCCAGGCGCACGTTCTCTAGCACGGTGAGGTGGGGGAACAGCTGGGTCAGCTGGAAAGCGCGGCCCAGGCCCGCCCGAGTGCGCTGCGGGGCCGAGAGCCGGCTCAGGTCGTGGCCGTCCAGCAGCACCTGGCCGGCGCTGGCGCGCAGCTGGCCGGAGATCAGGTTGAAGTAGGTTGTCTTGCCCGCGCCGTTGGGGCCGACGATGGCCGTCAGAGTGCCGGGATGGAAGACGCAACTGACCGCGTCCACCGCCACATGGCCGCCGAAGCGGATGGTGAGCTTCTTCGTCTCGAGCACGGCAGGGATCAGCGCTTGTTGCGGATCGGCAGGTTCATCTCTTCCGGCTTGATCTCGCGTACCAGCTCCGGCACGCCCCAGGGGAAGGCCGGGTCGTTCTTGATGCGGAAGTGGTACATGGACTGCAGGGCCTGGTGGTCCTCGGCGCGGAAAGTCATCTTGCCCTTGGGGGTCTCGAAGCTCATGCCTTCCATGGCCTTGATCAGCTTGTTGGCGCTGGTCTCGCCGCTGGTCTTCTTGAGCGCCTCGACGATGGCGATGGCGGCGGTCATGCCGCCGGCCGTGAAGAAGTCGGGTGGGGTCTTGAACTGCTTGTAATGGTTGGCCACCAGCCACTCATTGACCGGGTTCTTGGGAATGCCGAAGTAGTAGTAGGTGGCGCCCTCCATGCCGGGGAACTGCTTGTAGGACACCATGGCGGGCAAGATATTGCCGCCGCTGCCCACGCGGATGCCGTAGCGCTTGTCCAGATCCATGGCTGCCAGTGCGTTGTAGGGCGCGGTGCCGCCGGCCCAAACGACGGCGATGAACTTCGGTCCCTTCCTGTCCTTGAGCGCCTCGATGCAGCGCAGGATGCCGGCGGTGAAGTCGGTCGTGGCCGGGGGCAGGTATTCCTCGTGAACGATATGGGTCTTCTTGAGTTGCTCCTTGAAGGCCTTGATGCCTTCGCGCCCGAAGGCGTAGTCCTGCGCCAGAGTGGCGATGGAGACGCCGTCGGCGTCGGCTGCCATGGCGTTGGCGATGGCGTCCTGCGAGGAACTGCGGCCAGTGCGGAAGATGTACTTGTTCCACTTCTCGCCAGTGATGGCGTCGGCCACTGCGGGCTCCACGAGCAGAATCTTCTTGTACTCCTCGGCCACGGGCAGCATGGCCAGGGCCACGCCGGAACTCGTGGGACCGACGGCGAGATCGGCCTTGTCGTCGCCGTAGGCCGTGGCCAGTAGATTCTTACCCACGTCGGGCTTGCCCTGGTCGTCCTTCTCGATGACGACGATCTTTTTGCCGGCGACCATCATGGTGCCTTGGGTGGCGTAGTCCAGGCCCATCATCAGGCCCAGGTGCGTCTGCTTGCCGTAGGCCTCCAGTGCGCCGGTCTTGCTGTAGACGTGGGCGATGCGAATTTCCTTGTCGGCGGCGAAGCCCGGCGCGCAGAGCAGGGCGGTGGCGGTGGCCAGCAGGGCGCGGCGGCCCAGGTTGGCGAGGGTCATGGTTGTCTCCACTGATTTTTCGTATCCGATGCAAGCCGTGTGCCAGAGCGGCGAAGACCTGTTTTCATTCCAAAATGGCCGCGGAACACCGCTTGATGTCAGAAGTTCAGGCATCGCGTTGGATCCGTATGCCTGACATCCAAACGATCTCTCAGAGCGCGTAGGCGGCCAGCTTGTCGTAGAGTGCCGCTCGCGAGATGTGCAGCAGCCGGGCGGCGGCCAGCTTGTTGCCCTGGGTGTAGGCCAGAGCCGCGCTGATGGCCTCGCGCTCCAGGCTCGCGATCTGATCGGGCAGGGGGCGCAGGGGCAGTGGCTCCTGCGCGGGGATGGACTCGGTGCTCACGCAGGCCGGGGGCTCGGGGGCATCCGGGAGAAGCCCCGCGAAATGCTCGGCCCGCAGGTGCAGATCGTCGCTCATCATGCTCGCCTGCTCCAGCACGTTGCGCAGCTCGCGTGTGTTGCCGGGCCAGGGCT
This sequence comes from Roseateles sp., assembly GCA_019234295.1. Classification (GTDB taxonomy): domain Bacteria; phylum Pseudomonadota; class Gammaproteobacteria; order Burkholderiales; family Burkholderiaceae_C; genus JAFALK01. The sequence goes on from JAFALK010000071.1 coordinate 48,275, forward strand.
GGCGGGCGAGCAGTTCCAGCGCGTCGGGGGCTAGCGTGCGCACGGCCATACCGCTGCGCCGGGCAATGTCCTCGCCCAGTGTGTCGGCCAGCGCCTCGATGTCGCCGGGGCGCTCGCGCAGCGGCGGCAGGCGGATGGGCAGGACGTTGAGCCGGTAATAAAGGTCGGAGCGGAACTCGCCGCGGGCCATCATGGCGGTCAGGTCGCGGCTGGTGGCGGCGATCACGCGAACGTCCACGCGCCGGACCTTGTTGGAGCCCAGCGGCTCGAACTCCTGCTCCTGCAGCACGCGCAGCAGCTTGCTCTGCAGGGGCAGGGGCATGTCGCCGATCTCGTCGAGGAAGAGCGTGCCGCCATCGGCGATGGCGAACTTGCCCTCGCGGCCCTTGCGGTCGGCACCGGTGTAGGCGCCGGGTGCCACGCCGAAGAGCTCGGCCTCCAGCAAGGTATCGGGAATGGCGGCGATGTTGATGCCGACCAGGGCCTTGGCAGCACGCGGCGAGGCCGCGTGGATGGCATGGGCCAGCAACTCCTTACCTGTGCCGGTCTCGCCGAGCAGCAGCACCGTTGAATGTGCGGCGGCAACGCGGCGGGCTTGGCGCTTGACTTCGAGGGCCTGCGGGCTGGTGCCGATGAAGCTGGCGATCTGATACTTGGGGCGACGCTGCTCGGCCAGCTGGCGATGCGCCTCTTCCAGCTGTGCCTGCAATTGGGCGAACTTGCTGATCAGCGGCTGCATCATGGCGCCGGCATCGTTGAGCAGCACGATGCCCAGGGCGCCGGTGACGCGGCCGGCATCGTCGCGCAGCGGCAGTCGGCTGACGACGAAGGTGCCCGCGCGGTTGGTCAGCAGGTCGACAAGGATGGGACGGCCGGTCTCGATGACCTGGTTCATCATTGTGTTGGGCACGACTTCCTCGACGCGCCGGCCGACGAACTCGGTCTCATCGGCAAAGCCCAGGTCGGGCAGAAAACGCTTGTAGCCTTCGCTGATCCAGACGATGCGATGGTCGCGGTCGACGAGCATCATGCCCTGCGCAGCATCGGCCATCAGCTCAAACATCGATTGCGCCGCCAGGCGCATCACGCCCTCGGCATCGGCAGGCAGTTCGAGCGGCTTTTGGATCATGCGGGCGAACCCAGATTCCTTGAATATCGGGCTTGCCATTATGGGCGCGTTGCCGGGCTCGGCCCAGGCAAGTCGGGAGGCGGTGTCACGCATGGCAACGCTCCAGGAATTCGAGGATGGCGCGGCGGGCGAGGGGTTCGTCCAGCATGGGCGCGTGGCCGCGCCCGGGCACCTCGATGGCCGCCAGGCTCGGCCTGCGTTTGACCATGGCGGCCAGTGTGGCGGGCGCGAGGATGTCGGAGAGCGCGCCGCGCACGGCCAGGCTTGGCATGGCGCCGATCATGTCGAATAGCGGCCACAGATTGGGCGTGGCGCTGCCGCTGGCCATGCCCATGGCGATGGCCGGGTCGTAGTCGAGCAGCACCTGACCGTTCTCGACGACGCAGGTGTTGGCGACCATGGCCAGCCAGTCGGCGCGGCCGTAGTCGGGGAAGGCCAGGCCATTGATGGCGGCGATGCGGTCCACGGCCTCGTCCACGCTGCAAGGTTCGTGCTGCTTGCCGACGTAGCCGGCGATGCGGGCCACGCCGCTCGGATCGAGCTCGGGCCCCACATCGTTGAGCACGATGGCCTGCACGCGCTCGGGGCGGGTGGCCGCCAGGATCATGGCCATCAGTCCGCCGAGTGAAGTGCCGACGATGCTGGCCTTGGCGACGCCGAGATGATCCAGCAGCGTCAGCATGTCGGCGCAATAGCGGTCGGGGCGATAGCGCCCAGGGTCCGCGTCGCGCGCCGAGCGGCCCCGGCCGCGCAGGTCGGGGCAGATCACGCGGCAGCGTGGCGCCAGGGCTTCGGCCAGCGATGAGAAGTCCTTGCTGTTGCGGGTCAGTCCGGGCAGGCACAGAACGATCGGCGCATCCGGCGTAGGCCCGGGGTAGTCCCGGGCGTACAGGCGCAGGCCGTCGTCGCTGGCATAGAAGCGATCAAGAAAAAAGCAGGTCACGCGCGGGGTACTCCATGCGGGCCGGGCGGTCGCCAGAGGACCGCCCGGCTCCGGGGCCTCAGAACTTGTAGGTCACGCTGCCCGAGTAGGTGCGCGGCGGGCCGTAGTAGGCGTCCAGAATGTGCAGCGAGGGGATGTTGTAGCCGTCCGTGCGGTAGTGCTTGTCGAAGAGGTTGTTGCCTTGCAGCGAGAAGCTCCAATGGCGGTCGAGCTCCCAGATCATGCCGGCGCTGTACAGCGTGTAGGCTTGCTGCGCGATGTCGGGACTCAGGTCGGTGGTCGGGTAGACCTTGCTGCGGTAGCTCGCGCTGACGCGCGAGCGCAGCGTGCCGCCCCAGGCCACGGCCGTGCGCGCCTCGATGTTCAACCCCGCGGTGAAGTTCGGCGTGTTGGTGAAGAATTTCGAAGAAGCGACGTTCACCCCGCGGTCCATGTACTCTAGGTAGTAGGCGTCCATGTAGGCGAGGTTGCCGCTGATGGTCCAGACCCGGTCTGGCCGGAAGGCGAACTCCGTCTCAGCGCCGTTCACGCGGGCGCTGCCGGCGTTGGTGAAGTCGCCGAAGAAGCCCTGCTGGCCGTTGGCCATGGTGTAGGAGCTGAAGACCGACAGCTGCACGTTGCGGTATTTGTTAGTGAACAGCGCCGAGTTCATCTCGAAGCGGCCGCCGTCGGAGCTCAGCTTCGTGCCGAACTCCAGGGAGTCGAGCACCTCGTCGTTGAAGGGCTTGCTCGAGTCGGGCACGGCTGCGGTGTTGGCGCGGATGTTGTAGCCGCCGGACTTGAAGCCGCGGGAGGCCGTGGCGTAGAGGTTGACGTTCTCGTCGAGCTTGTAGTCCAGACCCAGCTTGGGCGCTGTGTTGGAGACCTTGCGGGTCTTGTCGAAATTGGCGCTGACGCCCGTCACCGTGGTGAACTGGTCGTTGCTGTAGCTCTGGTTCAGCACGATGGCGTGCTTGTCTTCCTGCGTGTAGCGCAGACCGGCGCTCAGGCCCAGGCGGCTGTTGAGCCTCCAGCTCCAGTCGCCGTAGACGGCCGTGCTCTTCGTGAAGACGTTGCCGTTGGTGTCACCGAACAGGAGGTTGAGGAAGTTGTTACGCACGCGACCGCCGGCCCGGCCGTCGAAGTAGTACAGGCCCATGACGCCGTTGCTGGCGTCGCTGTCGTAGGAGAACTGCAGCTCGTGCGTGCGCGAGCGGTCGTTGTAGTTGGCGAAGACGTCAGCGATCTTGTTGGGCAGGCCGTCGAAGTCGATGCCGGTGTTGGTGGTGGATTGGCGCTCCGCGGTGATGTACTTGGCAGCCCATGCCGAGTTGATGGCCCAGGTCGCGGTGAGCGAGTTGCCCTTGGCCGTCGTGTTGTTCTTGTTGGGCATGCCAGAGTTGATGTCGTAGCGACTGTCGTAGGGCGGCGTCTTGTTTGGATCGAACGCGTTCACGGCCAGGCGCTGGAATCCGCGCATGTTCGAGTTGTCGCGGGTTTCGTCGGCACTGACCTGCAGGGTGATGGGCAGGTTGCGAGGGTAGTAGCCAAGCGAGACGCGCCCGGCCTGGGTGTCCTGGTTGGACACGCCGCTGCCATTGGCGAGGTCCGTGCCGTAACCGTCGTGCTTGAGGCTGGCCACGGCGACGCGGCCGCGCAGTTCGCCGTCGGCGCTGGCCGCGTTCAGCGAGGCCTTTGCGTTGAGCTGCTGGTAGTCGCCCACTGTCAGCGTCATCGAGCCGCCGAACTTGTCGTCCAGCGGACGCGAGACATACTTGATCGCTCCGCCAATGGTGTTCTTGCCGTACAGAGTGCCTTGCGGGCCGCGCAGCACCTCGATGCGCTGCACATCGTAGACGTCGAGCAGGGCGCCTTGCGGCCGGGCGATATAGACGTCGTCGAAATAGATGCCCACGCCCGGGTCCACGCCCCAAAGCGGATCAGCCTGGCCGACACCGCGGATAAAGGCCGTGATGGTGGTGTTACTGCCGCGGGCGGCATAGATGCTGAGGTTGGGCACCTGGCCCTGCAGGTCGCCCAGGTTCTTGATGTCCTTGCTCTCCAGGGCTTCGGCCGAGAGCGCGGTCACGGCCACGGGCACATCCTTGAGCGTTTCCTCGCGGCGGCGCGCGGTGACGGTCACGGTTTCCAGCGTGTTGATCTCCGCGCCCGTCTCGTCGGTCTTCTTGGTGGCGGTGGCGGCCTCTTGGGCCTGCGCGGTAGCGACGAGTGCGAAGGCGGCGGCCAGGCCGAGGCTCAGTTGCGAGAGCCGGCCGGGACGGCGGTGCTTGGGCTTGCTTGTCATGGTGTCTCCGTTGTTGAAATTCGAGTCCGAAGTTCTGGCGTCTGAAGCGCCATATGTCTTTCTTGCGCAAGTCCCGTGCCCGCACGCG
>JAFALK010000069.1 GCA_019234295.1 Roseateles sp.
GGCCTGTTCCAGGCCGCCAAACGACGCGCGCGCGGCTTCAAACGACTGTCCTCCATCAGAACCGTCATCTTCCTGATCGCTGGCAAGCTCGACTTCCTCGCGATCAATCCCCACGCCCGGCAACCCACTTGAAATTCAACAGAGCCTGTTGCAGTGATTTGGCCATGTGTACTCCGTCGACTCAAATTGCGGACATCGCTCCCTGAAGGCGAACTTCGGGGAAGAGTTGAAATGCCAGCCGAGTGTAGTCAGTCCTTCGGCGTTAAGCTTCGCCGCGCATGCAGCACAATCTTCTGACCGTCTTCGCCGTGACCTTTCTGTCCGTGATCGGTGTGCCGATCCCGGCGCTGCCCATGCTGCTGCTGGCCGGCGCTGAAGCGGCGGACCATGCAGTGCAGGGCGTCGAGGCGCTCGCGCTAGCGAGCGCCGCTTCGCTACTGGCCTCGAGCGTCTGGTACGTCGCTGGTAGGCGCCTGGGGCGCCGCGTACTCGCCCTGCTGTGCCGGATCTCGATCTCGCCCGACACTTGCGTCCGCAAGAACGAGCTGAGCTTTGCCAGGCGCGGGTCGCTGACCCTGGTCATCGCCAACTTCGTGCCGGGACTCTCGATCTTGGCGCCTCCGCTGGCCGGAGCCCTGGGCATGCCCGTCGCCCGCTTCGTGCTCTTCAGTGCGATTGGTTCGCTGCTTTGGACAGGTGCCGATTTGCTCGCAGGGTTCTTCTTCCAGGCGCAAATCCGTTGGCTGCTGCAAGCCCTGAGCCAGCTCGGCAGCATTGCCGTCGCGGTGGTCGCAGGACTGCTGGCGCTCTACTTGGCCTGGCGTTGGGTACAGCGGCGCAGGGCCGCGCGCGAACTGGCGCAGTTCGCGCGAATCGAGTCGCGCGAACTGGCCGAGCTGCTTGCCGCGGGGATGCCGCCCGTGATCGTCGACGTGCGTTCGCTGGCGGGCGAGGCAGGCACGATGCTGCGTGTTCCTGGCGCCCTGCATATCGACCTGGCCCACCTGGAGCAGACCTCAATGGCGGCCTGGCCCGATGGCAGCGAGGTGGTCACCTACTGTGATTGCCCGAACGACGCCACGGCCGTGAAGGCTGCGCAACTGCTCGTCCAGCGCGGCCGCAGCAGGGTGAGGGTGCTGACTGGTGGCCTGCCGGCGTGGGCGCAAGAAGGCCATCCAGTCGAGACCCTCGAACTCGGAGCCGCTGGCTGACCGGTCCCGCAGCGCGATGACCTACGCGGTCATCAAGACGCGTTTGCACATTCTTGATTCCGCGGACTCGGCATTTATCGCCGTCTTGATGTGACGCACTGCACCATGACGATTCACTAAGGAGTCGTACGCGTCGAGTTCAAGAGACTGACGCGTCGCCCATGTCGACGGGCTGAGTGAACCGTCAATTCGCAAGGAATATTTCAGATGAAATTTCATCCAAGTCTTGAACAAGGACAGGCAGGCCGCGGCTTCGAGCCGCGATCCTCTCGCTGGGTTGCGCTGCTGGTCGTGACCTCGATCTGGAGCACGGGTGTGCTGGCCGCATGCAATGGCGGTCAGCCCGTGGAGCAGGAGCCTGAGGCCAAGATTGCCGCCAATGCGGCAGTGGCCGCCAACGGCAGGAGCAGGCAAAGCCGCATCGTGCTGCCGCTCGATCACGGCCCCCGCGCGGTGACAACCCCTGCCCTGAACAAGAAACGCCTGGAAGAAGCCCGCAAAGAACAGCTTTGCGACACGTCCAATTCTTGAATCGATCAGTCGCCTTCCAGCGCCGGAAGAGCGCACCGATCTGCTAACGAAGCCGGACCTTGATCCGGCTGCACATCATTCATCGAACATGAAGAAAATCAGTCCCCTGCCCAGAAAGGGAATTGCCGGTCAGCTTGCCTCGGCCGCCGTTCTCATCGGCTCCTTCGGTGCCGCGGATACGGCCCTGGCCGACGAAGCCGCTATTCAAAAGAAGGCCGACGCAGCCGCTTGCGACCCCTACAAGAATTACGCCTGCCTCGACGACTACCTCGGCAAGGGCTTCTGGCATCGGCTCTCCCGCTATTACGAGCTCGAGGTGGGTCAGAGCGGCAGCCCTAGCGACCCTAACGCGCCGTCTGCACGGCGCGACGATTTCCCGCCGGCGGCCCAATCGAGCCCGCCCATGCCGTTCACGGAATGGCCTTATGGCGGCACGACGTCGCTGGGCGTCACGCGCCCCAACTCGGTCGACAGCCCTCTGATGACGGCCCTGGCGGATACCGAGCTCGGCAAGTGGATGGGCGACCATAACCTGCAGCTGTACGGCTGGGTCAATGTCGGTGGCAACCTCAGCACGAGCACCGTCAAGCCGGGCGGCAATGCACCGGCCGCCTATCTGTACACACCCAACACGGTTCAGCTCGACCAGGCGGTCCTCTACCTGGATCGTTTTCCCGACACCGTTCAAAAGGACCACGTCGATTGGGGCATGCGCATTTCCGCGATCTATGGCGTGGACTACCGCTACACCACGGCCTACGGACTGGCGAGCGACCAACTGCTCAAGGACAACAAGACAAAGGGCTATGACTTTCCGATGCTCTATGGAGAGATCTACATCCCGCAAGTCGCGCAGGGCCTGATGCTGCGGTTCGGTCGCTACATCTCGGTGCCCGACATTGAGGCGCAGCTCGCGCCGAACAACTATATGTATACGCACTCAATGACGTATACCTTCGACAACTACACCAACACCGGCATTCAGAGCTCTCTGGCTGTCGACAAAAACTGGATTCTGCAGTTGGGCCTTTCGGTGGGGACCGAGGCGGCTCCAAACCATCTGAGCCAGACGACGACGAACCCCTACCCGAACGTGGCTGGAACCGTGTCTGGCCAGGTTGGCTACAACCCCTTGTATCCGGGCAAGACCTTCAAGGTCGATCCCGGCTCCATGCCAAGCTGGACGCTGTGCGCGCGCTGGGACTCCGATGATGGCAAGACCGATATCAACGCATGCGCCAACGGCATCAACAAGGGGACCTACGGTTACAACAACCTGCAGTGGTACGGGCTGACGGCTTATCACGCTTTCGATGAGCACTGGCACCTGTCCTGGGAGGCTTATCACCTCTACCAGAACAATGTCCCGAACTCGCTCAACAGCGATGTCCAGGCCATCTACGCCGCCGGTGGTTCGCCATTTGCATCGCAGTTCATGCCCTACAACGCCCCCAATCTCGCCATCTGCCGCAACGCGACCGTGTTGACCTGCCGGGCCGGCGCAACGGGTACCGTGGCCTACCTGAACTACTCGCCCAATCCCCTGGATAACTTCTCGATCCGTCCCGAGCTGTTCTGGGATCCGCAAGGTCAGCGCACTGGCGTTGCGAGCCATTTTGCGAATCTCGCCTTCGGTTGGCAGCACTGGTTCTCGCCCCAGATCGAGGTGCGCCCGGAGCTCGCCTATTACCACTCCTTCGGTGCTGCCGCCTTCAACGGCAACTCCAATGCTGGGGTGGCACCGAACAAGAGCAGCGAGCTGATTCTCTCCGGAGACCTTATCTTCCACTTCTGATCGGCCTGAGCCTGCGCTGTCCGGAACCGAGCCGTCCATCCCTTGGGGCTAGGTTCTCGTCAGCGTAGGCTGCAATGTTTAAGGGCGATATCGCCTGCAAGGCGGACCTGGCCGCGCAGGAGGCCCGCTTGCACCCGAGCGCCAGGCCCTGCCGGCCCTGCAAAAGCAGCTTCAGCAAACGCAAGACCTCCTTGCGGTCATGGTCGGCGTGCCACCGCAGCAGGCCCTCGGCGCCCTACATTTCCTGTTGGCGGCCGCGCATAATCGACGGCAGCGCGAAAAGCGGTCGCTTTCGGCTTATCGGCAGGAATTCGCAGCACTTGAGCCCAACATGCCCCTGGGGAGCAGGTCATGGTGTATCCGGTGTCATTCTTTGCATCGCCGTATTCGTCCTGGCCGACCTACGCCGGACCATTTGCGTCCTTGTTCGGTACAACGCCGAATTCGGCCAGTAGCCTGATCGACTCGATCGACGCCAGCGCGATCAACGACACCCAGCTCAGCCTTTCGTCGCTGAGTCAGCTGCAATCGGTCAGTGATTCCTTCCAGACCGCGCTGGCTCAGTTGCTGCCGCCCTATCTGGCGGGCACCAGTGCGGCCAACAGCAGCAATCCCGGCGTCGTTTCCGCCGCTGAGCAAAGCAACGCACCGATCGGCAGCTACAACGTCACCGTCAATCACCTGGCCCAAACGCAGGCCCTGCAAAGCGCAGCCCTTGCAACGCCTGACCAGACCCAGATCGGCAGCGGCAAGCTGACCATCACATTGGGCAGCTACGACGCCGGTAGCAACACTTTCACGCCCGGATCGCGGGCGCCCACGACGGTGTCCCTCAACAACGCAACGCTCGACGATGTGGCCTCGGCCATCAATGCCGCGGGGGGCGGTGTTGCGGCCCAGGTCAACGCCGTCAGCGGTGGCTACGCGCTCGTGCTCAGCGGCTCGAACCCGGGGGCGAGCAATGCCTTCGAAGTCCAGGTCGACAATGCCGGCCTGTCCTCGCTGAGCTTCGACCCGACCAACCCGGCGGGATCCGGATTGACCCAGACGCAGACGGCGCAGGACGCCAGCTTGTCCGTCAACGGAGCCCCAATCTCCAGCGGCGGCAACAGTGGGGTGAGCATCGCGCCCGGCCTCACGGTCAACTTGCTGCAGCCCGGCTCCAGCGTGGTCACGAGCTCGGCGTCCGATGCGGCCGTGCAATCGCTGGCCCAGGGCCTGGTCTCTGCCTACAACGCGGTCCAGTCGGGGTTGGCGAATTCGTCCAGCAACGATGCCGCACAGGAAGTGGCAGGGCCGTATTCGGTCGGCCTGACCGCGGCAGTGACCAACACCTACAACGTGCCCAACAGCTCGCTGGGCGCGCTTTCGCAAATCGGTGTCTTCGTGCAGGCCGGATTGGTGGGTGCGATGCCGAATGGCCCGGCGTCCACCACGACGAACAGCCTGAGTCTCAACGGCGGGGCCCTGAGCAGTTCGCTGTCCAGCGACGCCAGTGGCACCCAGGGTCTGCTCGGCGCCGTCGTTCAGGCCTTGTACAACGTCGCTGACAGCTACGGGGGCGGCGGCGGCGTGCTGCAGTCCTCCAAGGACGCCTATCAGTCGGCGCTTTACAACGATCAACTCGTTGCCTGGCCTTCGGTCCGGCCTGTCCCGCCAAGCGTCGACCAGCTGGCGAACGATCAGAGCGGGCAATCCCTGCTGGCGCCCGCACAGATCTCAAGCGAGCAGCAGTATGTGCGCGCGTTCGCGCCATTGCAGCAGAGCATCTGGACGTCGGTATTGCTGTCCGAGCTCTACGCCGTCAATTCCGCAGCGTCGGGGGGACTGTTGTCGGCAATGGCCTGATTTACTTGGTGATCGGAACGCAGCTGACGGAACCCAGATGTGTCGCTGCGTATCGGTTGCGCGCCACGTCGGCGGGCAGGCGTTCATCGAGCACGATGCGCTTGGAGCCGAGCTCGCGAAGCACGATGTGAGCCTGGCTGCCGGAGTACGAATACTCGCTGACGGTCGCGGCAACCGCATTCTTTCCACAGTTCAAGGTCGGGGGCGTCGTGGTTCGGGCCGATGCGTTGGCCGTCGCCAGCGTCAATGTAGCGGGCGCGTTGGCCCAGGCTGCCGGAGCGAAGACGGCCGCGGCGATCAGCAAATGCAACGAATTCTTGTGCATGGATACTCCTTTGAAGCGAAGCGGGCCGCCATCAATTCTGACGCCAGCCGATTGGAGACAAGGGCCGGGTGGGCGCGACCAAGGGCGATTGCGGAGCCAGGTTGCCGGCAGTGCCCGGGTTGAGCGTGATACCTTGACTCGTCACCGTGACGCTGGGGGTGTATGCGGGGCCCGGTCCGACCATGATGTCGCTGCTGAGCGTGACTCCGTTGTAGATGTATTTCGAATTGCTCGGGAACGTCCCGTTGAGAAGATTGAAGAAATCGTAGTAGCCACTGCCGGAGCCACAGGAGTTCGTGGGGGCAACGTAGATTGGCACCGTGATCACGCCGCCGTCGACGCGTGGGGCATCCGAAACGACCCCGGAGGTGGTCATGGTGGTGACGGTGCTGCTGGCGGCATATTTCGACTGGCTCAGGCTGTAGGCGTAGCCCGCCGTTGGCAGCGATGACCACACCGGCGTCCAACCGGACTGGGAGAGCGAATAGACCGTGATTCCGGAGCCCGCAGTCACGACGACATAGGGCAGGCCCTGGTACTCCGTGTAGGTGACGTACAGCAGCGGTGTCTGGGTACCGGAATTCGTCGCCGGATTGATGACGGTGAACTGATTGCTGAAGCTTAGGGCGTCCGTGACCGCATTACCGGTCAAGGTTCCTTGCCAGACGGCACCAGCCGTGCTCCCAACCCATGCGCGATTGAACTGAGAATCGACGTAGATGGCGCTGCTGAGCGCGAACGGCAGGGCGCCGGAGGTGACCGTACCCGAGCCGACATTGATCTCGTATAGCGTACTGGTGGCGCCGGAGTTGACGACGAAGACCGAATAGGTGTTGCCGTTCAGATAAAGCGACTGAGGCGTCTGGTGCAAAGGAACGGCCCCCGTCGCACCCGAAAGGTCGCCGGAAGAGGTGCCGCCAGCCACGACGACGTCGTAACCCACGGAGACCGGGAAACCGGACGCGTTGAGCTGAAGGCTGAAATGCTCCGCACCGGACTTGAAACTACCGACTACGTAGCTTGCCCAGGTGCCGCCGTTCTGCGCGTCGACGACCTCGAAGTTCCCGTCCATGTACGAGGAGGACTGGAACGTCGAATAGTTCTGCAAGTTCGGCAACAGGCTTCTGGGCATCCAGCCCCACATCAGCGCACCGGTCTTGGCATTGAAGGCATAGAGGAAGCCGTCATTGTTCGTGAAGAGGAGCATCGGCGGCCGCGAGTTCGTTGCGGTGGCGAAGGCCTGATAGCCGCTCGCGTTGGACAACGAAGAAGACGCTGGCGGACCCACGTAGCGGCCGACGCTTTGCGTGCTGAACGTACCCAGGAACCATCCTGAGAGCCGGTTGCCGAGGAAGCTGCAGCTGCCGCTCGTGTAGGAAGGGTTGATCGTGTAGCTGACAATCGTAGCGACGTTCGGAACGCAGGTGGTCGGCGTCAGCTGGAAGGCGGCAGCATCGATCGAGGACAGAAGGGCGACGGCCCCAGTGGACAGCGTCGAATACAAAGCGCTGGTCCGGTTGGCCGTCGTCATCAGCGCGGCTGCGTCCCAGCTGTATTGAGCCGCCGGCAGTCCGGCCGAACTGACCGCATAGGCGCGCGCATTGCCGGCCGCGGGTGAGGGATCCGTGGTGAGGCTGTACTCGTACGCCGAGCCGCTCTTGACCGTGATCGGCGCGATTGGGGCCGCAATCGAGGACTGCTTGTAGATCAGGTTGACGATGCTCAGAAATGCGCTGTTCAGGCTGGTCGCATCGGTTGCGGGATAAAAGTTGACTGTTCCGCCCGCGATCGCCATCGCTTGCAGAGTCTGCGCCGCCATGGGATTTGCAGAACTGTTGACACCGGCACCCAGGCCGATCACATACGTCTTGATGCCCGCCGTGTTGAGGTTCTTGATCGCGTTGATCGCATCCTGGAGCGCTTGGTCGTTGGTGGTCCCCAGAGAGCCGTCCGCGTTGAAGCTCGCCGTGACCCCATAGTTGTTACCCGAGACACTTCCCAGGGGAGGCCAGTTGTTGCCGCTCAGATCCATTGTGGGCAATCCATCGGTCAGCAGGATCACATACTGGGACTGGCAAGATTGCGTGGTGAGCCCTTTCAGATAGCTCTGTGCGCCGGTCAGCACGCCGGCGGTCGGAGACTGGACGGCTGAAGACTTGATCTCCGAGGTCGAAGAACTGTTCGTCTCCGGTGCCAAGGCTGACGCGAACGACGTGACGGCACTGTTCATGGGGACGACAGTGGCGCCGGTGTTGGAGCTGAAGTTCCCCGCGTAGTAACCGAAGCCCCGCTGCACGTACATGACTTCAGTCGAGTAAGGCACATATCCAGCGTTGGTCGGCCCGGTCGCCGAGATCGAACCCGAAGGAAGGGCGGAGCCATAGCTAACAGTGATGGAGCCGGACTCGTAGTTGCTCAAGGACCTGTTCGGTGGGAATGGCGTCGCGGGGTTGATCGAGCCGAAGTCGAGCATCACGGAGTGATAGCCACCGCTGCCGTAAAAGACGTCGTTGACCGTCGGGTCATCGCTGGCAATAGCGATGGTCATGTACTGGAAGTTCGCAATATTCGCCGAATAGTGCGCCGCGATTGCCGTGCAATCGGACTTCACCGTGCTCGTCGCCGTGGTGTAGTTGTAGCAAGGGTTGGCCACGGTGCCGCCCGTTGTGGATGCGGTATTCGTGAAGGTGAACCCGCCGGCGGGGCTCATGTAATAGACCCAGGTGGTATAGGTATTCACCGAACTCGTGTTGTACGTGTACAGCCCGAAGTTCAGGTTGTTGCCGTACTGGTTCAGCGCGTTCTGGATCGCGGCCTTGGCCATGTTCAGGCGACTGGGCCCGTTGTCGCAGAGATTGCTGCCGCATGTGGCGGTGTAGGGCGCACTGCCCGCGGAGCCCGCATTGACGGGTGGCGTGAAGCCGGACGGGATGGTGTAGTTCTGCGGCGAGCTCGAGTTGTACAGCGTCTGCAGGGCGGAGCTGAGATTGCCGCTACCGGCCATGATGGCGCCGCTGGTAGAGCCGTCCATCGACTGCGAATTCGTGACGACCATGAGCACCTGTGAGGCGTTCGAGGGCGCCGCCGCCCAGGCGAACGCGGGCGAAATCGCGAATGCAAAAAGGCCTGCCCGCTTGCAGCCGAGCCGGATCAGTGATTCAAGTTCGGATCGAATACGCATAGCTTGTACACCGTTTCAGTATTGGCTGCCGTGGCTCCGGATGCCTCAGAGATATGGATGTTGACGTCGTAGTAATACGCAGCGAAGTTCTGCATCTGGCAGGTGTAGGGATCCGGCTGTCGCCCGGTGGCTTGCACGCTAGCGAGCGCCGTGTAAGGCATCGCTTGCCCGTTCACGGTGACGGGGATGACTGCACACGTGTTGGCCGCCTGACATGTCGACCAGAACGTGGCAGGCAGCGCGGTGCCGGGCGCAACAGCGCGCCACCAGGCCTGACCGATCGCACTCCGTTCCAGGGGCTGGTCGCCATAGGCGTTGAAGATCGTCTGCTCCAGATTGCGCAACGCGATATCGGCGACCTGGACGTCGCGCTGGCGAGCCACGGTGTTACCGGCAACGGAGGTGTCGATCATGACTCGGCGCATCAGATAGAGAAAACCGAGAAACAAGACGAGCAGGATCGAGATTGTCAGGATCAGCGTCTGCCCCCGCTGCCCGCGCTGGCTCCGCCTCTGGCTGGTACGCACTATTTGGCCCATACGGCGCTCCGAGCAGTAAGTTCGACTTCTTGTGCCACAAAGCGTTGCGTAGCCTCGGCCGCAGTGGGCGTGTAGTTGGTGTAAGCCGGCTGGCTGAACTGGCTCTGCAAGGGAATGACGCCTTGGACGGTGACGTTCGTCCGATCCGCATAGACCGAGCGCGTCACAAGCAAGATCTTGACCGTTAGAACATTCTGAGTTTGCTGGTTGGCCAGCACATTGGCCCAGGTCAAATAGGACGTCACCCCGGTCGAAGGTGTGCCGATGCCAAACAGCACCTGCATGGAAACCGCGCCGGCGGCAATGGCTTGTCGACTACCCGCGACCTCGACGTCGTTCAGGGCATTTATTGTTGCGCGGACCAACGTCGGGAACGGGTAGGTGGTGCCGTCGATGAAATACGCGTAAATGAACTGATTGGTGTTGGCAGGCGCCCCAAGATCGATCAATTTGCCGTTTTGCAGCTGGACGTTAGAGATCGATTGTCCCGTCAGGCCCGCCAGGCCGAGGTTGGCGAACTGGCCGGAAAAGCCCGCGTAGAAGTTGCTGGGCATCAGGGTGCCAAAGCTGCTCACGGGAATGCTTCCGCCGACAGCGACACCTGTCGAACCGATGGGCACGCGCATGCAAAGCAACTGCTGAGTCGGCGTGGACCCCACGGAGATCTGCAGCAGCGCGGAGTCACCCACCGTGACGGTCGGTGCGGGATTGGTTGAAAAGGGCAGGGTGCCGGTCGTCACCGGCGTATAGGCCGCGTTGATCATGGTCGGCGACACGGGATTGGCAGTGGAGTTGAACTGCGTACCGTCCTTGGTCGACTGGATGATCAGCACGTCCGACCGGTTGGCAGAACCTGCCGCCGGATAATTGAGCGTGATGCCGCCTCCGGCCACGAAGGGCAGTGCAACGCCCGCCCCACCGGCAAGAGCAGAGACCGGATAGGTCGCAAAGTAGCCGGCGGTTGGTGCGCCCGGCGCGCCTGAGTCGTAGTTGAGGATCGCCGAACAGTTCTGGTTGTTGCCACCGAACAAGAAGCCGCCACTGGTCAGATCGCGGGTGATGCTGTCCATCGCCGTGCGAATCTCGCTGTCCCGAACACTGACATCGGTGCTGCGGACGTTCTGCTGGGTCAGCTTCAACTGCAAGGTCAGGATGGCGCCGACCAGTATCAGGCCGATCGCCAAAGCGACCATCAATTCAACCAGGGTGAAGCCGAGTTCAGAGACCGACCTGGTAGTTGAATGTCTGGCTCCGGGTGATCCCCGGCGTGCCTGAAACTGCGCCATTCTGGCTCCATTGAAAGGTGACGGTGACCGTGCAGCCCGCTGTCGCAGAACAGGCGGCACCACTGGCGGCGTCCGGACCTGTGGCGATGACGACGGTGCCATTGGGCAAGGCGTTCGGACTGCCATTGGCATTCGCGGTTCCGGCCGAGTTCGTCGTTGGCAACAATACCTGCTTGAGCCAGGCCTGCAAGACGGCCGGAGCGGAACTGATGTTGGCGGAGGTGTAGCTGCCGGGCAGGCTGCTGAGAAATGTCGCCGTGCCGGCGTTCGCCTGTAAGACGCCCCAGAATGTATTCCCCCAGGGCGAGGTCTGGGCGACATTCTGGTTTTGAGTTTGGGCGACGATCATCTTCATGTACATGCCGGCCAAACCCAGCATCGCCAAGGAAAAGACCAGGATCGAGACCAGTACCTCGATCATCGAGAATCCCTCGTTTCCTGTGCGTCGGCTCTTCATGATGCGCCTTGGGTCAGGAGGACCGATCCGGAGGTCATGACTTGAAGTGGCCACGCCTGTCCTTTATTTGACAAATAGGTCACGGTAGGCGTCGGCGACTGGGGCGTCAAAAAACCTTGCGGCGTGAAGTTCAAGGTCACGGGAAAAGCCGTCGTTGCCGAGCAGGTCAAACCTGGCGCGTTTTGACTCAGGGTGGCCGTCGTCATCGAGTGTGCTGGATTGGCCACACCATTGACCGAACTGGACCAGCTGCAGTCGGCATTGATCGTCAGGGTGGCCACGGTGCCGCTGGTCGCGTTAGCTGTCAGCGCGGAAGTGTTCCGCACCCAGACGAAGTCGCTCATCAGCTTCTGCACCATCGAACGCGTGCGCGCGTTCTGCGTCATAGCCAAGATCGCGGGCGCCGCCAACGCAGCGAGCAGGGCCGCGACCGCGATGGTGATCGACAGTTCCACCATCGTGAAGCCGACTTCGCGACCTTGACCGCGGCCCATCGGATTCGGCAGACGGAGTGGGGCCATCAATTGCAGCTCCCCGAGGAATTGCGCACCCAGCAGGTCGTGCTGGTCGTCCATCCGGTCGGCACGGCCGTGGTTTGACGATTACCGTCCTGATCGACGGTGAAGGCGAAGCCCAGCGTGCTGCCTCGCCCCGTTGCCGTCGCCGTGAACGTGGTGGCGCCGAGATTGCTGCACGAGTAGCTGAAGTAGGAACTGCTGGCCGGCAAGGCGCCGAGCCCGGTCGTGCCGCAGGCATTGACGAAGGTGCGGTTGTCTTGGTAATACTGCTGCAGCGTCGTCGCAAAAGCGGCAAGCGAACTCTGGCCATCGGAAATCCGCCCGCGCAGAACATAGTCCTTGTACGACGGCACTGCGATGGCGGCCAGGATTGCGATGACAACTGTCACCACCATCAATTCGATCAGGGTGAAGCCAGCGGCTACGTCGACTGAGCGAGAAACCCGATGCCTCGCGCTCGCTGAATTCGCACTCTTGTCATTCGGCTGCATATGCCAATCTCATTCCGGACAGGTAACTCATACTAGCGTTGCTAGCTATCAGCAGGCTATCAAGGTCCTGAATCCTGGAGATCGCGCCAACTCTTTCACGCGGCAATCGGGTTCCGGCCCTGTGCAGTGATGTCGGAAAACCAAATGCTTCGGCGACGAAGCCCCCTGCAGCTACACAACTTGGTTGCGACCGCCCCCTTTTGCCAGATAGAGCTTTTCATCGCACCGTTTGATGACATCGTGAAGAGTGTCGTCTTGTGGCAAACACATATCCACGCCAAAACTCGCCGTGACCTTGAGCGTTTGACCGTCGGGCAATTCGATGACCGTTTGTTCGATGAGCGCGCGCAGCTCTTCGGCCTTCCTGACGGCGGCACTCAGCTGGCAGTGGGGCATCAGAAGCAGGAACTCCTCACCGCCGAAGCGGGCCACGATGTCGCCGCTGCGCAGATGCGTCTTGCAGGTCTGGGCAATCTCTCGCAGCACGACGTCTCCGGCACCATGCCCATGGTTGTCGTTGACGCGCTTGAAGTGGTCCACATCGAAAAGCGCTACGGAGATCGGCAGTCCTTGGCGATGTTGCATCGCATAGGTGGATTCGACCAGCTCGAAGAATCCGCGGCGGTTGGGCAGGTCGGTGAGAAAGTCCGTGGAGGCCTGTTCCTTGAGTCGTGCCAGCAGATCTTGGCGCTCCTTCTCCAGCTCGAGGCGCGCCAGGCTGTTGTTGCGCAGCACCGCGATGGCCTCGAGCATGTCGCCGACCTCGTCGCGATAGCGTGGCTTGGGAATGGGGCGGTCCAGCAGCCCATGGGCGACGCCGAGAATCAGCTCGATCGCCCCTTGCAATGGACGGCTGAGCCGATACTGCAGCAGCAACAAGATGCCTGCCAGCAGCAGCACCGTGCCGGTGGCCAGGAAGATGACGACATAGGCGGCACGCCGAGCAGCGGTCTGCTCCAGCCTCGAGTGGCCCACGGCCTCGTCGATGAGCACGTCGCGCAGCTCCACGATCGAGTCCATGTCCGGTACATAGCGTTTCGCGAAACCGGCGGCGTCCACCGAGTAGGCCGCATCGCGGAGGCCCGCGGCCAATTGCGCTCGGATATAGGGGATGGCAGACCCGAAATAGCGGCTTTGCATGACCGCCGTGGCTTGATTGATCCGTTCATTGCCTTCGACGTTCTGGACGTGCGCCAGCAAGGTTGTGTGCAGCTGATCGATGCGTCCGAACAGCTGTTCAACCGCTGCATACTCCTCGGGTTCGATGCGCTCGCGCTTGGTCAGGGCGATCGTGAAATGCGATCCGAGGCGGCCGGCGTACTCGCGCAGATCCGCCGCCACGCGCGCGGCCAAAAGCAAGTTCGCCTCTTTGGGATAGGTCGCCTGAACGACCTGCGTCAGCCTCAGCGTTGCCGGCGTCAGATCGTCGATCACTTCGAACATCTGCGCAATCGCGTGGCGAATCTGTTCGGGCGATCGGCCTCGCCTTGGTTCGGCTGCTACCGCGTCGATCGATTGCCGCCCCTGCAGCAACTGGCTTTGCGCCTGGCTCAGGATGGCGCGCAGCTTCGCGGGATCGTCGGGCGCCGACTGGACGGCCTTGTCCGCGGCCGAAAACGCAGCGTCGGTCGTCCGCCGCGCTTCGCTCAGTCGCGCCAGCTTGTCGGAATCGTGGGGCAGGTCGTCGCCCATGACGCCATTGGCCGGTCCCCGCTCGCGGGAGGCCATTTCTGCGGCCGACAGAAGCAGCCGGAGCGTTTCCATTGATTGCAGACCTTCGGTGCCCTGGCGCAACTCAACGACAGCCCCCGACAGGGTGTGCAGCACCAGAGCCAATACAAAGGCCGTCAATGACAGCACAAGACCGAGAAGCAGTTTCCGAAGACGCATGGGGGATCGAATATAGACCTCCTGCGCCGAGGTATCTGGAGTCATGACCTCGCGTCTGTGAGGTCGACCCAGATGAACTCGATGCGACCCGCACAAAGCTGCATCGCTTCCTTTAGCACACCCACAGATAATCCTGACGATGCCAAAAAGAAGGAGACCCCATGAAGCCGAGTTCAGCTGTCCTGGCCTCCGGCCTGTTGGCCCTGGCCCTGGCCCTGCCTGCCTTGGCGGATGAGCCAGCGCCCCCGGTCAATTCCTTGTCTTTCAACGGCGGCGTTGCCAGCGACTATCGCTACCGCGGCATTTCCCAGACCCGCCTGAAGCCCGCCCTGCAAGGGGGCGCCGACTACGCCGACGCAGGCGGCTTCTACGTCGGCACGTGGCTGTCCACGATCCAGTGGATCAAGGACGCTGGCGGCGACGCCTCGGCCGAGTGGGATATCTACGGCGGCTACAAGACCGGGATCAGCAAGGGTGTGACGCTGGACGTCGGCGTGCTGCAGTACGAGTTCGTCAACAACAAGTTGCCCAATGCCAATACCTTCGAGGTCTACGGCGCCCTCTCGATTGACGTGTTCACGGCCAAGTACTCGCACAGCCTGACCAATCTCTTCGGCTTCGCCGACTCCAAGGGCTCAGGCTACCTGGACCTGTCGGCGGCGCTGGACGTGGGCGAGGGCTTCACGCTGACGCCGCACGTCGGCCACCAGTTCGTCCACCACAACAGCCCGGCGTCCTACACCGACTACTCGCTGACGCTGAACAAGGACTACGCGGGCTTCACCTGGGGCCTGGCCGTCGTGGGCACGAACGCAGACAAGAGCGTCTACACCTACGTGCCGAGGGACAAGTTCCTCGGCAAGACGTCTGCCGTCCTGTCGATCAAGAAGACCTTCTGATTGGCAGACCCGCTCAGAACGTTTCCCAGCTGTCCGACTCGTCGGCACTCACCGGCTGCGCTGGCCTGCGTGCGGAGACAAGGGCCGAGGCCGTGGCGCGCGCGCGCCGTGTCGGCGCCGACTTGGCAAGGACCTTCGTGGTCTGTATGGGCATCGAGGCATTGCGGGCAAGGACTTATCCATGCGCGCCACATCAGACATTGATTGGGGGGTGCCAACTTGGGCACGAGCATCCTGCGCATGGTCTCGTCGTGCCCGCCTAGCTGCGGCTTGTCCATTCGCTCCTCAATAGGGCCCACAATGCCGCGCAGACTAGGAGCAAATCTGAGATGCCCTACAGCAACCAGCAGCGACAGCAGCTCCGCCGGCAATGCACGCTGACCGTGCCGGGTTTCAAGACCTTGAGCCCGGCGGAAGAATTCAAGGCGCTCGCCGCCTGGTGCAAGGCGCAGCACGCCGAGGCCGATGTGTACGGTGAAGGCGGCGTGTTGTCTGCATTCGAGCAGCAAATCGCAGCGCTGCTGGGCAAGGAGGCAGCGGTCTTCATGCCCAGCGGTGTGATGGCCCAGCTCATCGCCGTGCGGCTATACACCGAGCGGGCGGCCCTGCTGAGTTTCGGCCTGTCGCCGAACTCGCATCTGCTTCTGCACGAGCAGGAAGCCGCCGTCAGTCTGTGGGGCTTGCATGCGGTGCCTGTCGGTTCGCGCTTGAGGCCGATGGTGGCCAGCGACCTCGTGGCTCAGCGCCAGGCCCTGGCTTGTGCGCTCGTGGAACTACCCATGCGCGAGTCAGGCGGCTTGTTGCCGAGCTGGGAGGAACTCGAGGCGCTGAAGGCCCAAGCCGCCCGCACCAACCTGCCGCTGCACATGGACGGCGCCCGCCTCTGGCAATGCCGCGCTTTCTACCAGCGCAGCTTTGCGGAGATCGCGGCGGGTTTTTCCTCCGTCTATGTCTCGACGTACAAGGACCTCGGCGGCATGGCCGGCGCGCTGCTGGCCGGCGATGCCGGGTTCATTGCTCATGCGAGGATTTGGCAGCGCCGCATGGGCGGCAATCTTTACCAGCAGACACCTTTCGTGGCCTCTGCCATGATGCGCTTCGAGCAACGACTGGCCCTGCTCGACGATTGCTTCCGGCGCGCGCAAGACCTGGCCCTGGGTCTGTCTGCGCTGCCCGGCGTGCGCGTGAATCCGGCCGTACCGCAGACCAACATGCTGCACGTCCATTTCGACGCGCCGGCCGAGGCACTCAACATGGCTCGCGATGAAATGGCCGAGCGCGATCGTTGCTGGCTGTTCGGCGTGGCCCGCCCCACGGATGTGCCAGGCTGGAGCTATGTCGAGCTGCCGGTCGGCGACCACCTGCTGGACCTGGACAACCCCCGGGTGGTGCAGCTGTTCGAGCAGTTGCTGGCGCGTGCGAGTGCGGCTCGATGAGCCCTGCCTTGCCGCGGCGCCCGCGCAGCTGATCGCAGGTTATGGAGTGGCGACGGGGTTTCATTGGCTTGCGCCGCGCCCAAGCCCTTAGGCTGGCAACTTCGCCACCACACCAGGGACTGAACGTGAACGCGGCCTCCTCGCAAGACATGACTTCCGAATCACTGGCCGCGTTGCTGCTGGAGACAATCCGCGGCCAGCGCTTCGAGGACACCGCCGACGGCATGCTCGACGGCGCAGCGGTCGGTGTCTTCCCGAGCCTGGACCTGGCCGTGGCTGCCTTCCCGCAGGGCGGCGCGCCCATCTTCGCCAATGTGCTGTTCTCGCGCGAGCACCCTGCGGGCCTGGTGGCCGGCATGGGCCGCGACGCTGGTTCCGTGCACAACATCCACTATGTGGCCGACCGCATCGATGCCGATCGTGTGTCCGAAGTCTGGCTGCCCGGCGCCGAATGGAACGCCTTGCCCTGGAAGACGCTGGCGGGTGAACCCGGGCAACCGCGCGTGGTCGCTCCCTACCCCGGTTCACTGATCAAGCTGATGGTGCTCGTTGGCGTGGCCCGCCAGGTGGATGAGGGGCGGGCGAGCTGGGAACAGGCCTGGACCTGGCAGGAGCGCTGCCGCCCGGTGCGCGACTGGGCCTTCGACATGACCGTCATCAGCTGCAACGATGCAACCTCGGCCCTGGTGGCCCTGCTGCACTCCACGGGTGCGATCCGACGCGAGGGCGAGGCCGAGACCCGCAATGAGATCGAGGCCCTGTTCGACGTGTATGGCCTGCGCACCCTGCGCCTGCGCAACACCCGCCCCGATGGCGGCTGGCGCAACGCAGACGGCGCCGGTGTGGGTCAGTTGCAGATGACGGCCTGGGATGCGCTGCGCCTGCTCTGGCTGCTTGATGTCGATGCGCCGCCGGCTCCCTGGCTGCCCGCCGGTACGCCGCCGCTGCTCGGTGCGAACAGCCGCGCCTACGTGCTGCATTGCTTGGGCGAGCAGGGATTGCACGAGTCGCTGTCGGGCAGCCTGCTCGTTCACGTCGACGGTTGGATGCCCGGCATCCCGGCGCGCCTGCCCGAGCGCTGGCTTCTGGCCGATGGCTCCGCAAGGCTGACCGACGAGCTGGTCTATCCCGGCGACCTGCGCCCTTGGCGCGAGCGTTGCGACGTGCACTTCGCCCACAAGACCGGCAACACCGAGAACTACTGCTCCGACGCCGGCATCGTGCACGGCATGGCGCCGAGCCGGCGCCATTACCTGATCGCCATGACCAGCAACCTCGGCACCCGCTACGCCCCCGATCCCCATTGCGCCACGACCTGGCGCATCACGGCGGTCGCGGGCGCCATCGACGCCCGGTTGAGGGCCTGGATGGAAGTCCCTGACGCCTAAGTTCGGCGCTTGGGGGTTCTGGATGACAATCCCCGCATGACAATGCAGCAACCGGTGGGCCCACGCTGGCGACAGGCCATCGAAGCGGGCGAGCTCGGGGTCTGGGACCTTCGCCCTGAACTCGAGACCGTGCAGTATTCGCCTCAGTGGAAGCAGCGACTCGGCTTCCCTGCGCCCGAGGAAGCGGACCGGATGCATTTCTGGCGCTGCCGCGTCCATCCCCATGACATCGAGGGCATGCTTGCGGGCATGCACCGGCACATGCACGGCGGTGCGCCGGTCTACGAGGCGACGTTCCGCCTGCGAAGCAATGGATCGGGCTATCGCCTCGTCCATTCGCGCGGCCGCATCATCGAGCGCGACGCTCGGGGGGGCGTGCTGCGCATGGTCGGGACGATGATCGACCTGAGCGAGCACCCCTGCGTGCCTCGCGGCGGCTTGCCGGATGGGCCTCGCGGACCGATGGCCGGGCTGCGGCTGGCCTTGCCGCTTCACCTGCTGCTGGGCGTGCCGCGGCCTGCCTCTGCCTCGAACGACGAGGATGGGGACGAGACGCAAATCGCGTTAGAACGGGAGCGCGTGCTTGGCATGGTCGAGGACCTCCTGCATGCCGCCGTCGAGCAACTTGAAGGATGTCGCGCGCTCTAGGCAGAATCTCGCGTAGGCCAGCGCTCGCGCTTGCTGGCACTTGATGACCACGCCGACGATGCAACAGGTATTGCTGACACTCCAGGCGCCGACGTCCCAAGGGCAGAGGCTGCTGGCTGCGTTTCGCGGTGTTCCTGCCCTCACGCGGGTCGACCATGGCTTCGACACCGCCGAAGGCGCCCTGGCCAGTCTGGGCATCTCGCTTCGATTGCGGCAGGAGTCCAGGGGCTGGACTCAGACGATGGCCTTGAATCTGGGCGGCCAGTGGGTCGAACACCTGGTCTTCTTGGGAGCCTCGGTCAAGCCTCATGCGCCCGATATCGGCAGGCATCGTGGCGCCACTGTTTACGCCGGGCTCGATGTGGCCGTGGCTCAAGCCCTCGAGCAGGCTTGCGAGAACGGGCTGCAAGAGCAGTTCCGGCTGAAGCTCGAGCAGCGCAGCCGCAGGCGCCGTCTGAAGGGAGGCACGACGATTGCCTTGACTCAGCAGGTCGGCGTCCTGGACAGCGGCGTCGCCAGGGTCTCGGTCTGTAGCCTCGAGCTCGAGCTTGTCGACGGCCCGTCGGCGCCTCTGTTCGTCGAGGCGATGCGCTGGCAGTCGCGTCACGGCCTGTGGCTGGACGTCGATCCGGTTTCCACGGCACGCGGCGTGCGCCTGGCCTTGGAGCCGCGATCCGTCAAGGCAGTCCAGGCCAGCATTCCCGAAGTCGACGCAAAGACGCCGGCCGATCTGTTCGCGCGCAAGATCATTGCCTGCTGCCTGGATCAGGTGCTCGGCAATGCAAGCGTGGTCGCCGGTGGTGCACATGGTGCCGAGCATGTTCATCAAATGCGGGTCGGCCTGCGGCGGCTCCGGATCGCCATCGATGAACTGGCCGAACTCAATGCCGGCATCGACACGGGTTGGGGTGCCGTTCTGTCGGAGGTCTTCCAGCGGCTCGGAGAGAGCCGCGATATCGCCATGCTTGCGGCGCTCAGCCGCGATGAACTCGGTCCGGCCGGTGCGCCGGCGCTGCCTGCGATCGAGCTGCCGTCGGACGAAGAGGTCACCGCTGTGGCGCGGGGGGCGGAGTTCCAATCGGTCTTGATCGCCATCCGCAGATTTACGACCGGGGCTGCAGAGGGTGAGGGTTGCGCATTCGAAGGCAGTGTTCGTGAGGCCATCGCGCCGCGACTTGATCGACTGCATCGGGTCGTCAGGAAGAGGGCGCAGGACTTCCTCGCTTTGTCTCCAGTACAACAGCACGAGCTGCGCAAGAGCTTGAAGCGTCTGCGCTACCTGGCCGAGTTCGTCGCGCCGCTGTTTCGCAAGCGTGCAAGGTCGGGCTATTTCGATGCGCTCACGCCGGCCCAGGACGCGCTCGGACGGCTCAATGACCGCAGCGTCGCCCTGGCCGCCTACGAGGCAAGGCCGGAGTCGGAGGCCGCGGGCAAATGGTTCGCCATCGGCTGGCTCGTGTCGCAGCAGCGTATGGCCCAGGCGGACGCTGCGAGTGCTTTGGTGATGGCCGGGAAGGCGAAACGCTTCTGGCGCTGAACACCGAGCCCGGGAACGACGGCCTGATCTTGATACGGTCTTGAGTTCTGCGGCGTCACTCTTGAGACCCATTTGAGGCCGCCGGCCGTAGGCTGGATGCACTTTCACAGAACGTGCGCCGTGCGCGCGCCTCACGCATGAAACCCGTCGCATTCCTTCAGCACGACCCCACGCAGCGACCCGGCTTCCTGATGGACTATCTGCATGAGATCGGCGTGGCGACACGCGTCTTCTTTCCCGAGAACGATGCGGACTTTCCGCGCCGCGCCAGCGAGTTCAGCGGTATCGTGCTCCTGGGCTCCAATCACAGCGTGAACGATCCGCTGCGCTGGGTCGGCGAAGAGATGAAGCTTGTGCGGCATGCGCTGGACACCCACGTGCCTGTGCTCGGCCATGGCTTCGGCGCGCAGCTGCTTGCCAAGGCGCTGGGCGCCACCGTGTGCCGCAATGCCTGCCCCAGCATCGGCTGGGCGCGGATGAACGCCACGGTGGCGGGCCAGAGGCTGCTTCGCCGCAAAGAGGTCGTGGCTTTCAACTGGCACTACGAGACCTTTTCGATGCCGGCGCGCGCTCAGCGACTGCTATTCAGCGAACACTGCATGAACAAGGGCTTCTCGCTCGGCCCCCACGTCGCCTTCCAGTGCCACTTCGAGATCACCGAGGCCGTCGTGCGCGAGTGGTGCGCGCGGTCTGCGCACGAGTTGCCCCGCACGGCCGGGCCGTCCGTGCAGACGGGCGAGCAGATCCTCGCGCAATTGCCGAGCCTGCTGCCTGAAGTCCGCCGCACGGCGCGTACCGTCTATGCAAGTTGGGCCGCCGGCCTTGGACGGTCCAAGGCCGTTGCCGTACCGTTCCGATCGCATCGGCCGGCGACGGGGTCACGGGACTGGCCGCTCGGCATTCAGTGAATCCGTACCGAAGGCGGGCGATCTCCGTCCGTTGCACCTCTGGTGACGGGGGTGTATAAAACAAGCAAGCAAGCGTGGTCTCGCTCAAAGGATTGAGCGCTTGCGGCGGCCGGACGATTCGCAAGAGGGAGGTTTGCATGGAGCTCCAGTTGCATTCCCGTCACTTGACCTGGCAGACGCCCGATTTGTCGGCTGCTGCCGTGGCTGGGCTTGCCGCCGGCGCGGTGCTGATGGTGCTCGATTTGTGCTGGCCGCTGATTTTCGGGGGTGGCAACCCCTGGGCCGCATCGCACAAGGTCGCGGCGCTGGTGCTGGGCCCGGATGCCTTGCAGTCGTCGGGCTTCGACGTCAGCGTCGTGGCCGCGGCGTTGCTGATCCACTACTCGCTGGGCATCTTCTCGGGCCTCGTCATCGGTGCTGCGGTTGCAAGCCTTCACTATGAAGCCCGCGCCGGCATGACGCTGGCCATTGGTGCCGTCTTCGGCGGCATCGTCTACTGGGTGAACTTCTATCTGTTGACGTCCCTGTTCCCGTGGTTCGCCGATATGCGAGGCTTGAACACTTTGCTGGCCCAGTTCGCATTCGGGATCTGTGCCGCACTTATCTACCGCAAGCTGAGCCGTACGCCGACCGAGTCCTGAGCGGCAAGCTCGCCGCATCGGATCACCCCTCACAAGGAGTGGCAGCCCATGTGGATGGTCATCGCTTTGCTCGCAATCATTTGCGGCTCCGTGCTGTTCCATTTTCTCAGCCCTTGGTGGACTGCGACACTGGCCTCGAACTGGCGGCAGATGGACGACACGCTGACGATCACGCTCGTCATCACCGGCATCTTCTTCGTCGTCATCAACCTGTTCGTCGTTTACTGCCTCGTGCGCTTCCGTCATCGCGAGGGGCACCGCGCGGCCTACCAGCCCGAGAACCGGCGGCTCGAGCGCTGGCTGATCGGTGTTACCTCGGTGGGTATCGTCGCGCTTTTGGCGCCGGGGCTGGCCGTCTATGCCAGCTATGTGAATCCGCCGTCCGACGCGCTGGTGCTCGAGGTCGTGGGCCAGCAATGGCAATGGCGCTTCCGCTTTGTCGGCAACGCCGAGAAGCTGGGCGCCAGCGATGCTCGTTTCGTCAGCAACAGCAATCCACTCGGTCTGGATCCCGACGACGCTGCTTCGCGCGCCAACATCGTGATCACCGGCAACGAGGTCCATTTGCCGCTGAACCGGCCGGTCAGGGTGCTGGCGCGCTCCAATGACGTTTTGCACGACTTCTTTGTGCCGCCGATGCGTGCGCGCATGAACATCGTGCCCGGCCAGGTCAGCAGCTTCTGGTTCACGCCCACAGTGGCAGGGCGCTATGAGGCGATGTGCGCTCAGCTCTGCGGCATCGGCCACCCGAACATGCGCGGCACCGTGGTGGTGGAGGACGAGGCGGCGTTCAAGGCTTGGCTGGCCGCGCAGCCCACCTTCGCGGCAACGCAGGTGCCGGCCGCCGCGGTGCAGGTGGCCGGCGGCGATATGGTGGCCATCGGCAAGGCGCTGGCGCAGAGCAAGGGGTGCGTGGGCTGCCATTCGGTCGACGGCAGCGCCGGCGTGGGCCCGACCTGGAAGGGCCTCTTCGGCAAGACAGAAACCTTCACGGATGGCTCGACGGCGCAGATGAACGCGACAGAGTTGAAGAAGGAGATCCGCGAGCCGATGGCGCGCGTGGTCAAGGGCTTCCAGCCGCTGATGCCAAAGCTCGACGTCAAGGACGATGAGCTCGATGCGCTGGTCGCCTACATCCAGGCGCAGTCCCATTGACCCCGGATAGCCCGAGGAACGCCATGGCCAACCCCGCACCCGATGATCATGACGAGGAGCTGCACGAGCCGACCTCGTTCATCACCAAGTACGTCTGGAGCCAGGACCACAAGGTGATTGCAGTCCAGTACGCGAGCACGGCCATCGTCGTGGGCCTGGTGGGCGTGCTGCTGTCCAACCTGATGCGGCTGCAGATCGGCTTCCCTGGCCAATTCGCCTTCATCACGCCCGAGCGCTATTACCAGTTCGTCACCATGCACGGGATGATCATGGTGATCTATCTGCTGACAGCGCTCTTTCTCGGCGGATTCGGCAACTACCTGATCCCGCTGATGGTCGGCGCGCGGGACATGGTGTTCCCTTATATGAACATGCTCAGCTTCTGGGTCTACCTGCTGTCGGTCATTGTCCTGATGGCGAGCTTCTTCGCGCCTGGCGGCCCGACCGGCGCGGGATGGACGCTCTACCCGCCGCAGGCCATCTTGCCGGGAACGCCGGGCCACGATTGGGGCATCATCTTGATGCTGGTGTCTTTGCTGATCTTCATCGTCGCGACGACGATGGGGGGCCTCAACTACGTCACGACGGTGCTGCAGGCGCGCTGCGAAGGCATGACGCTGCTGCGCATGCCGCTGTCGGTGTGGGGCATCTTCACGGCGACGGTGCTGGCGCTGCTGGCCTTCCCGGCGCTCTTCGTCAGCGGGATCATGATGCTGCTGGACAAGACGCTGGGCACCAGCTTCTTCATGCCGGCACTGGTGTCAATGGGCCAGCAGACCGGCTACAAGGGCGGCAGTCCGCTGCTGTTCCAGCACCTGTTCTGGTTCTTCGGCCACCCCGAGGTCTATATCGTTGCGTTGCCGGCCTTCGGCATCGTGTCGGACCTGATCAGCGTGCACGCGCGCAAGGCCATCTTCGGCTACCGCATGATGGTGTGGGCCATTGTGATCATCGGCGCCCTGAGCTTCGTGGTCTGGGCCCACCACATGTTCGTGAGTGGCATGAACCCATGGTTCGGGTTTTTCTTCGCGACGAGCACGCTGATCATTGCCGTGCCCACCGCCATCAAGGTCTACAACTGGGTGCTGACGCTGTGGCGCGGCGACATACACCTCTCGGTGCCCATGCTGTTCACCCTGGCCTTCATCCTGACCTTTCTGGCTGGCGGGCTGACGGGGCTCTTCCTGGGTAACGTGAGCGTCGACATCCCCTTGTCGGGCACTTACTTCGTCGTGGCTCACTTCCACATGGTCATGGGCGTGGCGCCGTTGCTGGTGGTGTTCGGCGCGATCTACCACTGGTTCCCCAAGATCAGCGGTCACATGCTCGACGACCGGCTGGGCCAGCTGCATTTCTGGGTTACCTTTCTGGGCACCTATCTCATCTACTTCCCCATGCACTACCTCGGCGTGCTGGGCATGCCGCGGCGCTACTACAACTTCGACGGCTACAAGTTCATTCCGCAGTCGGCGCATCAACTGAACACCTTCATCACGGTTGTCGCGCTGGTCGTGGGTGCCGCGCAGCTGATCTTTGTCTTCAATCTGGTGTGGAGCGTCTTCCGCGGCCGCAAGGCCGAAGCCAACCCCTGGCGCGCCGCTTCGCTGGAATGGTTCACGCCGCAGACGCCGCCGGTGCACGGCAACTGGGGGCCGCACATGCCTGTGGTGCACCGCTGGGCCTATGCCTACAGCGTGCCCGGTGCGCCGGAGGATTTCATTCCCCAGAACGCGCCGCCGGGGGCCGGGGGCATCGAGCCGGAAGGCGAATCCCATGTGTCGAGCACGGCAGCCAGGGGAGCGGCGACATGAGCGCGAGCGCGCTGCTGGCAACCACGCCGCTGCATCCGCGCCAGCAGCCGGGTGCGGCGGCCAGCGTCGCGCTGTGGGTCTTCATGGGTGTGGCGACCGCGCTGTTTTCGCTGTTCGCTGTCGCCTACGTCATGCGGCTCAGCGCCAATGATGCGACTGCCATCGCCTTGCCCTGGCAGCTGTGGCTCAGCACTGCGTGGCTGGTGGCCGGCAGCGTGCTGCTCCAGCAGGCCGCGTGGCGCGCTCATCGAGGCCTGACGAGCCGCGCAGCGATGCTGGCGGGTGGCGCCTGCGCACTGGCCTTCGTCGCCAACCAGGCCTGGGCCTGGCAGGCCTTGCTGGGCGCCAGGGTGTCTTTCATTGGCAATCCGGCCGGCAGCTTCTTCTATGTGTTGACGGCCCTGCATGCGCTGCATGTAGCTGGCGGGCTGGTGGCCTGGGCCTGGGTTCAGCGCTCGAGTGACCTGGCAGCCTGGCGCGTCACGCTGTGCGCTCGCTACTGGCATTTCTTGCTGCTGGTCTGGGTCGCGTTGTTCATCGTCCTCAGTGTCATCGACCCCGAGCTCGCCGCCCGGATCTGCGGCAGCCGCTGATGAGGAGCCATGCCATGAGTGCCATCCCCACTGCCGACACGGCACAAGCCCCGCCCCTCGGTCTGCGCGGCCTGGTCGCCGACTGGTCCTCCGACCGTCGCGCTTTCCACGTCGCCTGGGGCAAGGTGATGATGTGGATCTTCCTGCTCAGCGACACCTTCATCTTTGGCAGCTTCCTGACCGGCTACATGACCGTGCGTGCCTCGACCACCGTGCCCTGGCCCAATCCGAGCGAGGTGTTCTCGCTGCGCATCGGCGGCACGGAGCTGCCGCTGATCCTGATCGCCATCATGACCTTCGTGCTGATCAGCAGCAGCGGGACCATGGCCATGGCCGTGAACTTCGCCTATCAACGGGAACGTCGCAAGGCGGCGATGCTGATGTTCGCGACCGCCGCCTTCGGTGTCACTTTCGTGTCCATGCAGGCCTTCGAATGGACCAAGCTCATCGTCGAGGAAGGTGTGAGGCCTTGGGGCAACCCCATGGGCGCGGCCCAGTTCGGCTCGAGCTTCTTTATGATCACGGGCTTCCACGGCCTGCACGTCACGGCGGGTGTGATCTACCTCAGCATCGTCGCGACGCGGCTGCTGCGCGGGCGCTACGAGCGCCGCGGCAACTACCAGATCGTCGAGATCGCCGGCCTGTACTGGCACTTCGTGGACCTGGTCTGGGTCTTCATCTTTGCGGTCTTCTACCTCTGGTGAGGTGCATCATGAGCGAGCCTGGAAAGCCCCAGCAACAGCATCAGCAACACCCCATTGGTCTGTACCTCAAGGTCTGGCTGCTGCTGTTCGTGCTCAGCACGCTGTCCTACCTGGTTGACTACTTTCACTTCCAGGGCCTGACGCGCTGGAGCCTGATCGTGGTCCTGATGCTCCTGAAGGCAGGCTTCATCGTGGCGGTCTTCATGCACATGGCCTGGGAGCGGCTGGCGCTGATCTGCGCCATCCTGTTGCCGCCGCTGGCCCTGCTGGTGTTGGTAGGGCTGATGGCTTCCGAGGCCAACCACACACTGCTGAGCCGGCTGCTGTTCTTCAAGTGAACGCCGCCGTGGTGTGAGCGTTTGTGCGCAATGCGAACTACCGAGACGGGTAGTGCCATCAGTCCGGGCGGTTGCCTTTGGCGTGTATTTTGAGCAGACTTGCACCTAACCCGAGCAGGTCTGTTGGTTTGCGACTGAGTTTCGGCACTGGGATCCCGGCCGTCATCCGGGGTCGTTGAAGCGCTGTTGCAAGTCCCTTAGGTGGCCGCACATCGGGCAAGGTCGAGATGTCTGGGAGGACCTATGGACGACACCCGTGTCGCTGCGCCGCATTTGCTGGCGCATCGCAAGCCTTGGAGCGCCGCGACTTCGCCCGAGTTGCTGATGCAGAGCTTGCGAACCATACGCCGGCACCTCGACATGGACGTGGCCTTCATCTCGGAATTCACCGAAGGCCGCAGGCTGTTCCGCTATGTCGACGCCGCCTCGCCCAATCCGCCCATCCGCGTCGGTGGGTCCGACCCGCTCGAGGAGAGCTACTGCCAACGTGTGGTGGATGGCCGCTTGCCGGAGCTGATGGTCGATTCTTGCCAAAACGCCGAGGCACTGAGCCTCCCGGCCACGCTCGCACTGCCCGTTGGCGCGCACCTGAGCGTGCCGATCCGCCTGGCAGACGGGCGCGTCTTTGGCACCTTCTGCTGCTTCAGCACGCGGCCCGATGAAACGCTGGGTCGAGAGGACCTGGTCACGATGCGCGTGCTGGCCGACGTGATGGCGGAGCATTTTGGCCAGGAGCTGGCCTATCGCGAGACCGAGCGCTTGATGCAGCACAGGATCGAGCAGGCGCTGCAGCCCGGCTGCATGCGTTCGGTCTACCAGCCGATCTTCGATCTGGCCAAGGGCCGGGCCATAGGCCTCGAGGCATTGACCCGATTCGATTGCGAGCCATCGCGCTCGCCGGATCAATGGTTCCGCGAGGCGGGGCTGGTCGGGCGCAGCGTCGAGCT
Organism: Roseateles sp.; assembly: GCA_019234295.1. Taxonomy (GTDB): domain Bacteria; phylum Pseudomonadota; class Gammaproteobacteria; order Burkholderiales; family Burkholderiaceae_C; genus JAFALK01. Next base: position 27,078 of record JAFALK010000069.1, read on the forward strand.
TGAATTGCAGGCCATCGTCCTGGCCTTGAACGGCCTCGATGAAGTGCCCAAGAGTCTTTATGTGGCCGTGAATGCCTCACCCAACACCATCATCGATGGCCGGCTGACCGAGGTGCTGACCGACTATCCGCTCGAGCGCGTGGTCCTCGAGGTCACAGAACATGAGGAGGTCGAGCAGTACAGTGAGATCGCGCGGGTGGTCAATCCGCTGCGAATGGGGGGCCTGCGAGTCGCGGTGGATGACGCCGGCGCGGGATTCGCCTGCTTCAAGCACATCCTCAACCTTGCGCCCGACATCATCAAGCTCGACAACAGCATCACGAGAGGCATCGATGGCGATCTCAGCCGACAAGCGCTGGCCGCTGCGCTAGCCCGCTTCGCGGAGACTACAAAAGGAAAGCTGGTGGCCGAAGGCGTGGAGACCTCGGAAGAACTGACGGCGCTGCTGCGCATCGGCATTCAGTTCGCGCAAGGCTATTCACTGGGGCGTCCTGGGCCGCTCGAGGCAACGCTGGAGCAAGCGCGCGCCGTCAGCACACGACTGCGCCGCAATGGCGGCGCCGGCATCCTGCTGAACTGAAGCTGGCCAGCGCACTCAACACTCGGCCACACTGACCCGGTTGCGTCCGCGTTGCTTCGCCAGGTAAAGCGCCGCGTCGGCGCCACTCAGCAGCTCCGTGATCGAGCTGGATTCGTCGGGCACAAGCGTCTTAATCCCTAGCGACAACGTGACCACCGTCGCGACGGCCGAGCGATCGTGTGCGATGTGCAGCACCTCGACGCGCTGGCGCAGTTCTTCTGCCAGCACGTGCGCGCCAGTGGCATCGGTATTGGGCAGCAGAACGGCGAATTCCTCGCCGCCGAAGCGGGCCAGCAGATCGCGCGGCCGGTGCACGCCGTCCTGCAGCGTCGAAGCCACCGCCCTGAGGCAGCTGTCTCCGGCCAGATGGCCGTAGCAGTCGTTGAAGTCCTTGAAGTGATCGATGTCCAGCATGATCAAGGACAGCGGTTGGCGCTCGCGCACGCCGTGCCGCCACTCGGCGTGCAGGGCTTCGTCGAAGCGGCGCCGATTCGCCACGCCCGTCAGTGCGTCTCGCAGCGAAAGCTCCAGCAAGGCACGCTCCTGCGCCTGCAGCTGACGGTTCTTGCCCTCGAGCTCGGCGTTGATGTCTTGCAGCTGAGCGTTGAGCGCCTTCAGTTCGCGCCGGCCGCGCCGCTCGTCGGTGACGTCGCGCATGTCCATGTAGATCAGATCGTTGAGGACAACGCCCTGCGCCATGAGTTCGCGGTAGGCACCGGCTGTATCGCGCATGCGGAAGTGGAAGTCGGAGACGGAGCCGCTGGATGCGAGCGCCAGGCGCGCCGCATCCAACGCGGGGTGGTCGTCGGGGTGCACGTAGGGGCGCATCGACTGACCTGTTAGCGCGTCGGTCGACCACCCCATCGTGCGATGCCAGGCAGCGCTCAGGCGCACACAGCGGCCGTCCAAATCCAGGATGGCCAGGTGACTCAGTGGGGAGTCGAAGACCTGGTCCATCTGCCGCACCTGTTCGAGCAGTTCGCGGCGCGCCTGGCGGCGGCTACGCTGCCACAGCGCCAACGCGACCGTGCCGCACGCCCACCCCAGCAGCAGCTCCACCACACGGCTGCGCATCAGGCGCGTCCAGGGCGCAAGCACGGCATTGGTGTTGCGGCCATCGAGCACTACGAGCGGCTGGTTCATCTGCAGGGCAAGCGGCTGCACGGTGCGCAGCGCCATGATCCGCTCCTCCCAATGTGAGGCCGGGCTCTCGCCCTGCAGCACGCTGACCGGCTGGCCGCTCGCCATGTGGCGGCTGAAGAAAGTGCCGGGCTGGGCCATGCTCTCGCCCTCGATGCCGCGGTCAGAGGGCTCGATGACGATCAGCCCGCCTCGGCCGTGGACCACCGCGGCGAACTGGTCGTCCACCACGCGTGTGGAGGCCAGCAGCAGCTTGAGTTCCTCGGGATCGATGACCGCAACCACCAGGCCGTCGAAGCCTCCATTGGGTCCCCGCACCGCGCGTGCCAGGCTGATCGTCCAGGCACCGCCCTTGGTGCGGTAGGGCGCACTTACGATCAGCAGATTTGGATCTGCCTCTCTGCGGGCGTCTTGGAACGCCAGCGTGTCGGAAGCATCGATATGGGCCGGCAGCTGGATCCGCTCGTTCGCGCCGACCGCGATGCTCACGCCCGTGGCGTCGAGCAGCAGCATGCTGCGCACGCCGGGCATCGCGTCGGCAAAGGCCTTGAGCTGCTGGGCGGCCAGCGCCGTGCCGTCGGACCGCTGCCGCCAGCTGGCGAGCTGCGAGCGCACGCTGTGGATCGCGCGGTCGGCGCCTTCGAGCATGCGCACGAGGTCCTGCTCCATGACCTGCGTCGCGGCGTCAAGCCGCTCGCGTTCGCGCTGGATGAGCGCATCGCGCTCCTGGTAGGCCGGCACGATCGCCGCCAGGCTGACCAGGAGAAGCACGGCCAGCAGAATCATCCATTCGGCACGATCCTGGCGGCGCTCGATACGGCGCATCGCCTTGCTGCCGGGGGCGGCGGCGGGCGCCGGGGACGGCGCAGCCGGCGACAGGGTTTCATCATCCATCGGGCTGGCATTGCGAGCGGCGCACATGAACGTGAGTATGCGCGAGTCGCGGGATCCGCCGGCACGCGCCCAGGCTCGGGGCCGGATGGCGACTTGTCTTTAAACGGCCGACTTCGAGCGCGATTTCCTTTTCGCGCCATTCGACATGATGATGAGACTGCCCTTTCCCGTGGGCGGCAAGGGAATCCTTGCCTGATCGACCGTGGCGGCGATCAGCGCTTCCACATCCGGGTGGGACAGGCGGCTGGCCGACTCCAGCTGGACGAAGCGGACCTGCTTTCCCGAGCCCCGCAAGAGCTTGTTCGGATCGGGTAGTTGGGGGCCCTGGCTGAAGTAGAGAAAGACACCGGTGGTACGCGCGGCGATCGCGACGATGGAATCGATCCCATGGTCCGTGGGCGAATAGCCGATGACGCAGAAGCTCTTGTAGTCGTAGGCCAGTTCGTTGGCGGTCGGGAATCGTTTGCGCACGGCGGCCCGGACCGATAACGCGAGCTTCCGATTCTTGGCATCAAGCCTGTCGATGTAAGACTGGAGCAAAGCCTCGGGCGAGGGCTCCGAAGTACTGAGTTCCACCGTCATCGCATCCTCCCGATCGTGTTCGGCTGCGCCGACTCGGCGTTGCGCCGAACCACGTGCTGCGGGCGACAATTGTGTCCTGCGCGGCTGCGATCCGCCACCGCTTCGTCCCTCAGCCAAGGGATGCGGTTTCTCACGCCAGTCAGTTCGGCATCGCCGATCGATGGAACTGCACGATCTGCCAATCGGTGCCGCGCTTTGCGAGTACGACGCTGACGCGGCCATTGGCGCTGAACGGCTTCCCATCCCGCACCCCCGTCACGGTGTCCAAGCCCGAGACGGCAACGATGGAATCAGACAGCACGATCGCGGAGTAACTGTTCAGCACGGCGCCCCGCGGACGGTTGCTCAACAGTGCCTGCTCGAAGTACTGGCGAATCTCTTGCGGCTGGACGACGACCGTGGTGCTCCCAGTGCCCAGGAATACGGCGTCGGGTGCATACAGCTTGACGATGCCGTCGACGTCCGAGTCAGTAAACGCCCGGGTCCACTGCTGCAGCACCTGAACAGCATCCTCCTTCGGGCCTGCTGCGGCGCTCGAGCAAAGCAAGGCGAGCAGGGCGAAGGCAAGCGGAGATCTGCACATGTGTCGCTCCTTGTCGATGAAGGCAGCCCGGCCCTCAGGCGTAATCTATGAATGCGAATCGGACCCTCCGCGTCGCAGAATGCGCGGGCGTCGGACGCCGAGCTTCGCACGCAAGAGAGCCGAATCGTGGGTCGTGGCAGAGTAGTTCTAGGAGCGGCCTGAACCGAGGATGCCGGAGCGTGCGCCACAGCCAGGTAAGACCTGCCTGCGCAAGCCCGAATTCTTGCTGCACAGGGCTTGCCAGTGCAAGGCCCCGCCCAAGGAGAGGTCCGGCAGCGTCAGCACCATCCCACCCGCGCCATTCACCAGCGCCCCCTGGAGCGGGGGCGGTCCGGCTTGTTCGAGCGGGCGTGGAAGGCGGGGCTGTCTGAGGACGGTGATATCGCAGGCTTCGCGTGGCAATGGCAGAGCGTGGACAGAGCCCATGATGAGGGCCACGCTCGCACAAGAAGCCGTTGGGGCGGACTCGAAGGATCAGGGAAAAAAAAGAACTGAAGCAAAAGGGCAGCTGTTGGCGCACGGTCGTGGCGTCCCGTCGTCGCTCATCGTGAACGCAGTCAGCGTCAATGACGGCAAGCGGCTTGACGAAGCGCTGCAAGCCATCGTCATCAAGCGCAGTGCGCCCAACCTTACGACGCAACAAGCATCTGCGTGCCGATGCGGGCTAGCGAAGCACCGAGAATCTGCGGGTCGTCGACGAGCATGGCGCCATGGCACGCGTTGTTGACAGCAAGCGTGAAGCTCAGGCCGATCGCAGGCGCCCAATCAGAAAGGCTCGGCGCTGGGATTGCCCATCTGCGGCGTACCTCTGGCCGTGAACAATATTTGCGGATCAGTTCTCAACCGCTTCGTGCCGCCTCGATGGCGGCGATGTCGATCTTGCCCATCTGCATCATCGCCTCGAAGGCACGCTTCGCGGCCGCAGGGTCCGGGTCGCTGATGGCGGCGATCAGCGCGCGCGGCGTGATTTGCCACGACAGGCCCCACTTGTCCTTGCACCAGCCGCAGGCGCTGGCCTGACCGCCGTTGCCGATGATGGCGTTCCACAGGCGGTCCGTTTCGGCTTGGTCGTCGGTAGCGACCTGGAAGGAGAAGGCTTCGCTGTGCTTGAAGGCCGGGCCGCCGTTCAGGCCCAGGCAGGGGATGCCCAGCACGGTGAATTCGACTGTCAGTACGTTGCCCCGCTCGCCCGCCGGGTAGTCGCCGGGCGCTCGATAGACGGCTCCGACCACGCTGTCAGGGAAGGTCTCGGCATAGAAGTGGGCCGCATCGAGCGCAGTGCCGTCGTACCAGAGGCAGATCGTGTTCTTGTGCATCGTCGATCCTCCGTTGCGTGCATGGGGAGGCAAGGCTAGCGCGGATCGCCGAGGAAGGCCAGCGCGCGTGCGGCCAGCTGCTCGGGGGCTTCCTCGGCGATGTAGTGGCCGCATGGCAGGCTCTCGCCGCACACATCCTGCGCCACTCGCTGCCACTCGCGCAGCGGATCGAAGCAGCGGCCCACCACGCCCTCGGCGCCCCAAAGGGCCAGCACGGGCATGGCGAGTCGGTGGTCGGCGTCGCGATCTGCACGATCATGGTCGAGATCAATGCTCGCTGCGGCGCGGTAGTCCTCGCAAAGATCGTGGGCCGTGCCGGGCAGGGCCAGACAGCGCTCGTATTCGGCCAGGGCGCGCGGGTCGAAGGGTGCAAGGCCGGCGCTGCGCCGGCCCATCACCTCGCGAACGTAGTCGGCGGGGCTGGTCTCGATCAGGCGCTCGGGCAGGGGCGCTGGCTAGATCAGGAAGAACCAGTGCCAGTAGGCGCGCGCAAAGGCCTGCGTGGTCTGCTCGTACATCGCCAGCGTGGGCGCGATGTCAAGCAGGATCAGGCGGCGCACGGCCTGCGGATGATCGAAGGCCAGCCGATGCGCGACGCGGGCGCCGCGGTCATGTGCGAGCACGTCGAAGCGTTCGAAGCCGAGGCTGTGCATCACCGCGAGCTGGTCCAGTGCCATCGCGCGCTTGGCGTAGTTGGCATGGTCCGACGCGCCGCGCGGCTTGGCGGAGTCGCCGTAGCCGCGCAGGTCCGTGATCACGAGCGTGTGATGGTTTGCCAGCGCCGGTGCGACGCGATGCCAGATGGCGCGCGTCTGGGGATGGCCGTGCAGCAGCAGGGGCGGTCCCGCGCCGCCGACGGTGGCGGCGATCTGGGTGCCGGCGGCATCAATGCGGCGGTGCTCGAAACTCGGGAAGAGTTCCTGCAACACCGCGTTCGTTGATTTGGACGCCATGCGGCAATGCTAGTCCCAACGGTCTTCAAGGACTCTCGAACGCACGATTTCAGCGTGCAGTAATGACCATCGTGGAGCCGGATTCGCCGCTGCCCGTGCGGACCCTGATCGCCAACACCCTGCTCGGCGCGCTGCCGGCCGAGGGCCTGGATGCACTGTGCGCGGCGGCCATGGTGCGGCACTACAAGCGAAACACTCTGCTGTGTGCCGCAGGCCGTGCGGTGAAGCATGTCTGGCTGGTGAATGAGGGACGGATCGAGATTTTTTATCGTCGCACCGACGGCCAGGAGTCCATGGTGGGGGCCTTCGGTTCGAGCCATTGGTGCGTATGGGTCGCGCTTTTTGCCGAGCAGCCGCTGAACCAGGACATCTCCGCCGCGGCGGGTTCCACCTTGATCAGCGTGCCGGCCGTTGCGATGCGTCGCGTCCTAGCGGAGCACGCCAGCATCTACCCGCTGCTGATAGCCGAGATCGCCGTCCGGATGCAGTTGCTGATGCAATGGGTCGGCCAGTCGGCGGTTGGCAATTCCGAGCAACGCTTGGCCGGACTGCTGCACGCGCTCGGGCAATTGGAGAACCGGCATGAATCGCCGCGCTGCCTCAGGGCCTCGCAGACACGCCTGGCGCAGGCGCTCGGCATGCATCGCCATAGCGTCTCTAAGGGTCTCGACGCACTGCAGGGACGGGGTCTGATCCGCGCGGCCTACTCGCGCATCGAACTGCTGGATCCCGACGGCCTTTGCGATTTCTCGCTTGGCCCCGCCAACCCGGACGGCCAAGACTGAGGGACCTCCCAGGCAGGGTTTGCCCCATGCGCGTTTGGCGCACACATGACGCTGAACCCCGCAGTTATGGTGTTTGACGCGACGGACGGCTTTGATACGCTGCGCTCACAATTTCTTCATCACCACAAGGTTGACCCGGACCATGAATCGACACCTGATTGCCGCTGCGCTCGCACTGACCGCCTGCTCCTTCGCTCAAGCCGGCGAGACCTCGGAAGCTGACGCTTTGAAGAGCGAGTGCGCTGCCAAGCACGACAGCGCCAAGAACCTCAAGGTCGTCGCGGCCAACGAGTACCAGTTCGTCTACGCCAAGGGCGAGTACAAGGGCGAGGCCCAGCCCGGCAAGGTGCTGCCGTGCACCGAGAAGCAGATGACGGCCTACCTCGATACGGTCGATCCGACGCGCGTGATGGCGGCCTATCCGACCGCAGCCGGCAAGGACAGCGCGAAGGACGCGAAGAAGAAGTAAGCCGAGCAGTCTCTGGCACTGTCAATGCCCCGCTCGGCGGGGCATTTGCATTGATGGGCCCGCAGAAAATTTTTCCGCTATTTTGGTTCGACAAGTCGTATTCGAAGTGAAGCGACGATCGCGGACGGTCAGGGTGCGAGAGGGGTGCGTCCAGGACTTGCATCCGCCCTCAGGCTTATCAAGCAAGGCTGACGCAACCAGGTCGTCACGGCAAAGAGGCGGCCTGAGCAGCCTGAGCAGCCTGAGCGGCCTGAGCAGCCTGAGCAGCCTGAGCAGCCTGAGCAGCCTGAGCAGCCTGAGCAGCCTGAGCGGCCTGAGCGGCCTGAGCGGCCTGAGCGGCCTGAGCGGCCTGAGCGGCCGTCCTGGGGTCGGGTGCAGGCGCCGCTGGCATCGCTCCAAGCCAGCCAATGGGGCCGACCTGTCCTGGCTGCTCTGGCCTGCATACGAGTTGGGGCCACGCAAGGCTTTGAGATTCAATCGCGCGAGCCCAGCCTCGGTGGGGTGATTCGTGCGTTTAGGATAGGCAGCCCCGACCGGATTCCGGCCTGGAGACCCTGGAATTGGACCCCCTTAAGCTTCCGACGCTGCCGTTGAGACGCCTAGCTATGGCTCTGGCGGTGGGCAATTTGCTGGTTGCAGGGGCCTTGGTGATTGCGACCTATCTGGCGCTCGATGCCAATCGCGTGGACGACGAGGCGCTGGCACGCGAGGCGACGCGCAATATGGCCGAGACCACGGCCATCGAGGTTCGTTCGCAGTTGCAGCTGGTGGACCACGCGCTGGCCACCATCGCCGCACGCTACCTGCGCGCCAAGACCGAGGCCCTGCGCCGCCATGTGCTCGAGGAGACGCTGGACGAGCAGCACAGCCTGTTGAGCCACATCACCTCGCTGCGCATCACCGACGAATCGGGACAGGTGATCCTCGGCCTGGATCCCGGTGAACGCCCCTTCTCCATCGGCGACCGGCCTTATTTCGCAGCCGCCCGCGAGCACGAGGGCGTGGTGGTGTCTGAGCCGCTGCAGGGGCGCGGCGATGGCAGCTGGTTCATCGGCCTGGCGCTGCGTCTGGTCTCCAGCGACGGCAAGTTCCGTGGCGTCGTCTACGCGCCGGTGCGCTCCGACTTTTTCTCGCGCATGTTCGGCGCTGTGCCAGTGGGCGAGGGCGGTACGGTGACGCTGCGCAGCGAGACCTTGCGCCTGGTGGCGCGATACGTCGTTGGCCGCAGCGATCCGCCGACGGGCATGGGTTCGAACAAGGTGTCGGAAGAGTTCCATAAGAGTCTGGCGCGTTCGCCGCTGGAGGGCTGGTATCGCACCGTCACGCCGCTGGATTCTGAGGAGCGTTTCTTCGCCTACAACCGGCTGCCCGACTACGGCTTGTTCGTGATTACGGGCACGTCGACGCGGCCCTATCTCGAACGCTGGCATCAAGAGGTCTGGCACCTGTCCCTGCTGTCGGGCTTCATCATCTTTGCCATCATCGGGTCCTCGGCCCTGATCTTCCGCCAGGCCCGGCGCGAGCGGCTGGCGCGGCGGGAGATTTCGCGCTTTGCCAAGGAACAGAGCGTCATGCTGGAGACCGAGTTGATCGGCATGGCGCGAATGCGCGACCGCGTCTTTCTCTGGGAGAACCAGGCCCTGGACCGGATGTTCGGCTTTGAGTCGGGAGCTCTGACAGGCCAGTCTGTGCGCGCGATCTATGCCGACGATGCGAGCTTCGAGTTCGTGGACCGTGACGGCTATGCTCTGCTGCGCGAAGGGGGCCGCTTCCGCACCCAGCTGCAGATGCGCCGACGCGACGGACAACTGATCTGGGTGGACCTGAGCGCGGCCATGGTGAGCGACACCGAGAGCCTGTGGATGATGGTCGACATCGATGCGATCAAGCAGAGCGAGCAAAAGGCCCAGTACCTGGCACTGCACGATCCGCTGACCGGCGTGGCGAACCGGCGCCTGTTCGAGGAGCGGCTCAAGCAGGCCCTCGGCGACGCGGCGCGTAGCGGCCAGTCGGTGGCACTGTGCGGCATCGACCTGGACGGCTTCAAGCCCATCAACGATGAATTCGGCCACCAAGCCGGCGACGAGGTGCTCAAACAGGTCGCCACGCGGCTGACCGAACAGGTGCGCGCTAACGACATCGTGGCCCGCCTGGGTGGCGACGAATTCTCGCTCGTGCTGGTGGGCGTGGCCGGCGAGCGCGAGGCTTTGCAGGTGCTGCAGCGCTGCCTGGCCGCCGTGCAGCGGCCGATCGACATTGGCCGGGACCACCAGGTCAGCATCGGCGCCAGCCTCGGGGTGGCGCTGAGCTGCGTGCACGGCCATTCGGCGCAACTGCTGATGAAGCAGGCCGACGACGCGATGTACGAGGCCAAGCGTGCCGGCAAGGGACGCATCGTCCGCGCCGCGGCGCCCCAGACGGACTAGGCGTTGAAAGAATGCCGAAAGATTCCCGAGAACCCGCCGTGCCCGGCCGCCTGTAACATCGATTCACGAGAAGAGCAATGCGTCCCGCGCGCTGGATTGGCGCAGGGATCGCCGCTGGCGCCCAGCAGATCAGCGCCAGATTGGGGGGCGGTCCGACCTGAGGTACGAGGGGTTGGAATGGACGTCGACACACCCGTGCGCCCAACGAACGCGGTGCGCTCGGCCGCCCCGCCCGGCGGCATGGCCTTGCTGCTGCAAGTCGTTCAAGAACTTTCGCTAGCCCGGGACCTTCCCACCGTGCAGGAGATCGTGCGCCACGCGGCGCGACGCCTCACTGGCTGCGACGGCGCCACCTTCGTGCTGCGTGACGAGAGCCGCTGCTTCTACGCCGACGAGGACGCCATCGAGCCGCTGTGGAAGGGCATGCGCTTTCCCCTGGAGGCCTGCATCAGCGGCTGGGCCATGCTGAACCGCCAGGCCGCCGTCATCCCCGACATCTACGCCGATGCGCGCATCCCGCATGAGGCCTATCGCCCCACCTTCGTCAAGAGCCTGGTGATGGTGCCCATCCGAACGCGCGATCCCATCGGCGCCATCGGCAACTACTGGGCCTGCGAGCGAGTGCCGACAGCCGAGGAGGTGCAACTGCTACAGGCCCTGGCCGACTGCACCTCCATCGCGATGGAGAACGTGCAGGTCTACCAGAGCCTGGAACGGCGTGTGGACGAGCGCACGAGCGAGTTGCAGCAGGCCTACGACGAAATCCATCGTCTCTCGCTGACCGACGAGCTGACCGGCCTGAACAACCGTCGCGGCTTCCAGCTGCTCGCCGAGCAGGCGCTGCGCCAGGCAACGCGCCTGGGCATTGGCAGCTCGTTGATGTTCGTCGACCTAGACGGGCTCAAGCGCGTCAACGACGAATTCGGCCACGAGGCCGGCGACGCGCTTCTCGTCGAGGCCGCTTCCGTGCTGCGTCACACCTTCCGCGGCTCCGACATCGTGGCCCGCCTCGGTGGCGATGAATTCTGCGTGCTCGTACTGGATACGCATGCCCACGACCGTGTGGACCAGCGCTTGCAGCACGCGATCGAGCGCTTCAACGCCGAGGGGCGCAGGCCCTACATGCTGTCGGCCAGCACCGGTGTGGTCCACCATGCGGCGGGCGAGCGCGTCGCGCTCGACGAACTGACCGCCGCAGCCGATGCGCTGATGTACGAACACAAGCGGAACAAGGCCTCCAGGTTCGGCGCTGTGGCCTGAGCGGGGTGCGTCGCGGTTTCCCAACCACGCCCAAGCTCGCGCAGTTCGCGCTCCCGCAATAGACTGCGCGCAATATGCGCGTTTTGGGAGCGGAGGCTGCATGGATTTCTCCACCGTCGTCGGAGTGGCGACGCACGACATGAAGAACTCGGTGGGCGTGATCACGGCCTACCTGGAAGACCTGCTGGCGCAGCAATCCACCGCCGCCTCGCCGGAGGCCGGCCAGCTCCTGCAGCAGACGCTCTACGAAGCGCAGCGCGTGAACGGTCACCTCGTGCAGCTGATGGCCATGTACAAGCTCGAGCGTGGTCTCTATCCCTTCGATCCCGAGGAGGTCGATCTCGATGAATTTGCCCAGGAGGCCGCCAGCCGTGTGGCGCCGCTGGCGCGCATCAAGGGTCTGGCGCTGGAGGTGGAGGTCGACGAAAACCTGCTCGGTGGCTACTTCGACCGCGAGCTGCTGCTCAGTGTCGTGACCCAGGCCATGTTCAACGCGGTGCGCTATACGCACAGTCGCATCGTGCTGCGTGTGCAGGGCGGGGCGGGCGCGCTGAGCTTTGCCATCGACGATGATGGCCTGGGCTTTCCGAGCTTCATGCTCGAGCAGGCTTTTGCCACAAAGGGCATCAACTCGCAGACTGGCTCGACGGGCCTGGGTCTGTACTTTGCGCGCCAGGTGGCGCTCCTGCACCGCCGCGAGGGCAGTGTCGGCACGACACGCCTGGAGAATCTGCCCTCGGGCGGCGGCCGCTTCACTATTCTTCTCCCATGAGCAACTCCGTCGACGCCTTCGGCAGCCGCCAGTTCCTTCTGGTCGAGGATTTCGAAACCATGCGCGGCGTGATCCGCGGGCTGCTGCGCCGCTGCGGCGCGCAGCGCGTGGACACGGCCGCCAGCGGCGAGGACGCGGTGAAGCTGCTGTCCAAGACCAGCTACGACGTGGTGCTGTGCGACTACAACCTCGGTGACGGCCGCAACGGTCAGATGCTGCTGGAGGAGTCGCGCCACAAGGGCTGGATTACGCCGGCCGCGGTCTGGATCATGATCACGGCCGAGAAGCACTCCGACATGATCTCCGTGGCCGCCGAGCATGCGCCCGACGACTATCTGCTCAAGCCCATCACAGAAGGCACGCTGCAGACTCGGCTCTCGCGCCTGCTCGATCGCAAGGCAGCGCTCGCCGACGTGATTGCCGCCATTGGGGCCAAGGACAATGCCAAAGCCCTGAGCCTGTGCAGCGCCCGCATCGCCGAAGGCAAGAACGTGGCCGAGCTGCTGCGCCTGCAGGCCCAGATCTACCAGCAGTCCGGCGACGCGGCCAAGGCCCGCGCCGTCTACGAAGACGTGCTGGGCCGTGCCAACCTGCCCTGGGCCAAGCTCGGCCTGGCCAAGCTGTGCATGGAGGAGGGTGATCTCAACGCCGCGCGCAACCAGCTCGAGTCCATCATTCAGAACCATCCGCAGTACCTGGAAGCCTATGACTGCCTGGCCAAGGTGCACGAGATGCAGGAGCAAGCTCAGGCCCAGCTCGACGTGCTGCAGCGCGCGAGCAAGCTCTCGCCCAACTCGGCCTCGCGCCAGTCCGCCCTCGGTGCCGCGGCCCTGAAGACTGGCGACACCGAGCTGGCCGGCCAGTCCTTCCAGCGCTCCATCAAACTCAACGAGCACAGCGCGCTCAAGACCACGGCGCCGTTCCTGGGTCTGGCGCGCGTGCAAGTGGAGACCGGTGCCACTGCCGATGCCTTGCAGACGCTGGCCGGTCTGGCGGAACAGTTCGAGGGTGCCGAGCCTCGGCTGCTTGGCAAGGCCATGGAGCTGCGTGTGCACGTGAAGGCGGGCAACCTCGCCGCCGTCAAGGCGGCCACCAGCGAGCTGCAGCAGCTGAGCCAGGGCAAGCTGGAGCCCGTCTCCGCCGGCACCGCGCTCGACATCGCCGAGACCCTGATGGAGACCGGCCAGCGCGAGGCGGCCATCGAGATGCTCCAGTTCGTGAGCCGCAACAACCACGACGACCAAACCGTGGCCGACCGCGCGCAAAAGGTCTTCGACGCCGGTGGCATGGGCGAGGCCGGCCGCGAGCTGCTCAGCGCCTCGCGCAAGCAGGCCTCGGAGGCGATGAACGAAGGCGTGCAGTTGATCTCGCAGGGCAAGCTGCCCGAGGCGCTCGAGAGCATGCGCCGCGCACGCGATCTCATGCCGCAAAATCCGCGCGCCCAGCTCAACCTCGCCTACGTGGCCATCACCTTCATCGAGAAGCAAGGCGCGGACGCCGCACTGGCCCAGGAAGCTCGCCAGGCCATCGTCAGCGCCCAGGGCATCGCGCCGGGCAATGCGCGCGCGGCCGAGCTGCAGCTGCGGCTGGAGAAGCTCAAGGCCTGAACCGGCTAAGGAAGCTCAGCCCCGCGCGCAGCCTGGTACAGCGCATACCAGTCCTCGCGGCTCATGACCAGCTTCATCGCGTCGCCGCAGGCGCGGATGCGTGCCGGATCGCTGCTGCCGATCACGGGCTGGATGCGTGCCGGGTGGCGCATCAGCCAGGCCAGCATCACGGCCTCGCGGCTGAGGCCGTGGGCATGGGCCAGCTCGGCAATCAGCGTCCGAACCGGCTCGTCTGCCGGCAAGCGGGCCTGCTCTGCCGTGTACCGGCCCTTGGCCAGCGAGCCCCAGGCTTGGAGCTGGACGCCTTCCTGCTGGCAATATTCCATCACGCCGGCCCAGGCCAGCGCGCCAGGGCGGACGCCGGCCTGGGGATCGTTGAAGCAGGTGCCGGCCTCGAAGGGTTCCAGCCGTGCCAGGCTCATCTCCAACTGGTTGACGGCCAACGGCGCGTCGAGCGCGCGTGAGAGCCAGGCCATCTGCCCGGCTTGCATATTGCTCACGCCAAAGTGGCGCACCTTGCCCGAGCGGCGCAGACGCGTGAAGGCCTCAGCGATCTCCTCGGTCTCCATCAAGGCATCGGGACGGTGCAGCAGCAGCAGGTCCAGGTGATCTGTGCCCAGGCGTGCAAGGCTGTGCTCGGCCTGCGCCTCGATGTATGCGGCCGAGAGGTCATACCGTTTCGGGCCGGCGTCATGCTGGAAGCCCTTGAAGCGGATGCCGCACTTGGTCTGCAGCAGCACGCGCTCGCGCAGGCTCGGCGTGCGGCGCAGCAGGGTGCCGAAAACCGATTCGGCCTTGCCCAGGGTGTAGATGTCGGCGTGGTCGAAGAGGGTGATGCCGATGTCCAGCGCGGCCTCGATGGCCGCATGGGCGCGGGCGACGTCGGTTTCACTGCTGGGGTCGTGGTTCCAGTCTCCGCCCAGTCCCATGCAACCGAGGACGAGGCGGCTGGACGTGGGCAGCAGGCGCTGCAGGGGATGTGTGCTGAGGTTCATGAATGCATTATTCAGCGATAACCCGGCTGAAACCGAACTGGAAAACCTAACGGTATCGCGCGAGGATCTGAGCAAGCGCGCCGCTGCGCTGAAGCTGCTCGATCACGGCCGACACCTCGGGTGCCGTGATCTGGCCCTGGCGCGAGATGGCGCAGCCGGTCCGGTGGCGTGAGATCACCAGGGGCGGATTCAGCGCTGCCTTGAGCTGGCCCAGGTGCCGCTGGTAGGTCACGAAGCGCTCGTTGGCCACCGCATGCGAGATACGGCCGTAGTCGAGCTTGCGCAGATTGTTGGTCGCGCTGGGGGCATCGTCGCGTATGAAACGACCGCCGAGTTGCTGCTCCAGCACCGGATAGCGGAACCCATTGACGGTGCCCAGCGGCACATTGGCCAGATCCTCCACACGCTTGGGGGCGGGGACGCTGGACAGGCTCAGCACCACGTCGGCGTCGTCGATGAAGCGCGGCGTCCAGTCAAAGGGGCCCGGCAGCCATTCGGGCGTGAGCACGCAGGCCAGGTCCACCTCGCCTTGCTCGATGGAGCGGCTCAGGCGCTGGCGCGGCAGCACGACGAAGCGCACCTCGCGGCCCATGCGATCGCCGATTGCCAGGCCCAGGTCCCGCTGGATTCCGCCCTGCAGCTGGTCCTGATAGATGTGCGCCCAGGGCATTTCGGTGCTGGCGTCCACCGCAACGCGCAACTCGGCTGCGCCGGCGGAGAAGGGCACGAGAAGAATGAGGGCACAAAACAGCTTGAACATGTCTGGAGATTGTCCGTGCTCGCCACAATGCGGCATGGCCTGGTATTCGAATTTCTTCACGATTCGCAGCCTCATTCGGTTGCCGCTTTGGCTCGCATTGGGCGTAGCCGCGGCTAGCTTCGCGGCCGGTGAGATGCTGTCCCGACCGGCGCGGGCGCGCCTTGGCGCGCCGCCGATCGAGCTGAAGGCCGACAGCGTGGTGTTGCGCTGTGCCAAGGGGCTGCGCGTGGCCGGCTGGTTCGCCCGTCGCGACGGCGAGCTCGGAGCCATCTTGCTGCTGCACGGAGTGCGTGGCAATCGGGCGGATATGCTGGCGCGCGCCCAATGGCTCGCAGCGCTGGGCTACTCGGTCCTCTTGATCGACCTGCCGGCGCACGGCGAAAGCGAAGGCAATCGCATCAGCTTCGGGCTGCGCGAGGCCGAAGGCGTGCGCGCCGCGCTGGCCTTCCTGCGCCAGGAGTTACCGGGGCAGCGCATCGGCGTGATTGGCGTCTCGCTGGGCGCGGCTGCCACCGTGCTGGCCCATGTCGAGCCGGCCCCGGACGCGCTGGTGCTCGAGTCCATGTATCCAACCATCGAGGAGGCCGTGGCGGACCGCCTCGAGCAGCGGCTCGGGCGGCCGGGCCGCTGGCTGGCACCGCTGTTGACGATGCAGCTGCCGCTGAGGCTGGGCATCAGCCCCGCGCAGCTGCGCCCGATCGACGCCATGGCTTCGCTGCAGGCGCCGGTGCTGGTCGTTGCGGGCAGCGAGGACCGCCACACCACGCTGGCGGAGAGCGAGCGCTTGTTCGCCGCCGCGGGGGAGCCTCGCGAGATTTGGGTCGTCCAAGGGGCGGCGCATGTGGACCTGCATGACTTCGATCCCGATGGCTACGAGACCCGGGTGTTGGGATTTTTGCGGCGTCATCTGCACTGATTTGCTGTGCGCTGCTCGCGCGAAATCGTCGCCATCGCGTTTGTCATCAATGTGGATGAGGGCTTGCCGTTGTCCACACCAGATGCCGGTGCTAGCGTCGCCGCGCAGCCATGGTGGCTGAGAGGAGACCTAGATGAGAAAGGCATTTGTCACCGGATTGCTGACGACCGCGCTCTTCACTGCGTCGCTCGTCATGCCCGCCCCCGCGGTGGCCAGCGACTGGCCCATGGTCGGTGGCGACTTCTGGGAGATCACGGGGGTTCACGTCAAGGACGGCGGCGAGTTCGCCTACGCGAAGTTCCTGGCCTCCGAGTGGAAGGCCAGCCAGGAATTCGCCAAGTCCAAGGGCTGGATCAAGGGTTATTCGGTGTTTGCCAACGCCTACCCGCGCAAGGGAGAGCCCGAGCTGTATCTCGTCGTCATCCTCGACCGGCTCGCTACAGGGCCGGAATCCGAGAAGCGCAATGACGAGTTCGTCGCCTGGAAGAAGAAGACGACCGCGCAGCTGGAAAAGGAGTCCGGCGACCGGCTCGAGATTCGCGAGATCCAGAGCGGACTGCTGCTGCAGGAGATGAAGTTCAAGTAAGCCATGGCCGGTCGGGTGGCGCGGATGTATTGGATGACCGCGCCATACCGCATCGGAGCCCGCATGAGCGCGTCCACTGCCGAGCGCGGAATCTTTCACACCGGCCTCATCCCGGCCTCGCGCGAGCGCCTGTATCGCGCATTCATCCGGCCCGAGCACCTCAAGCACTGTTGAGGCACCGATGGATTCACCAGCCCCTTCGACGTCTTCGAGTCCCGCGAGGGCGGCTGCCGGATCTTCACCCCGCAGAGCCCCGACCGTACGGACCATCCCAACGAGAACCGCATCGCCGAGTTGCACGAGAACGAGCGCGTGGCCGTGGAGCGTGCCGCCGACACTCGCCGCTTCTATCTGGCTAACTGGCTATCTGGCTATCGGGCTCGAGGAGGTCGAAGGCGGCACGCTGGTGCGCTGGCGCCAGGTCTTCGATGCGGCGGAGCACTTCAAGCGCGCTGCCCCTCTGGTGCGGCCGGCCAACGAGCACAAGCTCGACCGGCTGGCGGCTGAGGTGAAGAAGGTGGCGTGAACGCTGCGGCGTGTGCGCAATGCAGTCAACGTTGCAAAATGCATGCATTGAATGCATGCCGAGGTGATGAACATGGCCACGCTGACCGTACGCAATATGTCCGATGAGGTGCACCGGACGCTGCGCCTGCGTGCCGCCCAGCACGGCCACAGCATGGAGACCGGGGTACCCGCGATGCTGCAGTCCGCGGTGATCAACCCCTGGCTCGCGTGAAGGACATCGCCGCGATCTATCTCATGGCAAGCCTGCTGTGCTTCGCGGCCTACGCGATCGACAAGGCTGCGGCGCGTGCGGGTGGGCGGCGCATCCCAGAGCGAAGCCTGCTGGCATTGGGACTACTCTGCGGTTGGCCCGGCGGCTTTGCCGCCCAGCAGCTCTTGCGCCACAAGACGCGCAAGGTGTCTTTCCGCGTGGCCTTCTTGGTGACGGTCTGCCTGAACTTGCTGGCGCTGGCTGCCCTTCATGGCCTGGCCGCTTCCCGTTGAGGTGGCGAGTGGCGCTCAGGCCGCCTTTCCCCGGATCCAATCCGCCGCCCGCTCTGCAATCATGATCGTCGGCGCATTCGTGTTCCCGCCGACCAAGGTGGGCATGACGGAAGCATCCACCACGCGCAGGCCCTGAACGCCGTGCACGCGCAACTGCGCATCGACCACGGCCATGGGATCGGTGGCCGGGCCCATTTTGCAGGTCCCGACGGGGTGGTACTGCGTGTCGGCGCGCCCGCGGATGTCGGCATGCAGGGCCTCGTCGTCCCTTGCGTTGACCGCGTAGAGCATCTTGCCGCGCACGCCATCGAAGGCGCGCGATTCCATGATGGCCTGCTGTCGGCGGGCACCGATCATGAGCTGCTCCAGGTCTCGCGCGTCTCTGAAGAAGCGCGGATCGATGCGCGGCGCGGCGTGCGGGTCCTTGCTGGACAGCGTGACTTCACCGCGGCTGCGCGGGCGTAGCAGGTCCACGTGGCAGGAGATGCCGTGACCCAGGTGGGCCTTGCGCGCGTGGTCGTCGACGATGGCGATGACGAAGATCAGCTGCAGGTCGGGCGCGGGCTGGTCGGGGCTGGAGCGCAGGAAGGCGCCGGTGGTGGCGTAGGTCGTCGTCATCAGGCCCTGACGGTTGCGGCGCCAGTCCATCACGCCCTTGGCCAGGCGCGCCGCACCGCGCAGCGAGATGCCCACGCTGGCAGTGTCGCTCGGCACCTTCCAGCTCTGCACGTAGTCGATGTGGTCCTGCAGGTTCTGACCCACGCCGGGCAGGCGGTGCACGAGGCCGATGTCATGGCGCTTGAGCTCGTGTTCGTCGCCGATGGCCACGCCGTGTTCCCACACGTTGGCGATCTGCAGCTTGCGCCGCTTGAGCAGAGGATGGCCGGGGCGCACGAAGGCGCTGACCGACATTCGGCCGAGCACGCGGCATTCCAGATCCGGGTCCTTGGGCAGGTCGCGCACGTCGGCAATGAAGAACTCGATGTCCTCACTGAGCAGATGGCGAGTCAGCCAGTCCCAGTTGCCCACGACCACGCGGGTGCAGATCGCCGGGTACTCAGACCGCAGCTCGGCCAGCAGCCCTGGCAGTACCGAGCCGGCCGGGAAGGGCCCGACGCCGAAGGCCACATTGCCGAGCTTGCGCTCGCGCAGCAACTGCATGTCGCGCGCGAGGCTGCGGCTGTCAAAGACCAGGCGGCGCGCCCTCTCGAGCAGGAATTCGCCAGCCGGTGTGGGCGTGACGCCGGCATTGCTGCGATCGAACAGGCGCAGGCCCGCCTCGCGCTCTGCGGCCTGCACGCTGCGCGTGAGCGCTGGCTGGCTGAGCTTGAGCTGCTCGGCCGCGCGCTGGAAGTTGCGCTGCTCGGCCAGCACGACCAGATGCCTCAGGCGCCGCAGGTCCATGGTGGATGCATGCCATGCATGGGTGACGATGGGATTTCGATGCTAACTGCATGAGTCGACGGCTCCCCGGAAGGGGCAAATACCGCTGCTCCCGTCATGTTCACCGCTCTATGATCGCCGTCCCAAGCCATTGAATTGCTCGGAGTCAGATATGGTCGACAAATCTCTCACCGAAGCGGAATGGAAGAAGTTCTCGAAGGGCCGCGACATCAAGGATGCCGCCCTGCTCAAGGCGCTGGCGGCGTTGGAGAAGGCACGTGACCCGGCCGCCCAGATCGAGGCGCTGGCTGCAGTGGAACGGGAGGCGGACGCGCTGCGAAAGTTCGTCAAGGGCGACAGAGATTTTGGCGCCCAGCTCGACGGCATCGACAGGGCGATCGCTAAGGAAGAGAAGCTGGCCAAGGCGGCTGCCAAGGAGGCCGAGTCCGCCGAGGAAGAAGAATCCCCGGCGCTGTTGACGACCAAGCTCATTCCGCTGCTGCGCGAGCTCCGCAAGGGCGAGGTCGAGCTGCCGGTGCTCGCCGCGGTCGGCTCCAAGCAGGCGGCGCTGCTCATCTCGCGCCGGGCGATCCCACCGTCGCGGCGAAAGCTGGTGGCCGACTACCTCGGCGACAGCGGCACGCCCAAGTACGTGATCGGCCACTGCATCTGGGAGGCCAACAGCTTCACCTTCGTCGTGCAGACCCAGGCGGCTGGCCTGGCCAAGAAGCTGCGCGCCGCCATCCTCAAGCAAACCGACCTGCGCGCCAAGGTGCGCGTGCGCGGCGAGGACGGCGAGACGGACGACGACGGCGAGACGGACGACGACGGCGGCACGGCCGAGCATGAGGACGCCGAGGCGCTAGGCCAGGAGAGCCCCGGCGGCGGCACGACCACCCCGATCGACCCGCACAAGGCCGACTTCGAGCGCCGCTGGGCTGCGCTCGAACCCGAGGTGCAGCAGATGCTCGCCGCCGGCGTCGGCGACCTGGCCAAGCTGCGCGCCGTGGCCGATTTCGTGCACGGCAGGGCCAAGGACGGCGCCTATGCCGCCGCACTCCAGGGCCTGGACAGGCTGGTCAAGCTGATGGAGGGCATCCGCAACATCCCGGTCGCGCCGCCGATGCAGCAGGCCCAGCCTGAAGCCCGGCCCCAGGCGCCCCAAGCGCCCCAAGCCAGCGCCGAGGGCACCGAGTTCAACAAGCGCTTCGCCGCCCTGCTGCCGCGCGTCAAGGAGGCACTGGCCGCCGACGCCGACAAGGGCCAGACCATCAAGCTCAAGCTCAGCGAGGCCGGCACCCTGGCCCGCAAGCACGAGTTCGGTAGCGCCAACGCCCTGCTCGACGAGGCCGAGGCGCTGCTGGCGGGCATTGGCCAGGCCAGCGAGGCCGGCGAGTCGGAAGGCGAGAGCGACGGCGAAGCTCCGCGCGATGCCACGCCCGCGCCGACCGGCCCCAAGGTGGCCTTCACGCAGTCGCGCCTGGCCTGGGAGCTGGCCCGCAAGCAGGTGCGCCAGCAGCTGGCCCAGTTGGAGAAGGCCGTGCTCGAGGCCTACCGCGGGGGGGAGTCGGAGCCCGTCGTTACCAAGGGCATCCGCGTGCTCGATCGCGTGCTGGCCGCGCTGGACGAGAGACTGCTGGATAAGCTCGACGAGGCGCTCAACGCCACCACCGCCGAGGATCAGCGCGAGCTGCACAACGAGGCCCGCAAGCTGATCGAAGAGTACAGCGCCTTCGTCGATCGGGACCCCATGATGGCCGACCTCGATGACAACGGTTATGTGGACTTGAGCGTGGTTGCCCAGCTCAAGACCAGCCTCAAGACCATGGCAGCCCAACTGGCCTGATCTCGGCCGCACAAGGAGCCTCAGGCATGGACCCCTCAATGCTCAGCGGCAGCGGCCGCCAGAACAAACGCCAGCTCGGCCAGCAAAGGTTCGACAAATGGATCTTGCGCCGGCCGCCTTCCACCTTTAGAACGAGCTTCGCGTCGAGCGCGCTCGACGCCCTCGAAAAGGACAAGAGCAAGGGGGGGCTGAACCGCGGCATCCTCAAGGGCCTGGGCAAGTTCAAGGTGCTGATCGATGCCGCCAGGGCGCTCAACGGCGCCGAGGGCACCGAGAAGGAGGAGAAACGGGCCCGCGCGCTGATCGCGCTGGCCGACGACTACCTTGCTAAGCGCGAGGACGACAGCGAAGAGGACGTCGACGACGGCAAGGGCAAGGACAAGGACAAGGACAAGGACAAGCCGGACAAGGTGACCGAACGCAAGCTCGAACTGGCCCGCCAGATGCGCGATCAGGCGCTGGCCCTGCTGCACGACCTCAGGGACGAAGAGCGCGAACGCGACGAAAAGCAACTGGGCGGCTACGCCCAGTCCCTGATCAAGGACCATGGCTTCAGCAGCCCGAGCGGCGGCACCTCCGAGGTCCATCTCGTCAAGGACGGCCACGGCGGAATTGCCTATGCGTTCAAGACGGTCCAGGGCGAGTCCACCCAATCGGGGCTCCAACCCGGCGGCGGCGCGGTGCGCGAGGCACTGTCCAGCACCTTGGCGCAGGAAATCATGGCGCAGACCGGCCTGGACTTTGGCTTTCCGAAGGTGCAGATCGTCTCCATGGATGTGCCCACGCGCAAGCGTCCGCAAGGGGGGGCCGAGCTCGGCGCGCTGGTCGAGGGCCTCAAAGGTGACGTGGTGCTCGGCCCCGAGGGCCAGGCGCAGAAGAACATGGATCTCAATGAGGAGATGAGCGAGTACGCGAGCAAGCGGACCAAGCTCAAGAAGACCATCAACGAACGCAAGCAGGCCGGAAAGGACGCCAGCGCCGAGGAGGCGGAGGTCCGGGCGATCAACGACGAGATGGCCAAGCTGGAAGACAAGCTGGCCGAACTTCCCGAAAAGTTTGAACGCCTGAACACCATGGCCCGCGAGCTGCCGGCCAAGGACCTGCAGAAGATTGCCCTGTGTTTCATGATGTCTGCGAACTGCGATCTGAAGTGGGAAAACATGATGATCGACCGCGACCCGAAAGGGCGCGTCACGGCGCGGCCCTTCGACGGCGGCGCTGCCTTCATGACCGACGAGGCCTTCAACGACCAGAACGATCGCAACGACGGCGGTGGTGCCCTGGCCGGCATGTCGAGCCTGTTGGTCGGCCCCGATGGCCTACCGATGGATTCGGTGGGCGAGCCCATGGATCGCGAGGTGGTCAAGCAGATCCTCGACATCGACGTCAATTTGCTGGCCGCGCGCCTGGAGGAGGAGCAGCGCCACCTCGTACAGCAGAAGGGCCTGGAGCCGTCCCTGCTTGATCCAAGCGGCATCCGGCGCTCGGTGGAATCGATCCGTCTGATTCAGAAAATTCTGTCCGAGGCCCCCAAGGACACGAGCCTGGCTGCGTTGAACGACACCTTCGTGCGGCTGGCCAACCAGGACCTCGCTCCGGGCAAGCTCTGAGCCGCCCGCACAACCCGCACAGGAGCGCCGCATGGCCGAGAAATTTCTCAGTGAACTCGAATGGAAACGCCAGGCCAAAACGCACGGCCTGAAGGACGCGCTGCTGTCCAAGGCCCTGGGCGCGCTGGAGAACGGCAAGACGCCTGACGCAGAGCTCAAGGCGCTCGACGACATCGACAAGCAGATCAAGGACCTGCGCAAGGAGGCCAAGGGCAACAAGGAGCTCAGCACTTGGCTCGACGGGCTCGAAAAGGCCGCCGACAAGCAGCGCAAGGAAAGCGAGTTCGCGCTCAAGAAACAGGCCAAAGAGGACGAGGAGGAAGACACGCCCGTCCTGCTGACCACCAAGATGATCCCGCTGCTGCGCCAGGTGAAGAAGGGCGAGGAAATGCAGGTCATGCTGGCCAGCACGGGCAAGGAAGTGGCCGTGCTGATGTCGCGCAAGGCCATCTCGCCCACGCGCCGCAAGCTGCTGGCCGACTACCTCGAGGGCAGCGGCATGCCCAAGTTCTTCCTCGGCCACTGCATCTTCGAGGAGAAGAGCTACACCTTCGTGCTCAAGACCCAGGCTGCGGGCCTGGCCAAGAAGATCAAGGCCGCCCTGCTCAAGCAGGTGGAGCTGCGCCTCAAGGTGCGGGTGCGCGGCGAGGAGGGCGATCTCGACGACGATGGCGAGCCGCCGGAGGAGGATGAAGGCGACGAGGACGACGAGCAGCAGGCCACTCACAGCGAGCAGATCCCGGAGGCGCCGCCGCTGAAGGAGGCCGTCAGCGAAGATCCGCTCAAGGCCGAGTTCGTGAAGCGCTGGGCCGCCGTGCAACCCATGGTGTTGGATGCGCTGCGCCGCCAGGCCGGTGACACCTCCAAGCTGCGCGCAGTGGCCGAGTTCGTGCGCGAGAAGGGCGAGGCCGCGGCCTACAAGGCGGCCCTCCAGGGCATCGACAGCTTGCAAAAACTCATGGGCGCGCCACCCGCGCCGCCCCTGCCACCCGTGCCGCCTCAGGGCCAGCCCGAGCCCAAGCCCGAGGCGCCCAAGAGCGACGAGATGTTGGCCTTCAACAAGCGCCTCGCTGCGCTGCTGCCCGAAGCCAAGGCCGCCATCGCGGCTGGTGGCGAGCCGGGCACAACGGTCAAGCTAAAGATCAGCGAAGCGGGCGTGTCCGCCAACAAGAAGGAGTTCGAGCGCGCCTATGCGTTGCTCGACGAAGCACAGACCTTGCTGAAGAACACGGCAACCCCGGAGCCGGTCAAGAGCGAGACCCCCGAGCAAGAGGGCGAGCAGCAGCCCGGGCTGGACGCCGAAGGCGCGGCCCGCTTCGACAGGCGCATGGCAGAGATCGAGCCCGGCTACCTGGCCCTGCTGGCCGCGCGCAACCCCGACGCCGGCAAGCTGCGCAGCGTGCTCGCCTACGCCAATGCCCAGGCCGAGGGTGGCGACTATGTCAAGGCCGTCGGTGCGCTGGACCGCCTCCAGGGGCTGATCGAGGAGGCTCGCGGCAAGAAGACCGACGGCGAGCCTCCGGCCGGTATCGTCGCCTACCGTACCAGCCTCCTAGGCCTGCGCCAGGCCGTGGCAGCGGCCGAGCGCCAGATCGCCGCTCTGCGCGCCGCCATCGTGCAGATGAAGCCCGACGAAGTGGACCTGGCCGATGACGTGGCCGAACTGTTGCAGGAGCAGAACGCCGAGTTGCAGGACCTCGTGGACGCGGCCATGAGCGCCACGGGCGACAAGGCCCAGCCGGCCACTCGCGAGCTGCGGGACCGACTCGATTTCCTGATCGGCGAGATCAAGACCAACGAGATGGTCAAGCTGGCCGACGAAAGCAAGTTCGACGTCAAGGTCACGCTGGCCAAGACCCTCGGTGATGCGCTCGACAGGGTGCGTTCGACCATGCCCGCAGTGGCCTGACATGAAGCGCCTCGCCCAGCCTCACTGCGTTAAACGCGTGTACGCCCGGTCGGTCTTCGCGGGGGGCGGCGATGCTTGCCGGATCGGCCCGCACGCACATCGCCAGGCGCACGGGCTTGGGGGCGGAGACTGGCGCTTGGCCCGCAAGTCTCGTGCGCCGAGCCAAGGACAACTGATATCAAAGGATGCGTATGACTGACGCAAGGTCCACTGACGAAGCCAGCGAATGGTGCCGCAAGGCCCGCGAGCTGCTCGGCAAGCAGCGTGCCAAGAAGCTCTCGCTGAAGTCCGGCCTTACCCAGGCCAAGGAAGCGAACGAGAAGTTCGACAAGCGATTGCGTCAGCTCGGCGAGGTGAACGGGCCCGAGCAGCAGCGCCAGCAGGCCGTCTATCGCAAGCTCGCCGGCGAGTTGCAGGCGCTGTCGCAAGCCAACGATCAGGTCGGGCTCAAGACCAAGCTCGAGGAGCTCGACCAGCTGCAAAAGACCGTCGAGGCCGAGATCAAGAAGGCCAACGATCTGACTGAGGCCGTGGCCAAATTCGAGAAGGCCTATGCCGAGCGTCAAGTGGAGATGGCCAAGGTGCGCGGCCTGCGCGGCGCCACGCTGCCAGGCAGCTCGGTGTACACGCCGCTGCAGCAGGCCGTGGCCGATTTGGCCGAGGCGCGCCAGCTGGGCAACGATGCCTGGACCATGCGCGACGCCACCAAGCTCACCCAGGCCAGTGACAAGCTCAAGGCCGTGACCCTGAACCTGAACGCGGCGCGCGAGGGCGTCAAGAACGTCAAGGCCGAGGCGCAGGCCGACCTGGCTGCACAGGGCGAATGGACGCGCATCCTGCCGCTGGCGCGCCAGGGCCTTGTCGAGCTCAAGGGCCTGCCCGGCGCCGTTGCCTCGGCCACCTGGTTGCAGAAGCTCATCGACGACTCCGTGGGCCTGCTCGTCAACGAGGCCGGCGTCATGCACGGCTTCAGGGCCGCGCTGGACAAGCTCTGCGCCTACACGGCTGTGATCGAGGCCGGCAAGAAGGAAAGCGAGGCCTACCTGGCCAAGGACAAGCCGATCGAGGTGGTGCAGGCGCTGGCGCGCGTGACGGCCGCGCTGCAAGCCTTCGAGGGGCCGGCGCCCGAGTTCGCCGTGGGGGCCGCGCGCCAGGAAGCGAACGAGCTGGCTGAACGCGGCCGCGGCGACCCCAAGGCTGCGGTCAAGGCGCTCGACGCCCTGGCGCTGCGCATCCAGAACGAGACGACTCAGGGCCTGAAGGACAAGGCCGCGGCTGGCGACGCACAGACCGCGGTCAACGACCTGATCAAGTCACTCAAAGCACGCCATGCGCCCGAGTCGATGCTCGCCAATGCACGGCGCGCGGTCGCGCTCGTGGACGAAGGCGATTTCAAGGCTCATCAATGGGTGGCCGCCAAGGCTGCCTACGAGCGCGCCGGCCGCCAGCTCAAGGCCCTGGACGACGGCTACAAGACCCACGGCACGGCCTGGGAGGCCAAGCGCCGCGCGCTGGCCGAGACGGCGGCGCTGGCCCAGCAGGCCATGAGCTTTCCGGCCCTGCAGCATCTCGCGCAGCACATGCTCGAGGCCTGCGCCGAGCTGAAGAAGCCCTTCGACCGCTTCGAATTCGAGGCCAGCCTCGAGGCGATCGAAAAGCCCGTCGTCTTCGTGACCGGCACCGACGGCAAGACCGCCGAGGTCAAGATTGCGGACGCGAAGACCGAGCTCGAGCGCCGCATCGCTGCGGGCAACACACCCGTGGGCGATGAGGGCCTGCGCACCGCGTTTGGCAAGGCGCTGACCCAAGGCCATCGCGACGTGAACGACGCCCATGTGGCCACCGAGACACGCGTGCATGCCTTTGTGGAACGGATCAAGAGCTTGGGCGAGGAGGAGCGTGCGCTGCTGGAGGAGGAGTTCGATGCCAGGCTCGGCACCGTGGTTGCGCAGTGGCAGAAGACGGCATCGGGCCTGACCGGTGACCTGAAGGCCCTGGGCGGGGCGGTGGAGACCGCGACCAAGGGCTTGCGCAAGATCGCCGACGATCTCGAGGCGATGGAGCTCTCCAAGCTGCGGCGCGAGATCGGCGCCATCAAGTTCCGCAAAGCTCAAGAGAATGACAGCAAAGCTCCGGCGCAGATGCTCGAATACCTGGCCTGGCTCAAGGAGAAGGGCGTTGACGTGGCAGCCGAGGAGCAGCTGGTGCTGGCGCAAAAGGATGCGCCCGCCAAAGCCTACGGCGACATCTGGAGCGCGCTGCGCAAGAAGGAGCAGGCGCACCGTAGCGCCCAGGTCAGCGCGTGCAACAAGCTGCGCCAGGAGATGGACGACGAGGTGCGCACGGCCATGCAAGACCTGCAGATCAGCGCCGGCTACAAGAAGGAGCTCGTGCGCGCGGGCCGCGACATCGATGACCTGATCAACACCCGCGACATGGATCTGGTGGACGTGGCCCGCGGCATGAAGGAGAGGCTCAAGACCCATGTCAACGACATCAACGCCACGCCCGAGCTGCACGAAGAGAATAAGAAGGCGCTCGACGCGCTGGGCGAGCGCATCGGCGAGATCACCAAGCACATGCCGGCCACCGGTCGCCGTCTCCAGCAGCGTCATATTGAGGAACTGGCGGAGTCCAAGCGCTGCGCGCCCAAGGCCCTGAAGGCCCGCATCGCGCTGTTGGAGCATGAGGTCGCGGACGGCGAGCAGGGTTTGAAGGACCGCGAGCTGGCCAAGGCCGAGTACCGCCGCCACAAGACCGAGGCCCGTGAGGCCTATGCTGCCCTGAAGGAGGAGGCCGGCGAGGGCGACGCCTTCGACAAGTGGTTCGACGCGCGCATCGCCGATGCCAAGGCGCTCAAGGCGACCGAGGGGGGCATCCCGGACGCGATCAAGGTGATCGAGGGGATCAAGGCCCGCATCAAGCAAATCCGTGAGAGCAGCAACCCCAGGGCCGCGATGGCTGAGGCCAACTCTCAGGAGCAGCAGGCCCATCGCCTGATGTTGGACCTCTCGCGCCAATGGCAGCAGGAACTGGCCAGCTTCCTCAGCGACACGCTGGAGCAGGCCAAGGCCGCTCTGGCCGAGAGCGAGGAGGGCGACGCGAGCACCATCCAGGGCCTGGAGGATCTGGCCAACGGGGCGGGCAAGCACCTGGAGCCCTACCTGAAGAACCTGACCACGCTGGGCATTGGTGCGCTCTCGGGTCCGGACCTCAAGAAGATGAAGGCTGATTTCGCGCGGGCTCAGGCGACCCTGGCCAATGCGCGCGCCTCGGCCCAGCGCCTGATCGCCGCGCCGCAGAGCACGAATGTGCAGGGCCCGAGCAAGGACGGCATCACGCGGTTGCACAAGAAGTGGAGCGAGCGCACGCGCGCCTATGCCGCGAGCCTCACGAATGTGGCCCGGGCGGTCGGCGAGGCGGCTGCTGCGGAGAGCGACACCGATCTCAAGCGCAAGGGCACCGAGGCCGCGCAAATGATCACCAGCCTGGTCTCGCTGTTCCAGGCCGAGGCCTTCGCTGCGCCCTTTGGCGAGCTGCTGCGCGATGCGGATGGCGACCAGGCCATCGAGCGCCTGCAGCTCGCGGCCCGCGAAACGGTGCTGCGCCAGATGCGCCAGTACCGCGTCGATCTCGCCAATCCGCTGCTACGCAAACTCGCCAGCCGCGCCAACCCGATCGATTCGACCTCGGTGCTGGTCGCTATCAGCGGCCTGGAGACCACCTTGAAGGAAATCGAGTTGCAGGCTCTGGCCTCTGCCTAATCAGGAATCCAGATGGACACCAAGCTGATTCAATTCATCGACGAGCTCGTCGGCGCCAAGGTCCAGGCCGAGAAGCAGGCCGAGCGCGAGAACGAGCGCCGCAGTGCCTTCGAGGGCGCCATGAAGGGTCTGGCCGACAAGAAGGACGAGATCCGCAAGGCCATGCAGGTGCAGCTCGTCGACAAGGACGGCAAGAAGCACGAGAAGAGCTTCTCCGACAAGGGCCAGGAGCACGCGATCGACACCGCACGCGCCACCCGCCAGGGCCGCGGTCTGAGCAAGGAGGACATGCAGCAGGTCGGCGAGGCCCTGCGTCCGATCGCCGAGGCTGCCCGAGCGCTGCTCGACCAGCGCGACCGCGAGGGCCGGCCGTTGTTCGACACGCCCGAGGCATTCCAGGCCGCGCTGCGCGACGAGCTTTTCACGCCCCTGGTGCGCGAGGGCGTGCTGCCCGAGAACTTCGTGATCGACAAGTACAGCGAGGTCCAGCAGCTGCTCGATGAGACCTTCAAGGCCTACAAGCAGAGCACGCGCGAGCACCGCGACGACAAGGCACAGGAAGACGCGCGCCAGAAGAGCCTGCGCTCGGGCTCCTCGGGTTCGCGCCTGGAGAAGGCCGGCGCCAACCTCAAGGCCCTGGCCGCGATTCCCGACAAGGCCCTGGCGCGCTTGCACATCGACGAGACCAAGAAGCGTCGCATCGGCATCGCCGTGGCCGGTGTCCAGATGGGCCTGGACATGTACAAGATGGGTACCACGCTGGACTCGTGGAACCTGGAAGCCAACGGCAAGGCCAAGATCGTCAACGGCTTCGACAAGCAACTGCACCCTTCGGGTCCGGAGGTCACCGAGACCGATCCAGACCGCCAGCGCCTGCAAATGGCCTACAAGAGCCGGCGCGACGGCATCGCCGACAAGCTCGGCAAGCTGGGCCTCACGCCGGACCAGCAGCAGCTCGTGCTCAAGGCCGTCTCGCTCGACGAGAAGCCCACCAGCGGCCAGCTCGACACTCTGCGCGACCTCGGCACGTCCAAGACTGCGATTCCCGGCTACGGCGACAGTGTGGTCGAGATCATCAAAGGCCTGGCACTGCCGGGCCTGAAGCTCGACAAGGTCAACGACGCGCTGAAGCTGGCCCACCACGAGGCCGCCAATGCCGAGGCCGCCGATCGCGTTGCGCACCAGATCGACGCCCGCCTCGTCGCGCTGCTGGACAAGCATGTGCGTCCCGGCGTGGGCACGGCGCTCAAGGGCGCCTACGTCGATGCGATAGACACGCAGGCCGTGGCCGAGGCCGCGGCCCAGGCCAAGCCCGAAGACCAGATCATCATCGGCGAGTTCGGCGCGGCCTTCGAGCGCGTGCTCTCGCGCAACGTGGACCCGGCGCTCGGCGACACCGGCAAGGAGTTGGCCAAGAAGTTCATCAATGCCGTCAACGGACCGGCCCTGCAAAAGGCCGTGATGAAGGACCCCGATGCCGGCTTTGCGCCGCTGCTGCGCGCGGCCGAGGAGCTGTTGAACGCCGAGCTGCCGACGCTGCCGGCCGACCGGAAGGCCCTGATCGACGCCGGCGTGCTGCGCGCCGGCCTGCAGAGTCTGGCCGTGGGCATCGACAAGGCCCTGTGCGAGGCCCTGGTCAAGGCCGTCTCGGTCGGGGCCGGCGAGGCCTTTGCCAGCCTCTACGCCAGCAACTTCAAGGCCGCCGTGGCCACGCCGCCGAACGGCCAGGCCGTGGTCGACGCGCTGGCCGATTGCTTCGAGATCGCCTTCGTGCGCGCCGCCCCCAACCCTAGCGACGCCAGCTTCCTGAACACTGGCAAGGCTCTGGCCGCCGCGTACAAGAAGAAGGCCGACGCCGCACTGTTCGTGAAGCTCGCGGCCACCGACCTCGTCGGTGCGCTAGGCCTGCTGCAGGCCGCGGCCGACGCGGCCATTGGCGAGGCCATGCACGCGCAAGGCGCCTCGCTGCGCGCCGTGCTCTCGTCCACCGATTCGCTGCGCGCGCTGGCCTCCAAGGCCGTCTACCCGGGCGGCGACGAGGAGGCCATGAAGGAGCTGCAGGCGGCTGACGAGGAGCTCGACGACTATCGCCGCCAGCTCGTGCTGATCGACGAGGGCGGCATTGGCGCGGCCGACCTACATTCGATCGAACGCCTCATTGAGCAGATCGAGCAGGACCGCCTGACCGCCGACATCGTGCTCTCGGTTGGCAATGTGCTGACTGGGCTGGGCAGCACCTCCATGAGCATCGCCGGTGCGGTGTCCGTGAATGTGACCGACACGCTCGTGGGCGAGGTTGTGGGCCCGCTCAAGGCGGCCAAACTAGTCATGAAGTTCGCCGTGGCCGTGAAGCAGGCCAACGAGCGGCGCCTGCTGCTGGAGAAGTTCAAGAAGAGCCTCAAGCTCTCCAAGAAGGCGGTGAGCCCGCTGCAGAGCACCATCCAGGGCTTCTTCGACAACAAGGTCGAGCAGATGGCCTTCCACGCGATCGAGGACGCGCTGACGCTCGTGCAGATCGCCGCCGCCGTGGTCGGCTCGGTGCCCGAGCCGATCACCATGGCGGTGAGCAAGACCATGGGCGCCATCGCCGAGGCAGGCCAGAGCGCCAACAAGTTCGCCGGCATGGTCTACAACGAGGTCATGCTAGCGGCCGCGTGGAAGTCCACCCTGGCCTTCATCCGCGCCCCGCACGAGCGTGCCGCGGGCCTCGAGGCCCTGCGCTTGAATCCCACGTTAGGCATGCATGCCATCGCCTGGGCCGGCATGGAGAAGAAGCCGCTGGACCCAATCGCGCGCAACCTGCTCTCCGAGCTGGGCCTCAATGAGCAGACCCTGATGGCCAGCGGCACCGAGGCCAAAGTGCGCCGCTACCTGGAGACATTGCTGCCCGAGGACCGAAGCCTATACGAACCTGACAAGGTCACGCCCGACTGGGAGCCGCGTCCGCTGGAGTTCACGGTCGAGAGCTGGAGCGTTGCCGTCACGCGCGCCTGGCGCGAGGCCGAGCCCAAGCTCAAGAAGAGCACCGAGCGCGCGGTGCTCGAGCAGTTCAAGATCGTCGACGCGCAGGATCTCGTCGAGCTCGCCACGCGCGCGCAGACCGGCGCCATCGAGGCCGCCGAACTCGAGCAGCTCCAGCTCGACGCGGAGAAGCTCAGCAGCCTGCTGCGCGCCTACACGCCGATCAGCGCCGACGGCAGCCTGCACAGCGAGATGGCGAACGTGGCCGCCAGCTTCATCAAGATGTCCGGCGAGCACGAGGCGGCTCTGGCCAAGCTCGTGCGCGAGAACCTCGCCGCCCAGGCCCGCGACGCCACGCGCGTCAGCGCCAAGCTCGACGCTCAGAAGGACAAGCTCACGGCCGCTCTGACCACGGCGACCGAGGAGGCCCTGTCGGAAGCCTTCAAGAGCGCCTGCGAGGTCATTCGCGAAGTGCAGCTCGCCCGGCTCGAAGACGAGGATCCGGTGAAGACCCACTACGACGCGACGATGGTGAAGGTGCGGGAGGTGGGGACGAAGCTCGAGGAGCTCGAGGAGTTGGAGGAGGCTTGAGGTAGATCTGGCGAGGGCGATTGTGCTTGAGGAAAGCGCCCCCAGCTTCGAGCCCATGAACCCACTCGAACCGGAAATCCTCCGCGCCCTGCAGGCCGGTGAGGACGCCACAGCCATTGCGAAGCGCTTGCGCTGTTCGGCCGGGCTGGTAAACGTCGTGGCCGGCAGGTACATGGCCGTGAGCCCCGGCTCCGATCGTGCAGGCAATGCCAAGCGGCGGCAGGACACCAAGGCCTATCACGTCACGTCGGTGCTCAATGCCGAGGAGAGTCGCAGGTGCATGGCGCCGCTGCCGGATACGGTCAGCGTGCGTGCAGGCAATGGCGAGCGCCTGGTTCTGGTGGTGAAGCCGCCGGCACCGGACTGTGCTTGACTACTTCACGATCTCCATCGTGAACACCACCGCCCCGTAGGCATCGCAGGCCGTGCCCTGGCAATCCTTGGGCGCCGTGCCCAGCAGCATCGGCGTGCTGCGACTCCAGGCGGCGAGGAAGGCATCGGCGCGGGCGCCGGTGGGCAGCTTGAGGTAGGGGTCTTCGCGCTCGGTGGAGAACATCGAGAAGTCGCGCGGCTGCTCGCTGACCGTGACGAGGAAATGCTCGGTGCCCAGGGGTTCGGAGGCGATGAGCTCCAGCTCCTTGCCCGGCAGCTTCAGGGTCTGGCCGGCGTCGATGCGAAGGGTCGGCACCTTGGCGTTGGGGAAGAGCTGGAGCAAGGAGCCGTCTGGCCCGAGCAGGAGCACGTTGACGTAGCCGGCGCGCTCGGAGCGGATGCTGAAGTTCAGCTTGTCCTTGTCCACGCGCAGGGTGGCCAGGGCCGGCGCCGCGCTGACCTGGAAGCCCGGGCTCTGCTGGGTGACGACGGACTCGAACTGCTGACGAGCGTCGAAGTGCGGCGGAACCGGAGCGGGCGCAGGCGCGGGAGCTGGCGCCTGGGCATTGGCCGGCGCGGTGTTCGTCGCAGTCTGTGAGGGCGCGGGGGCGGTGGCTGGACGGGTGAGGAAGTAGCCGGCCGCTCCGGCGCCGATCACCGCGACCGCGGCGACGGCGATCAGTGGTGCCTTGCTCTTGCCGGCGGCGG
This sequence comes from Roseateles sp., assembly GCA_019234295.1. Classification (GTDB taxonomy): domain Bacteria; phylum Pseudomonadota; class Gammaproteobacteria; order Burkholderiales; family Burkholderiaceae_C; genus JAFALK01. Next base: position 59,857 of record JAFALK010000069.1, read on the forward strand.
GCTGGCGCGCCGCCTCGCGTGGCGATGCAGGGCTGGCGGCAGCGCGTGCGGGCATCTGCGTAGGCATCATCGTCGGCGCGCCCTGGCCTGCGACGAGGCCGAGATCGTCGCGCAGCTCGGCGATGCTTTGTGTGCGCTCGTCGGGCTTGACGATGAGGGCCTTGTCGATGGCGCGCAAGAAGCGCTCGCTGTAGCGGCCCTTGAGCGCACTCTCGGCCAGCGGCTGGTAGGGGTCGCCCATCATGCGGCTCACCGAGGGCGGCGGCGTCTTGCCGATCAGGGCGAAGTGCACGGAGGCGGCCAGGGCGTAGACGTCGGTCCAGGCACCCTGCTTCATGTGCGGGGCCTCGGCGTATTGCTCGACCGGCGCATAGCCGGGCTTGAGGATGACGGTGAGCGCCTGCGTCATGTCGCCGATCACTCGCCGGGCCGCACCGAAGTCCAGCAGCAGGGGCCGGGCGCCGTTGCCGCCGAGCAAGATGACGTTGTCGGGCGCGATATCGCGGTGGAAGCACTGCTCGTGGTGGATCACACCCAGCGCCTCGGTCAGCGGGCCCAGCACGCCCAGGAGCCAGGCCTCGTCGGGCGGCGCGGTGAGGGTCTTGAGGTGGTCCTTGAGCGTGATGCCCTCGTACAACGGCATGACCATGTAGGCCGTGCCGTTGGCCTCCCAGAAACGGTAGACCTTCACCAGGGCCGGATGGTCGAACTGGGCCAGCAGCTTGGCCTCGTTCACGAAGCTCTTTCGGCCAGCGTCGAAGGTCTCGCGGTGGCGCTCGCTCTTGACCTGCACGGTGGTGTCGCCCGTGCGTGCCGCCAGCGAGGACGGCATATATTCCTTGAGCGCCACCCTGCGCTCCAGCGAGTGGTCCCAGGCTTGGTAGACGATGCCGAAGCCGCCTTCGCCGAGCACGGCGAGCAGCTCGAACTCCGCGAGGAAGGTGCCCACGGGCAGGGCATTGCCGCTTTCGCCGGCGCTGGAGGCGATGGTGGAGGGCGGCCCCATCGACGGCAGGACCGAAGGCGGGCCGGCGGCCTGCGTGGGCGCAAAGCTGCTTGGCGGCGGGTTGCTCGGCAGGCTGCTGGGCGAGAAGCCGCTGGGGCGGATGACGGTGCGATCGTCGTCTTGATCGTTGCTCATGAGGCGCGAGGTCGGGGCAGGCGCCCGTGCCAACGGAATGCCAGCATGCTACCGGGGCGGGGCACGCCGGACAATCGGATGACGCCCAGGTCATCCCTCAACCCGCAGCTGGCTGCGACCGGGTCGGCACTCGGGCGCCCAGCACTGCTTGGCCGTCAGGCGCCGAGATCCTTCTGCACCGCCGCCCGATCCCCCTCCGGCACGGCGGCCAGCAGCGCCTCGATGAAGCGTCCGGCATCGCCGCCGCTGGCCTCGCAGGCCTTGCGGACCACGACCTTGGCAATCGGGCCCAGGTTGCGGGTGAGGGTGCTGGTGGCGCGGGCGAGCAGGCCTTCGTCCAGGCGCTGGCCCATGCGCGTGGCGCTGCTGCTGGCGATCTGGGTGGCCTGGCTGCCGGCCGTGGCGGCGCTCATGAAGGCGGCGCGCTTGGCGGCATCCGCGATGTGTTGGGACACGGCCGTGGCCAGGCTGACCACGTCCTCGCAGCTCTTGGCGGCATCGCGCACCATGAGCTTGGCCATCGGACCGACGTGGGTGGCGAGGGCGCGCTCGATGCGCGAGAGCGTCTGAGCGTCCCAGTGCGCGAGTTGCGTGGCGTTGCTGCCGGCGCCGCTGGCACCGCTTGCACCGCCGGCACCGCTAGCACCGGTAGCACCGGTAGCACCGCTAGGCCGCGGACTGGACCCCTTGGCCGCCTCCACCGCGCGCTGCCAGGGTTGGGCGGCGATCACGGTGGCGTCGTCGCTGGGTGAGTCCTCGCCGCGCGAGGCGGCCTGGATCGCGGCACGCATGGCGCGCGCATCGGGATAGCGGTCTTCGACCCGCTTGGACATGGCCCGAGCCACCACGGCGTCGTAGTGGGGCGGGCGCTGCGTCACTGTGCTCGGCGCGGCCGGGGTCTCGTTGAGGATCTTGTACATGACCTGCTCGGCCGAGCCGACGAAGGCCGGCTTGCCCGTGAGCAGGCGATAGAGCAGCACGCCGCAGGCGAAGATGTCGGCGCGCTGGTCGATCCCTTCGCCGATGTATTGCTCGGGTGCCATATACCCCGGCGTGCCGATGGCCGAGTTCACCTGCGTGAGCCCCAGGCCCGCGATGCGCGCGATGCCGAAGTCGGTCAGCTTGACCTGCCCGCTGGCGGTCAGCAGCAGGTTGGCCGGCTTGATATCGCGGTGCCAAACGCCCTGGTCGTGGGCGGCGGCGAGGGCGTCGAGCAACTGGTCCATGATGCGCAGCACCTGGGCCTCAGAGAGCATGGGCGTGCCGGCCAGCACATGGTCGAGATTGCGGCCCTCGACGAACTCCATGGCGATGTAGGCCGTGGTCTCGTCCTCGCCGAACTCGTAGATCGCCACCACGCCCGGATGGGCGATGCGGCCCACGGCCTGGGCTTCGTTGCGAAAGCGCGCGGCGATGCTGTCCTGCTCGGCGTTGACGTCCGGGTCTCCAAGCAGGCTCTTGTGGATGGTCTTGATCGCGACGAGCCGCTGGATGTGCGGATCAAAGCCCTTGTAGACCACCCCCATGGCGCCCTGTCCGAGCACCTGCGAGATCTGGTATTTGCCGATGTGCTCGGGAACTGCAGGCACCGATCACTCCCCCAGCATCTTCATGGCAGTCGCGAGGCTCTTGCGCATGCGGCCGAAGGACTCGCTCAGCACGCCGATCTCGTCCTTGCCCTTGACCTCGAACTCCGGCGCTTCCTCGCCCAGCGAGACCTTGTCAGCGATGGCCGAGAGCTTGGACACGGGCTGGATCACGAGCTTCCAGAGCATGAAGTTCAGGGCCGCGCCGATCAGCGCGAACACCGCGGTCAGCAGGCCCACGACGACCAGCAGCGCGTGGTTGGCCTGCTTCATCGGCACGTCCATGGGGATGGAGACGACCTGCACGCCCAGCGTCTCGTTCGTCTTCCAGCCGAAGCCGCCCGAGGGGCCGTAGCGGTCGACCAGCGTCTTGGGCGCGGCGTCGGGCGTGCTGTGGCAGGACAGGCAGGCCTCGTTCGTGATGATGATGGGCTTGGCGATATACAGCGCCGGGCCGGTGGGCGTCTCGCGCTCGCCGATGAACTCCTTGCGCTCGGGCTGGTTCTTGAACTGCGTGATCACGTCCTCCTCCCAGGCCACCGCGCGGTCTCGCGGGTTGGTGGGGTTCAGCATCGCGGCCTTGTAGGCGTACTCGGGATAGACCTTCTTCAGCGCGGCCAGCACCTCGTGCGCCGAGTAGCTGGGCACCGACTGCGGCAGGAAGCTGTAGGTCATCTGCGTGGCCAGCAGCGGGCGGATCTGGGTGGCCGTGTAGCCGGCCACCGCATTGGCCTTTTCCATCAGCAGCCGGGCGCGATCAGCCACGTCGGCCTTGGCCACGTCCTGCAGCATGTTCTTCGCGACCAGGGTGGAGCCGGCCAGGCCCAGCAGGAAGACGAGCAGGAAGGCCAGGTTGAACTTGACTAAGAGCTTCATGGCTTGGATGCCGCGCGGGCGCTGGCTGGAAGTGATGGGAAGAGGATGGGGTCCCACTCGGGATGGGACTTGAGGTTCTCGATCAGGGCCGCGCGGAATTCAGCCTCGCGGGCCAGGGATTTCCAGCGTGCCAGCTCGGCGCGGCGCACGGCCGGCTCGGGCAGGGTCAGCCAGTCGCGCACGTCGGCATAACCGAGCGTTCCGACGGACTTGAGCGGCACGTCCTTGCCGGCGAAGAGCTGGGCGCGCGGCGGCAGCGTGTCCATGAAGGCGCGCGGCAGGGCCTGGATGAACTCGGGGCTGGGCCGTCCAGCCGTCTCGGGCTTGCCGGTGGCCGGCACGGTCACGAAATCGCCGCCCTTCATGGCGACGCTGCCGGCGCCATAACGCAGCTTCCACTCGCCGCCTTCAGCGAAGACCTGGGCGCGGTTATTCGACAGGCCGAGCACGCCGCGCGAGCCCTTGCCGCTGAGGTCCACGAGACCTGAGGCCAGCATGCCTTCGGCATCGGGCGCGAGGCTGAACTTCGCCCAGCCGGCCAATAGATAGGCGCGCGCTTTGCTGCGCTCGGCGAGCAACTTGGGCAGGACCAGCACGCGGCTGCCCGGACCCAGCAGCAGGCTGCTGCCGTCGGCGTATTCAATGCGCAGCAGCAGGGCCTGCGGGCCCAGCTCGATGATGTCGTCGGCCTTGAGCGCCACGCCTTCGGCGAGCTTGAAGCGCGTGTCGTCGCGCAGCAAGGTGGCCTCGCCCTGGGAGATCGTCACCAGGGCCGGCGCGGCCGCCTGGGCCAGCGCGGTGGCACACACGAGGAGCAAGGGCAGGAGGAGGCGAAAGGGCTGGGGCATGCGGGGCATTATCTGCGGGGGTCCGTGCAGCTAGCGCCCGATCTCAGCGCAATTTCAAGGGGGCGGCAATCGGGGCCGCCCCGTGTCGGGCTGTCGCCTCAACCCAACTCTTTGAGCAGCGCTTCCAGGTCGGGATCCATGGCCGGCTCCGCGGCCGCCGGGGCCTTCTCCGCTGCAGCCGCGGGCTCCTCGGCGGCAGGCGCCGGAGTATCGTCCAGCTCGGCGAGCAAGGCGGCGAGTTCGTCGTCCACTGCGCCTTCGGTGGGCGCGGCTTCTTGCGCAGCGGCCTCCTGGCTTGATTCACTCGACGCGCTCGACTCTGCCAGACGCTGTGGCGCGGTGCTCATGCCCACGGTGCCGGCGCTGCGTGCGGCAGGAGTCCACTCGGTCTTGACGCGGGCGTCCTTGGAGGAGCCCACGTCGGCGCGGCTGTCGCTCGCGGCCTTGCGCGGGGCGGCCGTGCTGCTGGCCAGGCCGTCGCCGTTGATGGCCTCCAGGCCGGCCAGGCGCACGCGCGCCTCGCCCTTGTAGGCCAGCACGCCGTTGATGCCGAAGCTGCGCAGCAGGCTAGCGGCGTCGGTGCCGATCAGGCGGTCTGTGCAGGGCAGGGCGGTGGAGTCGCCATGCGCATCGCGGTAGTGATGGAAGGCCAGGTCGTCGATGTTGAGCTGGCCGCCGCGCACGGCGAGCACGCACAGCGCCAGCAGCGCCGGGTGGCCCCAGAGCATGCCGCGCAGACCGGCACTGCGACTGAACTCCTCGTAGGCGAAGCTGCTGATCGGGTCGCTCTTCTTGCCGTAGACGTGGCGCAGCATGAAGCGTGGGCCCATCAGCGCCAGGTAGGAGGCGTCGGGCATGGTCTTGAGTGCCTCGAACGCCTCCTTGATCAGCCGATGCGGCGGCTCGCGGCGGTCCACGAAGGGGTCGGTCGCCATGCCGGTGATGAAGGGCGCGCCCGCATGCGCGGCCACGCGCGCGGCTCGGCCCAGCAGCTCCGCATGCGGCGGCGTGGCGTCGAAGTGGTAGCACGCAGCGATGTAGCTGTAGCCGCCGTCGGCCTCCTGCGAGGGCTGCTCCACGAGCAGCTTGTACAGGCCTGTCTCTGAGAGGTCGTCGTTGCTGGCCAGGTCGGCGGCCAGCTCCTCGGCGCTGATGTCGATCAGGTGCACCTGCAGGGCGTGGCTGGTCTCCACGCGGCGCAGCAAGAAATCGGCGCCGCGCCACAGCGATTCGAGGTTCTGGAAGTCGGGGTGGTGGAGCACCGCGCTCATCAGGTCGGACAGCGCCTCGTCCACATGCGCGACGAAGGCATCCTTGTTCGGGCTGGCGGCCTGCACGACGAAGGGACCGACGATGCGGCGCAAGTAGTCGGCAATGTCGGCTTCAGCGGCTTCGGCCTTGGCCTTGCGGCCGGTGAGACGGGCGAAGTCGTCGAGCGTGGCGCCCTTGGAAGGCGTGGCGCCGCGCGAGGGGGCCTGGAGCGCCACGCGCGAGATCGGCCGGCCCGCGCCTTCGGCCCATTCCTGCAGCTCTTTGGCTGCGGCGGCGAAGGTGGCTGGCGTGTTCAGGCGCTTGCGCAGCGAGGCCAGCGCCGAGAACAGCTCGACGTTGCGGTAGAGCTCGTCCGGGTGGAAGGACTCCAGCTCGCTGATCTCGATCTCGATCGGTGCGCCCTCCGGGCCCAGGGGCAGCGAGAGCTTGAGGTTGGCGCGCTGCAGCGCATCCTCGATGGTGTCGAACTCTACGGGCCGCGGCTTGCGCTTGGCCAGTGCTGCACCCGTGTCCATGCGGCCCGAGAGCGCGCCGGCGCCGAAGTCGCCGAGCACGGCAATGCGCAGCGGGCGCTTGGCATTCCATTGTGGCGCGGTGCGGCCCACGCCGCCGAAATTGGGGGTCCAGTCAGTGCTCATGGCAGTCCGTCGATCGAGGGCCAAAAAGATGGCGCTGATTATGGGCGTTAGGGACCGCGCTGCAACGTGTTCGCAGGCTCCGGCGAATCAGGCGAAACACCTTGCGCAGGAGCGACCGACGGACTTCGCGCTCACAAGCTCTGCGATTCACCCGGCTCGAAGAGGGCCACGACAGGTGGCAGCCCTTGGTGGCGGCGCACGATGGGCTCGCCTTGCACGCCATGGCAGATCCACAGAGTCTGGCCCGGCGCCAGCTGCAGCACCTGCTCGGCCAGCGCCCCTGCACGTTCGCCGGCCTGCAGCGACGTCCGCGCCAGTTCGGCCTCGAGCTGCTCGACGGCCCAATCCTCGTGCAAGGCATCGACCGCCAGGTCGTCCAGCCGCAACAGCCAGTCCAGCAGGCTTTGCGCGCCGGTGTCCGAAACGGGCAACTGGAGCAGTTGCGCAATGCACAGCGGGAAATAGCGCCCCACACGATCGCAGGAGGGCATGAGTACGCCAGCCCAGGCCTGTGGCCCGATCACGTTGGGCGTGAGGACGAAGCGCCAGCTGGGGCCGCTCAGGTAGCGTTCCAGCCAGGCGTCGTCCGCGGCCTGCCAATCGCCCAGGCCCTTGGCCAGCCAGGCGTCCCAGGCCTCGACAAAATCCTGCGGCAAGCGGCGCTGCGCGAAGTCGCCGAGCACGGGCAGCTTGCCGTACCACCCTGGGGGCGAATCAGGCGTTAGCATTCCGCCCACCCTTTCCGGCGCAAGACTCGACCATGACCTGCTTCTGCTCCGCCAAGACTGCGTCGCTCATGGCCTCTCTGGCGGTGGTGCCGAGCTTCTCGCTGCCGCCGATCTCCATGAGCCTGATGGCTTCGCTGGCGGCCTCGCTGGGGATCAACGCCGCGCTGGGCGCATCGCTGAACGCCCACGCCAATGCCAATGCCAGTGCGAACGCCAATCTCGCGGCCATGGCCACGCTCTCGGCCGCCTTGCAAGCGAGCATGGGCATGAAGCTGGCGGCGGCGCTGAACGCCTCGGCCAAGGCCTCGGTGCAGGCGCGACTGGCGGCGGCGATCAACGGTTTCAATGCCAACGCCGGTCTGATGCTGCCCAGCGCCTCGCTGATGGCCAGCCTCTCGGCCCGGCTTGCGCCGCTGGCCTTGCTGGCCGGCTTGGTGATGGGCTTGAAGGCGACGCTGAACATCAATCTCGCGGCGCCGGGTGCGATTGCGGCCCTGTCGGCCGCCTTGTCGGCCAGCGCCAGCGCCAGCGCGGGCGTCTCGGCCAGCGCGTCGCTTTCGGCCACCGCGGCGCTCTTGGGGGCCCTGGGCCTGGGCGCCACCGCGCAGGGTGCGCTCGCGGCCAATGCCATGGCCTCGGGCACGGCCTCGCTGGTCGCTGGCCTGCCGGCCATCGGCAACTTCGGCCTGCTGGCCTCGCTCTCGGCCGTGCTCTCGCTCGTCGCGGCGATCCAGGCGGGCCTGGGCGTGAACCTGCTCGCGGCCAATGCCGGTGCCAGTCTCTCGGCTGCGCTTTCGGTGCTGCCGCTGAGCGCGCTGGCCTCGCTGTCGGCCAGCCTCAGCGCCAAGGCCTGTGTGAGTGCCTCGGCCCAGGCGGTTGCCAATGCGGCGGCGGGGCTCAATCTCGCCGGTGTGGCCGCCGCCAATCTCTCGGCCGTGGCCGCCATCTCCATGCTGCTCACCGCCATGGCCCAGGGTGGCTTGGGCCTGCCGGCCGGCAGCTGCGGCAAGCCTTGCCCGCTGGCGCTTCTCCAAGGCGTGCCGCCGATGCCGAGCATCAGCGGAGGCGGCAGCATTCACTAGAGACTCTCTGGGCAGCGGAACTGCTGCATTTCGCGCATACGCAGCGGGTTGATCGCGCTGCCGGAGATGATCTCCAGCTTGGCGCGCTTGCCGTCCACGTTGACGAGCACGGTGAAGCGTTCGGGCTGTGCAGAAGGCTGCACCTCGTACTGGTTGATCAGGCGCAACAGGGCCCAGGGGCCATCGAAGATCGCGGGTGCTCCGCCGTTGGCGCTGAGCTTGATCTGCGAGGCTACGCGCTGGCTGGGCCAGGTCAGAGTCTGGGCTGCGGTGTTGCCAGCGGTGAACTTGAAGGCGGTGCCGTCCATGTCCAGGGTCAGCTCCTTCATACCGTCGCTCATCTCCACCACGCGAAGATCCACCTTGAAGCCAGGTTGCTTGCCGCCGCTGCGGAAGTAGGCGTCCTTGATGCGCGAGGCGCGCTGGAAGTCAGCCAGGGCTGCGCCGCCGGGCGGCTTGCTGCCGTCAGGCAGGGGTTTGTAGGCCCAGACGGCGAGGCCTGTGTCCACGAGGCCGGCCAGACGACGCTGGTAGAAGTCGTCGAGCAATCCGCCAGCGCCGAAAAGCTGGCCGAAGTCGTCGGGCAGCACATCGGCCTTGGCGCCTTGCGCGAAGGGGAAGCGGCCGGCCACCGTGCGCGCGCAAAACTCCGTCACCGGGCGAATCTCGTCCGAGAGTCCGGCGCGTTCAGCCGTGCGGCCCTGGGCAGCGCCTGCGCCGAGCAGGCTACCCAGCATGGACTTGATTGGCTCGGGCTGCATGGCCGCTGCGGCCTGCGCCGCTGCACCTGCGCCACTGGGGGGCGGCGGGGCACTCTTGCTCTTCTGCGCCGCGTCAATGGCGGAGAGCTGCACGAAGACGTCGTTGAACATCTTGATCACATCGTCCAGTGGCGCGGGCTGGCCGGCGGTGAGGCGGTGCAGGGCGGCGAAGTGGTCGTCCACCAAGGCTTCGAGCAGGGTGCCGTCGCCGGTCTTGCCGGCATCGGGCGTGCCGCCCACCAGGGCGGCCAAGTCGGCTTTGGCCTTGTCCACTTTCACATCGAGCTTGGGCGCGATCGTCTTCTTCTTGGCCAGTTCCTCTGCCGTGGGCACCAGCGTGGTCTCGCGCGAGGCGGCGCGCATGTAAGCGGCCAGTGGCGAGTCGGGCGCGGCGAGCACGCGGGCCACCTCCATGCTGCGTGAGATGTCGGCCAGCTTCACCAGCTTCACGTCGTCGAGGTAGGCGTCCCAGACCTTGATGTACTCCTGCAGGTAGAGCCGACGCACGCGCTGCTCCATCTCGGGGTCGACGGCAAAGGCACCCTTGGCCGATTCGGCCGCGGTCTTGGGCGGCGGGGCCATGCCCAGCACCCACTGCTGCTCTTCGCCGAGCTGCTTGATCACCGTGCCCATCGCGCCCTTGAAGGCCTTGAAATAGCCGTCGCGGGTGAAAAGCCCGGGGATGCCGCGCGAGAGCGGCTGGCGGCTGGAACGCTCGAAGACCAGGGCCGAGTTCGGGCCGCCGGCCGCCGCGACGGAGAACTCGGGGAAGTCGGCACCGACGTTGGCGCGCTTGAGGCGGCTGAACACGCGGTGCTCGAGCGGGAAGGCCACGAGCATGTCGCGCACCTGCGCGACCAGGGCCTTGTCCATGGGCGCGAGCGCCTGTGGGGCGCCCTCGGCCAGAGCGTTGTCCAGGTGCGCGGTGAGATTGGCGCGCTGCTCGGGCGTGAGCGTGCTGGCCAGGTTCTGGTCCCAGTCGAGGCTGACGAAGGTCTTCAGCGCCTCGGGGTCGTAATGCTCGGGCGTGTAGAGCATCAGGTAGCTCTTGAGCGCCTCGTAGGCCAGCTCCAGGTTGTTGCGGTCCACCGCACGCAGCCGTTCTTCGAGCCGGCGTGCCACGCGCGGCAGCAGGCCGCGGTCGAGGATGTGGTGGTAGCCGATCTTCATGCCGCCCATCATGTAGTCGCCCTGGTAGAGGCCCAGGCGGTTGAGCAGTGGCGGCGAGTCGATGTCGAAATCCGAGGGCTGGGGCACGGCGTAGAGCTTGTCCAGCACTTGCGGTAGCGGTGTCACGTCGGCGTTCACGGCTGGCGGCAGGCCATCCACGGCGGCCTTGGCCTCTGGTACGCGCTGGGCGACCTCCTCGATATATGCGTTGTTGCGCCGGTAGGAGATGAACCAGCCGGCCAGCAGGGCCACCGAGGCGAGGCCCAAGCAGACCAGCGCAAGGCGGCGGCGCAGACGCGTGCGCGCTTCCACCACGCGATTGGCGCCGACCAAATGACTCTCGGCGAACACCACCTCCTTCAGCAGGCGCGAGAGGAAGAAGCTCTTTCCCCGCGAGTTGGCCTGCGCGCTCACCTTGGCGTCCACGCCGAAGGTGCGCGCGAGCGTGCCCAGCACGCGGTCGATCGGCGTGCCTTCTTGCGTGCCGCTGGTGAAGTAGACACCGCGCAGCAGCGGGCGCTGCTCGAGCGAGCCGCCGCCTTCGAAAACCTGTTCGAGGAAGCCGCCCAGCAGGCCCTTGAAGCCACCGAACTGCTGCGGGAAGCTGAAGATGGCGGCGCGCTTTTGTACATCGCTCTCGCGCTCGATGGCAGCGAGCAGGCGGTCGCGCAGGCGCTTCTCCAGGGCGGCGAACTCAGACCCGAATTCGGGCAAGGGCGAATCCTGGCCGCGTGGGTCGTAGGCGAAGGTGAAGCCCCAGACCTGGTCGCGCTCCTCCTTGGTGAAGTCGCCGAACATCTCGTTGAAGCCGGCCAGCAGGTCGCACTTGGTGACCATCACGTAGATGGGCGGCCGCACGCCGAGCTGCTCGTGCAGTTCCTGGACTCGGGCACGCAGACGCTGGGCGTGGTCCTTGCGTTCGGCGGGGCTTTGCTGGAGCAGGTCCTGCACGTTGACGGTGAGCAGCACGCCGTTGATCGGCTGGCGTGGGCGCGACTTGCGCAGCAGGCCGAGGAAGGTCGTCCAGGCCTTGGCGTCCACGTTCTCGTCGGACTGCTGCAGCGTGTAGCGCCCGGCGGTGTCGATCAGCACGGCCTCGTCAGTGAACCACCAGTCGCAGTTGCGCGTCCCGCCCACGCCCTTGATCGGCGTCTGGCCCATCTTGCCGGCCAGCGGGAACGTCAGGCCGGCGTTCATCAGTGCCGTGGTCTTGCCCGAGCCGGGCGCGCCGATGAACATGTACCAGGGCAGCTCGTAGAGCATGGCGCTGCGCTTGAAGAAACCTCCGCGACCGCTCTTCTTGGCGCTTTCCGCCAGCGTGGCCATCGCCTCAGCGAAGCGCTGGCCAAGCACCTGGGCCTCGCGGTCGGCGGCCGAGGGGCCCTTCATGCCCTGCACCAGGGCTGTGTTCGCGCGGCGGCGGCGCCAGGCGCGCAGCAGCGCGACCAGCACCCACAGGCCGACGACGATGAAGATGAACATCAGCCGCGCGAAGACCGAGTCGAGCGGATGGCTCTCGCCGAAGGCGATCAACGGGCCGACCCACCAGATCAGCGCGGAGATGGCCAGCAGCGCGTAGATCGCCAGCGCGATCGGATGGAAGACGACGGAGAGGATGTTCTTCATGTCAGTTGCTCCCCTTGTTGGAGAGCAGCAATGTCAGCTCGACCCTTCGGTTCTTCGCCCGGTTGGCCGGCGTGTCGTTCTCGGCCACCGGCTCGGCATCGGCGCGACCCTCGGCCTTGAGGAGCTTGGGATCGAGAATCTTGGCCAGTTCGTTCTTCACGGCGTCGGCGCGGTCCTGCGAGAGGTGCCAGTTGCTCGGGTAGCGCAAGGTGCGAATCGGCTGGTTGTCCGTGTGGCCCGTGATCAGGACGGTCCCGCCTGGATTCAACGTCAAGGGCTTCATGCCCTCGGCGATGTGCGGCAGCAGGCTGCGCACGGCCGGCGCGATCACCGCGCTGCCGGGCTCGAAGAAGCCGTCGCCCTTGATGATGACGATGGAGCGGTCGGCCAGGTCGGATACTTGCACGAGGCCCGCGGCGATCTCGTTCTGCAGCAGCTGCGCCAGGCGTGGCTGCGGGGCCGGCAGGGTGGGCGCGGCCATCTGCGCCTTCTTGGCGTCCAGTGCGGCCATCTGCGCGAACACGGGCGAGGCCGTGCTGGCCAGCGAGAAGCGCAGCACCATGAAGACGATGGCCAACAGCACGGCCACGGCCGTCATGATCACCCACAGCGGGATAGCGTCGCGCAGGCGCTGGCCCTCGCTCTTCTCGCCCTGCCAGCGCGGTGAGAGCATTTTGTCGGGCGTCTCGCGCTGCTGGTTGAGCATCTGCAGCAGGCGGCTGCGCACGCTGTCGAGCTGGGCGCGGCCGTTGTCGAGCACGCGGTAGCGGCCCTCGAAGCCCAGCGCCATCACGAGGTAGAGCAGCTCCAGCAGATTGCGGTTGCCTGCCACGTTCTCGGCCAGCTTGCTCATCAGCTGAAAAACCTTCTCGCCGCCCCAAGTTTCGTTGTGGAACATGACGAGCAAGCTCTGCGCACTCCAGGCGCCCGAACCGCCCCAGGGCGTGCTCGCAGCCGACTCGTCGATGAAGGTGCACAGGATGTAGCGCGCCGCCACGATCTGCTCGTTCGGAATGCCCTGCTGGCGCGCTTGCGCCTCGAACTTGCGCACGCCGTCGGCCAATGCGTCCTTGAGCCCTGCCGGGTTCGCGTGGCGGGCCGTGGCGCGCAGACGCACCGCAGCGGCCAGCAGCGGCTGCGCGGCGGCCACGAGCGGATTGATGCTGGCGCCCATCAGTGCATCGATGGACAGCGGCGCCGTGCCGCTGGCCAACTGCGCGGGGTTGGCCTGAGGCTGCTGCGGTGCCTGCGGCGTCGGTGCATCCTGGCGCGGCCCGCGGCCGGCGCTGGGCTTGATGACGGTGCGATCGTTGCCAAAGGCGGCGAACGGGTCGCGGGTGGGGTCCTGATCACTCATGGCTTTACCTCACCGCCCAGAACTCGAGTTCCAGGCCGGGGAAATCTCCTGCGATGTGCATCGCCAAGCCGCCTGAGGCTTCGAGCTGCTTCCACATCTCGTTGCCGCGCGTCTCCAGCTCGAAGTAGTTGTAGCCGGCGTGATAGGGGATCTGGCGCGGCGCCACCGGCAGCGGGCGCAGGGGCACGCCGGGCAGCTGCAGGTTGACGAGGTCGCGGATCTTCTCGACGGTGCCGATCTTGACCTGCGTTGGGAAGCGCGCCCGCAGCGCATCGCCGGGCAGCTGGGCAGAGACAGCGAGCACGAACTGCGCCGTGCGCTGCAGCTCCAGGTCGGGAATGATGGCCACGCGCACGCCGTACTTGCGGTCCTGCAGCTCGATGGGGATGGCTGTCTGCTCCATCACCATGGAGAGCGACTGGCGCAGGTCGTCCATCAGCGGCGCGAAGCAGCGCGAGAGGTTGTCGTGGTCGTAGGCCGGCAACTCGGCCGGTCGGCGGCGATCGCGGAAGGTGGAGAGGTCTCCGGCCAGCGAGACGGCGCCGAAGAAGAAGTCCTTGGGATGCAGGATCGAGGTCTGGCGCCACTGCGCGATCAGCGGCTCCCAGCGATTGAGCGTCTCGAGCAACAAGAAGTCTGCGATCTCGCCCACGCCCGAGCGGCCCGGCTGGGCCAAGCGCGCGGCCAGTGCCTCACCGCGCTGGTGCACGAGGCCGTGGATCTCACGCATGTGCGAGGCCAGCAGCTCGAAGCTGGCCATGTTCAGCATGGGCGGAATGTAGGTCGCGTCGATGACGAGCTTGTTGTCGGCGCGTCGCTCGACGAGCTTGCACAGACCGATGGTGGCGTAGCCCTCACCGCAGTCGCGCGCCAGCATGATGCGCAGGTTCATTCGTCCCACCTGAAGCGGCGCCACGCGCTGGCCGGTGACGTTGGAATCGAGCACATCGACCTCGGCCGCATTGAAGCGCGGCGGCATGCTGTTGGCATCGCCCTCGGCGTCGGTCTCGGCCACCCCGGCGCGCGGCAGGGCCAGGGCCAGGACCACGAGTTCGTCACGCGCATCGGGCGGGATGTCGAGCGCGGCGGGCGCGGCGTCCTGCCCCGGCGCGTCGAAGGACAGGCCGTCGGGCAGCACGCCCGCGCCTTGCGTGATCGCGATCTTGCCGAGGTTCAGCGCCGCGCTGTCCAGCTGCACCTTGACCCAGCCCCAGCCGTAGCCGGCGGTGGCCGCGAAGCGGGCGGCGGACTGCGCGGCCGTGAAGCGGTCGTGCTGCTGGAAGTGCTGGGGCTGGAGGAACATGCCCTCCGCCCAGATGACTTTGTTGGTCCAGGTCATGGGATTTGATGGGTGAATTGGCCGGGGGCCGTGAAACTGATGACGCCGCCCCAAGCGCAGTTGAGCTTGCAGTTGTTGTCCAGGGCCGGTTGATTGGTGATAAGCACGGTCGGTGCGCCCGGCACCCAGGGTGCGGGCAGCACGGGCACGCAGGGCATGGGGGTCAGCACGCCCAGGGCCGCGGCGGTGGCAGCGGCCACCTGCGGATTGCTCGGCGAGTTGCACATGCCGAAGGGCGGCACGTTCATGATCGGGATGTGGTCCATGATGATGCCGGCCTGCATATTGCTGGTCATGACCATCTTGGGCGTGGCGTTGAAGGTCGATGGCGCCACCCCGAAGGTGCATTGCATCATCGCGCCGGTGCAGACTTGCATGGGCATCTCAGTCGCTCCTCATGGCTTGCCGAACCATACGGAGATGGCGCTGAAGTTGTCGTGGTTGGGCTTGTTCTGCTCGACCGCATGCTTGAGCACTAGCTGCTCGAGCTGCGCCAACCAGGCCTGCGGGTCGACCGAGCGTGCCAGGCTCGCGCCCATCTCGGCTTCGTTCACGAGCTCCCACAGGCCGTCCGTGCAGAGCAGGAACACATCGCCGGGCTGCAGCCGCCAGGCCTTGGCCGCGGCGGTGATGTGCAGTTGCTCTGGATCGGTGCCCAGGGCCGAGAGCAGCTCGCTGCGGCGCGGGTGGGTGCGCAACTGATCGTCGCCCAGCATGCCCGCGTCAACAAGGCTTTGCACCAGGCTGTGGTCGCGCGTGTGGGCCAGCATCTGGCCGTCGCGAAACAGGTACAGGCGCGAGTCGCCCGCGTGGCCCCAGAGCGCCGTGCCCTCGGCCAGGTCGATGAAGAGCGCCACGACCGTGCTGTGCATATTGGCCTGGCGCGCATCGTCGGCGCGGTGGCGAATCACCGTGGCGTTCGTGTCAAGGATCAGGTCCTCCACGTCCGCGCTCGACTGGATAGGTGCGGCACTGTACTGCGAGAGGATGTGCTGCACCGCGAGCTTGGAGGCCACGTCGCCGCCGCCATGGCCGCCGGCGCCATCGGCCACCACGCAGCAGAGATGGGTTTCGCTGTGCCAATGGCCACAGGCATCCTCGTTGTACTCGCGCCCTCCGGGCCGAGACAGGATGGCCAACTCGATTGCGAGGGCGGGTTGGGCGTCCATCAATGTTGCCCTTTCTCCAGCTGGGAGATGTGCTCTTCATAGGCCTTGAGGAAGGCCTTGCCGAAGAGGCTGTGGAAGTCGTCCTCGGCTTCCTGGCTGATCGAGGCGTAGTGCTCGGTGAACACGTCCCACATGGCGGCCTTGCGGCTGCCGGGGAGCAAAGACTTGAGGCCGGAGACCTTGGTCAGGCGGCCTTCGAGCTCGGCCGGATCGAAGCGGCCGAGCACGCCGCTCAGCGCCGCCTTCATGCCGGCGATGAAGCCAAACTGGTGGGCGCGCAGATCGTTGTAGGCATCTCGCATGGCCGGGGCTGCGGGCATGAAGCCGCGCAGGGGTGGTGCGAGCAGGTGCTGCAGCGCGGCCTCGGCGCTGGGCGAGAACTTCAACGGGTTGTTCTCGCGCGCCACGATCATGGTGGCCTCAGCCTTGACCTCGCGCTTGAGCGCGGCGCGGGCCACGAGCAGGTCCACGGTGCCCGCCGCGGCCTCGCGCACGATCTGACCGATCAGCTTCATCAGCTCGGGCGTCAGTGCCTCCAGCGGCACCTCGGGCGTGGCCAGGCCTTCGCGGAAGGCGGCGAGCAATTCGTGGCCGGCGGCTGAGGCTGGGTTGGACGCACGCAATGGCGCGGGCACGGGTACGGCCACGGGCACGGGCACGGGCACAGGCACGGGCACGGGCACGGGCACAGCCACGGGCACAGGTGCTGCCGCCACGGGCGCCGGAGGCGCAGCCGGCTCGGGCATCAACTCGGGCATCGGCTCGGGCGCACGCGCGGCCGGGCGGATCACGGTGCGGCTTTCGCCGCCGCTGTCCCAGGAGAGCACGGGCCCGCTGCCCGGTGCTGCCATCGGGGGCATGGGCTGCGGAGAAGGCATGGGCGATGCGGGAGCTGGCGCCGAAGGCAGCTGCAGGGGACTGTGCAGATCGGAGAAATCGTCAGGCAGCGTCTCGCGCGTGGCCTGTGGCGCTGCTTGCAGTGCGCGCATGGGATCGACGTGGCCGGCCATGTTCGGCTGGGCCGCGGCCTCGGAGAGGAAGGAGCCGCCCAGCGGATCGCTGCTACCCCCGGTGCTGGGCTTGAGGCCGAAGAGTGCGTCGAGCGAATCGGCGGCCGGCGCGCTGGCGCCGCCCATGCCGGAGATCAGCGGCGCGGGCGCGGCAGCGCCGACTTCGAAGCCGAGGTTCAGCGGATCGCGGCCCTTTGGGGCGACGGCCGGGCTCGTGGCCGGTGCGCCGAAGGGGTCCCAGTCGTCCGGGATGCCAGCGCCGGCCGGCGCGCTGGTGCTGGGGGGTGGCGTGCTGCGCAGGTAGGCGCCGGGCGTGGTGCCGGGTGTCGGGTCGCTCTTGTAGGCGTTGAGCGGGTCCCAGCTGGCGGGCATGCCGCCGCCGGCCTTGGGCGGGGCGGCGCTGCCGGGGCCCAGCAGGTCGGCAAAGGGGTCGCTGCTGGCTGCGGCCGGCCCCCCGGCCGTGCGGGCCTCGGCGCGCAGCGTGTAGCCGCCGATCTGCACCTCGTCGCCCGGCTTGAGGATCTGCTCGGCGCCCGAGCCCAGCGGGCGGCCGTTGACGGCGATGGGGTTGGAGCCGCGGTCGACGATGGCATAACTGCCATTTCGGTAGACCACCTGGGCATGGACTCGCGAAATCGAACGCTCGGGGTCGGGCAGCACGAGCTGGTTGGTGTCGGCGCGGCCGATCGTGCCGCCGAGTTCGTCGAAGCCGGCGCTCAGCCGCTCGGCGCTCGGCGCGCCGTTGAAGGAGATGACGGTCAGGGTGATCACAGCTTGGGTTTCCTATTCATCGCGGCACGCTACCTCAATACGTACAGCCGACCATCCACCGTGGCCAGGCGCATCGGGAAGGCGTAGACCTTGCCGTGCGCGTCGGGTTCCGTGCGAAGCGCCGGCTGGCCATCGGCGCTCAAGGCTTCGAGCAGCCGCCCGCCCGCGAGGCGGCGCAGTACCAGAGACTCAGGGTCGACCGGCGCCCACGGTGTGCGCGCCGCGGCAATGCCTTGCAGCCGCTCGCGCAGCTGCGCGTTCGATTGCTCCGCGGGGCGCTGGTAGGCTACGGCCAGTTCCTCGCTGCGCAGCTGCGTGGCCTTGAAGAAGGTATTGAAGTCGCCGGCCGCGAACTCCCTGCCGAATTGCTGAAGCATCGCCGCGGCCTGGGCCTTGAGAGCGGCCAGCTGCGCCGGCTGCAGCTCGGTCGCCGGCATGTCCATCCAGCGCCAACGCGGGAAGCTCACTGGTAGCTGCAGATCCTGGGTGATGCTCACGGGCGGCTCGAAGCTTTCGCCGGTCGCGGGGGCCCAGACGACCTCGGCGAGACTGCGGCTGCTGCCCTCGTCCACCGTATTGCCCATGCGCGGCAGCAGGATACGGGCCGACGCCATGGCCAAGCCGTCGGCCTTGAGCTTGAGCGGCGGCGGGATGTCCTCGGGCTTGGCCGTGGCCGGGTGCGGCCAGACGACAAGCTCTAGCCGGTTCATGCCGGCCAACGTGTATTCGTGGATGGGTACCAGCGCGCGCGGTCGCGCCGCGTCCACGCGGGCCAGCGGAACGCCATTGAGCAGGGCCTCGGCTTCGCAGCCGATGGCGTCGAGCTTGAGCGTTAGCAGGCGGTCCACTAGTGCATCCTCCAACTCACGAGTTTCATGGCGGGGAGCAGCGGACGATTGAGCAATTGCGGCCCGAGCAGGGGGTCGTTGATCATGAGGCGCACGCTCGCAGCCTCCACGCCGATCTCGCAAAACCATTCCAGGCCGGGGCCGTCAGCACGCAAACGCAGCCCGCAGGCGCCGACGATGGCGCCGGTCACGGGCCCAACTTGGTCGAGCAGGGCCGGGCGCTCGGCATTTGCGATGGCTTCGAGGTGGAGCACGAAGGGCTGGCGGAAGGCGGTTTGTGCGCACGCAATGGTGGTGGCCACGTCCAGCGCCGCGCTGCTGCGGTCGAAGCTGACGCTGAGTTTCTCGCTGCTGCTGCAGTGCAGGGCGAGGCGGCTTTGCGAGCCGGCGAGCTCGAGCCGGCCGCCCAGGCGCAGCTGCAGCTCGCAGGCCACGAGTTCGAGCATGCCGGCGACGCGAAAATGCGGAGCGGTGCTGAGGCTCTCGCCCTGCGCCCAGCCCCAGCTCAGCGCGCCCGTGCCGGCAAAGACCTGCGGGTTGGCTTGCATGCTGGCGCCGGTGACGCCGCTCTCTCGCTCCCAGGCTGTGGCGAGCCGTGCCAGGCCTTCGCTCAGCTGGCGTTCGATGTCGTCCAGGCCCTGGGTCCAGCGGGCGGATTCGAGAGGGCTGCCGTCGCGCTCCAGGCGCGTGCGTGCCGCCATGCCCGGCTCGCGCCGCCAGGCTAGCAGCTGCTGCTCGGGGGCGTAGGCGGCCAGCTGGGTCTGCTGCTCGCCGAAGGCGGCGCCGCTCTCGCGCAGGCCGCAGCCGGCGGCCGTGAGCAGGCTCAGGGCCGCCGACCCCTCGACGGCCAGGCCCTCGAGGGCGGGCAGTGGCTGCAGGTGCAGGGTGAACTCAGTCGCGTGGCGGCCGCGCCATTCCTGCAGGCCGTGCTCGCAGGCGTACTGGATGAGCGGGTGTGTGGCTTCGTCGCAGACGTGATCGGCGCGGCTGCGCAAGCGCAGCGAACGGCTCAGCAGATGCAGCTGTGGCGGCAGCGTGGCGCCGCCGCTGAGCGTGAGACCGTCCGGCAGGCTCAAAGGCACGCGCCGCCACTGGCCTTGCTCGAGCCGATAGGGCTGGGGCGCGGCGCCAGCGGCGCGCAGGTCCAGCGCGTCGATGTCGCAGGGGTCGCCGAGCTTGATGCGCTCGGCCGGCAGCAAAGAGCCGACGTGGCCGCGTGGCATCAGGGCCTCGTCGAGCTGGCGCAATGCGGCATCGAACTCGGCTGCGGGCAACTGCCCGGGCTGTGGCCGCGCGAGCATCTCGCGCCCGCGGCGGCAGAGCTGGAAGACCTTGGCGCCCTCGAGCCGCTGCGGCGAGAGGATGTCGCGGGCCCAGGCGAACTCAGGGCGGGTTTCGAACTCGGCACCGAACATGAACCAGCAGGCCAGATATCGCGCCAGGCAGACGGCATGGCTGAGGCCCCAGGCTGCGCCGCGCTGCACGCCGTGCTCAATCAGCGCCGGCAGCCGCTCGCCGGCGCGGCCCGCCACCTCGGGGAAGGCGGCGCTGAGCTGGTCCGCGAGCGCGCGCAGGTCGCGCCCGCGCTTGATCGCGACGAGGGCCTGGGTCTGGTCGGGGGTGAGGGCGAGCATGTCAGCGTCCGCGCGGCCGCCACAAGGGCGCTGAACGCCCCCGCGGGGGGCAGTGATCGAAGTGAACGTGCGGGCTCATTTCAAGCGGCCCTCGCGAGCGGGATGCTGACTTGCTGCAGGCCGCCTGGATCGAGCCGTGCATGGCGCCAGTCCATGGCTCCCGGCTGCACATAAGTGCTTACGGGGCCGAAAAAGCGCGCCAGGCCCGCGGCGTCGAACAGCGGCAGCAAGGCCCAGAAGATCTCGGGATCCATCCAGTCGAGCTCGATGCTCTGCCCCTCAGGCAGCTGGGCGTGCAGCAGGCTGCGCCAATGCGAGCGCAACGCGAGGCGCGGTGCGGCCGAGACGGCCACCAGGCCCCAGTCACCGAGGGCGGCGCCGGCCTCCAAGAGCAGCCAGTCGGTAAAGGCGGAGTCGGCGCGCAGCTGCACGAGATAGGGTGCGTTCTGTGCCTGCACGGGATCGAGAGCGCCGGGCAGCAGGCAGTCGTGGTCGATCACGTCTGCCTCGGCCAGACGCGCGGGCAGTGTGGGCACGCGCGAGCCCATGATGAGCGCATAGACCTGCTGCTGAGCGTCGGCCCAGAGCCGGCTCTTCAACTGTGCGGGTGCCTGTGCTGAAGCCATCGACTACTTGCCTCCTGCGAGCGGGTCTTCGTTCTTGGCCTGATCGCCCGGCTCCTTGGGCGCGGGCGGGCTGGCCTTGGCGGCTTCCTTGGCGCTGCCGGCGGCGCCGCCGGAGTTGATCTTGACGATGGGGCCCTGGATCGTCACGCCCGAGGCATTGAGCGTGATGAAGGAGGCGCCGGCCTTGATGCACAGCTCCATGCCGGCGTCGAGCACGATCTTGATCGCCTTGGCGTTCATGAAGGAGGCGGCCGTGAGGTTCATGCCGGCGCCGGCATTGAAGTCCATGCTCGCGCCCGAGGTCAGCGCTACCGAGGTATCACCCTTGATGGCCGTGGCGCCACCGACCTTCACGTTCAGCGCGCCGGTGAGCGCGCTGTTGAGGTCGGCACCGAGCTTGAGGTGCGTGTCGCCCTTGAGCGAGACGGTGCTGACCTTGCCGACCGAGAACGTGTAGTTCTCGCCGATCTTGGTCTGCGAGTTCTTGATGACTTCGCTCCAGCGATCGTTCTTGACGGTGTCGTGCGCGTCGTTCTTGACCAGGCGGTGGTAATCCTTCTGCGCCTGCATCCAGACGTACTCGCTGCCCTTCTTGTCATCGAAGCGCAGCTCGTTGAAGTTGTCGGCGCCGCCGCCCTTGCTGGAATGTGTGCGGATGCCGCTGACAGTGGCCTGCGCCGGCAGCTCCCAGGGATGCTTGTTGATCTCGTTGTAGACGCGGCCCGTGATCAGCGGCCGGTCCGGGTTGCCTTCGAGGAACTCGACGACGACCTCGTCGCCGATGCGCGGCAGGGCCACCATGCCGAAGCCCTTGCCTGCCCAAGGGTGTGCGACGCGCACCCAGCAGCTGCTCTTTTCGTCCTTCTTGCCCTCGCGGTCCCAGTGAAACTGAACCTTGACGCGGCCGTACTTGTCAGTGTGGATCTCGTCGCCCTTGGGGCCGGTGACGACCGCCGTTTGCGGCCCGCGCACGACCGGGGTCGGCGTGACGGCCTGGGGCAGGAAGGCCACTTCCTTGGGTACGCAGTTGAAGCGGCAGACGTAGCGCGTGCTGTCGTTGGCTTCCTCGTCGCCGCCTTGGTAGCCGCCGTAAGCCATCTCGGTGATGGAGGAGGTGACGAGGAAGCTGGCGGCGTCGGGGTGGTCGGTCAGCGCGAATGTCATGCCCACGGCGAGCGGGCGGTAGGGCGTGACGCCGGTGCCCACGGCATGTAGCGATTCGAAGCGGTTGACCTCGAACTTGGCGCGGTCCTTGCCGGTTTGCAGCTTGGCGCTCATGTTCGAGCCCATGGCGTAGTCGTCATGGTTGCCGGGGTAGTCGAACACCTCCCAGTCGTTGGGCTTGGGGTAGCTTGGCGTGCGTTCGGCGTTGGCCTTCATGTCAGTGGTGGGCGCCTCGGCCGCGTAGTCGGTCGTCGTATATTTGAGCGACTGCAGCAGATGGGCGAGGGACCAATGGTCGAGCAGGTCCTCGCGATAGTCGCCACCCTTGAGCGCGGGGCCATAGGCGAGCTTGTCGCCTTCCACGGGCTGGTGACCGGTGGGGCTGTTGCACAGCACCAGCGTGTGTTGCGCGGCCTCGTGCTTGAAAAAGTAGTAGATGCCTTCCTCTTCCATGAGCCGCGAGACGAAGGCGAAGTCGCTCTCGCGGTATTGCACGGTGTAGGGCCGGGTGTTGAAGCTGCCGTTGAGCTTCTTTTCCACGCGGCCCGAGGAGCCGTACTCGGCAAAAATGGCATCAAGGATCTGCACCACCGTCTTGTCCTGGAAGACGCGGCAGTCGGCGCCGAGTGTGAGCTGCCACAGCCAGGGCCGCAGCACGATACGGTAGACGTCGTAGATGCCCTGCCCGGCGCCGCGCTCGAACTGCGTGATGTGGCCATGAAGATGGCGTAGCTTGCCCTTCACGGGCTGGATGGCCAGAGCCGCGGTCTTGCCGAGCAGCTGCTTGGCTTGGAGCGGCTTGAGCGCGCTGCGGCGCAGGAGGTCGAGCCGGAATTCGGGCAGGCGTCCCAGCTCCTCGCGCGCGAGCAGGCGTTGGAACAGCAGCTCCTCGTTTGGCAGAGGGGACTTGAATTCGGCTTCGTTCATGGCGTGAAGCTATCCAGGTTGCTGTGAAGTGCAAGCCGGGCTGCGGGCGCACGCAAATGCCTCATGTCCCCCGGCCACTGCGTGGCCTCCTCCTTGACTTGCGCAATTGCGCGCACCCACACCCCGGCTTCTTGCACCGGCGACCTACTGCGACGATTGCGCTGGCGCGTGAGCTGCAGGGTGGGTGCTCCCGCTACGCAAATAAAGCATGAGGCAGCCGAGCGGCCGCAGGACACGGAGTCACGGGAGCGCCCTGCCACCTGCGCCTTCGCCGTAGAAGGGCATTTCAGAGTGAGAGGGCGCTGATTCATGGTCACTCGAACGCGTAGGTGAAATCACCGTCCGCCGCACCCAGCGTCACGCTCTTGAGCTCCTCGCCGCGGCTCATACGGCCCAGGTACTCGATGGAGACTTTGGGCAGCACGGTGTTGGTGAGGATGGAGTCGATGATGCGGCCGCCCGCCTCTGGGTTGTCGCAGCGCTTGACGATGAGCTTGACCGCGTCGTCGCTGTAGTTGAACGGGATGCGGTGGTTCTCCTCCACGCGCTTCTTGATGCGGTTGAGTTGCAGGCGCACGATCTTGCCCATCATGTCGGGCGAGAGCGGGTAGTAGGGGATGGTCACCAGGCGGCCCAACAGTGCCGGCGGGAAGATCTTCATCAGCGGCTCCTGCAGGGCAGTCGCCAGCGATTCCGGATCGGGCAGCAGCTCCGGGTCCTTGCACATGTTCATCACAAGCTCGGAACCGGCGTTGGAGGTCAGCAAGATGATCGTGTTCTTGAAGTCGATCATGCGGCCTTCGCCGTCTTCCATGCGGCCCTTGTCGAAGACCTGGAAGAAGAGCTCGTGCACGTCGCTGTGCGCCTTCTCCACTTCGTCCAGCAGCACCACCGAGTAGGGGCGGCGGCGCACGGCCTCGGTCAGGATGCCGCCCTCGCCGTAGCCGATGTAGCCCGGGGGCGAGCCCTTGAGCGTGGAGACCGTGTGCGCCTCCTGGAACTCGCTCATGTTGATGGTGATGACGTTCTGCTCGCCGCCGTAGAGCGCCTCGGCCAGGGCCAGGGCGGTCTCGGTCTTGCCCACGCCCGAGGTGCCGCAGAGCATGAACACGCCAATCGGCTTGTTCGGGTTGTCCAGCCGCGCGCGCGAGGTCTGGATGCGCTTGGCGATCATGTCCAGGCCGTGCTGCTGGCCGATCACGCGCTGGCCAAGCGTCTCGCCGAGCTTGAGCACATTCTCCAGCTCGTTCTTGACCATGCGGCCCACGGGGATGCCCGTCCAGTCGGAGACGACGCTTGCCACGGCCTGGGCGTCGACGCTGGGCATGATCAGCGGCGCGTCGCCCTGCAGCTCGCTCAGCTTGTCCTGCTCGATGTGCAGTTCCTTCATCAACGCATCGCGATCGACGCTCGGTGCCGGCTCGCCATCGACGGGCTTGTCGTCACCGCGCAGCGTGGCTCGCAGCGCGAGGATCTTGTCGACTATGGCCTTCTCGTCCTTCCAGCGCGCCTGCAGCGTGCCGAGCAGCTCGCGGTTCCTGGCCAGCTTCTCGGTCACGTCTTTGGCGCGGTCGCCGATGTGCACGCCCACGGCCTGCTCGCGCGCGATGATGCCTTCCTCGATCTCCAGCGCCTCGATGCGCCGCATGGTGTCCTCCACCTCGGCCGGCGTCGCGTGCTGGCTCACGGCCACGCGGGCGCAGGCGGTATCGAGCAGACTCACGGCCTTATCGGGAAGCTGGCGCGCGGGGATGTAGCGGTGGCTGAGCTTGACGGCGGCCTCGATGGCCTCGTCCAGAAGCTGGGCGCGGTGGTGCTTCTCCAGCACCGTGGCCACGCCGCGAAGCATCAGGATGGCCTTGTGCTCGTCGGGCTCGGGAACTTGCACGACCTGAAAGCGCCGGGTCAGGGCCGGATCCTTTTCGATGTACTTCTTGTACTCGGCCCAGGTCGTGGCGCCGATGGTGCGCAGATTGCCGCGGGCCAGGGCGGGCTTGAGCAAGTTGGCTGCATCGCCGGTGCCTGCGGCGCCGCCGGCACCCACCAGAGTGTGCACCTCGTCGATGAACAGGATGATGGGCTTGGGGCTGGCCTGCACCTCGTCGATCACCTGGCGCAGGCGCTGCTCGAACTCGCCCTTCATGCTGGCGCCGGCTTGCAGCAGGCCCAGGTCCAGCGAGAGCAGGGACACCTCCTTGAGCTGCGGCGGCACGTCACCGCGCGCCAGGCGCTGGGCGAAGCCTTCCACCACGGCCGTCTTGCCCACCCCGGCCTCGCCGGTCAGGATGGGGTTGTTCTGGCGGCGCCGCATGAGGATGTCGACGATCTGGCGGATCTCCTCGTCGCGGCCCGTCACCGGGTCCATCTTGCCCTCCTTGGCGCGCTCGGTCAGGTCCACGCAGAACTTCTTCAGCGCCTCGCCCTTGCCCATGGCGGCCGGGGCCATGGAGCCGCTCTCCGTGCCGGGCTCGCCCGAGCCTATGCCGGTGCCGTCCTGGGCGCCGAGCTTGGCCTCCTGCGTCCCGCCACAGATCTTGTTGAAGTTCTCGGCCAGGTCGTCCACGCGAATCTTGGCGAATTCCTTGGAGATCGAGAGCAGGGCATTGCGCAGGTTGGCGCTCTTCATCATGCCGATGATCAGCGTGCCCGTGCGCACATGAGCCTCGCCGAACTGCAAGGTGGCGTAGACCCAGGCGCGCTCGATGGAGTTCTCGATGTATTCCGAGAAGTCGCTGATCGAGGTCGAGCCGCGCGGCAGGCGGTCCAGCGCGGCCGTCATGTCCTTGGCCATGGCGGAGGCGTCGATCTGGTAGTGGCGCAGGATGGCGTCGAGGTCAGTCTCGTTGTTCTGCACCAGCTGCACCAGCCAATGCACCAGCTCCACATAAGGATTGCCCCGCATCTTGCAGAACACCGTGGCGCTTTCGATGGCCTTGTAGGCCAGCGGATTGAGCTTGCCGAACAGGGCAACGCGGCTGATCTCACTCATGGTCTATCGCTCCTCAATGGACTTTTTGTTTCATGCGGGCACGCGCACGGGTCAGGGTTCTTTCCACGTCGATGACGAGTTCGTCGGCATCGTTTTCATTGTTGTAGCGGCCCAGCCACGTGCTGCGGCCGAGCTCGCCGCTGCGGCCCAGCATCAGGCGAGGCACGTCGCGCTTGACGAGGATGAGCTGGAGATCCCACTCGAACTCCAGCCCCACCCATTGCCGCACCATGGCCTGCAGGCGCGCCAGATCGCTGCCGCCGGGCAAGAAGGCGTGATAGCGCGCCTCGCGCAGCGGGCCGATGACGATGCGGAACTTGTGCTGCACGTCCCAGACCATGGCGCCGAGCACGGCACCCTGGCCGAGGCATTGCGCGATATTGTTCTTGTGGCGTGTGCGCAGCCGCGTGCGTTCGTCGCTGCCCAAGGGCATCCAGTGGCCCTTCCATTGCTCGATGCGGACCTGCGCATCGAACTCGGACCTGCACCATTGCAGCAGGCCGTCGGCATCGCGGGTCTGGCGGGCGAGACGCCCCGTGAAGTGCAGCTTGGCCGCGTCGCCGACGGCATCGCGGCCGAGCAGGCTTTGCGCGCCAATGCCCGAGAGCGCGCCCAGGCGCAGCGCGAAGCTCTGGTCGCTGCGGCGGTCCAGGCTGATGGTCGGCTGGGCCTGGGCCCAGGCGCGGTAGAAAAGCAGGGTGAGGCGATGGCCCAGCAGGTCGAGGAAGCGCTGCAAGGTCGGGTCGTCGGACTGCACGCGGCGTTCGCGGACCAGCTCGGTCAGGTGCAGGGGCAGGGGCCCGTTGGGGCCGGTGAAGCCGAAGATGCGCTGCTCGATGCGCGGCTTGCGGCCCGCGTCGAGCTTCACGGCCTGCAAGGGCGTCGGCGCGAAGCTCAGCTCGGCGGGCTGCGAGAGTCGCACAGGCTCTTCGGCCGGGCGCAGCGCCTCGCCCAGGCGCGGCAGCTCGGGATGGACGGCCTCAATGTGGCGCAAGAAGCGGTAGAAGTCATAACGCCAAGGCTCCTCGGACGCCCGCTGGAGCCACTCGTGCAGCGTGCTCATACGACCGGCCTCGATCCGCGCGTCGGCGCAAAGCGGGCGACTTCGCCACGCGACAACGATTCCAGCACCGTCTCCACGAAGCTGTTCATAGAGACATGGCGCGACAAATAGGCGTGCAGGGCGGCTCCGAACAGATACGCGCTGCCGCCGGCATGGCCAAGCTCGTCGACGGTCAGTTTGATCTCTACGCCGCGGCCGAACGCGATCGGGCCCTTGGCCGGATGGCGGCGCACGACCGGCTTGGCGGCAACGCCCTGCAGCGATTCGATCTGCCGCCGCGCCGCATTCTCGCTGGACTGCGGCAGGCGCCCCAGCAGGTCGCGCAAGGCGCGCAAGGCCGAGCCGTCTTCGTCACCGTCGATCAGCGAGAGGTAGTTCAGCGAGAGCAGGTTGATCAGCCGCCAGGCTACGCCGCCTTCGCGCAGGGCCGAGGCCGGGCGCGATGGGCCGGCGACCATGCGCACGCCGTCGAGCGGCACACCCGCGTCGAGCGTGAACTCGGCGGATCCGCCCGTAGGCAGGAAGACCGAGAGGTCGCGGTTGGTGCACAGAGTTTGCACGGCGATCTGGCTCAGGCGCTCGCCATAGGGTGCCTCGAAGGGATCGACCAGGGAGACGAAGACCTCCGAGCCGATGTAGCCGCTGCGCGGGCCATCGCGGCGCATCTTCTCCGACACGTGGCGCGGCTCGCGCCAAATCGTGTAGTGAGCCGTGGTGCGCCCGGGCTGGCCGCGGTCGGGGCCGTAAAGCGGCAGGAATCGGCGCTCGGCGCCGGCTTCGTCGTAGCCTGTCATGCCGACCACGTCGTAGACCTCGTAGTCCAGCGGCGCCGTGCGGTCGGGCACGACCTGGAATTCGTACTGGCCTTCGGAGGTGTGGATGCGGTCCGCGCGCTTCTCGAACAGGTTCACCGCCGGCAGGCAGTTGGTCATGAAGTTCTCGGGCGTGAGCAGGCCTTCGAGACCCTGGCCGCTTTGCGTCAGCAGCAAGATCAGGTCGAAGGAGCTGCCCGTGCACTGCGAGAAGGCGTTGTGCAGGCCGTCCACCTCGATGAAGAGGAAGCGCTCGGCGAAGGCGAAGTACTCCTGCAGCAGCCGCACGCCGGCGAACTTGTTCGGCGGCGTCGGCAGCATGGCCTGGTCGTCGGCATAGCCGACCGGGTGCACCTCGGCCTCGGGCAGCCAGCTGCGCACCTGGGCTTGTGCGCCGGAGCCCGGCGTGGGGCCGGCCATGATGCCGGCGACGCTGGTCAAGCAGAGCTCGTGCAGCTTCATGGCCACGTCGGGCTGGCCGCTGAGGTAAAAGCACAGGCGCTCGACTTTGAGCTGCGCGAAGCTCATGCCCGCGGGCAGGTTCAAGGTGAGGCGGATCGCGCTGCGCGGGCGCTGGTTCAGTGGCAGGGATGAGATGCCGAGCTCGGCGAGGTTGAGCATCAGCTCGGCGCCGACCGTCTGCACGGGCGTGAGCATGGTGGCTTGGGCCGAGCGGAACTCGCAGCGTGTCCGGCTCATGCCGCCGGCCGGGCCCAGCAGGGCCGTGCCGCGCGGCACGACGTGGCCGGTGAGCAAGTTGGCGTCGGGGGTGGGCTGCACGCGCGCCACCATCATGGCCGGCACGGGCGCTAGAAAGCCCGGATAGATCAGCTCGAGCAGGCGGTGCGAGAGACGCGGGAATTCTGCATCGAGCTTGAGCTGTACGCGGGCCGAGAGAAAGGCGCTGCCTTCAAGCAGTCGCTCCACATAGGGGTCCGCGACCTCCAGGCCTTCCATGCCCAGTCGAGCGGCAATCTTCGGGAACTCCTCGGCGAACTCGGCGCCGAGCTCGCGCAAATAGCGCAGTTCGTTGTTGTAGTAGCGGAGCAGGCGTGCGTCCATGTCAGCGGTTCATTTCACGGACTTGCGTATGGCCAGTTTCTACATCCATGTCGGCCGCGAGCAGCAGCTCCAGCGGCACTGGCTGGCTCCACATCTGGCCGCGGATGACGATGGACATGACGTTGTGAGTCAGCTCCTTTTGCCCGCCCGTGCGCACTTCCACATGCACGGTAGCGGGGTCGATGCGCGGCTCGAACTGGCGGATGGCGGCCTCGATGCTGCGCTCGATGGCGCCGGTGTCCATCGAGGCCAGAGTCGTGCCCGCGAAGGCCGGCATGCCGTAGTTCAGGACCGAGCGGCGGGCCTCGTCGTGAGCGGCCCAGAGCGCGAGTTCTTCCTTGCGATCGGAGGCGGGGTCGGGCTCGTCGCGCGTGGCATTGAACAGCCAGGACAGGTCACGAAGCACGGCAGCGCGCAGTTGCTGGCGCGTGAGCGCCCGCGCTTCAGCACCCTCGGCCTTGTGGCGCGGATCTGCGTCGATGAGCCGGTCCAGCAGCGAAGGCTGGAGGCGGTCGCGGGCGTTGAGGCTGACCATCAGTGTCTGCTCGGTCGCCCGAAGGACGTTAATCGCCCCCTCGCGGGGCCGTGAACGAAGTGAATGTGGGGGCTCATGTTCAGTCGAACTCGATCAGCTTCACGTTGAGAAGGTCGTATTCGCCGGCATCGGTGACGAGCACGCGCTGGCCATAACCGGCAAATCGCTCGGGACCGATCTCGCGCCACTCGGTCTTGACGGCCATCAAGAGCTGGCCGTCCTCGAGCGCCTCGGTGCCCGCGTAGCGTGTGGGCACCATGGCGACGGCCTCGCCGCCATTGGCGAAGGACAGCGTGGCCGGCATCCAGACGCGGTCGCGCAGGTCCACGGGCGGCTCGAACACGATCTTGGAGAGGCTGGCGAAGGGCACCCAGTAGTAGCGGCCGTTGACCATGGCCTCGAGCACCGGGCCGAGACGCGAATCGGCATCGGCCAGCCATTCGAAGCGCTCGCCATTGAGCTGGCCCGAGCGCGTCGGCGCCTCGTCGAAGGCCTTGGCCGCGAGTTCATGGCTGCCCGTGATCAGAGATTCGATCAGCAGGGCCAGCCACTGCTCGGGCTGGCCAAAGATCATCGGCGAGCGCTTGCCGTCGAAGACTGCCTTGCGCAGCAGCTCGCAGCGCAGCGCATGGCCGACCATCTCCCGCATGGGCCCGGCATCGGCCTGCAGGTCGGCGACGACGTTGAGCTGGGTGTGGGCGCGTTCCCACTGGCCCAGCACGCAAAGCAGCTGGGCCATGAAGATGCGCAAGGAAGCCTTGGCCGGCGCGGCCTTAACGGCCTGCGTCAGCGCGGCCAGCGCGCCCTTGGGGTCCGCGGTGCGGACCAGTTGTTCGGCTTGTTGGAGTGCGTCGGTGCTCATCTCGTGCTTTCAGAATCCGTGGCCGCAGTCGCCGCAGAAGCGGGCGTTGCGCGCGGCCATGGCGCCACAGGTGGGACAGCTCTTGAAGGCGCTGGCCATGTCGTAGCCGCATTCGGCGCAGAAGCGGCCGCCGGTGCTGGGGGCGTGGCAGCTGGGGCAGCTGTGTGCGGCGGTCTCGGCCTGCTGGCGCTGCGCGGCGGCCTGGCCTTCGCGCTCCTTGTTCACGCAGTCGGTGCAGAGGTTCTGGCGCGAATCGAAGCAGTCGGAACAGACAGCGTGGTGGCAGCGCTCGCATTCCACGTACATGGATTCGGCGCGCTGCAGCGCCTCCTGAAAGGCCTTGTCCTTGGCGCCGCCGGCGCCCATGTCGGCGAAGTTGCCGGTGGCGCGGCCGACGGTTCGCATGTCGGTGAAGAGGAAGGCGAAGCGGTTCAGCAGGCCGGTGAACTGGCCCATACGGTGCGGCTTGAAGGTGCTCTTCCAGCGCCGGTCGCAACACTGGCAATAGAACTCGAACTGGAAGCCCGACCCGATGTCGGAGCCGCCGGTGCTGAGATCGCGATAGTTTTCGAGCGCCATTACTTGGGTTCCTTGTCCTTGGCTCCGGCCCCGGCATGTTCGAGCGGCTTGCCGTCGGGTCGATTGCGCTCTTCTTCATGGGCCTTGACGAGCTCTTCCCACAACTCCTTGAGGTCGCGCTGGCTCATGCCGGTGGCCAGGAGCTGCAGGCCGACCTTCTTGAACTCGGCCTTCTTGTTGCCGGCGGGCACGTCGGTGCTGGCGCCCTGGGGCCGCGTGAGCTTGACGGTCTTTGTGCCCGACTTCGGGTCGATCTGGTGCTTGAAGGTGATCGTGCGGTAGTCGAAGACCCAGTCCTCGTCGACCGTCGCACCCTTGTCGCTGATGGCGGTCTGAACGTTGTAGTCCTTGATCGTCAGGCCTTCGATCTCGATGGAGAGCTCGAAGAGCATGTCCACCGAGCCGTCGTCCACGGTGAGCGTGGCCTTGAGCGGCTCGCCTTTGAGCATGGCCGTGAGCATGGCCGTGGTGGACTTGTCCATCAGCTTGGAGACGGACAGCAGCGAGGGCTCGGGCACGGCGTCCTCGACCTTGGCGCGGCCCAGATTCCAGTCCCAGGTGTCGAGCTCGATCCACTCCTCGTACTCGTCGACTGTGCACTCGCCCTTGATCACACCGGCGCTGGGGCTGGTGAGGTGCATGAAGATACGTGAGTTCTCAGACACGGTTACTCC
This sequence comes from Roseateles sp., assembly GCA_019234295.1. Lineage (GTDB taxonomy): Bacteria > Pseudomonadota > Gammaproteobacteria > Burkholderiales > Burkholderiaceae_C > JAFALK01. The sequence continues at coordinate 91,006 of JAFALK010000069.1, forward strand.
TCATCCTTGCCTTCGAGCTTGAAAGTCGTCGCGCCACCGCGCGTGCTGCCCTTGTCGGCGGGGAAGTAGTCGATCTGCACGTCGAGGAAGGCGAGCACGAGCTCTTCGTTCAGCGAGAGGAAGGAGCCGCTCTCGGTGGCGCGGCTGCTCAGGCTCTTGATGCGCACGCCCCCGAGGGTGATCTTCAGCAGCACGGGCATCTTGTCGCTGCCGCTGACCGCCGATACGCCCACGAGGCTGATGACGGCCTTGTTGGCGATGGCGTTTTTGGACAGCTGGGAGCGAGTCGTGCTGTGCAGGTTGGCGCGCTCGTCCATGTGCTGGAACAAGGCCGTGGAGGCGCCGTCGAAGAACTTGGAGAGCCGGATCTCCTTGGCCTCCCAGTTCTTGGTGGCCTTGGCATCGCTCTTGACCGGCGAGCGGTCCTTGATGGCCAGGCCCCACTTGAGGCTCTTCAGCTCGATCTGGCCCTCGTAGCCCTTGACCTTGGAATCGCCGGGCACCGGTTTGCCCTTGAGGGTCAGGTGCATGAAGAGCATGTCATTGGCCATGGTGTCGTCTCAAGTGAACAAGCGCCCATGCCCTTGCGGGCACTGGGCGCTTGTCGGCCTCGCCCTGTCTTACTTCAGCTTGGTCTTGATTGTGGTGTCGCCACCGAGGGCCAGCTTCTGGTCCTTGACGCTCCACTCGAAGGGAATGGCCGCTTCCAGGCCGCCCTGGTTGGTCTGGGCCTTGTAGCCGACGTAGATTTCCTTGAACACGAATTCCACGTCCTGCGACATGGAGCCGTCCTCTTGGCCCTTGGTCGAGACCTTGGTCACATAGGCCGAGTTGACCTGCACCTGGAAGTAGACCTGCAGGCCGTCGCCCGTGGTCTTGCACATGTCGATGGTGATCAGCTCGAAGTGCTTGCCCGTGACCATCTTGCTGAGGATGGTGGGGCTGGAGGTATCGAAGTAATGCGTGATCGACAAGTTGCCCGGGGTGGCCTTGCCGACTGCGGCGCCCGTGCCCTTGGAGGCGCTGTGCTCGGCCTCGATGTCCCAGCTCCAGTCGGAGACTTCGATCCAGCCCTTGTCGCCCTCGTGACCCTTTTGCAGAGACTCCCCCTTGGGCACGTCCTTGCCGAAATTGATGAAGCTATTGCCTGGCATGGTGTTTACCTCACTTGATGGTCAGAGCGATGTCTTTGTTCGTCTGGGTCTGCTCGGCGATGTTCCAGCGGAACGGCAGCATGGTTTCCAGCGTGCCCTTGTTGTTCTGCTGCTTGTAGCCGATGGCGATTTCCTTGCAGACGAATTCGATGTCCTGGTTGACGCTGCCGTCTTCACCGCCCTTGTTCGAGACCTTGGTGATGAACACCCCGCCGCAGACCATCTCGAAGAACAGCTCCGGCTGATCCTTGCCGGTTTGCTTGAGCATGTGGATGGTGGCGGTCTTGAAGTGCGTGCCCTTGACGATGTACTGCATCAGCACGGGCGAGCTCTTGTCATAGAAGTGCGAGACGCTGATCGCACCGGGGTTGGGCTTGCCCACGGAGGCGCCGGTGCCCTTGAGGTGGCTCGCCTCGGCCTCCACGTCCCAGCTCCAGTCGCCGATCTCGATCCAGCCGTCCTTGCCGAGGTGGCCGACCTGCTGGGATTCGCCGGGGGCCGGCTTGTCGGCCCCTTCGAACTTGATGAATGCATTTCCGGGCATGTTGTGCTCCTAAATATTGAGTCCCTGATGTCGGCTGGACATCAACCTTTCTCTGCAGGCAGCTTCGAAACGAGGCGCAGAGACACCGACAAACCTTCCAGCTGGAAGTGCGGCTTCAGGAAGAACTTGCTCTGGTAGTAGCCAGGCGCGCCTTCCACCTCTTCGACCACGACTTCCGCTGCCGCCAGCGGACGCTCGGCCTTGGTTTCCTCGGTGGAGTTGGCGGGGTCTCCGTCCACGTAGCCGAGGATCCATTCGTTGAGCCAGCGCTCCATCGCTTCACGCGTCTTGAAGGAGCCGACCTTGTCGCGCACCATGCACTTCAGGTAGTGGGCAAAGCGGTTGCAGGCGAACAGATAGGGCAGCCGGGCGGCCAGCGCGGCGTTGGCGGTGGCGTCCGGGTCGTCGTATTCCACGGGCTTTTGCAGCGACTGGGCGCCGATGAAGGCGGCGAAGTCGCTGTTCTTGCGGTGGATCATCGCCAGAAAGCCGTTCTTGCTCAGCTCGGCCTCGCGGCGGTCGCTGATCGCGATCTCGGTCGGGCACTTGGCGTCCACGCCGCCGTCGTCGGTGGGGAAGCTGTGCACGGGCAGGTTCTCGACCGCGCCGCCGGACTCCACGCCGCGGATGCGCGAGCACCAGCCGTGGATCTTGAACGAGCGGTTGATATTCGTCGCCATTGCGTAGGCGGCATTGCACCAGGCGTACTTGCCGTGGTCGGCGCCGGTCGTGTCTTCCTCGAAGTTGAAGGCGTCCACCGGATCGGTCTTGGCACCGTAGGGCAGGCGGCCGAGGAAGCGCGGCATGCACATGGCCAGGTACTTGGCGTCATCGCTTTCGCGAAGGGAGCGCCAGGCGGCGTACTCAGGCGTGGTGAAAATCTTGGTCAGGTCGCGCGGATTGGCCAGCTCGCCCCAGGAATCCATCTGCATCACGGTCGGTGCGGCACCGGTGATGAACGGGGCGTGGGCGGCCGCGGCCACTTTGGACATTTCGCCCAGCAGCTCGACGTCGGGCGGCGAGTGGTCGAAATGGTAGTCGCCAACGATGGCGCCGAAGGGCTCACCGCCGAACTGGCCATATTCCTCTTCGTAGAGCTTCTTGAAGATCGGCGACTGGTCCCAGGCCGTGCCCTTGTAGCGCTTCAGGGTCTTGCCAAGGTCTTGCTTGGAGATCGCCATCACGCGGATCTTCAGGTGCTCGTCGGTCTCGGTGTTGTTGACCATGTAGTGCAGGCCGCGCCAGGCACTTTCGAGCTTCTGGTAGTCCTCGTGGTGCAGGATCAGGTTGACCTGCTCGGAGAGCTTCTTGTCGATCGCGGCGATCATGGCCTCGATGGAGGCCACGGTGTCGGAGCCGATCAGCTTGACGTTGGCCAGGGCCTGGCTCGCCAGCGTGGCGACGGCGGCCTCGACCTGGCTGCGCGCCTCGTCCGACTTGGGTTTGAATTCCTTGCTCAGCAGCGAAGCGAAGTCGCTGCCTTCCATGGTGACGCCGGCGAAATGCTGGCCGGAGGCTTGGGTTTCTGCCATCTCTGCTTCTCCTTTATTCGGGCTTGCTGCTGGACGTCAGCGAGGCCAGCAGGCTCGGGTCGGCCAACACCTTGGAGATCAACTCCTCGGCGCCGCCCTTGCCGTCCATGTAGGTCACGAGGTTGGAGAGCTGGTTGCGCGCTTCCAGCAGCTTGTTCAGGCCTTCCACCTTCTGGGCGATGGCGGCCGGCGAGAAGTCGTCCATGCTCTCGAAGGTCAGGTCCACAGAGAGATTGCCCTCGCCAGTCAAGGTGTTGGGCACGGTGAAGGCCACGCGCGGCTTCATCGCCTTCATGCGCTGGTCGAAGTTGTCCACGTCGAACTCGAGGAACTTGCGGTCGGCCACGGCCGGCAACGGCTCCTCGGGCTTGCCGGCGAGGTCGGCCATCACGCCCATCACAAAGGGCAGTTGCACCTTCTTCTGGGCGCCGTAGAGCTCGACGTCGTATTCGATCTGCACGCGCGGCGCACGATTGCGTCCGATGAATTTCTGGCTGCTGCCCATGTGACTCCTCCGTTAGGGTCTCAGAAGGTTGAACGAAGAACGGTCAATAACCGTCCGTGAACTCGTTGGGATCCACGCCAAGAATGCGCGCGACCTCGGTGACGGCATCGGGCGCGAGGTCGCGCACGAGCTGGATGAAATTCTTGTCGATCATGCGCTCGGCACGGCGCAGCATCATCTGCGCGGGATTCGTCGGCTCGGTGCGCTCGAGGAACATGCAGATGGCGTTGATGGCGCGCACGGCGTCCTGGCGCGTCTCGATGGAGCCGACGCTGCCGCCGCCGCGGCGTCCGCGCGGCGCGTCGTCTTCGACGCTTTCCTCCTGGGCTTCCTCAGGTGCGGCGCCGGGCAGCAGGCTCTTCAGGCCCGTGAGCATGCCCTGCAGCGTCTTGACCTCGACGGCGTCGGTGCTGAAGCGCTCGCCCATCAGGCTCTTGAGCTGCGCCAGCGCTTCCAGCGAGGCTTCCACGGCCGCCTTGACGCGCTCGGCCAGCTCGGCCTCCTCGGCCAGCATGCCTTCGATCTGGCCACTGCTGAAGGTGTTGTCCTCGGGGCGCGGATCGAGCTTGTCGAGCGCGACCTCGACGTCGCGCATGCGCAAGCCACCCATGCGGCGGTCAAAGAGCAGTTGCGTGTTGCGAACATCACCGAGCAGCCCGTCCAGAGAATCCAGGCTCGCCAGCAGGCTCACGCGCGCAAAGGTATCGCCATCGTCGGGATCGGGTCGCGGATGCAATTCATCCCAGAAATTCGCCAGCAGGCCGTGCAGCAGTGTCAGCGATGGCGCCAGACCTTCCAGGCCCTCGGTATTGATGGCGGCGCGCGCCCAAAGAATGGCCACTCGCAGATCGCGCGTCTGTCCAAAAAGCGACTCGGCCTGCTCTCGGACCAACGGCCAGGACGGCGGCTCCGCAGGACCGAATTGAGTTTCGGGTTTACCCGCGGCTGACTGACCCAGTTCCATAAAACTGGGGTCGTATTCCATGTCGGGACCGCAAGCCTCACCGGACAACGGCTCCAACCACGCCGACACGACCTGCATTTCCATGGATTTCCTTGAGATAGATCTATCCGAAAGAACAGGGCGGCAATGTATCACCGCGAAGGCTCTTTGACAGTCGGGATTGCGAGACAAGAATGTTTCGATATAGGCGCTCCATTTTCATGGGCTCGCAATCGAGACGATAAATACATCGGGGGCATCGGCAAGTCAGGTGAATCCTGCTTGCTGACCGCGATTTCTCCAAGACTGGCGAACAGCACAATTGAAGGGCGCCGGCTAGAAGCTGTAAATGCTCCTTGAAACAAGGGATTGATTGCTGATTTGAATAGACTGCGGGAGTCGCTGGGCCATCGCTACACTGCGCGCACGTTCTCGCCGACCGTCTCCATAGAGTGCGCGCCGTGTGCGGGCGCCCTGAGCCCGCGCTGAAGAAACGTTCGGCACCCTCGTCAATCGATAGGGTCCTGCCATATGAAGAAAATATCCGCCGCCGTGCTGGCCTGTGCTTTCGCCGCGGCTGCCTGGGGCCAGACCGATGGGCCGCCGCGGCTGCAGGTGCAGCGTTTCGATGTCAGCGGCAACACGCTGCTGCAGCCCGCCGGAGTCGATGCAGTTCTCGAGCCCTACAAGGGTTCGCGCAGCCTGACCGAGCTCAAGCATGCCGCTGCCGCGTTGCAGGCCGCCTATGTCAAGGCCGGCTATGGCGGCGTGATCGTGATCGTGCCGCCCCAGGAGCAGCGCGAGGTCGGCGTGGTGGCGCTCACGGTTTTCGAAGGGCGCATCTCGCACATTGTCGTCACTGGCAACCAGCGCGATGCCACGGCCGCCGTGCTGCGTAGCGTGCCGGCGCTCACACCCGGCGTGACGCCCGAGACTCGGCGCATCGATGCGCAGGTCGCGCTGGCCAACCAGAATCCGGCGCGCCAGCTGGCTGTCACGCTTGAGCCGGGCGCCCAGACCGGCGAGATCGATGCACGTGTGGCTGTGACTGAGCAGCCGGAGCGGCGCTGGAGCGTCAGCGCCGACAACACTGGCAATCCCCAGACCGGCCGCTCGCGCGCCAACCTCGGCCTGCAGCAGGCCAATCTCTTCGGCGGTGACAGCACCCTCAATCTGCAAGCGCAGATCGCGCCGCAAAAGCCGGGTGCCGTTGCGGTGCTCAGCGGCAATCTACACACACCCTTGTACGGCGCAGGCCTGGCCCTCGATGTTGCGGCCGCCTGGTCGGACGTGGACGGTGGGACCACCAGCACGGCTGCCGGCCCCCTGCAGTTCACCGGCAAGGGCCGCGTGCTCGGCCTGCGCCTCGGTGGCGCCCTGCCGCGTAGCGGTGATTTCTCGCAGCGCCTCGCCGCTGGCATGGACTGGCGCGACTACCTGAACAACTGCACGATCACCGGCTTGCCCGCCGGCGCCTGCGGCAGCTCGGGCGCGAGCGTCTCGGTCAGCCCGATCGCGCTCGAATACCAGGCGCAATGGAGCGGTGCCCTGCCGTTTGCGCTGCAGCTGAGTTTCGCCAGCAACACCGGCCTGTTCGGCTCGCACCGACAGGCGGCCGATGTGGCGGCGATCCGCTCTGGCGCGCCGCTCGACTACAAGCTGGTGCGCCTGAACGTCATGGGGCAGATGGACCTTTCGGCCGGTTGGCAGATTGGCTGGCGCGGTGCGGGCCAGGGCACAGGCTCGGGCTTGGTGCCGGGCGAGCAGTTCGGCCTGGGTGGCGCGAATGCGGTGCGCGGCTATGCCGAGCGCGAAGTGACCGGTGACTCGGCCCTGTTCGGCTCGGCGGAGCTGCGCACGCCCGAGCTCGGCAGCGCACAGGGCTGGCTGCGCCACCTGAAACTGCTGGTCTTTGGCGATACCGGCCGAGTGTGGAACCACCTGGGCAGCGCCTGCAGGGGCTCGCAGACCCGCTGCAATCTCGCCTCGGCGGGCGTCGGCGCGCGGTTGTCCGACGGGCCTTGGTCCGTGCGCCTGGACTTGGCCGACGCGCTCAAGACCGGCACCTCGACCCGTCGCAACGATACCTTCCTGCACGTGCAGGCCGCCTACGAATTCCAGTGAGGCTGAGGCCATGAAACATTTCAAGCTCAAGGCGCTCCCGGCACTTTTGCTTGCGGCATCGCTGCAAGCCCAGGCCCAGACCCAGTTGCCCACGAACATGAGCGTGGTGTCGGGGCAGGCCAGCGCGCAGACCAACGGCAAGCAGCTGACGGTCACGAGCAGCGCCAACACCATCCTCGACTGGCGCAGCTTCTCCATTGGCGCCGACAGCGCGGTGCGCTTCAACCAGCCCTCGAGCGGCTCGAGCGTGCTCAACCGTGTCAGCGGCAACGACCCGTCCAGCATCCTGGGCAGCTTGTCGAGCAACGGCCAGGTGTGGCTGCTCAATCCCAACGGAGTGCTGTTCGGCACCCATGCGCGCGTGGACGTGGCCGGCCTCGTGACCTCCACCCTCAACATTGCCAACGACGGCTGGCTGGCCGGAAGGCATGTCTTCAGTGGCACGGGCGGTGGCATCGTCAACCAGGGTGAGATCCGTAGCAGCACGGGCGGGCGCGTGGCCCTGATTGCGTCGAGCGTCAGCAACGAGGGCCTGATCGCCGCTCCCGGCGGCCAGATCGTGCTGGCCGCCGGCGCGAGCGTGGAGCTCGTGGACACGGGCGCACCCAACCTCGCGGTCAAGGTGAGCGCGCCGACGGGCCAGGCCATGAACCTGGGCACGCTGAGCGCGGGCCGCGTGGACGTGATGGCGGCCGCGGTCAACCAGCAAGGCATCGTCGAGGCGCAGGACATCGTGCTGCAGGCCGATGGCCGCCTGACCCTGGCTGTGGGCAGTCGCACGAGCGCCGACGGCGCGCAGGGCGGCACGGTCAAGCTGCTGGGGCGCGAGATCGAATTGCAAGACGGCGCCAATGTCAGCGCCAGCGGCGCCCAGGGCGGCGGCACGGTGCTGGTGGGCGGCGGCGCGCAAGGCCGGGACGCCAGCGTGCCCAACGCGGACGGTGTGTATTTCGCGCCAGGCGCCAGCATCAGTGCCGATGCCATCGCCCAGGGAGATGGGGGCCACATCGTGCTCTGGGGCAATGTGGCCACGCGTGCCTACGGCTCCTTGAGCGCCTGCGGCGGCGCGCAGGGAGGCAGGGGCGGCCTTATCGAGACCTCGGGTCACTGGCTTGATGCCAGGCCCACGCACCTGGACGTGTCGGCGCCCTTCGGCGCGGCCGGTACCTGGCTGCTGGACCCCTACGACATCACGATTTCGGACGCCGTCGGCGACGCCGGTTACAACGTCGCCACGTTCACGGCCACCGCCAACAGCGCGACGATGGCCTCGGCCACGATTGCGAGCGCGTTGCAGCAGGGCACGAACGTGACAGTCTCGACCGGCGCGGGCGGCGGCCAGGCCGGCAATATCACGGTGGCCGGCGCCACCATCAGCCCGTCTCTGAGCAGCACGGCCGCGCTGACCTTGAACGCGGCCGGCGACATCGTCATCAACAACTCGACGATGTCGACGGCGTCCCTCGGGTCGCTGAATGTGAACCTCAATGCCGGCGGCAGCGGCCAGGGCGGCATCGTGCTGAGCAGCGCCAATATCTCCACGGGCGGCGGCAACATCGCCCTGACCGGATCGGGGCATGCCGGCACGCCGGATGGCGTGAAGATGACCAGCACCACGCTGTCCGCGGGGGCCGGCAACGTCAACATCTCCGGCACGACCTCGGTGGCAGGCGGACGTGGCGTGGCCCTCGACGTCGCAGGTTCAGCCAACAACGTCTACGGCAACAGCATCTTGATCAAGGGGACTTCGTCTGCCGGCACCGGTGTGCTGATTGGATCCGTCAACATCTCCTCCGGACTCTCAGCGACCCTCTCGGGCACGGGCGGCATCAACGGCCTGGAACTGGACTTCAACGGTGGCAATTCGGCGTTGAGCCTCTCGACCTCCAGCGGCCTTGTCCTGACGGGCAGTTCCACCGGAACCGGCTACGGCGTGCTCGTGAATGCGCCCGGCACCGCGAACAACGTCCTCAGCGTGGGCAGTGGCACGGTGCAGATCAACGGCGCCAACAACGCGGGCGGCTCCCAGGCGGTGGCCTTGCTCGGATCCAGCAGCGGCTCGATGGTCAACGTTGGCACGGGTGGACTCGCGCTCAACGCCACAGGCGGCGGCATGCTGCTGCAGAACGTCAGCATGATGGGCGAGACGGCCACCTTCGACGCCAGGAGCGACAGTTCGCTCGTCATCAACGGCGGCTACCTCTGGTCCTCCAATCAGCTCGGCCTGCATGCGCAGAACATCACCCTGCAGGGCGCACTGACCCTATCGGCCGGCGCGGCTTCGGGGACCGGCATCCAGATCGACGGCGCCAGCGCCGGCGGCCCTGCGCAGAGCTTCGTCAACCAGGCCGGTGCCAACGTCTTCAGCCTCAGCGGGGCACGGTGGATCGTCTACCTGGCCGATGCCACGAGCCCGGGCAATCTCGGTCTTGGCGGCTTGTCTTACAGCTTCGTGCGATACAGCGCCACCAATGGCCCTAGCGACTGGGCCAATGACGTGGGCAACGGCATCGTCAGTGCCGCGCTCGAGTACGCCAATCTTGCTGGTACGGTGGCACCTCGCGCCTATGACGGCACGACGACGGCGACGGTGCAGAACCTCAAGCTCACGCTCAGCGTTCCCGGCGATTACGCGGCGGCGCCGGCAAACTACAGCGCTTCCTTCCTTGACAAGAATGCCGGCACCGCCAAGCCCGTGGTCTTCGCCCTGCAAAGCCCGCTCAGCGCCAGCGATGCAACCGGCCACCCGGTCTATGGCTATATCGTGCAAAGCGCCACGGTCGGCAACATCACGCCGGCTCTGCTGAGCGGCACGGTCACCGCCGCCAACAAGGTCTACGACGCGACGACCCAGGCCGCGCTGACCGTGGGCGCCATCACCGGCTTCGTCGGCACCGAGACGGTCGGCGTCGCCGGTATCGGCAATTTCTCCGACAAGAACGTTGGCAACGGCAAGACCGTCAGCGCGAGCTACCAGCTCAGCGACGGCCTGAACGGCGGCCTGGCCTCGAATTACCAGTTTGCGGCCTCGAACAGTCCGATCACGGCCAATATCTCGCCGGCCACGATCGGCCTGCGCGCCACAGCCGCCAACAAGACCTACGACGGCAGCACGACGGCGACGATCAGCGCCAGCGCGATCACGGCGCTGGGCAACGACCAGGTCACGCTCAACGCCGGCACGGCCAGCTTCTCCGACAAGAACGTTGGCACGAACAAGCCCGTGAGCCTGAGCGGCTTCACGCTCAGCGGCGCGGATGCCGGCAACTACCTCCTGCTCCTGCCCTCGACGCTCACGGCCAGCATCACGCCCGCCCTGATCAGCTTCACTGCGACGGTGCAGAACAAGGTCTATGACGGCGGAGTCTCCGCCACCATCAGCGCCGGCAGCGTCACACCGATCGGCAAGGACCAGCTCACGCTGCAGAATGGCAGCGCTGCCTTTGTCGACCGCAACACGGGCAACAACAAGGCCGTGCTGCTGAGCGGCTATTCACTCAGTGGCGCCGATGCGGGCAATTACCAGCTCGTGCTGCCGACGCTCACGGCCAGCATCACGCCCGCCACGCTGACCTACATGGCCGATCCCACGGCCGTGCAAGTCGGTGCGCCGTTTCCCGTGTTTGGTGGCCGTGTGAATGGTTTCGTCGCGGGCGACACGCAGGCCGCGGTTACAACGGGCGTCCTGGTCTTCACGCCTGGCGTGGCCAGCAGTGCCGTTGGCGGCCTATACGCCCTGACCGGCAGTGGGCTCAGCGCCACGAACTACCAGTTCGTGCAGGCGCCCGGCAATGCCACGGCGCTGGGCATCGTGGACCCGGGGTCCGCCGTGGCACAGGCCCAGGCCGCCGTTCAGGCCACGAACGGCATGCAATCCCAGCCCGATTTCAGCCCCGATTTCAGCCCCAACTCCATCCCAGGAGCCATCCCAGGAGCCAGTTCAGGCCCAGGCCGCAGCGTCGTGCTGACGGACGGCACCGGTCATGCCGCCAGCGCGGGCTTGCTCGATCTCACCCCGCCGCCGCTGGCGCCCCAGAGTGGCGCCGCGCCGAACTTCGACAGCCTGCCCTTGGCCAGCCTCACCCCGCAGTTCGTGGCCGACACCCTGGGGGCCCGCGTGACCTTCATGAACCAGGTGCTCGGCAATGGCCTGGCCCAGCTCGAGGCCGATCCGGCCGCGGCCGACGTGCCACCTTGCAAGAGCCTCAAGGAAGCGTCCGCGGGCCTGTGCCTGGTGACGGAAGCGCTGAAGATCGAGGCGCGTCGCCAACTGGCGCAGCAGGCTGCCGCGCCGGCTCCTGCACCTGCACCGGGCGCGGCGCCCGCAACTGCACCGGGCGCGGCACCGACTCCTGCACCCGCGCCCGTGCTGGCCGCAACGCCGCTGCCCGAGCCCGCGCCAGCTCCGCTGTTCTCGTCGCGCAAAGTCAAGTCCGCGGCCCTGCCCGAGATCCGCCGCAAGATTGCCGTTCTGATCGGCCAGAGTGCGTACACCGACAAAAGCATCCCAGCGCTGGCCAACGCCGGCTCCGACGCGCATGCCGTCGCCCAGACGCTGAGCAGCCAGCTTGGTTACGAGACCGTGGTTCTCGACAACCCGAGCAAGGAGCAGATGATCGCCACCTTGAACCGCCTGGCCCTGGAGGCCGGCGAGCAGGACTCGGTCATCATCTACTACGCCGGCCACGGCGCCCAAGTCGATGCCACCGGCCAGGGCTACTGGCTGCCGGCCAGCGCCGACGCCAACCAGGCCAAGACCTGGATTTCCAATGCCGATATCGGACGGCTTGTGCAGCAGGTCGGCGCGCGCCAGGTGGCGCTGATCTCCGACAGTTGTTATTCGGGTGCTCTGGTCAGCGGGCCCAAGATCCGCGGCGCCTCGGGTGCCGTGAACCCGGCCGAGCTGCTCTCGCGCCGCGCTGCCGTGGTCATGTCCTCGGGCGGTAACGAGCCGGTGTTCGACGCCGGCCGCGGCGGCCACTCGCTGTTCGCCTGGTCGCTCATGCGCAATCTCGAGCAGGTCACGGCCTGGCAGCTCGGGGGCAATCTGTTCGAGCGCATCCGCTTCTCGGTGGCGCGCGAGCTGCCGCAGCGTCCACAGTATGGCGCGGCCCAGGGCTCCTTCGAGGGGGGCGATTATTTCTTCGAGTTCCGCCAGCTCGACCTGCTCTAAGCCCGCTGATACGCTTGAACAACTTGCCAGCCGATTGACAAAGGAACCGCCATGCTCAAGCTGCTCGCTCCCGCTCTTCTCGCCTTGGCCTTGGCGCTGCCGGCCCTGGCGGCCCTGGCGGCCGATGATCCGGCCAACCCCGTGCTCAAAGGCAATCAGGTGACCGAGGCCAACCTGATCGACGCGCTCTCGATCGCGCCGCCCGAGATCGCCACCGGCGCCACGCGCGGCTTCAAGACCAAGCAAAACGGTCCGCCCGCCGCACCAGCCAAGACCGGCCCAGGCAAGGCCAGCCTGCTGATCACGTTCGCCACCAATTCGACGGAGCTCAGCGCCGAGACCAAGGGTCTGCTCGACACCCTGGGTCGCGCGCTGCAGTCCGACAACCTCGCTGGCTTCAGCTTTCGAGTCGAAGGCCATGCGGATGCGCGCGGCGATGCCGATGCGAACCAGCGCCTCTCGCAGGGCCGCGCCCAATCGGTCGTCGAGTACCTCGTCGGCAAGGGCATCCTCGCCGAGCGACTGACTGCCGTGGGCATGGGCTCGTCCGAGCCCATGAACAAGGCCAAGGTGGACGCGCCCGAGAACCGCCGCGTCACCATCGTCACGACGCGTTGAATCGCAGCGCTGCGCTCGCGGGTGGCGGCGCCGTCTTGATGGCGCTGGCCGGTGCGCTGGCCTGGCACTACCGTCCGGCGCCGGCCGAAGCCGTCGCGGCACAGGCTCCGGCGCCGCTGCAGGCGGCACCCGGCGCGCTGTCCGAGCAATCCTTCGAGGAACTGCTCGCCTGGCGCAGCGACGGCCAATGGCGGCTGGTGCGGCTGCGCGGCCAGCCCGCCGTGCTCGTGCTGGAGTTTCCCAACCTGCTGGCCCAAGGACGCGCCCTGAACCGCGCGGCGGCCCTGATCGAAAAGGGCGACGGTAGCCGCGACCATGTGCCCGACGATGCCGCGCTGGCCGACCTGATCGCCAAGGGGGGTGACAACGCCGCCACCTATTTCTTCGGCCACGACTACACCGCCACAGGCCTGGCCCGCTTCTTCAACCTTGCGCTTGCGCAGCAGGTGGCGCTCAATGCCGAAGAGCAGCGCCTGCGCGCTGCGCTCCTGGCTGCAGGCCTGCTGGCTCAAGGGCAGGGCGGCTTGGTCTCGGGCGTGGAGCCGGGTGCGCTCGTCACCTTCAGCGCCGTCCAGCCCGACGATCGTTCAACGCCGCAAGACGAAGGCGTGGACCCCGCACGGCGCGCCTCGGTGCTGCGTCATGAGCTCAGCCACGGGCGCTATTTCACCGATGCCGCCTATCGCGCGCATTGCGCCTTTTTCTGGCGCCAGCTGATGAGCGAGGGCGAGCGGCAGGCCTGGCGCGCCTACCTCGGCGCCCAGGGCTACGACGTGCGCAACGAAGAGCTCATGATCAACGAGATGCAGGCCTTCTTGATGCACACGCCCGACGAACGCGACTTCAAGGCCGCGGACCTGCATTGGAAGCCTGCCGATCTCGCCGCACTGCGCGATCGATTCCAGCTCGGGCTCAAACCCTAAAGCGCCAGACGTCCTGCGCGTCCAGGCCGCGCGTTAGCTTTCCGCTCAGCCAGAGCGAGTTCAGGTGTGCCACGGACTCCCCCATCGCAAACGTCGTCTGGTGCAGATCGAGCTTGCGCTTGAAGAGCACGGGCAGCAGGTCCGCCGCGCTGCAGGGCCGCTCGGCGCAGGCCTGCATGACCTCGGCCAGGCGCTCGTCGTGGTGCTCACGGAGCTGGTCGATGCGCTGGTGCAAGCCGGTGAAAGGCTTGCCGTGGGCCGGAAGCACGAGCGTGCCCCCAGCCAGCTTGTCGAACCTCGCGAGCGAGGCGAGATACAGCCCCAGCGGATCGGCCTCGGGCTCCACGTCCACTACGGAGACGTTGGTGGAGATGCGCGGCAGCACCATGTCGCCCGAGATCAGCAGGCCCAGGCTTGGACAGTGCAGGCTCATGTGCTCGGGCGAGTGGCCGTGGCCGACGATGCAGTGCCAGTCGTGCCCGCCGATGGCGATGCGGTCGCCGTCCATGATGCGGCGGAAATTGGCCGGCACCTTGGGCACCATGCCCGGGTAGTAGCTGGCGCGGGCGCGGATCTTCTCCAGCGAGTCCGGATCCGTGAGCCCGTGGCTGGCGAAGAAGTCGGCGGCGGCCGCGCCGCCCATGCCCACGGTCGAGCTGCTGGCCAGCTTGCCGAGGTGGTAGTCGGTGGCGCTCATCCACAGCCGACAGCTCCACTTCTCCGTCAGCCAGTGGGCGAGGCCGAAATGATCGGGGTGGAAGTGGGTCACGATGACGCGCAGCACCGGCAGGCCCTGGAGCTGCTCGGCAAAGATGCGCTCCCAGGCGGCGCGGGTCGGATCGCTGGCGATGCCGCAGTCGACGATGGTCCAGCCAGGGCGCCCGTCGATCTCGTCACGCAGCAACCAGAGGTTGATGTGGTCCAGTGCAAAGGGCAGGCCCATGCGCAGCCAGCGCACGCCGGGCTGGATGTCGAGCACCTCGCCGGGCGCGGGCACCGTATCGCCCAGGGGGTAATGAAGTTCGGATTCGCGTGGATTGGCCATAGACTTACGTTTACGTCAACGTCAAGACCCCGATTATCACGATGAGCGCCGCCACGGACACGCCCCGCTACACGATCACCGAGCTTGCCGCCGAGTTCGACATCACGCCGCGGGCCATCCGCTTCTATGAGGACATGGGCCTCATCGAGCCTGGCCGGGAAGGGCGCAACCGCGTCTACAACCAGCGCGACCGCACCCGGCTCAAGCTGACGCTGCGGGGCAAGCGCCTGGGGCTGTCGCTTCAGGAGATCAAGGGGCTCGTGGACATGTACGACAGCGACGGCGACAGCGTGGCCCAGGCCCGTGCCTTTCTCGAGGTGCTGCGCCAGCACCGCCGGCAACTCGAGCAGCAGCTCGATGACATCGAGGTGACCCTGGCCGAAATCAGCCAGCACGAAGAGCGCTGTATGGCCCTGGTGGACGAAGCCTCCCACTCAGCCTGAGGGTTCGCGGCCAATTTCCCCTAGGCACCGGGAGCGCCGATAGCTAGCATCTACTGCGTCGAGCCGTGGAGTTAGCATGAGTGCAAGCCCAGCCCAGATCG
Source organism: Roseateles sp. (assembly GCA_019234295.1). Classification (GTDB taxonomy): domain Bacteria; phylum Pseudomonadota; class Gammaproteobacteria; order Burkholderiales; family Burkholderiaceae_C; genus JAFALK01. Next base: position 106,111 of record JAFALK010000069.1, read on the forward strand.
AGCGCAGCGTCGCCCGCACGACCGGGATCGTCGGCCTTGGCTTGCTGACCGCCTTACTGGCGCCCACCTCCTCCGCCCAGAGCCCGGTTGACCTGCTGAACAAGGCCGGCGAGATCATCAGGGGCACGCCCGCGCAGCAGAACAACCTGAACCAGCTGCAGCAGCAAGCGGCCGCCCAAGCCCCGCTTCCGCCGGAGCTCGCGCCTTTGTTCCTCAAGCGCACGGTCACAGGTGCCGAACTGATCTTCACGCTGCGCGAGATCCAGCGCCTTGCACGAGACCGCCGCGCGGCTCTACAGCTGGCCTCCCTCGTCGGCGCGGCGGACTCGGGCGTAGCGGCAGCCACGAGCGGCAATTTTGACGTCATGAAGGTGCTGCAGGACCAGGCCATCCAGGCGGCGTTCAAGCTCGCCAAGCAGGTCGCTGCGAATGCCGCGACGCAGGCGCTCAACGACCACTTGCAGGCGCTCGTCGAGGACTCCGTGGACCTCACCGCCGAGACCATCACCTTGCCCTCGCCGCTGGGCCTGGACGCCAAGCAGGCGCGGCGTGTGGTGACCATGGCGGCCCTGGTGGTGGGCGCGCGCGTATCGGACAAGATGCTGGAGCGTGCGCAAAAGGACATGGAGGGCCTGCGCAAGGACTACCAGTCTCTGATCGAGCAGCGCGAGAAGGCCGCCACGCTCCTGTTTGCCGCCATCGCCGATCGCAACAAGGGCGGCAGCAGCGAGGCCCTGGGCGACACGCTCAACGGCGACGACATGAAGTTTGTCGCCCGGGATCTCGGCAAACTCAGCGTCAAGGACTTCGCCAAGGACATGGCGGCTCAGAACCTCGCGCTCAACTACCTGCGCCGGGCCCAGCCCGAGGCCTTCTCGAGCTATCGCACACAGGCCGACGAGGTGGTGCTGCGCTCCAAGGCCTACCTGCGAACGATGACCGGCATCGCCGCTTTCGGGGCGCTGATGGCCAACTTCGTACAGAACGTGGGCGACATGGCCAAGGACAAGCGCCTCGTCGAGTTCGTCATGTCCATGCCCCTGATCTTCGACTTCTTGCGCGCGGCGGGCCCGCTGATGACGGTCACGGTGCAGTCGGCCACCAGTGGCATCGCGCTCAGCACGGAGGGCAGCTTCATGAGCAACCTCTTTAGCCGCAAGCGCAACTTCGTCTATGCACTGGGCGACAAGAGCAGCGAGGAGCCCTCCGCCAAGGACGTGTTCGCCGAGCTGGCCAGGAGCGGCGAGTCCGCCGAGCTCTTCAAGGGCGCGCTGTTCCGCAGCGATTCGCCCGGACTGTTGCAGCGCGTGGGCGAATGCGACCGCGCCGAGGCCGGCCGCATGCTCGACGCCACCACCACCAAGGACGAGCGCGAAGAGTTCGCCAATCACTACTTCGACGATCCCAACATGGGCGAGAACTTCAGCTTTTACACGGCCCTGGAGTCGCCCGGTCCCAGCGAACGCGAACAGCTGCTGGCCGCGCGACTGCTGGCCAACGACTATCGCGACCGCGCCACCTTGGACACCAAGCCCGTGTCCAAAGTGCAGCAGCTGGTGAGCGCCAAGTACAAGGACTGGAGCGATGCGCAGCTGATGCGCCTGATCTTCGCCAACAAGGAAACACCGGCACGTTACGCCACGCTGTACGTCGGCGACGCGCGCATCAAGCCAATGGCCACGGCGGACGCGCTCTACGCCTACGAGACCGCGGCCGAAGCCTGCAAGAAGCTGCTCACGGCCATTGCCAAGCCCAAGGCAGTGGCAGCCACGACAGAGGTGGCCAAGCCTGCGGCAAAGGTGCCGCCAGCCGTTAAATCTGGTGCCAAGAAGGAGAGCAAATGAGTCTTCGATGGATGCTGCTGGCGGCCTTGCTGCTCGCCTTCGACGCCATGGCGCAGGCCAAGGTCGATACCGTGCAGAGCCTGGCCATGCCCTCGGGCGCCGACTACGGCCGGCTGCGCCTGCTCAAGGAAGGGCGCATGACCAAGGTCTACGTGGACATGCTGCGCTTTGACGACAGCGCGGGTTCCAAGCCGCATTTCCCGGCCGAGATGGCACGGCTCGTGGACATCAGCCCCTCTGGCCTCACGCGGCTGTTCACCGATACCATCCTCAAGAGCCGCCGCTTCGAGGTCTACGACTTGCGCTCCACGGTCACGGCCGAGCATGCCGACATCGTCATCGACGCGCAGATCATCTCCGCCACGCAGGAGTTCAAGCCGCTCGAGGGCGGCATGCAGGCTGCGTTCACAGGCGTGCTGCTCTCGGTGCAGATGAAGGACGTGTACACGGGCAAGTATCTCTTCGGCACCGCCGTGCAGGTGGAGGGCAAGACGGGCCTCGTGAGCGGCGACCGCACGGTGCTCGCACCCGGCGAGAGCCCCGGCGATCCGGCCATCCGCAACAGGCTTGCCGTGGACTACCAGTACGCGCTGCGCCGCGCCTTCGTGCTCGCCGGCCAGCGCATCGAATCGATTCTGCGCCCGCAGGCCACCGTCCTGGCTATCGACGGGGCCGATGTGGGCATCGTCGGCGGCCAGGCGCAGGGCTTCCAGGCCGACGACGAATTCGTGGTCTTCCGGCCAAAGGTGGTGAAGCTCGGCGACCGCGAGGTCTTCGCCAGCACCAAGCCTGTGGCCCTGATCCACTGCGCCAGCGTGGCCACCGATACCAGCCAGTGCAATGTGATCTCCAAGGTGGCCGACCTCCAGATGCAAGAAGGCGACTTCGCCATCATCACCGACGGATCATTGCGCAAGACGCGCTGGGAGTGAGGCATGGGCAAAGCCAGAACGACACGCCGGCGTACCCTGCAGCTATTGGGGGGCGCAAGCCTGGTGCCGCTGCGCGCGTGGGCGGCAGCGCCGGTCCCCATAGCTGCTCCTGCCCCTGCTCCCGCTTCCACGATAGGCCCACCACGCACCGACCTCATCACCGTGCTCTACCGCAAGGAGAACGCCACGGCACCCTCGCGCGTCGACCCCAGCGTGGCCGCGGCCACGCGCGCGCTGGAGGCCGAGTTTCTCAAGCTCGGGCTGCGCGTGGTCCAGCCCGACGCGCGCAGCTACCAGTTGCTGGACCAGGCGCCAAACATGATCGTGACCTTCGCGCCCGACGCCGGCTTCTCGCTCGTCTTCTCGCTCTACGGCAACGTGCGGCCTCGCCCGGGCAGCGACATGGTGATGGGCGAGGTGCGGCTGGAGGCGCGCGTCTTCGTGGGCCGCAGCATCCTCGCTGCGGAGACCGGCGTGGGCCGAATGGCAGCGACGCTGACCCCGCAGACCAAGGAGTTCGGCGAACGCCGCTCGCTCGAGCAGGCCGCCGAGAAGGCTGCGGCCGAGCTGGCCGGCCGCATTGCCGCCTCGCTGCGCGCGCTCACGCCCGAGCGCATGGTCGAGCTCATGCAGGCCCCGCCGCCTCTGGTGCTCGGCGCCAAGCCGGTCGTGCTGCCCTCCGAGGCCCCGCCGCCCACGCCCGACGCACCCCTGCCGCCGCCGCGGCGCAAGTTCGCGCTGCTCGTCGGCGTATCCGACTACGCGGCCGTGCGCCAGCGCCTGCCCGACTGGCGGGTCGGCAATCTCAACGGTGTGCGCGACGACATGGCCAACATGGAGGGGGCCTTGCACGGCATGGGCTTCGAGGCCGCAGACGTCAAAACCTTGTTCGACGCCCAGGCCACCAGCGGGGCCATCCGCCAGGAGCTCATGAAGTTCGCAGCGCGCACGCAGGAAGACGACCTCGTGCTGATCGCGCTCTCCTGCCACGGCGGCGACAAGGACCTTTGCCCCTCGGGCTTCGGCATGCCCGTGCTCTATGACTTTGCCGGCCCGAACGACCCGAACGCGCTGGATTTCTGGCAGCTGCAGAGCCTGGTGGCCAACCTGCCGGCTCGCCGTGTCGTGCTGGTCGTGGACACCTGCCACAGCGGCGGCGTGGCCAAGATGATGCCCAGCGCCATCATCAGTGCCAGCGGCGTGCAGACCAGCCCAGGCAAAGCATCGCCCGAACCTGCCGCCATGGCCGAGGCGGCCCGCAACAACGCGGCCCTTGCCACGCGCCACATCGCCATCCTCGCAGCTTCCAAGCCCGAGGAGGTCTCGCTCGAGGATCCGCCCAACGGCGGCCTGTTCACCTCGCGGCTGCTGCGTGGCCTGAGCGCGGCCAAGGGCAATGAATCTCTAGAGCAGGTCTTCGTGCGGCATGTGGAGCGCGAGGTGATCGAGACCTCCAGGCCGATGTGCAAGCGCATCGGCGAGTGCCAAGTGCAGACGCCCATGTTTGCTTACTCGGGGCGTGGGAACATGATCCGGATATGAGCACATCCGCCCTGGACGCCTGGCACGAAATCGTCCGCAGTCGCAGTCCGAAGGGCTTGGGCGCCCTGCTGGCGGATGACGTGGTCTTCCACTCGCCGATCGTCCACACGCCGCAGCGCGGCCGGGCCGTGGCGATGCAGTACCTCGGCTCCGCGCTGATTGTCTTCGGCAATGCGTCGTTCCGCTATGTGCGCGAGGTGGTCGGCGAGCGCGACGCGGTGCTGGAATTCGAGGTCGAGATTGAGGGCATCGCGGTCAACGGTGTCGACATCCTCCGCTGGAACGAGGCCGGGCAGGTCACAGACTTCAAGGTGATGATCAGGCCGCTCAAGGCCGTAAACATGATTCATCAGAAGATGATGGAGATGCTGGCCGGCGCGCAGCAGCAGTGACGAGGACGAGCGCTCCTGACAAATCCTGACGCAGCCCCTGGCTATCGTGGCAAGGGTTGATCTTTGCCCAGGGAGCCACCATGAACCTCAGACATCTTCCCAGCGGGGCCCGCGACTTCGACTTCGCCATCGGCGAATGGCACGTGCAGCACCGGCGCCTCAAGTCGCGCCTGGACGGCTGCACCGAGTGGGTCGAATTCGAAGGCTTCTCCAGCACGCGCAAGATCCTCGGCGGCTTTGGCAATGTCGAGGACAACGTGCTGGAACTGCCCACCGGCAGCTACCGCGCCGCGGCCGTGCGCTCCTTCGACGCCGAGAACGGCTGGTCGATCTGGTGGCTCGATGGCCGCGACCCGACCACGCTCGGCGTGCCCGTCGTCGGCTGCTTCGAGGGTGGCGTGGGCCAGTTCTTCGCCAACGACACCCTCGACGGCCGGCCGATCCAGGTGCGCCTCACCTGGACCGTCCATGACCGCGATCATCCACGATGGGAGCAGGCCTTTTCGGCCGATGGCGGCAGGACCTGGGAGACGAACTGGCGGATGGAGTTCACCCGCGCGGAGGCGCTGGACGCGTTAGTCGCCTGACGAGCATGTCTTCAGCACCGCTCCCATCGCCTCGATGAAGGCGCGCGTCTTTAACGGCATCAGTTTGCGCTCCGGAAAGACCGCCCAGCAGTCGATGATGCGCAGCTGCCAGTCGGGCAACACCGGCACCAGTTCGCCGCTGGCGACGAGCGGCTCAGCCATCTGGTGTTCCACTGGGGCGATGCCCACGCCGGCCTTGGCGAGCAGGAGCAGCATGTCGGGCGCGTTGGCCAGCGTGCGGCTGTCGGGCAGCACCGTGACGGACTGATCGCCGCGTACGAGTTCCCAGGGAATGGGTTCGCCGCCGCGACTGCGGATCATGAGCGCGTGCATGCTGGTCAGGCCTTCGGGCAACTGCGGTTCGCCGTTGGCCGCCAGATGGGCCGGTGAGGCGTAGAGCGAAGTGGAGAGTCGCGTGAGCCGGCGCGCGGCGAGCTGGGAGTCGGTGTTGAGCGCGCCGATGCGCAGCGCCAGGTCGAAACCTTCGGCGATCAGGTCCACGCGGCGCGGCGAGAGGTCCAGCTCCAGGTGCACTTCCGGATAGTCCTGCACGAAGCGGGCAATGGCGCCGGCCAGCACGAGGCGGGCCAGGTCCGAGGGCATGGACACGCGCAGCCGCCCCCGCGGGCGCTGCTGGCGATGCAGGGCCAAGGCCAGGGCGCCATCCACTTCGGCCGCCACGGCGCGCGCGTGTTCGAGCACGCCTTGGCCGAAGTCAGTCAGGGTCAGGCGGCGCGTCGAACGCTGCAGCAGCTTCTCGCCCAGACGTTGCTCCAGGCCCGAGAGGCGCCGTGAGACGGTCGATTTGGGCAGCCTCAGTTGCTCCGCGGCACGGCTGAGCGAGCCGGCGTCCACGACTCTGGCGTACAGCAGCAGATCATCCGCTTCTAAACCCATTGTTCCTCCGATGGAACAATCTTATCCAAATTGACGGCTTCCGGCTTGGATTGATGCTACCTAAAGTTCAGTCCATGCCATCCACCTGGATTCAACCGAAGGAGCCCACCATGAGCAAGATCCTGCAAATCAACTCCAGCGCCCGCCGCGTCCAAGACGGCCAGGGCTCGTTCTCCACCCGCTTTGCCAGCGAGCTCGTCGACGCGCTCAAGGGCCGCGATGCCGGCGCCACCGTGACCGTGCGCGACCTGGGCCTGAACCCCCATCCTGCGCTCGACGAAGCCGCCCTGGGCGCGCTGTTCACGCCCGCCGAGCAGCGCAATGAGGCGCAAGCCGCCATCGTCTCCGCGAACGACGCCCTGATCAACGAACTGCTGGCCCACGACGTGATCGTGATCGGTGCCCCGATGATCAACTTCGGCGTGCCCGCCCAGCTCAAGAACTGGATCGACGCCGTGGCCCGTGCCGGCACGACCTTCCGCTATACCGCGACCGGCCCCGAAGGCCTGATCAAGGGTAAGAAGGCCTATGTGGTCAGCAGCCGCGGCGGCTTCCATGTCGGCCAGCCGAGCGATGAGGGCGTGACCAACTACCTGCGCCGCTTCCTTGGCTTCATCGGCATCACCGATGTGGAGTTCGTCTACCTCGAAGGCCTGAATATGGGCCCCGAGGCCGCCGAGAATGCCGTCGCCGCCGCGCGCGAGCGCATCGCCGAGCTGACCGGGGAAGTGACGCTTTAATCACACTGACAGGAGATCGAGCCATGAGCAGCAGCACCCTTTCCACCACGGTCACGGCGCCGCGCGCCGTCGAGCGCCTGGTGGTGGGCCAACCCACCAGCGACGGCGCCGGCGTGAAGCTGACGCGCGTGCTGACCGGCCCGCTGCAGCGCCGGCTCGACCCCTTCCTGATGCTTGATGCCTTCGGCTCGGACAAGGCCGACGATTACATCGCCGGCTTCCCCAGCCATCCGCATCGCGGCTTCGAGACGGTGACCTACATGCTCGACGGCCGCATGCGCCATCGCGATTCCGCCGGCCACGAAGGCCTGCTGGGTCCGGGCGGCGTGCAGTGGATGACCGCCGGTCGCGGCGTGATCCACAGCGAGTTGCCCGAGCAGGAGGAAGGTCTGATGGAAGGCTTCCAGCTCTGGCTCAACCTGCCCGCCAAGGACAAGATGCGCGCGCCCTGGTATCGCGACATCCCGACGGCCGAGATTCCCGAGTTCGAGCGGGAAGGCGTGAAGGTCCGCGTGATCGCTGGCGAGAGCCATGGCGTGAAGGGCGCGGTGCAGCGTGAGCACACCGAGCCGGTCTATCTGGACCTGCACCTGGAGCCGGGCGCACGGTTCGAGCAGGCGCTGCCGGACACGCACAACGTGTTCGTCTACGTCTACCGCGGCGCGCTCAGGTTCGACACGGGTTGCACCGTGCCGCGCGAGCGCATGGCGATCTTCACGAACACGCCGGGCAGCGACGGGCTGGTGCTGACGGCCGGCGATGAGCCGACGCGCGCCATCCTCGTGGCGGGCAAACCGCTGGGCGAGCCCATTGCGCAGTACGGGCCCTTCGTGATGAACACGCAGGCCGAGCTGATGCAGGCGGTGCGGGACTTCCAGGAAGGTCGCCTCGCCTGAGCGGCGCGCTTATTCCTTGATTCGCGGCACGGGCGGCGCCATCAGGCGTTCGCCCTTGTAGCCCGTTACTTGCACACCGTCGAAAAAGCCGGTCAGCGCATTCCACTCGGCCGCGAACTGCTCGATCTCCTCGCGCGTGCGGCCGACGAAGTTCCACCACAGCAGCGGTGGCTTCGCCCAGGGCGCGCCGCCGAGCAGGAGCACGCGCGCCGCGGCATCGGCTTCAATCTGCAAGCCCTGAAGGCCTGGCTCCAAGTAGAGCAACCGGCCGGGCGTCAGCAACTCGCCGTTCACGCGCAGCTCGCCCTCCAGCACCATCAAGCCATGTTCGAAGCCGGGCTCCAGCGGCAGCGCGGTGCGCGCCGCCGCAGTGCAGAGCAGGTCGGCGCCCATCAGCGGTGACCAGGTCGTCACCGGCGAGGTTTCGCCGAGCAGCTCGCCGGCCAGCAGCGTGATTGAGAAGCCCTCGCGCTCAAGCCTGGGCAGCACCGGGTGATGCTCGAAGGCTGGCGCGCAGAAACGCTCGGCGTCAGGCAGGGCGATCCAGAGCTGGGCCAGGTGCAGACGGTCGGAGAGCGATTCCTCGGAGTGCGCGATGCCGCGACCGGCCGTCATGAGGTTGACCTGGCCGGGGCGCAGCACCTGCTCGCTGCCGAGGCTGTCGCGGTGCAGGATCTCGCCCTCGATCATCCAGCTAAAGGTCGCCAGGCCCGTGTGCGGGTGCGGGGCCACGTTCATTCCGCGGCCGCTCAGCGAGGCCGGACCGGCATGGTCGAGAAACACCCAGGCGCCCACGCTGCGGCGGCCGCGATTGGGCAGGGCGCGGCGGATGGGCAGGCCGCCGACATCGCTCAGATGGCTCTCGAGCAGCTCCATGGCTTCAGCCCTTGGCGATGAATTGAGCGAAGCCCGTGAGATAGGCCCGCAGTTGCTCGCGAGTCTTCTCGTCGGCGAGGTTGCCATTCGCATCCATCAGCTTGTCCGCATGCGAGACCGTCATCCACGGGCCGAACCAGACTTTGGAGCCGAAGGCTCGCAATACATGCAGTAGCGCATCTTGCGAGCGCATGGTGCCGCCGCCGCCCGGCGTGGCGCCGATCACGGCCGTCGGTTTGCCCCCGAAGATGCGCGCGCCCGAGCCCGAGGGCCGCGAGACCCAATCCAGGCCATTCTTGAGCACGCCGGGGATCGAGTGGTTGTATTCGGGTGTGCAGATCAGCAGCGCATCGGCGGCCTGGATCGCATCGCCGAGTACCTTCACCGCCTCGGGCAGACCCTGGGCTTCGAGATCGCCGTCGTAGACGGGTATGCCGTGCAGGGTGCGCAGCTCGAGCGTCAGGCCCGCAGGCGCCAGCTCCACGGCGGCGCGCAGCAAGGCGGTGTTGTAGCTGGCCTTGCGCAGGCTGCCGGAGAGGGCAAGGATTCGTGTGGTCATGGCGGAATCATGGCATAGCCAGCTGGTCGATGATGGGGCAGTTGGGCCGATCGTCGCCGTGGCAGCAGTTGATCAGCGTCTGCAGGCTGCGCTTCATGGCCTGCATCTCGGCCAGGCGGCGCTCGAGGTCGGCCACGTGTCCCTGGGCGATGCGCTTGACCGCGGCACTGCTACGGCGTCGGTTCTGCCAGAGCTCGAGCAGCTCGGCGATCTCCGCGATGGAAAATCCTAGATCGCGCGCGCGTCGGATGAAGCGCAGCGTGTGGACCTCGCGCACGCCGTACTGGCGGTAGCCCGATTCGCTGCGCGAGACCCGGCCCAGAAGCCCCAGCGACTCATAGTGGCGCAGCATCTTGGGCGAGATGCCGGAGCAGGCCGCAGCGTCGCCGATGTTCATCGGGCATGTCCTTTCCATCGCTTGAGAAGCAGGGCATTGCTGAGCACCGACACGCTGGACAGTGCCATGGCCGCGCCTGCGATCATGGGGTTGAGCAGGCCCAGGGCCGCTAGCGGAATGCCAACAAGGTTGTAGAAGAAGGCCCAGAACAGGTTCTGGCGGATCTTGGCGTGGGTGCGGCGTGAGATTTCGATGGCGTCGGTCACCAGGGCGGGGTTGCCGCGCATCAGCGTGATGCCCGCAGCAGCCATGGCCACCTCGGTGCCGGTCGACATGGCCAGCCCCACATCGGCGGCGGCCAGGGCCGGCGCGTCATTGATGCCATCGCCGACCATGGCGACGACGCGGCCGCCCTCGCGCAGCGCGGCCACCACCCGGGCCTTGTCCTCGGGCAGGACCTCGGCGCGCAGCTCGTCGATGCCCAGTTGGCGCGCCACGCTCTCGGCCGCGCCGCGGTTGTCGCCGCTGACCAAGGCAGTGGCGATGCCCTGCGCGCGCAGGGCCTGCACCGCCGCCATCGCTTCAGGCCTGAGCGCATCGCCGAAGGCCAGCAGGCCCAGCAGCCGCGGCTGAGCTTGCACGCTGGCCAGCCACGATACGGTGCGGCCCTCGCGCTGGTGTTCGGCGGCCCGCGCGAGCGAGGAAGCGCCAAGCACCACGCCGAGCTCCTGCATGAAGCGCGTGCTGCCCAGGGCCAGCTCGCGGCCGGCCACTCGCGCGCGCAGGCCGCGGCCCGGCAGCGCGCGCAGGTCCTCGGCAGCAGGCACCTGCAGTCCGGCGTCGGCAGCCGCGGCGCGCACCGCATGGGCCAAGGGGTGCTCGCTGCCGGCCTGCAAGGAGGCGGCGAGCGCGAGGAAGTCGGGCTCCCCTCCCTCGCCCTCGCCCACGCCCACGCCCACGCCCACGCCCACGCCCTCGGCAGCGAACAGGCGCGGCCGGCCTTCGGTCAGCGTACCGGTCTTGTCGAAGGCCACGAGCGCGACGCGGTGCGCCAGCTCCAGCGCCTGGGCGTCCTTGATGAGGATGCCGTGGCGTGCGGCCACGCCGGTGCCGGCCATGATGGCCGCTGGCGTGGCCAGACCCAGCGCGCAGGGGCAGGCGATCACGAGAACGGCCACGGCGTTCAGCAGCGCGTGCTCCCAGTCGCCCGTGCCCAGGCCCCAGGCCAGCAGGGTCAGCAGCGCGATGACCAGCACGATGGGCACGAAGACAGCGCTGATGCGGTCGACCAGGCGTTGGATTGGCGCCTTGTGGCCCTGCGCCTGCTCGACCATGCGGGCGATGCGGGCCAGCGTCGACTCGGCGCCCAGTGCGGTGCAGCGCAGGCGCAGCCGGCCGTCGCCATTGACGCTGCCGCCGACGAGCCGGTTGCCCCGCTGCTTGGGTACGGGCAGGCTCTCGCCGGTGATGAGCGATTCGTCGACCTCGCTGCGGCCTTCAAGCAGTTCGCCGTCCACGGGAATGCGCTCTCCGGGCCGCACAACGAGCTCGTCGCCCAGGCGCAGCTCGGCGAGCGGCAGCTCCCGTTCCTGGCCGGCCCGCAGCACGCGGGCCGTGAGCGGCTGCAGTGCCTGCAGCGCGCGGATCGCCTCGGTTGCTTGGCGCTTGGCGCGCGCCTCAAGCCACTTGCCCAGGCGTACCAGGGTGATGACGACGGCCGCCGACTCGAAATACAGCGCATGGCCGCTCGCACCGGCGAGCATCAGCCACAGGCTCAGGCCGTAGGCCGCGCTGGTGCCCAGGGCCACGAGCAGGTCCATGTTGCCGCTGCCGGCCCGCAGCGCCGCGAAGCCCGCCCGGTAAAAACGGGCCCCGAAGATGAACTGCACTGGCGTGGCCAGGGCCAGCTGCACGAGAGCGGGCAGCATCCAGTGCACGCCCAGCGGCTTGAGCAGCATTGGCAGCACAAGTGGCGCCGAAAGCAGGGCCGCCGCCAGCACGGTCAGGCCCTCGGCATCGCGTGCCAGCGCGGCCGCGGGTGCGGGCTCGGTGGCGTGCACGCGCGCCGTGTAGCCCGCGCGTGCCACTGCCGCGATCAGGGGCTGCGGGGCCATGCCGGCCAGTGAGCGCACGCTGGCGCGTTCGCTGGCGAGGTTGACTTCGGCCAGGCTCACGCCAGGCACGGCCAGCAAGGCCTTTTCGACCCGGCCCACGCACGACGCGCAACTCATGCCGGCGATATCGAGGCTGAGCTCTTGCTCGGCGACGCCGTAGCCGGCGCGGTGCAGCGCTGCGCTCAGGGACGTCAGCGGCGCGTTGCCGCTGACGCTGGCCGACTCGGCGGCGAGGTTGACCTCGGCCTGCTGCACGCCTGGCACGGCGCGCAAGGCCTTCTCGACACGCTTGACGCACGAAGCGCAAGTCATGCCGGTGACGGGGAGGGTGAGGGTGGCGGTTTCCATGGCGGCAATGTTGAACCCTCACACCATGGCAAGGTCAAGCACTGGATGCGCAAGGCCGGGGCGCTTGACCTTGCCATGAAGTCAGGGTTTAGGCTTGAGAAGAATTAATTCCCAGCGGGAGACTTGTACATGAGCACTTCATCGTCGTCCTACCAGTTCCATCTGCCCGACATGAGCTGCGGCCATTGCGTGGCCGCCATCACCGAAGCCGCAAAGGCGCTGGACGCCGCTGCGACGCTAGAGTTCGACCGCGATGCGCGCCAGGTTCGCGTGCAGTCCGAGAAGCCGCGCCAGGCCTGGGTCGAGGCCCTGAGCGAAGCCGGTTACGCGCCAGCCAGTGCCTGAGCCAGTGTGCGGCGCAGCTCGCGCAAGCGCGCCAGCTCCTGCTCCGGCTGGGCCAGCGTCGGCCACACCAGGGCGACGAGGCTGCGCGCCGTTTCCTCGGCGTCGAGCTTCTTGCCCGTGCCCACGCGCTCCCACAGCAGGTGCTCGATGGGGCCGAGCACCAAGCTGCGCATGAGGCTCAGCGAGATGTCGCCGCGGAGCTCGCCGCGCTCGCGGCCGCTGGCCAGCAGGTCCATCAGCGGGGCTGTGTAGCGACGCTGCAACTCGACGAGCACGTCGACGAGTTCGCCATGGCCCTTGGCCCGGCCCTCTGAGAGCACGAAGGCGCACAGTCCTGTTCCTTCGACGAGGAAGAGGCTCAGGTGCGTGTGAACGAACCAGCGGAACTGCTCGAAGGTCGTGGCCTCGCGCGGCATGCCCTCGGCCAGCGTGGTGGTGATTTCCTCGTACCAATCGCTGATCACGCGCACGCACAGCTCACGTTTACCGCTGAAGTAAGTGAAGACGGTGGCCTCGGAGATGCCGATTCGCCGCGCGATCTCGGTCGTGGTCGTGTGTTCATAGCCGAGCTCGGCGAAGACCTCGCGGCCCACGCGCAGGATGTCGCGCACCCGTTGCTCGCTCTTGGCGCGAGCCGGGGCGCGGCGCTGGGGAACGGGCTTGGCAGCGGGCATGGTCCGGATTCTGCGCAAATATTGAGTAAAACTCAAGTATGACTTGAAGATTGTGGGATCGATACGCTATCCTCTCGGATCTACTCGATTGACAATAATTGTTGAGCAAGACTCACGAGGAGACTTCATGGCTCAGTTGCAGAGCAAGCTCAATCCGCGCAGCGCGGAGTTCAAGGCCCATGCCGAGGCCATGCACAGCCTGGTCTCAGACCTGAACACCAGGCTCGAAAAGATTGCCGAAGGCGGCGGCGAGGCGGCGCGCGCCAAGCACGTGGCCCGCGGCAAGCTGCTGCCGCGCGAGCGCGTGGAGATGCTGCTCGATCCGGGTACGCCCTTTCTGGAGATCGCGCCGCTGGCCGCACTCAATATGTACGACAACGCCGCCCCCGGCGCCGGCGTGATTGCCGGGATCGGCCGCGTGCAAGGCATCGAATGCGTCGTCGTCTGCAACGATGCCACGGTCAAGGGCGGCACCTACTACCCCATGACGGTCAAGAAGCACCTGCGCGCCCAGGAAATCGCGCAGCAAAACCGCCTGCCCTGCATCTACCTCGTGGACTCTGGCGGCGCCAATCTGCCGAACCAGGACGAGGTCTTCCCCGATCGCGACCACTTCGGTCGCATCTTTTTCAACCAGGCCAATCTCAGCGCCGCGGGCATTCCGCAGATTGCCGTGGTCATGGGCTCTTGCACGGCGGGCGGCGCCTACGTGCCGGCGATGAGCGACGAGACCATCATCGTCAAGAACCAGGGCACCATCTTCCTGGGTGGCCCGCCGCTGGTGAAGGCGGCCACGGGTGAGGTGGTGACGGCCGAGGACCTGGGCGGTGGCGACGTGCACACGCGCCTCTCGGGCGTGGCCGACCACCTGGCGGAGGACGACACCCACGCGCTGGCCCTGGTCCGACAGGCCGTCTCCCGCATCAACTGGGAGAAGCAGGGCCGTCTGGCATTGCGCTCCCCGCGTGCGCCGGCCTTTGATCCGACCGAATTGCACGGCGTGATCCCCACCGACACGCGCAAGCCCTTCGATGTCCGTGAGGTCATCGCCCGCATCGTCGACGGCTCAGAATTCGACGAATTCAAGGCCCGCTACGGCAACACCCTGGTCTGCGGCTTCGCTCATATCGAGGGCATGCCAGTGGGCATCGTCGCCAACAACGGCATCCTCTTCGCAGAGAGCGCCAACAAGGGCGCGCACTTCATCGAGCTGTGCTGCCAGCGCAAGGTGCCCCTGGTATTCCTGCAGAACATCACCGGCTTCATGGTGGGCCGCAAGTATGAGAACGAGGGCATCGCCCGCGCCGGCGCCAAGATGGTGACGGCGGTGGCCTGTGCCCAGGTGCCCAAGTTCACCGTCATCATCGGTGGCTCCTTCGGCGCCGGCAATTACGGCATGTGCGGCCGCGCCTACTCGCCCCGCATGCTTTGGATGTGGCCCAACGCGCGCATCAGCGTGATGGGTGGCGAGCAAGCAGCCAGCGTGCTGGCCACGGTCAAGCGCGATGGCATCGAAGCCAAGGGCGGGGCCTGGAGCGCCGAGGAAGAAGAAGCCTTCAAGGCGCCAATCCGCCAGCAGTACGAGGATCAGGGCCATCCGTATTACGCCAGCGCCAGGCTGTGGGACGACGGCGTGATCGACCCGGCCGACACGCGCCGCGTGCTGGCCTTGGGCCTGTCGGCGGCGCTCAATGCCGAGATTGCGGAAACGCGGTTTGGCGTATTTCGGATGTAGAGTGTGTATAAATTGTTAACTTGATACACATCATGCGCACCAACATCGAGATCGACGACCAGTTGATGTCCGAAGTCATGGCCGGCGGCGCCTTCAAGACCAAGAAGGAGGCCGTGGAGGCTGGGCTCGTGCTGCTCAAGCGCCAGGCTGCCATGCGCGAGCTCGCCAAGATGGGTGGTACGGTCAGCTGGGGTTGGCATGATGAAGAGCAGCTCGACGGCGGGCCCCACTGCAGCGTCGTCGAGCCGGTGCCGCTCACGCACCAAGTGCCGGAGGCCGCGACCCGCCTTGTGGTCACTAAGCCGGTGACGACCAAGCCGGCCACGACCACGCTGGCCACGACCAAGCCGGCGACGACCACGCTGGCCACGACCACGCCGGCCCCGATCAAGCCAGCCAGCGGAGTGAAGTCCCGTGCTCGTCGCTGACAGCTGCGTCTGGACCGACCACTTCAGGGGCGTGGACAATCCTGCCCGACGGGCGCTTGTGAATGCATTGCTCGAGGGGCAGGTCTTGTTGCTCGTCCCCGATCTCGTGCTCATGGAGGTCATGCGCGGCTTTCGATTCGAGAGCGAGATGCGCCGCGCGCTCGCAGCCTTCGAGCGGCTTCCGATGGTGGAGCTCGGTGGCCATGACAATGTGCTGCGTGCTGCAGACCACTGTCGCCAGCTGCGCCGTCTGGGGCACACCGTTCGCAGCCAGGTGGACGCGCTGCTCGCCAGCTGGTGCATTGCCCAGGACCACCTGCTGCTTCAGCGCGACCGCGATTTCGATCCCTATGCCCAGCACTTCGGGTTGAGGCTGTGGTCTGGCGCTGTCCATTGAAGGAATGAAGATGTACCAGCACCTCCGGATGGTTCGAGACGGCGATGTGGCCCGCGTGACGCTAAACCGCCCCGAAGTCCGCAATGCTTTCAACGAAGTCCTGATCGCCGAGCTCACGACGGCCTTCATGGAGCTCTCGCAAGACAAGTCCCTGCGTGCCATCGTGCTTGCCGCCGAAGGCAAGGCCTTCTGCGCTGGTGCCGACCTGAACTGGATGAAGGCCATGGCCGGCTATTCGTGGGAAGAGAACCATGCCGACGCCGGGCGCCTCGCCCAGATGCTCTGGACGATCTACAGCTGCCCCGTGCCCGTAATCGCGCGCGTGCAGGGCGATGCCTATGCGGGCGGCGTGGGTCTGGTCTCGGTGTGCGACATGGTCGTTGCGGCCGAGGCGGCGAACTTCTGCCTGTCCGAGGCCAAGCTCGGGCTGCTGCCGGCCACGATCGCGCCCTATGTGGTGCGAGCGCTCGGTGAGCAGGCGTCGCGCCGCCTCTTCGTCACGGCCGAGCGCTTCGGCGCTGCCGAGGCCCATCGGCTCGGCCTGGTGCACGAATGCGTGGCCGCCGAGACCCTCGACGCCAAGGTGGACGAGTTGCTCGCAAACTTGCTCGCCAACGGCCCCATGGCCGTGCGCGCCTGCAAGAAGCTTGTGCAGGACGTGGCCCACGCACCCATCACGCCCGAGCTGCGAGACGACACGGCGCGGCGCATCGCCGACATTCGCGCCAGCGACGAAGGCCGTGCCGGCGTGCGCAGCTTCCTCGACAAGGTCAAGGCTCCCTGGCTGTCATGAAGGACATCGGCCTGCCCCACCTGCTAGCCCTGGCCGCCGCGCTCGGCTGGGCCAGTGGCATGCGCCTCTACGCCACCGTCTTCATCGTCGGTATGGTCGGTCGCATGGGCTGGTTGCCGCTGCCCGCAGGCCTGGAGCTGCTCGCGCACAACGCGGTGCTGATCACGGCTGGCGTGTTGATGGTGATCGAGTTCCTGGCCGACAAGATCCCGATGATCGATTCGCTGTGGGACACGGTACACACTCTGATCCGCATCCCCGCTGGCGCGGCCTTGGCCGCCGGCGTGCTCGGCACCGATTCGCAGACCTGGGGCGTCGTCGCCGCCTTGCTGGGCGGCACGCTGGCTGCCACCGCACATGCGGCCAAGACGGGCACTCGCGCTGCCGTCAATACCTCGCCCGAACCCTTCTCCAACATCGCTCTTTCTCTGGGCGGAGACCTGTTCGTGCCGGCGCTGCTCTGGCTCTCCTGGGCGCACCCTCTGGCCTTCGCCGTGTTGCTGGTGCTGTTGATTGCATTGGCGGCACTGTTGATTCGCCTGACCTTTGGCTTCCTGCGTGGCCTGTTCCGGCGCGCCAGCGTTCAAACCGTATGACCGATCTTTCCAAGCGCAGCCTCGCTGCCGTCTGGCACCCCTGCACGCAGATGGCGCGCGCCGCCGTGCTGCCGCCGCTGGCCATCGCGCGCGGCGAGGGTGCGTGGCTCCATGACGTCGAGGGGCGGCGTTACTTCGATGCCAACAGTTCCTGGTGGGTCAACCTCTTCGGCCACGCGGATGCGCAGCTGAACGCCGCCATCAAGCAGCAGCTCGACACGCTGCCTCACGTGATGCTGGCCGGCTGCACCCACGAACCCGCCGTGCGCCTGGCCGAGCGGCTGAGCGCGCGCACCGGCGCCGCCCTGGGCCACTGCTTCTTCGCTAGCGACGGCGCCAGCGCCGTGGAGATCGCGCTCAAGCAGAGCTTTCACAGCTGGCGCAACCGCGGTATGGAGCTCAAGCGCGAGTTCGTCTGCCTGAAGAACGGCTATCACGGCGAGACCATCGGCGCATTGGCTGTGACCGACGTCCAGATCTTTCGCGACGCCTACGACCCGCTGCTCATGCGCGCCCACATCGTGCAATCGCCCGACTCGCGCCTGGGCAATGAGGCCCAGGCGCTGGCAGCCATGCGCGCACTGCTCGAGTCCAGGCACGGCTGCATCGCTGCCGTCATCGCCGAGCCGCTGATCCAGGGTGCGGCGGGCATGGTCATGCACTCGCCGGCCTACCTGAAGTCCTTGCGCGAGCTGACGCGTGAGTTTGACGTACACCTGATTGCCGACGAGATCGCGGTTGGATGTGGGCGCACCGGCACTTTCTTCGCCTGGGAGCAGACCGGAGCGGACTGGCCCGACTTCATCACCCTCAGCAAGGGAATCACCGGTGGGACGCTGCCGCTTTCGCTTGTGCTGACGACCGAGGCCGTCTACCAGTGCTTCTGGAGCGAAGACGTTGCCCGCGGCTTTCTGCATTCGCACAGCTACACGGGCAACGCGCTGGCCTGCGCGGCCGCCAATGCCGTGCTGGACCGCTTCGATGCCGGCCTTCTGGCGCAGATCGGCAAGCAGGCGGCATGGCTGGGTCAGGCTTTCGAGCCCCTGGCGCGGGATAATCGCATCCGCCATTTCCGCCAGCACGGTATGGTCCTGGCCTTCGACATGGCCCAGCCCGGCGAACGCTTCGCCGAACGTTTCCACCTCGCGGCGCGTCGGCACGAGTTGCTGATCCGCCCCATCGGAGGCACGGTCTACCTGATGCCCCCTTACCTGATCGACGCCGAAACCGCGCAATGGCTGGCCCACGCGGTGACGGCCACCTTCCAAGATGTTGCTTGACCACCTCCAGCAAAAGCTCGACGCCATCGAGGCGCAAAGCCTGACACGCTTTCTGCGCGCGGCTGAGACCCCCACCGCCCCGCGCCAGACCGTGCGCGGTCGCGACGGCGTGGCGCGCGAGCTGCTGCTCTTTTGCTCCAACGACTATCTGGGCCTGGCCGCCGAGCCCGCGCTGCGCGATGCGTTGATCGAAGGCGCGCGCCGCTATGGCGCCGGCTCCGGCGCCTCGCACCTGATCAGCGGCCACAGCGCGGCCCACGAGGCGCTCGACGCACGCCTGGCCGCCATGTTCGCGGCCCACATTCCGAAGGCACGGGCCCTGAGCTTCTCGACCGGCTACATGGCCAACCTGGCCGTGGTCACGGCGCTGGGCGACGCCGATGCGCAAGTCTTCTCCGATTCGCTCAACCACGCCTCGCTGATCGACGGCTGCCGCCTGGCACGCGCTGAAATCAAGCGCTATGCCCACGTGGATCTGACCGAGCTGCGCTCGCTGCTCATGGCCAGCACCGCCAAGATCAAGCTGATCGTCACCGACGCCGTGTTCAGCATGGATGGCGACATCGCGCCGCTGCGCGAAATCCTGACGCTGGCCAATGAGTTCGACGCCTGGCTGATCGTCGACGATGCCCACGGCTTCGGCGTGCTCGGCGAACAGGGCCATGGCGCGCTCGAACATTTCGGCTTGGTCAGCGAGCGGCTGATCCTTGTCGGCACCCTGGGCAAATCGGCCGGCCTCTCGGGCGCCTTCGTCGTCGCGCACGAGACCATCACCGAGTACCTGCTCCAGGCGGCCCGGCCCTACATCTTCACCACCGCGGCCATGCCGGCCGTTGCGCACGCGCTGCTCGCCGCCTTCGACCTGATCGAGGGCGATCTGGGCCGAGCCCGTCGCGCAGCCCTGGTCGATCTGCAAGCCCGCCTGCGCCGCGGCATCGAGGCCCAGTTGGCGCGCCGCCCGCATTGGCGGCTGGCCGCCTCCGAGACGCCCGTGCAGCCGCTGATCGTCGGCGGCAATGCCGAGGTCATGAGGCTCGCCGGGGCGCTCGAAGCGCGTGGCCTGCGCGTGCCCGGCATTCGCCCGCCCACGGTGCCCAAGGGCGAGGCGCGACTGCGCATCACGCTGTGTGCCACCCACACCGCCGCGGACGTGGATGCGCTGCTCGCCGCGCTGGAGGTCATCGAGTGAAGGGCTACTTCATCACCGGCACCGACACGGAGATCGGCAAGACCACGATCACGGCCGGCCTCACGCACGCCCTGCAGGCGTGTGGCGTGCGCGTGGCCCCGGTCAAGGCGCTGGCCGCCGGCGTGGAGCCCAACGGCCTCAACGAGGACGTGGCCCGCTTGCATGCCGCACAGACCCTGGGCCTCACGCCCGAGGACATCTGCCCTCTGGTGCTGAAGGAAGCCTGCGCGCCGCACATCGCCGCCTTGCTCGAAGGCCATGCCATCGACCGCACGGCGCTGCTCGCTGCCATCCGTGCCACTGCCGAGCGCGGCGACATGGCCCTGGTCGAAGGCGTCGGCGGCTTTCGCGTGCCGCTCGTGCCCGGCTGGGACACGGCCGATCTCGCCGCCGACCTGCAGCTGCCCGTCATCCTCGTCGTCGGCCTTCGCCTGGGCTGCATCAACCATGCGTTGCTGACCGCCGAAGCGGTCCGCTCGCGTGGCCTGCGGCTCGCAGGCTGGGTGGCCAACATCGTGGATGCGGCCATGCCCCATGTCTCCGACAATCTCGCCGCCTTGGCAGACGGCCTCGCCGCGCCGTGCTGGGGCCATGTGCCACGTCTTCCTGATCCCACTCCCGCGGCGGTTGCCGCGCATCTGAGCATTTCCCCATGAACCAGATCCAGACCCTGACGCCCACTTCGGACGCTGACCGCCGCCTGCCCAAGCCCCTGACCGTTGACGAAGTCGCGGCCCTGTTCGAGCTGCCTTTCAACGACCTGATCTTCCGTGCCCAGCAGGTCCACCGCGAGCACTTCGACGCCAACGCCGTGCAACTCTCGACTCTGTTGTCCATCAAGACCGGTGGCTGCGAGGAGGACTGCAAGTATTGCCCGCAGTCGGCCCACTTCGACACCGGGCTCAAGGCCGAGAAGCTGCTGCCGCTGGAAGAAGTGATGGAAGCCGCCCGCGCTGCCAAGGCCAATGGCGCCACGCGTTTTTGCATGGGCGCCGCCTGGCGCTCGCCCAAGGAGCGCCACCTCGAACAGATTGGCGAGATGATCAGCGGCGTCAAGGCCCTGGGCCTGGAAACCTGCCTGACCGCTGGCATGCTGGGCGAGGGCCAGGCCGAGCAGCTCAAGGGCGCCGGCCTCGACTACTACAACCACAACCTCGACACGGCCCCCGAGTTCTACGGGCAGATCATCACGACCCGCACCTACCAAGACCGCCTGGACACGCTCGAGCGCGTGCGCGCCCAGGGGCTCAAGGTCTGCTCGGGCGGCATCGTCGGCATGGGCGAGACGCGCCGCCAGCGCGCCGGCCTGATCGTGCAACTGGCCAACCTCGATCCCTATCCCGAGTCGGTACCCATCAACAACCTCGTTCAGGTCGAAGGCACGCCGCTGGCCGGCACGAAGGCGCTTGACCCCTTCGAGTTCGTCCGCACCATCGCCGTGGCCCGCATCTGCATGCCGCGCGCCATGGTCCGCCTCTCGGCCGGCCGCGAGGAGATGCCCGAGGCGCTGCAAAGCCTGTGCTTCCTGGCAGGCGCCAATAGCATGTTCTACGGTGACAAGCTGCTGACCACGAGCAACCCGCAGGCCGAGAAGGACCGCGCCCTGATCGACCGCCTGGGCATGCGCTGCTCGACCGAGGCCGAGCTGGCCGGAAAGTCCGAAGAAGCCTGCGGCCACTGCCACTGAGTCGCCCTTCAGAGGCGGCGAGGAGACCACGATGTTCAAGAAGATCCTGATCGCCAATCGTGGCGAGATTGCCTGCCGCGTCGCGGCCACCGCCCGCCGAATGGGTGTGAAGACCGTCGCCGTGTATTCCGACGCCGACGCCCGGGCCCGCCACGTCCGGGCCTGCGACGAGGCCGTGCACATCGGCGGCTCCGCGCCCAAGGATTCCTACCTGCAATGGCAGCGCATCCTCGACGCCGCCAAGGCCTGCGGTGCCCAGGCCGTACATCCCGGTTACGGCTTCCTCTCTGAGAACGATGACTTCGCCCAGGCCTGCGCCGACGCCGGGCTGATCTTCATCGGCCCGCCGCCCTCGGCCATCAAGGCCATGGGCCTCAAGGCCGAATCCAAGCGCTTGATGGAGGCCGCCCAGGTCCCGCTGGTGCCCGGCTATCACGGTGCCGATCAAGATCCGGCCTTGCTCAAGCGCGAAGCCGAGCGCATCGGTTTCCCCGTGCTGATCAAGGCCAGCGCGGGCGGCGGCGGCAAGGGCATGCGCGCGGTCTATGCGCTCGATGAGTTCGACGCGGCGCTGGCTTCTTGCAAGCGTGAGGCCATCAACAGCTTCGGCGACGACGCCGTGCTGGTCGAGCGTTATGTGCAAAAGCCACGCCACATCGAGATCCAGGTCTTCGGCGACGCGCACGGCGACTGCGTCTACCTCTTCGAGCGCGACTGCTCGGTGCAGCGCCGCCACCAGAAGGTGCTCGAGGAGGCGCCCGCGCCGGGCATGACGCCCGAGCGCCGCGCCCAGATGGGCGAGGCCGCGGTGGCCGCGGCCAAGGCCGTGGGCTACCAGGGCGCGGGCACGGTGGAATTCATTGCCGAGCAGGACGGCCGCTTCTATTTCATGGAAATGAACACGCGGCTGCAGGTCGAGCATCCGGTCACGGAGGCGATCACGGGCCTGGACCTTGTCGAGTGGCAACTGCGCGTGGCCTGCGGCGAGCCGCTGCCGCTCAAGCAGGCCGAGCTGACGTTCAAGGGCCATGCGATCGAGGCCCGTATCTGCGCGGAGAACCCCGAAGGAGGCTTCCTGCCCGCCACGGGCACGCTGAGCGTGGCGCGCTGGCCCGAGCACGTGGCCTTCCGCCGCAACGCCGATGCCGAGCGCTTCCACGAGGCAGCGCCCGTGCGGCTCGATGCCGGCGTGGGCGAGGGTGACGCCATCTCGCCGTTCTACGACTCGATGATCGCCAAGCTCATCGTCTGGGGCGAGGACCGCGCCCAGGCGTTGGCCCGCCTCGATGCGGCGCTGCGTGACACGCACATCGTTGGCCTGCACACCAACGTCGCCTTCTTGCGCCGCTGCGCGGCCACGCGCTCGTTTGCCGAGGCCGACCTGGACACGGCCCTGATCGAGCGCGAGAGAACCGCGCTGTTCGGCGCGGATGGCAAGGTGGGGGGGCTGCCGCTCGAAGTGGCCGCCGCGGCCGTCGTCGCCCACGCGCTTGCCGAAGAGGCGTTGAGCGAGAGCGCCGACCCGTGGAGCCGCCGAGACGGCTGGCGCCTCTTCGGCGCGGCCCGCCGCCGCTTCGAGCTGGACATCGACGGCACCCACCACCGTGTGCTGCTGGCCCGCCACCATGCGGGCGGCATGAGCCTGGCCGTCGGCGACTGCGGCATTGCCTTCGCCGTGGAGTCGACCGGCACTGAAAACCACATCCTTCACCTCGACGGCGTGGCAACGCGCGTGCAGACCTACAAGGTCGGCGAGCAGGTGGCCGTCTTCGGCCCGCGGGGCTCGGTGCTGGTCACCGAGGTCGACGTGATCGCCCACGCGGGCGAGGCCGGCGGCGCCGTGGGGCGGCTCACCGCGCCCATGCCCGGCAAGATGGTGGCCTTCCTCGCCCAGCCCGGCGACAAGGTCGCCAAGGGCCAGGCGTTGGCGGTGATGGAGGCCATGAAGATGGAGCACACGATCAATGCGCCGCGCGACGGCGTGGTGGCCGAACTGCTGTTCGCCATCGGCGACCAGGTGGGCGATGGTGCCGAGTTGCTGCGCCTGGAGGCTTGATCATGTCGCTTCCCACCCAAGTCTCCATCGTCGATGTCGGTCCCCGCGATGGCCTGCAGAACGAGAAGCAGCTTGTTTCCGTGGACGACAAGGCCCGGCTCGTGCATCTGCTGCACGAGGCCGGCCTCAAGGAGATTGAGGTCACCAGCTTCGTCAGCCCCAAGTGGGTGCCGCAGATGGGCGACAACGCGGCCGTGATGGCGGCGATCGAGCGACGCGCTGACGTGCGCTACTCGGTGCTCACGCCGAACATGAAGGGCTTCGAGGCGGCGCTGGCCACGGCGCCGCAGGAGATCGTCGTCTTCGCCGCCGCCAGCGAGGCCTTCAGCCAGAAGAACATCAACTGCTCGATCGCCGAGAGCATCGAGCGCTTCGCCCCCGTGGTGCAGGCCGCGCATGCCGCCGGCATGCGGGTGCGCGCGGCTCTGTCTTGCTGCCTGGGCTGCCCTTACCAGGGCGAGGTCACGCCCGACGAGGTCGAGCGCGTGGTGAAGCTGCTCAAGGACGTGGGCGTCGACCACATGAGCATCGCCGACACCATCGGCGTGGGCACGCCGCGCCGCACGCAGGCGGTGATGGAGCGCGCGCTCAGGCATTTCCCGCTGCACGAGGTCAGCGGCCATTTCCACGACACCTACGGCCAGTCACTCGCCAACATCTATGCGAGCCTGGAGCTCGGCATCCACCGCTTCGACGCCAGCGTCTCGGGGCTCGGAGGTTGCCCTTACGCCAAGGGCGCCACTGGCAACGTGGCGACCGAAGACGTGGTCTTCATGCTCGACGGGCTGGGCATCGAGACGGGCATCGAGCTGGACAAGCTCGTGGACGCCGGCGTCTTCATCTCGGGCGTGCTGGGCCGCTCGCCGGTCTCGCGTGTTGCGAGGGCGCTGCTCGCCAAGCGCGGCTGAGTTCTACCGCCTTATGATCCGCCGCGATCACATGATCGGGCGGCTCGGGGGGCGGGAGATGATCTTGGAGAGTCTGCGAGGGGCCTCTTGATGCGGCGCCGCACGGTGCTACCGCTGCTGGCGGCCGGGCTGAGCTCCGGGCTGAGCTCCGGGCTGAGCGGCTGCGGCACCCAGGCGGGCAAGATGGTGGCCGATACGGCCGAGCGCACGAGTGCCCTGTTCAAGCCCGCTGAAAAGCGCCGTTATGCCAATCCGGTCATCGAAGGCGGCCAGGGCGATCCCACGGTCTGCCGGGTGGGCGAGGATTTTTTCCTCGTGGCATCGAGCTTCGAGTACTTCCCGGCTCTGACCGTTCACCACAGCCGCGATCTGGTCCACTGGCGGGCCCTGGACCACGCGCTCAACCGCGAGGGCCAGGTACCGCTCAAAGATGCGGTCTCGGGCGAGGGCGTGATCGCGCCGAGCCTGCGCTGGCATGGCGGCCGCTTCTGGCTGCTCGCCACCAGCCGCGGTGGCGGCGGGACCTTCCTGATGTCGGCCAAGCAGGCGATGGGGCCGTGGAGCGATCCCCAATGGATCGAGGGCCTGGATCCCGGCGCCGTGCCCTCGCTTTTTATCGACGGCCAGGGCAAGGCCTGGCTCGTGCACGAGGGCAGCGGCGGCGTGTTCCTTGCCGAGTTCGAGCTGGAATCAGCCCGGTTGCGTGCCGCCACGCAACGGGTCTGGCCCGGCCACAACGGTCTGGCGCCGCAACTGCCGGTGCTGGTAGAGCGTGAGGGCTGGATCTATCTTTTCTGCACCGAAGGCCGGCTTTGGGACCAGGGGCTCACGGTGGCGCGGTCGCGCAGCGCTGCCGGTCCCTACGAGCCCTGCTTCGACAACCCGATTGCCAGCCATCGCAACGCGGCGTTGGAGCCCTTGCAGATGCTGGGGCGCGGCGAGCCGGTGCAGGCGGCCAATGGCACGTGGTGGCTGCTGCTGAGCGGCACCCGGCCCGTGGGCCGCGCCACACCGCTGGGCCGCGAGGTGCTGCTGGCGCCGATGCGCTGGGACGAAGGTGGCTGGCCCGTGGTCAACGATCACCAGCCGGTTGCCGAGGAACTCGGCGTCGAGCAACTGCCGCCGGCCAGGGAATGGCCGGTGGCGCCGCGGCGGGAGGACTTCAAAGGTCCGGGCCTGCCGCCAGAATGGCAATTTTTGCGGGGGCTGGCGCCGGGCCTCTGGGATCTCGCCGAGCGCCCGGGCTGGCTGCGCCTCAAGGGCAGCGCCACGAGCCTGGCCGATGTCGGCACGCCGGCCTTCGTTTGCCGGCGCTTGAGCAGCTTTCAGCAGCACGCCAGCACCCTGCTTGATTTCGCGCCGCTGCGCCAAGGCCAGCAGGCCGGCCTGGCCTTGCGCCGCGACGAAGCGCACCACGCCTTGCTGCGCCTTACCGGCTCGGGCACGGCCCCGCGCCGCGTGGAGCTGATGGTGCGCGTCAAGGGCCAGGAGCGCATTGTCGCCGCGGCGCCGCTCATCGGCGCGGCGGCATTCGGGGCCGTGCGCCTGCGGCTTGACGCTTATGCAGAGCGTTACGACTTCAGCTACGCCGGCGAAGGCGCCGACTGGCGGCTGCTTGGCAGCGTGCCCTTCAACGCGCTGGCCGGCGACGACAGCCCGGCGGGCCTGCGCATCGGCCTCTATGCCAGCGGGCCCGGCGCCATGCCGCCGGCCGATTTCGATTGGTTTGAGCTGGAGTCCTGAGCGGCCCCGTCAAGCGCGATTGAACCTTTGCCGCCCCGGCGCGCACTCACCGCCAAAGAACGGGCGGAGGCGCGATGCTATCGGTGCTGGTGGGACACACGTATTTTCTGGGGTTCGATCGCAAGCAGCAGGAGCGTGCCAGGCCGTATCCGCCGCTGGCGACGCTGCAGGTGGCCGAGCGCATCCGCCGCGGCGGTCACGAGGTGGCGCTTTTCGACGCCATGCTCGCGCAGGGGCCGGCCGAGTTCGCGACGGTGCTGACCGAGCGGCGGCCTGAGCTCGTCGTTCTCTACGAGGACAACTACAACTTTCTCACCAAGATGTGCCTGGCGCGCATGCGCGAGGCGGCGCTCGAGATGATCGCCATGGCGCGTGCGGCCGGTGCGCGCGTGATCGTGGCCGGCTCCGACGTCAGCGACGCGCCCGGCCCCTATCTCGCGGCCGGCGCCGATGCGGCACTGCGCGGCGAGGGGCTCGACACATTGCACACCCTGCTGGCGCGGCTCGACGCCGACCGGGCGGCCGATCTCTCCACGCCGGCCGAAGAGAAGGTCGTCAGCCTGCACCGCACCGAGAGCCACACCCTGGAGGCGCCCGCGGCCTGGGACCTCGTCGACGTGCCCCGCTACCGCCGCATCTGGCAGCGAGCGCACGGCTTCTTCAGCCTCAATATGGCCGCCTCCAAAGGCTGTTCGTTCCGCTGTGCCTGGTGCGCCAAGCCGATCTGGGGCAGTCGCTACCAGCAGCGCTCGCCCGAGGCCGTGGCGGCCGAGATGATGGCCTTGAAGGCCGACCACGCGCCCGACCACATCTGGTTCGCCGACGACATCTTCGGCTTTCGCGCTGACTGGGTGGAACGTTTCGCCGCTGCGCTCGAAGCCGGTGGCGGCGGTGTGCCCTTCACGATCCAGACACGGGCCGACCTCAGCAGCGAGGCCATGGTCGCGGCCCTGGCGCGCGCCGGCTGCCGCCAGGCCTGGATCGGTGCTGAGA
Source organism: Roseateles sp. (assembly GCA_019234295.1). Classification (GTDB taxonomy): domain Bacteria; phylum Pseudomonadota; class Gammaproteobacteria; order Burkholderiales; family Burkholderiaceae_C; genus JAFALK01. The sequence goes on from JAFALK010000069.1 coordinate 132,999, forward strand.
GCGGCAGCCAGCGCGTGCTCGATGCCATGCAAAAGGGCACGACCGTCGAACAGATCCATGCAGCCCGCGGCCTCATGCGCAAGCACGGCATCCGCGTGGGCTTCTTCATCCAGCTCGGCTACCTGGGCGAGGGGTTGGAGGAGCTGCTGTGCACGCGCGAGCTCATCGAGCAGGCGCGGCCCGACGAGATCGGGGTCTCGGTGTCCTACCCGCTGCCGGGAACGCGCTTTCACGAGCAGGTGCGTGAGCAGCTCGGGCCCAAGACGCATTGGGACGAGAGCGGAGACCTGGCCATGATGTTCGACGGAGCCTTCGGCACCGAGTTCTACCGCCGCGTTCGGGATCTGCTGCACGAGCAGGTCGAGGGCGAGCGGCCCGGTCTGGCCGATCGCTGGGACCACCTGATCAAGAGCCTGGATCGCCCGCGGCTTCAAGCAGCGCGCGCAGGCACCTAGCCGTCTCTTGCGGATGCGTGCTTCGCCTCAACTCCCAGGCCGCCAGCCCCTGCAGCAAGGGCTGCACGGCGGCCCACACGGGCTGGCCGGCGGCATAGGGCTGGCTTTGCGTGAAGCGCGCGCCGGCCTCGTCTGCCGGCACGCGCCGCATGGGCGCTTCGCCAGCGGGCTGGGCGCTGAGGAACACAAGGCCGGCAAGCTTCAGCGGCGCGGCGGCCAAAGGCCCCAGGCGCGGCGCGGCGCGCGGGTCGAACTCGAACTTCTCCACGCCGCTGCGGCGACGGATCGTGGGCGCAGCGGCCAGCTTGGCGGCAGTGGCGGCATCGAAGAAGCGCAGCGCATCGCGGCGCAGGTGCACGAAGTTGGCGATGCCCGTCAGCAGGCCGGACTCGGGAGCGAGAAAGCAGGCGTCCTCGCACAGGAAGTCCAGTCCGTCCAGCAGGCATTGCAGCGCCAGCGTGGACTTTCCCGCGCCGCTCTCGCCGATCAGCAGCAGGCCCTGGCCCTCCAAGCCCACGCAGCCTGCGTGCAGGGCCGCCAGGCCTTGCGAGCGGGCGGCCAGCGTGAAGATTGCGAACTCCAGCAGCTCGTAGCGCGCGTGGTAGGCGTGGGCCAGCATCTCGGGCGAGAGGTTGACGAGGCCGCGCCCCGAGGTCGGATCCACGAGGGCGAGGTTGCCGCGGTCGATCAGCACGCCCAGCAGGCCCGCGCCGCCCTGCAGGCGTGGCAGCGGCGGCTCGCGGTCCGTCGGCAGTCCCGTCGCCTCGCCGAGCCGCAGCTCGACCGTGAGTTGCGGCGCTTGGCCCGCGAAGCGGTGGGGCGGCGCGCCGATGCAGGCAGCGTCCACCAGGGCGAGCAGGGCCTCGTCGTCGGCGCGGAACAGGAAGTCGGCACCGAGCACGGTCACGCGTCTCTCGAAAACGGGTACCCGGGCTTCGCGGTAGGGATCCGCGGGGCTCATGGACATCGATCACTCCTCATGTGGAAATTTTGAATGGATCAGCGCATGCCGCCCGCAGAAGTCGTGGCCCGCGCCCTCGCGTGCACGACTGAAACCCTGGTGCGCGAGGTCACCCTGGCCGGCCCGCGTGCGCCGCAGTGGTCGGCCTTCGAATGGCGCGCCGCCATGGCCGCCAGCACCATCCACGGCCTTTCCGCGCTGCTGGCCACGCGCCTGCGCTGGCAGGGGCCTCCCGAATGGCAGGCCTTTCTTGCCGAGCAACTGGCCCAGAGCGTCGAGCGCGAGCAGCGCATCCGCGTCCTGCGCGTTCGCATCGACGAGGCCGCGCGCGAGGCGGGCGTGTCCCTGGTTGGCCTCAAGGGATCGGCCTTGCTGCCGCTGAAGCTCTACGCCGCCGGCGAGCGGCCCATGAGTGACATCGACTTGCTGGTGCGCGAGGGCGATCTCGAGACCGCTGCAGTCCTGATCGAAAGCCTGGGCTACGAGCGCGGCGCGGCCAGCCCGCGCCACACCGTTTTCCGTCCGCTGCGGTCCTGCGCTGATCCGGCCTTCGGCGAGCACCCGGACAACCCGATCAAGATCGAGCTGCACCCGCGCGTTGCCGAGCAGCTGCCCGTGCGCGAGGCCGACATCACCGCCCTGTGCTGGCCGGCCGACGCGCGGCCCGGCCTCAATGCCTACCCTTCGCACGCGGCGCTGCTGCGCCACTTGCTGCTGCACGCGGCGGGCAACCTGATGTCCCGCTCGTTGCGACTCACACAGCTGCTGGACATCGCCCGCCTCGCGCCCAGGCTCGACGCTGGCGACTGGGCCGAGCTGGAGGGCTGCCTCGGCTGGTGGGCGCTGCCGCCGCTGCTGATGCTGGGTCACTACTTCCCGACCCGGCTGCCTGCCCCGCTGTCCGCGCGGCTGTTGCGCGAATGTCCGCGGCGCTTGCAGCGCGCCATGGAGCGGCAGCGCCTGGCCCAGGTGTCCCTGTGCCGCATGGACCATCCCGCTTTCCCCGGCATCGAGTGGGCGCAGTCCCCCGCCGAGGCACTCCGTTATGTCGCGCAGCGCCTGCTTCCGAAGCGCGAGGATCGCGCCCGCATGCAGCAGCTCGCGCGCAGCGAGCCCGTGCTGGCCAGCACGTCCTGGACGGCGAAGTCGCGCGCGGAGAAGGCGCTGCGCTGGATGCTGGTGAAGCCGCCACGTGTTCAAACGATGTACTCCGTCCAGAAGGCCCTGGCCTACCGCCCGAGGGCCGCGGCATGAAGAGAGGCGAACAGCGCCGCCGTGTGGTCGGCGTCTTCGCGCAGGGCCTCGGCCTGCGCGGCGCGCGCCATGCGCAGCCGCTCCTGCTCGTTGGCCAGCAGCCCTTCGATGGCCTGGGCCAGCGCCGCGGCGTCGCCCACCGGCACCGCCAGCGCCGCCGGCCCGGGCAGGGCGGCCCATTCGGCCAGGTGGCCCACCGCCGTGCCTACCGTGGGCAGGCCGGCCAGGGCGGCCTCCAGCACGACGACCGGGCCCGCCTCGTGGCGCGAGCTCAGCACGTGCAGGTCCGCCTGCTCGGCCAGCACGCGCCATTCGCCCTGGCGCATGAAGCCGTGCCAGCGCGTGCGCGCCGCCAGTCCGAGCTGCGCGCACAGCGCCTGCATGCGGCCCCCGAGCGTGTCCTCGCCGACCATGTCCAGCTCGAAGTCCAGCCCGCGCGCCTGCAACAGGGCCAGCGCGTGCAGCAGCGTGCCCGGGTCCTTCACCTGGTTGAGGCTGGCCACGTGCAACAGGCGCGGCAGCGCATTGCGCGGCCGCGGCGCGAGCGGGGGCCAGCGCTCCAGCGCCACGCCGAGTGGAATGCGCGTGCCCGGGCCGCCGGCCAGGGCCATGGCACTTGCGCCGCTGATGGCCGAGGCGCCGCGCTCCACGATTGCCTCGCACAGGCGCGACTTCCAGCCGAGCCGGCCGCCGTAGCCGATCTCCGGCAAAGCCACGCGTTCTCCACCGCCAAGATGCACGCAGGCCGGCAGCCCCAGCACCCCCCTGGCCAGGACGGCTGCCAGTCCGCAGCTGCCCGAGAACAGGGTCTGCACCAGCTTGAAGGGCGCTTGTGCGTGCTCGCGGCGCAGCGCCGCCACGGCACTCAGCGCGCCGCCGCCCGTGCCGTGGACCGTCGCGCCGCGCAGCGGCCAGCGCCCGTGCTGGCGCAATACGAACACATGGACTTCATGCACCCGCGCCAGCCGCTCGATCAGGTCGAGCAGCGCGGGAATCACCCTTTCCTCACCGCCCGCGTCCACACCGCCGGGCACGACCAAGGCCAGCTTCATTCATGACCCCCATCGACATCCGCTCCCGCTTGCACGAAACCAAGCAGGCCTTTGACAGCGTGGCAGCCGACTACGACGGCCCGCGCGGCAACAACTCCTCGATCCAGCGCATGCGCGGCGAGATGTGGGCCTGGTTGGACCGCAGCTTCGCGCCCGGCAGCCGCCTGATCGATCTCGGCTGCGGCACCGGGCTGGACGCGGTGCGCATGGCCGGCCTCGGTCACCGGGTGGTGGCCACGGACTGGTCGCCGCAAATGGTGGAGCGAACCCGCGACCGGGCCGAGCGCGCGGGACAGGGCGAGCGCGTGCGGGCGCTGCACATCGGCGCGCACGAGCTCGAGCGACTGGATGGAACACTTGAGGGCACCTTTGACGGCGCGTACTCCAACCTCGGCCCGCTCAACTGCGTGCCCGACGTGGAGACCGTGGCGCAGCAATGCGCGCGCCTCGTGCGCCCCGGCGGTCTGCTCGTCTTCACCGTGATCAACCGCTGGTGCCCGTGGGAGGTTTTGCACTACGTGCGCCAGGGCCGCTGGGAGCGGGCCCGGGTGCGCTTTGCCCGCGAAACCGTGGCCGTGGGTATGAACAGCCGCACGATCTGGACGCGCTACTTCTCGGCGCGGGAGTTCTACCGCAGCTTTGCCCAGAGCTTCACGCTGGAGCACCGCCGCGGCCTGTGCGTGTTCGCTCCGCCGCCTTACCTGGAGCTCGAAGAGGCTTGGCAGCAGCGCCTGTGGCGCGCAGACCGGGCGCTGGCCGGATGGCCGCTGTTGCGTGAGCTCGGGGATCATTTCCTCATCGTCATGAAGAGACGCGGCAGCTGATACATCTCCTCGGCCAGCGGATGGCCCAAGAGGACGAGGGACAGTCCCCAGGTCAGCGTGCCAGCAATCAGTCCCGGCAGCGGCTGTGGCACGAGCAGGGCAGGCAGGGCGGCCGCTGCCGTGGTCCACAGGCTGAGACGCCAGGCCCCGAACCATGACCCCAGGCCCCAGGGCCGGCGCAGCCGCAGCTGCAGCGGCAGCAGCGCGAGCTCGGCCAGCAGCAGCGCTTGCGCGAAGGATCGAAGGCTGCCGTCAAACAGCAGGACGCACAGAGATGCACGCAGCGCCAATGCCGTGGCTTGCAGCGCGGCCACCGCACCAGGCCGACCCACGGCGTTGAGCGCGGCCGCGTCGTAGCGCATCAGCAGTTGCAGGGCGGCGATGCCCGCGAGCCAGGGCAGCGCGGTGGCGGCCTCGCGCCAGGCCGCACCGAACAGCACCACGATCAGCGGCTCGCCGAAGATGCAGATCCACGCGAGCAGCGGCCACAGCGCGCCGCTGAGCAGGCAACTTGCGCGATCGAGCTGAGCGGCCAGCGGATCTCCGGCGTGATGGGCGCGAGCCAGCCGCGGCAGGGCGCCGAAGCTCAGCGCGTTGCCGCTGAGCGCCAGCGGCAGGCCGGCAGCGGCCTGTGCGCGTCCGAACAAGCCCACGAGCACCGGTGCGCCCAAGCGGCCGAGCAGGGCACTGGGCAGGGCGGCGTTCAGCGCGGTCAACGCTTCGGCCGGCACGGAGCCGCGCGCCAAGCGCAGGATCTCTGGCCAATGCGAACGGGTCGGCCGCAGCGGCAGCCCGCTCGGCCGCCAGGCCCAATACGCCACGCCGCAGGCCAGCGTGTTGGCCAGTGCAGCCCAGGCGAGCGCGTAGGCGCCCCAGCCGGCCCAGGCCAGGCCGAGGGCTACTGCGGCATGCATGCCAGCACCGATGCGCGCCACCGCCGCCAGGCGCGCGGCGGCCAACTCGCGGTGCATCAGGGCGGCGATCAGGCCAGTGAGCGGCAGGGGCAGGAAGCCCAGGGCGAGGATCGCGAGCAGGTGATCTCCGCTGGCGAGCAGCAGCAGCGCAGCACCCCAGTTGCCCAGGCAGGACAGGCCTAGGCAGCCCGCGAGCTGCGCTCGCGAGAGGCTGGCTTCACGCTGCACATAGCCGAACACGCCGAGGTCGCGCAGCGCATGGGCCGCACCGGCGAGGGCCGCGGCGATGGCGAAGCGGCCGAGCTCGGCCGGCGTGAGTAGGCGCGCGAGGACCATGGCCAGCGCCAGCTGGACGAGCGCGCCTGCGGTGCTGGAGCCGAGGTTGATGAGGAAGGCGCGGCGGAAGTCGCTCACTGGACTACCCTGCCTTCCGCCTGGCATGGGTCTCATGACAGGGCCTGCTCATACACGCTGCGCAGCCGCTGTCCCAACGCCGCAGGTGAAAGCAGCGCCTCGAAATGCGCGCGCGCTCTCCTGCGCATCGGTTCGCGCGCTTCGGTCGCCGCGGTGGTGATGGCCTGCGCCAGCGCGCCGGCATCGCCGCAGGGCCACAGCCGGCCCACCGTGCCGCGGCCGGTCAGCGCGCGAAACGAGGGGATGTCGCTGACCAGAGGTGTCAGGCCGCAGGCCAGGGCTTCGATCAGGGCATAGCCCGAACCCTCGCGGTGGCTGCCTTGCACGAGGAAGTCGGCCGCGTTCATCAGCAGCTCGATGCGCTCGTGTGGCTGCGGGCCGAGCAGGTGCACGCGGCCGGCCAGGCGCGCATCCGTGGCGATGCGCTGCTGCACCTCGTGCAGCAGCGGCGCCTGGCCAAAGCAGCACCAGAGCTGCAGCTGCGCCAGCCGCTCGGCCGCGAGCGCCACACCTTCGAGTACGGTCAGCGGGTCCTTGTTGTCGTCGAGATGGCCGACCCACAGCAAGGCTGGATCGCCAGCCAAGCCCGTGAGACCGCGTACCGCCGCGCGGTCCATGGGCGCGAAGCTGCTGCTGGATTCGGCCACTTCATGAACCCGCGTGCCCTGCGAGAGCAGACCGCGCCGACGGAAGGGCAGGGCCTGCTCGCTCGCGCAAAACAGCAGGCCGCGGCTGCGCGAGAAGCTCCGCCGCGCGTGCAGCCAGGGCAGAGGTCGTCGCGGCGGCGCGTTGGCGTGGTCCTGGAGCAGGGTGGGCAGGCGCGGCAGTGCCAGCAGCTCGCGGCCGAACTGCAAGCCGTGGACGTGGAGCAGGTCCGGCTTCTCGCCGGCCAGCGCCCGCGCCATCGCCGCGATGGGCATGAAGCGGTGGCGCACGCCGTCGCGCTCGAGCAGCGCCTCGCGGTGGCAGGCCTGGAACACTGCGATCTCGCAGCCGGCGCCGGCCGCGGCCTCGGCCACCGCCACCTGCGTGGGCCAGGCCTGCATCAGCGCCGCGGGCTCGCGGTGCGCGGCGTCCAGCAGCAGGCCGAGGTGGACGACCTTCATGCGATCACCAGTCCCGGTTCGGGCAGCGAGCTGCGGGCCGCGGCCCGCGCAAGCGTTTGGTCTAGCTGCTTGGCGCGACCGTCGAGCGTGGCGGGCCGGCCGTGGAAGCCCGCGTCTTGCACGGCCAGATCGGGATCGGCCAGCAGCAGGCGGCCTTCGCGGAAGACCGCGCGCAAGCTCGCTCGCTCGGTGCGGACCAGCGGCAGGGCCGCTGGCAGGAGGATCACATCGGCCTTCATGCCAATGGCGAGCCGGCCGCGGTCGGGCAGACGCAGCAGCCGGGCGGCGGTGGCGGTGAGCAACTGTTCGAGCGCGGCCCCGTCCAGGTTTGCGAGCCGGCTCGCCAGGCGGGCCTCGACCAGCAGGTCGGCCGAGCCGCTGATGCGCGAGTCGCTGCCCAAAGCAAGGGCGCCGGCCTCGATCAGCGCGGCGGGGTCGACGCTGCGGTCGAACATTGCGAGGTTGGACGCCGGGCACCAGATCAGCCCGGCGCCCGCGCGGACCAGCCGCTGCTGCTGCGCGGTCGTGAGGCCGACACCGTGCACGAGCAGCGTGTTGGACCCGATGCAGCCGAGGCGCTCGAGCCGTTCGAACTCCTCGCCGGCCTCCAGCCCCTCGGCGGCGTGGATGACCCAGGGCCGGTGCGCGGGCGTGGCGCGATGGCTGGCCTGCACCGCGGACTCGCCGTCGAGGCCGAGTGAATGCGACCAACCGAGCTCGCGCGGCACGTGTACGGGGAAGTCCGGCTCGAACATCTCGGCGTAGGCCGGATCGTGATGGGCCACGGTCGTCGCGCCGCTCAGCACGTTCTTGAGCGCGCCGGTCAGCAGCCGGTCGGCCAGGGGAGCAGCGCGGTAGGCGCGCAAGGCCGGATCCGTGTTCAGGCGCGGGTGGATGTCGGCGATCCACTCGTCGGCATGGTGGTAGCGATCTCGGTAGCGCAGGGGCGGCAGGCCGTTGAGCTGCAGGTGGTCGTGGGCGTTGATGAGGCCGGGCAGGGCGCGCGTGCCGCTGCAGTCGATCAAGCGGTCGCCGGGCGCGGGTGCCACGTCGATGCCGACGATGCAATCGCCAACGATGCGCAGGCTGCCAGGCGCGCCGGCGAGGTTCAGCAGGCACAGGCCCGTGCTCATGATCAGAACCGGGCGTTCTCGCGCCACATCGAGCACACGCAAGTGCGGCACTCGGGCCGCTGCCCGGCGCGGATGTCGGCGCGCAGGCTCGTCTGCTGCACGCTGTTGAGTCGCTCGTCCAGCGGCTCCTCGACGCCCAGCTGCGAACCCGGGATGAAGAAGCAAGGGCGCAGTGCACCGTCGGCCTCCATCACAGCCGAGAACTCGGGCGCGTTGCAGCGCACGGGCGGGAACTCGCCCTCGCCAAGCAGGGCGCGGAAGTAGGCTGCCAGGCGCTGCAGCTTGGCGCGGCTTTCGAGGACGAAGCCGTCCGCCTCGAACTCGGCCAGCTCCTCCAGCACCGCCTCGAGAACCGGCAGATCCTCATGCCCCAGGGCGATCTCTGGGCTGGCCTCGCCGTGCCGGCCGAAGGCGCTGCCGGCGCCCACGTCGGCGGCCAGGAAGGAGATGGAGGCGGCGCCGAGCAAGCGTGCCAAGCGAGCGATCTGCGGCAGCTCGCGGTAGTTGGCGCTCTGCACGGTGGTGCGTACGCTCACGGGCCGCCCCAGCTCGGCCATCGCGCTGACACCACGGCACACGGCCTCGAAGCCGTCGACGCCGCGGATCCGGGCATAACGCGCTGCATCGGCGGCATCGAGGGAGACGGTCACCGAGTCGAACAGGTGCGCGATCTCGGCCGCATGCTTGGCCACGGCCAGCCCCGAGCTCAGCAGCCAGGGTCGGATGCCGTGGCGGCGTAGCAGCGTGGCGATGTGCATCCATTCTGGGTGCAGCAGGGGTTCGCCGCCCGAGAGCATCACGACCTCCGTACCCAGGCGCCGCAGGGCGGGCAGCTGGCGCTCCAACATCTGTACGCTGAAGTCGCGCTGCCCGCTGCGCCACCAGTCGCAGCTGATGCAGCGCGAGTTGCAGCGCTCGCTGAGGTACAGCGTCAGCAGGGGCAGGGCGCGCAGCGCCTGTCCAGGTGGTTCATGCCAGCGGAGTTCAGAACAGTGCATGCAGTTCGATGAAGGCGAGATGACGGTTGTCGAATGCGTTCTGCGGGATGCCGCGGTAAAGCCGCAGCCCGCCGCGTAGTTGGACGAAAGCGATGGGCGTGTACTCGTAGACGAGGCTGTAGCGGTCCTGGTAGTTGTTCGCCACGTGGCGATCGGGGTCGAGGAACTCGCTGGTGATCTTGAGGTTGTGGCCCTGGCGCAGGAGCCAGTTCGCTTCCAGCAGCGTGGCCAGTTGAGTGCGCCGGCCTTCGGGGTAGCCGTCGTCGGCCACGAGATCGACCTCGCCGAGCCAGCTCACCGGCCCGGTGTTCGTGCCGCCGAAGAGCCCGTAGGACTGTCGGTTGCCAGCGGTCGAGGTGACCTGTGCGGTCGCGGCGCCGATGCGGCCCCAGGGCTGCAGCCAAACAAGCTGACCCGTCACCTGGTGCCCGTCAATTCCGCCCCGGTTGCCCGGGCCACGGCTGTACACCAGCTGCGCCGACCAATTGGGCTGCTCCATCCCGATCTCCACGCCCTTGTCCGGCGCGGTCATGTTGATGCCCGAGAGCGAGCGCACGAAGGCCTGGTTGTCTTGCAGCCGCCAGCCGAAGGGCAGGTAGAACTGGCCGGCCTTGGCATACCAGCCCATGCCCTGCGTGGACAGGCGCACATAGGCCTCTTCGCGCAGCGGCTTGCCGGGCGCCAGCTGTTCGTCCACGTAGACGCCGAGGTGATCGGCGAGCAGCTGGATGTCCGCGTAGAGCCGGGCCTGCTCCGTGCCGTTGATGCGCTGGCTGGGCTGGCCGTCGACGCGCGTCTCGGTGGAGGCGGTGCGCAGGTCGCCGCCCAGGCGCAGCATCGAGCCCAGACTGCCCGTCCAGCCCTGAAGGCTCTCGGGCAGGGCATTGGCCGGAATCACGTTCTGCGCGAAGGCATTGCCCACCGCGTTGCGCAGGCCGCCGCCGCTGGGGTTCACATGGCAGGCCGAACAGGCCAGGCCGGCGCGCACGGCGAGGTAGGGCTCCGCCGAGGCCAGACACGATAGGCTCCACAGCAGCAGGATCAGGATCAGGAGTCTCTTCATTGCACGGCTCCCTGGCTGATCCACAGGCGGATGGTGGCAATGGTGGCGTCATCGAGATAGGGCCCGCCATAGGGCATGCGCGCGCCGACGGAGGCATGGCCTTCGATCTTCTGCACGAGATAGCTTTGATCGGGGTTGCCCGGCGCGATGCGCTTCATCGAGGGCACCTCGACGCTGGATACGTTGACGGTGAGCGCGTAGGCGTTGGCGGCGTCAAGTCGCAGGCCCTCGGGTGCCGAGCCGCCGGCGTGGCAGGCCGAGCAGATGGGCGTGAACACATGGGACTGGATAGAGGCGTAGGTTGGCAGCAGAGGCCCGCTTGGGTTCGCGCCTTCACCGATGGGGCGTCCGTTGGCGTCGAGCCCCTCTCCGCTGCCGCCGCCGCAGCCGGGCATGGCCAGCACCAGACACAATGGTGCGGTCCACCGCCACGTTTTTTTCATTACATCCCCTTGCGGCGTTGCCGCTGTTCGTCGCCGGTGAGTGCCGGCGCCGCGGGGGATGGTTCAAGTCAGAAGGAGGCGCTCAGGCCCAGCACGAGTGCCTCGCGGTGAGCGGCGGAGACCCAGGTGTAGGGGCCGCCGCGAGTGGCGCCGACCCAGCCGAGCTGCGCTTCGAAGACGCCCATGCGCCGGGCAACGCCGATGCGCCAGTCGGGACGGCTGTCGCCATCAGGGTTGGGCCATCGCGCGCGGCCAATACCGCGCAGCCAGCCGACGTGGGCCTGGCCCGACAAGCCCCACGGCAGGGGCTGCTGCAGATTGAGCTCGACATAGGCGCTGCGCTGGCCGCTGCCGAAATAATCGTTGGACAAGTACAGGCGCGTGTTCCAGGCTTCTCCGAGCAGGCCCGCGAAGACTTCTCCGTAGTCGTAGCGTGTGAGGGCAGCAAAGTGCGTGTACTGGGCCCCGAACTCGGTATCGAGCCCCGGCTGAAGGCGAAAAACGCGGCCGGCGTAGAGTTGCGCGGCGGTGCTGTCGCGGTCGTAATCGAAGCTGACGCGGGTGAGCAGGGCGCCGCCGTAGAGACCGCTGTCGGCGTGATCCACCGCCACGCTGGCCTGGGCCTGCGGCTTGCCGTCGCTGTAGCTGAGGCCGCGCCAGCGGGTGTCGGATTGCACGGCAAGGCTGCCGCCGACGTCGGCATGAACCGGCGCAATGGCAGCGGCGAAAAGTGTGGCGACGAAGAAGGGGCGCGTTGCCATCAGTCCCCAGTGTGCCGCAGAGCTTCTTCTAGGCAGCCTTTGGGCGTGATGGCTGCATGGCGTGTGAGTGTGGCGCAACTGTCGATGCGACCTTGTTGGCCCATCACGAGGCCGGCCTGCAGCGGGCGCAGCTTGCTGCCGTCGAGCTCGCGCAGCAGGGCCAGCAGTCCGGCTGCGTGTGCCGATGAGAAAGAGCTACCCGTGACGAGCGTCCAGCCGCCATTGGCGGCCGTGCTGGGCACATCGCGGCCCGGCGCCTGCACGGCGCCGGCCGGCAGGGGCGGGCCCGCGCCCACGGCCAGCACGCCGGGGTGGCTGGCGGGGAAGCTGTCGGCCGCGCTGCGCCCCAAGGCGGCCACCACGGACGCGCCGCGCGCCATGGCCTGGTCGATGAGCACGCCCAGCAGCCGGTCGCGCGGGCCGCCCAGGCTCATGTTGATGACCTGTGCGCCGTTGGTGACTGCGGCTTGAAGCGCACGCGCCAGGCTCAGGCTGTTGCACAGCGTCTCGCCGTTGCCCTGCTGCCAGCAGGCGCGCAGGCCCAGCAGGCGCGCGCCCGGCGCCACGCCGGCAATGCCTTGGCCGTTGTCATTGCGCGCGGCGATGATGCCGGCCACGGCCGTGCCGTGCTGCTCCGGCGCGAAGGCGCGGTCTTCCACGAAATTCTCATTCAGGCTCAGTTGCCCGGTCAGGTCAGGATGCTCGGCGGCCACGCCGCTGTCGATCACGGCCACCTTGACGCCGCGCCCGGTGGCGAGCTCGTGCAAGGCGGCCAGATGCCATTGGCCAGCGGCGGGTTGGGTGGCGTAGAGCGGTTCGTCGGCGGTGCCATGCGCACGGAATTCGTTGACGGGCTGGGCCCAGGCCACAGTTTTGTCGGCCTCGATCTCGACGGCCACCTGCTCGAGCGAGCGCGGATCTTCGGCAGCCAGGCGCATGACGAAGCAGTCGACCTCGGCCAGGGGCATGGGCCACTCGCTCTGGAACTCGAGCCGATGGCTGCGGGCCAGCGCCTCGGCCTGGCGCTTGCGAAGGGCCAAACCCTGAGTGTCACCATAGCTACCGCCGTAACTAGCTTCGGGACGGAAATGCGCCTTGGGCAGCTGCAGCATGACGAGAAGCTGGCGATCGGCAGAGCGGGGCTCATCGGTATTGCTTGCGCTAACAGCCAGGCTCAACAGGCTGAGGGCCAGGGCGAGCAGCCAGCGTCTCATTTGCGGGGCTCCAGCGGCTCGGCCAGAGCCACGACGTTCTCGGCGCGCAGGGCGGCGAGCGCGGCCGGGTCGGCAGTCAGGTGCAGCCGGTAGGCACCGCTCTCGGTCGGGCCGCTGCTGATGCTCGCGCCATGGGCGAGCAATGCGGCGCGGACCTCGGCCTCGCTGCTGCCGGGCTTGAACATGACGAGAGCTTCGATGCCCGCTGCTGCCGGCTCGGCAGACAGGCCGTGGTAGAGCGCCGGCGCGGCCGGCACGAGCAGCACCCCGAGCAGGGCGGCGATGGTGGCGCCCTGCAGGCCCAGCGCCCAAGGCATCCAGGGGGCGGCACGGCGCGGCTGTGCTTTGGCCTCGGCACTGAGGCGGCGTCGCATGCGCGCAATGCCCGCCTCGGCCGATCCCGCAGGCGGCGTGGCGAGGTCCAGCAAGGTGCGTAGCGGCCGCTCGGCGGCCAGCTCGGCCTGGCAGGCCGGGCAATGTTCGAGGTGGGCCTGCACTTGGCGCATCTCGGCGTCGTCGAGCTGGCCACGCGTGTACCAGGGCAGCAGGGCCTGCGTGGCCACGTGTTCGTCGTGTTCCATGGGGATGACCGTACTCATTTCAGTTCTCCAGATCGGCGAGCAGGCCGCGCAGCCGGCGCCGGGCGTAGAACATGCGCGTCTTCACCGTCTCGGGTGGGCAGCCCACGATCGCGGCGATCTCGCCGTGGCTCATGTCCTGGAAGTAGCAGAGCTCGACCACGGCACGGTGGTCCACCGAGAGCTCTCCGAGCGCCTGCTGCAGCCGCTCGCGCAACTGGGCCAGGCCGAGCTGCTGTTCGGGGCCGGGACCGGGGTCGGCTCGCTGCTCGGCCTCGTCGTCGACCTGGGGGGCGTCGAAGCGGCCCAGAGCCTTCATGGCCTTGCGGTAGGCGATGCCGAAGATCCAGGTCGAGAGCTTGCTTCGGCCGTCAAAGGCCGAGGCGCGCTGCCAGACGACCATCAGCGTGTCGTCAAGCACCTCCTCCACCAGCTCGGCCTCGCGCAGCAAGTGCACGAGGAAGCGCGTGAGCCGCGGGTGGTAGAGCCGGTAGAGCGATTCGAAATCGGCGCGCCGGCCGCGGCGGATGCCGTCCAGCAGGGCCAGCTCCACGGCCTCGGGCAGGCCGTGGCCGGCCTTCTCGGGCGCCGTGTCAGCGGTCTTGCGAAATCTGAGCCATCCGGGCATGTTCTTGCTCACTCCTGCGCGGTGAGTACCCGCACGGGCCTGGACGGTTCAAGCCCGGGATCAGGTCTTCAGCTTGATCAGCAGGTTCAGGATTTTCATCGGCAGCCCCTTATAGGGCGGCTGGAACATCATCTGGATCGGGGAGAACGGACCCTGGTAGAAGACCGGGCGCAGCTTGGAGAAGGTGTTGAAGCCCTCGCGCGAGTGGTAGTGACCCATGCCGCTGGGGCCTACGCCGCCGAAGGGCAGGTCGTGCTGGCCGACGTGGAGCAGGGCCTCGTTGACCGACACGCCGCCCGACATCACGTTGGAGATGTAGAACTGCTGCAAGCTCTTGTCGTGGGTGAAGGGGTAGAGCGCGAGCGGGCGGTCGTGGCTGTTGATGTAGTCGGCCACCTCGCGCTCGTGGCGGTAAGTGCGCACGGGCAGGATGGGGCCGAAGATCTCGCGCGTGGACAGGTCCATGTCCGGCGTGAGGTTGAAGACCAGGTGGGGCGCAAACTTGCGCGCTTGGCGGTCGGGCGTTTGGTTCTCGGCGAGGTTGACGATGCGAGCGCCCTTGGCGCGTGCGTCCTCCAGATGGCTCTCCAGGCGCTGGTAGGCGCGCTCGTCGATGATGGAGGTGTAGTCTGGGCCGTTGACGTCGGGGAAGCGCTGGGCGAAGAGGCGCTTGCAGTGGGCGGTGAACTCTTCCTCCTTGCCTTCGGGGATGAAGAGGTAGTCGATGTTGGTGCAGATCTGGCCGGCATTGAACATCTTCACCCACATCACGCGCTCGGCGGCTGTCTCGAGAGAGAAGTCCGGCGCGATCACGGCCGGGGCCTTGCCGCCGAGCTCCAGCGTGACAGGCGTCAGGTTGCGCGCGGCGCTGGCCATGACGGCGCGGCCCGTGGCGCCCGAACCGGTGAACAGCAGGTGGTCGAAGGGCAGGGTGGAGAAGGCCGGGCCGCGGCCGCCGCCGTCCTCGAAGAAGCGCAGCTTGTCGGCGGGGAAGTACTTGGGCGAGAGCTGGATCAGCAACTCGGCCAGGTGGCGCGAGTTCTCGCTCATCTTGACCATGGCCCGGTTCCCGGCGCCCAGGATGGCGGCCAGCGGGCTGATGGAAAGAAAGAGCGGGAAGTTCCAGGGCACGATCACGCCCACCACGCCCAGGGGCTGGGGGATCACGCGGTTGCGCGCCAGCGGGTAGGTGATGAGGTCGACGTGCCGGCGTTGCGGTTTCATCCACTTGCGCAGGTTTCTGGCCGTGTCCTGGATGGTCTCCAGCACGACGAAGTATTCGGCGAAAAGCGTCTCGAAGGTGCTGCGGTTGCCGTAGTCGCGGTTGATGGCCTCGACCAGGGCGTCACGGTTGTCCTTGAGCAGGCGCGTCAGGGCGTCCAGGTCGGAGCGACGCTGGGCGTAGCTCGGCTCGGGCTGGGCCAGGTAGGCCTTGCGCTGGGCGTCGAAGGCCTGCTGGAATTCGGCCGGCATGGCGATCTGGGTGGGGTCCGGTGCGCGCGCGTTCATGGCCGTCCTTCGGCGAAATGTGTTCGATCGCTAGCATATACCGCAGCCTCAGCGGCATATGTCGGGATCAGCCCTCACCAGGACGCGTGCACTTGCGGCGCGATGCGGCGGCGGTAGATCTCGGCCAGCGACTGCATCAGCGGCGCGGGCAGGGCGGCCAAGTCGGCGGCGCTGACGTTTTCGTCCACCTGGGCGGGCGTGCGGCCGCCGGGGATGGCGGAGCTGACCGCCTCGGACATGAGAATCCAGCGCAGGGCGAGTCGCGCCATGCTCACGCCGGGCGGCAGCAGGGCGCGCAGCTCCTCGACGGCGGCCAGGCCTTGTTCGTAATCCACGCCTGAAAAGGTCTCGCCCTTGTCGAAGGCCTCGCCCTGGCGATTGAAGGCGCGGTGGTCGTCAGCGCTGAAGCGGCTGTCGCGGCTGAACTTGCCACTGAGCATGCCGCTGGACAGGGGCAAGCGCGCGAGCACGCCCACCTGTGCGGCCTGCGCCGCGGGCAGGAAGACTTCGGCCGGGCGCTGGCGGAACAGATTGAAGATGATCTGCACCGATTGAACGCCGGGGTGCTTGATGGCCGCCATTGCCTCGTCGACGCGCTCGACGCTCACGCCGTAATGCCGCAGCTTGCCCTCGCGCACGAGATCGTCGAGGTGGGCGAAGACCTCGGGCATCGTGTAGACGGCCGTGGGCGGGCAGTGCAACTGCAGCAGGTCGAGGGCCTCGGTCTGGAGATTGCGCAGGCTGCGCTCGACGAAGGGACGCAGGTCGCGGTAGCCATGGGCCACGTGCGGGTTCAGTCGGCGGCCGGCCTTCGTGGCCACATGGAAGGGTTCGCCGGGGCGCTCGCGCCGCAGCCGCGCCAGCAGCGTCTCGCTGTGGCCGTCGCCGTAGACGTCGGCGGTGTCGAAGAAGTTCACACCGCGGTCCAGGGCGCGGTGCAGGGCAGCCATGGCGGCCGTGTCGTCGGTCTGGCCCCAGGTGCCGCCGATGGCCCAGGCGCCGAAGCCGATGGCGGAGACGTTCCAGCCGGTGCGGCCAAGAGGACGGTAGAGCATGTGAGGAGAGGGCTCGGGTTGGGGAGACCCGGATGCTAGTGCAGGGTGCGTCGATCTTGGCCGTTTTCACCGTCGCCGTCGTTGCCGTCGCCGTCGCCACGGTCGCCCTTCTCGCCGAGCCGATAGACGTTTCCCTGCCAGCGGCCTCGCCCCGGTCGCTGCGCGCGCTTGATCGCGGCCTCGGTAGCGGCCCTGGCATGGGCGCGTGCCTTGCGGCCCAGCGGATCACGCCACCAGACCAGCAGCCGTGCCCGTAGCCGGAGCGGCAGGACCATGTGCACCGCCAGCGCAATGCAGATGACCAGTCCGAGGGCGGCAAAAAGCTTCTCAACCATGGGCCGATTATCGGCAAGAGCCCGCGCCATGACGAATGGGTGGGTTTGGGGCCCCTCCTAGAATCCGCGACCCCGCGAAATTCGCCCACTGGAGCACTTCTTGGTATCGAAGACAACTCGTGCAGCCGCCCTGGGCTGCCTCATGCTGGCCGCGGCCGGCGCGCTTTGCACCAGCTTCATGGCACAGGCGGCCCAGGCGGCCCAGGCGGCGCAAGGGGGCCAGGCGCTGAGCCTTGAACAGCTCTTCCGAGCACGGCCCTACGCCGGCACCGCGGCCCAGGAGATGGGATTCAGCCACAGCGGCCGCTACCTGGCCTACCGCTGGAATCCCTTGGGCGAACCGGGCACTGATCTCTACGTCTACGACACCCACACCGGCAAGACCCAGCGCATCACCTCGCCGGCCGTGATGGCCGCCTTCGACGCGCCCGAGGATCTTTTCCGCTTCGCCGCCAAGCGCGAGCGCCGCGACGCCGAGCTCGACAAGCGCCAGGCCCGCGAGGACGCGCAGCAGGCGTATCTGCGCGGTGAGAAGGTCGACTTGTCCGCCTTCGACGCCGCTGATCTCGAGGCCACCAAGAAGGACGTGCTCGCCAAGTGGCAGCGCGACGAGGCCAACAAGGCCGCTGAGAAGGCCGATGCGGAAGCGGAGAAGACGGCCATGGCCGCGCTCGAGGCCCGCCGCGGCGGCAAGCCCGCGCCGGCCGCCGCCGCAGCGCCAGCCAGTGCCCCGGCATCGGCTGCCAGCGCGCCCACGAAGGACGAGTGGGAATGGCGCGACGAGCTCAAGAAATGGCGCGAGGCCAACCGCGCCAAGCCCGGGGACCTCTACCCTGGCGTGGCCCAGATCGTGTGGGCGCACAAGAAAGACGAGCTGATCTTCCAGTACCGCGGCGGACTGTTCCGCTGGCAGGCCGGCTCGGCCAGGGTCGAGCCGTTGCAAGCGACTGAGCGCAAGCTGCTCGTCAATGCCTACACCGCTGACGATCAGGGCTACGTCTTCAGCGATGACAAGCGCGTGCTGCGCGCCCGCTTCGGGGCCGGCGGCGTGGAGCTGCTCAACCGTGAGCTGATCCACCCGGACGACGCCGACAAGAAATACAAGATCGCCTCCACCGTGCTCAGCGACGACGGCCGCTGGATGGCCCTGTGCGCCGAACTGCCGGCCAAGACCGGCGCCGATGGCAAGCCCGCCAAGCCGCCGACAGCCACCGTGGAGATCATGCGGTACGACTCGCGCTGGGCTGCGGCCAAGAAGTCCGACCGCGAGGAAGTGGCCGACGACAAGCGCTTGGAGCCCGACGTGGCGCTGTACATCCGCCGCGTGGTTGCCGTCGGCGAAGCACCGACACGCCAGCCCGAACCGGTGTTCACCCATGCCGGCGGCGACGTGTGGTTCGAGATGAGCCCCGTGGCCTGGAGCGAGGACGGCAGCCGCTATACCTTCAGTACCTGGGAGCGTGAGAAGGAACTGCTGCGCGTGTACATCGGCCGCGCCGACGAGAGCGCCAAGCCCGAGCTGGTGCTGGAGCGTCGCGGCGACGTGGGCCATGAGGTCGTGAACCTGCTCAAGCCCGTCTTCACGCCCGACGGTCGCAGCGTTGTGCTCATCCTGGACGAGCAAAGGTTCCGCCAGCCCTACGGCATCGACGTGGCGACGCATGCGCTGCGCCCGCTGCTCAAGGGCGACTTCGAGGCCATCTCGGTGCTGGGCTTCACGCCCGATTCCAAGACCCTCTTCGTGAGCGCCAACAAGCAAGACTTCGCCGGCATGAACATCTGGCGCGTGGACATGGCCAGCGGCGCCATGACAGCACTGGGCGATGCGGGCGAGATGTACCGCGGCGGCGCCGTCTCCTTCGACGGCCGCCTGGTCGCCGCCAACGGCGGCAACTGGGCCAGCCGCCCCGAGCTCAAGCTGCTCTCGGGCGTGCAGGCCGTGGCTGAGACGACGCTCACCCAATCCCATGACGCCAAGGGCTGGGCGCAGGTCGACGTGCTGCACCCCGAGCGCTTCAGCTTCAAGAACCGCAGTGGCGATGAGATCCAGGGTTATGTTTTCAAGCCCGCCGGCTGGAAGGCGAGCGACAAGCGCCCTGGCGTGCTCTACGTCTACGGCGGCCCGCTCAATGACCGCCACATCGTCGAGCTCGACAGCTTCCAGCAGACCGCCTACATGTTCGGCATGTACATGGCCGCCAGGCACGGCTACGTGATGGTGGCGGTGGACCCGCGCGGCCACTCCAACTACGGCCGCAAATTCAGCGACGCGAACTGGGAGCAACCCGGCAAGCCGCAGGCCGACGACCTGGAGGATGCGCTGCACTACGCCGCGAGCCACTTCGGCCTGGACCCCAAGCGCGCGGGCCTCACGGGCTGGAGCTTCGGCGGCTTCCAGACCCAGTACACGATGTACACCAAGCCCGACCTCTTTGCCGCCGGCATCGCCGGTGCGGGCCCGACGGAGTGGGAGAACTACAACGCCTGGTACACGGGCCGCACGCTGGGCAAGACCGACCGCAGCAAGCCCACGCTGCGTCGCTTCTCGCTGATCCCGCTGGCCAAGAACCTCAAGAAGCCGCTGCTGCTCGTGCACGGCATGGTCGACCCCAATGTGCTCTACCAAGACACGGTCAACGTCTATCGTGCACTGCTGGAATCGGGCAAGGACGCGCTCGTGGATCTCTACCTCGATCCCGAGGGTGTGCACGGCATGGGCGGCGCGGTCCACCCGGTGAACCTGCATCGCAAGTACGAGGCGTTCTGGCTGAGGACGCTGGGCGAGGCGGGCTGATCCGAGGTTTGAAAATGAAAAGGGCTTTGCGTGTGTGAAGCCCTATTTCATTGGGAACCGGCGCTCGATCAGCGGCGCAGCGCGTACAGCGCGAGCGCGTTGTCCGGCAGCGCCCGCGACAGCGCATCGCGCTCGTCCGGATCCGCGATGCGTTCCCGATCTTTGGCGTCGAGCTCTGCCTCGTCGGCGCCGAGCAGCACCATGGGCTCGAGCAGCGCAGCGCTCTCGGCGTTGGCGAACAGCGGCTCCCAGGCTGCATCGGCCAGGCCCACTGCGAACATGAAGCCGATGGCCCAGTCCTCGGCGTCGGCCACTTCATCGTCGCCGTCGTCGGCTACGCTGAGGATGGGCTCCCAAGCCTGCGGGTGTTCGCGCCATTGCACGGCGATCGACTGCAGGTGACGCAGGATGAGCATCAGGGCCTTCTTCTTTTGCTTGCCGCTGGGGAAGGGCAGGTTGCCTTCGCCATCGCCGCCCCAGATCAGGGGCAACCAATCGGCGCCGGGGCGATCGGCCAGCGGCAGGGGCGTGAGCAAGAGGCCGCTCAGGTAGCCGTCCATCGCCTCGATGGTCATGACGTTCTCGCCAGGCAGACCTGCGAGAAGCTCGTCGAGCTCCATCAGCTCGTCGTCGGAGAGGGGCCGGAAGTCGGAGGCGGGGTTGTAGTGCGGATATTCCATGGGATCAGCCGTGTCTGCCGTGGCGGCTCTTGGGTTTCTTGGCGTCGAACTCGGCGAGCTGGGTCTTGAGCAGGTTCATCAGGACGCGCGCATTGGCCTCGGTCATCGAGATCACCGAGCTCGGCTCGATGCCTTCCAGCGGCGGCTTCGGTGAGACGAGGGCGTCGACCTTGAATACGACCAAGCCGTTGATCGTGTTCGACGCCGCCTTGAACTTGTTGACTTCAATGGTGTGTGTCTTCATAGGGTCTCATTGTCCATGGCAGACTGCGCGTATGAAAGTCATCCTGACCCCCCTGCTGTTGGCCGCCGGCATGATCGCGGCTTCCCCGGTGCTGGCTGTCGAGACCGCCGCCCCGGCCCTCAAGCCCGTCTACAACGAACAGGCCGACGCCCGCACCGAGCTCAATATCGCCCTCGGCCAAGCGGCCAAGGCGAAGAAGAACGTGCTCGTGGTCTTCGGCGCCAACTGGTGCAAGGACTGCCGCTCGCTCGCCGACAAGATGGGCGACGGCGAGCTGGCCGCGCATGTGGACCAGCGCTTCGTCGTGCTCAAGGTGGACGTGGGCCGCTTCAACAAGAACGTCGACCTGGCAGAGCAGATGGGCGTGCCGCTGAAGAAGGGCATCCCGGCCGTGGCGGTGCTCAAGAACGACGGCACGGTGGCCAGCGCCACGGGCGCCGGAGAACTGGCGGACGCGCGCGGCATGGGGCCGGACGCGGTGCTGAAGGTCTTCGAGGGGCTCAAGGCTCATTGAGCCGCGGGGCTGGCCGACCCGGCCGGCTTCAAGTGACGGGCTAGGAAGGCCTCGAGCGTCTGCGCGAACTCCACCTGGTTCTCGATGCTTGTGAAGCCGTGCACGTCGTCCTTGAAGACCTTCCATTCGGGTGGATTGCCCGCAGCGATCATGGCCTTGCGCAGGCGTTGGCCGTGGTCCATGGGCACGCGCACATCTTCTTGGCCGTAGACGAGCAGCAGGGGCGCCTTGATGCGGGCGGCCTGCTGCACGGGTGAGACGGCGGCGAGCATCTCTGCATCCGCGAGCGGATTTCCGACGCGGCGTCGATACACGCCGCTGCGCGCGAGGTGGGGGATGTCGTCGCTGGTGGTCCAGTCGCCTTGCAGAAAGAGGGACAGGTCTGCCACTGCAGCCCAGGCCGCGCCGCACCGATAGAGCTGCGGGTCGCGCACCAGGCCCATCAGTGTGGAGTAGCCGCCGTAGCTGCCACCGGCGATGCAGGCATCCTTGGATGCGAGACCCTTGCCCTGTGCCCACAGCAGAGCGTCGGCCACATCGTCTTGCATGCTGCGGCCCCACTGCTTGTTGCCCGCATTCAAGTGTTGGGCTCCGTAGCCGTCGCTGCCGCGAAACTCCGGCGAGATAATGAGGTAGCCACGCGAGGCCAGAAACTGCTCCAAGGGGTGCCAGCTCCAAGATCCTTCGCGCACCCAGGGGCCGCCATGGACCATGACCACGGCCGGTGCGGGCGGCCCGCCGCGGACCCAACCGACGGGCAGCGTGAGCCACACCGGAAGATCCTCGCCATCCCGAGCCTTGATGCGGTCCATGGTGACCCGCGCCATGTGGGCCGCATCCAAACTGTCCTTGCGCCGGCCGATCAACTGCCAGGCCTTGCTCGTGGCATCGAAGACCCAGAAGCTGCCTGGATCGCGGTCCGCGAAGCTGCGCACCAGGGCCACCATGTCGGGCTGGCCGCAGCGCCGGCAGCTGATGCTGTTGACATGGCCCGGGAAGCGCGCATCGACTTCGCGCTGGAAGGCCTGCATCGCGGGGTCGAACCATTGTGTGGTGACCAAGTCGGCCTCGTAGCGCACGCCCAGGACGGGCTGGCCGGGCTCGCCGCGGATCATGGAGGCATTGACGTCAAAGCCTGGCGCGCGCAGCAGGGGCTCCTTGTCGAGCGCCAGCGTCTGCATGTCCACGCGCCACAGCGCGCGCTCGCGGCGCGGGCCGTCGCGCTTGGCGGCGTAGAGCTGGCCGGCGTCGTCGAAGCCCACGGGCAGGAAGGTCCTGTCCTCGCCCTCCTCGAATAGCGGCCTCCACTCATCCTGACCAGGGGCGCGCCAGTAGTAGGCCGGGGAGGGCCCGGTCACAGTGACGGCCAGGCGCGGTTCGCCCTTGCTGTCGAACCACCAGGACAGCGCGTCTGGCGGGTTGACTCCCAGCTTCATTTCGTGGGTGGTGCCGTCGCGCACGTTCAGCCATTGCGGGCGCACCGAGGTCACCCGCTTGTCCGAGAACGTCAAGGCCTGACCGATCACGACTTCGCTGGCGTCGCCGCCGGGATGTTGCGCCGGCACCCAGAGCAGGCGGTAGTTCGGATTGAGCGTCTTGATATTGCCCATCAGCCGGATCTCGTCGGCCATGAAGCGGCGCGCGATCAACTGGCGGCGATGCCCGGCCAGGTCCACTGCGAACAGGCCTGGCGCCTTTGCCTCGCGGCTGCCGCGGGCGGTGTCCATGTCACCGAGCGTGAAGAGAATCTTGTCGTCGCCCGACCATTGGAAGTCGGCGACATCGTCCCACTGCTCGTGGACGAGGCGCGCCGCGCGCAGCTCCGGCTTGAGCGCGAACACCGCGAGGTCCACGCGTGGGCTGCCGTAGGAGGTGGTGACGGCGACGAAGCGGCCGGAGGGCGAGAGCTCGGCGCGCAGGATCTGGTTCCGGCTGAAATAGGTGTCGGCGCCCGGTGGCGCATCGCCCGGTGGTGCATCGCCAGGTGGTGCATCGGCGGCGGCCAGCAGCGGTGCGGCGGCGAGAAGGAGGGAGGTCAGCAATTTCATGAGTTTCCTTGTGTCACTTGGCTTCGAAGGCCGCGCGGATCCACTCGATGCGCTGGCGCTGGTGGTCGTCACGCCAGCCGCCGCGAGAGGGGGCTGTGACCACTCGATAATTGCGTTCGACCCATCGCAGCCCTGGTGCCAGGAGGTGGGTCAGGGTCCGGTCCTCGGCCGCATCGCCCAGCGCTTTTGGAGAAGACTTCTTGAACATTGATGCCACAGCCCTGATGCAGGCCGCGCAAACCGCGGCAGGCGGCCAGCAGTATCCGGCTTGCACGCTCTATGTCGTGGCCACGCCGATTGGGAATCTTGCCGATCTTTCGCTGCGGGCCATTCACGTGCTGGGCCTGGTGGATGCCGTGGCTTGCGAGGACACGCGCGTCACTGCGGGGCTGCTGCGCCACCTGGGCCTGCACAAGCCGCTGGTCGCGCTGCACCAGCACAACGAGCACGAGGGTGCGGCGGGACTGATCCGTCGTTTGCAGGCCGGCGAGCGTGTGGCCTACGTGAGCGATGCCGGCACGCCGGCCGTGTCCGATCCCGGTGCGGTCCTGGTGAGCGCTGTGGCTGCGGCGGGCTTGCGGGTGCTACCGGTCCCGGGCGCCAGCAGCGCGGTCACGGCGCTGAGCGTGGCCGGCGACGCGCAGGCCCAGGGCTTTTCATTCGCCGGCTTCTTGCCGACCAAGGCGGCCGAACGGCGCACGGCCTTGCAGGCGCTCGTGGGCAGTGTGCAGAGCCAGGTGCTGTTCGAGGCGCCACATCGCATCAGGGCTCTTGTCGATCTGCTGGCCGAGCTCTGCCCGGCACAGCGGGTGACGGTTTGCCGCGAGCTGACCAAGCAGTTCGAAACCGTGCACACCGCCGCCGCCGCAGAGCTGCCTGGCTGGATGACTGCCGACGCGCAGCGCGAACGAGGTGAATTCGTGCTGGTCTTGCACGCGGCGCCGCGTGTGGAGTCGGTCGAGTTGCCGGCACAGAGCCTGCGTGTGCTGGGCCTGCTGTTAGACGCGCTGCCGCTCAAGCAGGCCGTGGCCTTGACGGCGGAGATCGGCGGGGTCTCGAAGAATGCGCTCTACGAGGAAGCGCTCGCCATGAAGAAGGCCCGCGAAGCCTGAGCTTTGCGGGCCTTGCGGCGCTGAAGGAGATCAGTTCGCCGTCTTTTTCTGGTGCTGAGTCGCGATCAGTTCGTCTTGGCAGCCGGGGCCGGCGTGGCGGTGGCGGCCGCGTCGGCAGCAGGCTTCGCGGCGTGCTTGTGATGGTGCTTGGCCTTACTGGCGGCCAAAGCCGGGGCAGTGGCGGCGGCGGGCGTTGCAGTCGGTGCCGGGGTGGCAGCGGTAGTCGCAGCGGTAGTCGCAGCGACAGTCGTGGCGGCCGGCTTGGCAACGGGGGCGGCGGTCGTGGCGGTGGTCGCCGTGGCCTTGGCCGTCGTGGCCGCCGTCGTGGTTGCCGTCGTGGTGGAAGGCGTCTGAGCGAAGCTCAGCGAGCTGATGGCGGCCAGAGTCAGGGCGGCGATGATTTGCGAGCGCTTCATACAGTTTCCTTTTGGGTTGGGGGGCCGGACAACGCGTCGGGCTTGTGGAGACAACGAGGGTTTGCCCGGATCGGTGCACCACGTCTTTGTAAGAATGTGTTTTTTGGATGGCTGACCGTTTTGTCATCTGGACGACAGCATGCTGTTGCCTCCTGCCGCTTAGATTCGCGCCCATGAAACGTTTCGTGATTCCCTGCCTCGCGGGGCTGGCCCTGGCCGGCTGCGCCGTAGGCCCGGCCTACCAGCGGCCATCGGTCAGTGCGCCGGCTGTCTTTGCCGAAGACGGACCCTGGCGCGAGGCGCGCCCCGGCGTGATCGATGCCAAGGCGCCGTGGTGGCAAGCCTATGGCGACGCCACGCTCGATGAGCTCGTTCAGCGCGCGCTCGAGGCCAACCAGACGCTCAAGCAGGCCGAGGCACAGCTGCGTCAGGCGCAAGCGCTGGCGCAGGGGGCCGAGTCTGGCCTTTGGCCGCAGTTGGGCGTCAGCGGGCAGGCCACTCGCCAGCGCGCGCTGGCGCTGACCGGATCCTCGCTCTACGACACCAAAGCCGGCACCTTGCAAGCGAGTTGGGAGCCGGACTTCTGGGGCCGGATCCGCGCCGGCCGCGATGCCGCCGATGCCGGCTCCAATGCCAGCATGGCCGATCTCGCCGCCGCACGGCTGGCCCTGCAGGCCGCGGTGGTCAACAGCTATGCCCAGCTGCGCGTGGCCGACACGCTGCATGGCACGTTCGAGCGCACGATCGCGGGCTATGGCAAGTCGCTGCAGATCGCACAGGCCCAGGTGCGCCAGGGCGTGGCCACGCCGGCCGACGTGGAACTGGCGCGCAGCACGCTCGCCACTGCACAGGCCCAGGCCTTGGACGTCGACTTACAGCGCAGCCAGCTCGAACATGCCCTGGCCGTGCTGCTGGGCCAGGCGCCGGCTGAGTTCAAGCTGCCCGCGACGCCGCTGGCCTTGCAATTGCCAGTGACGCCGCCGGGGCTGCCTTCCACGCTGCTGGAGCGCCGGCCCGACGTGGCGGGCGCCGAAGCGCGGGTGCAGGTGGCCAATGCGCAGATCGGCGTCGCCCGCGCGGCCTGGTTCCCGCGGCTGACGCTCTCGGCCAACGGCGGCGAGATGGCACTGGGCTTGTGGTCCGCCGCCTCGCATCGCGTCTGGGCCCTGGGCGGAGCCCTGGCCGCCACGCTCTTCGACGCTGGCGCGCGCTCGGCCCAGAACGCGCAGGCCGATGCCGCCTTCGACCAGGCCGCGGCGAGCTACCGGCAGACGGTGCTGGTGAGCTTCCAGGAGGTGGAGGACAACTTGGCCGCATTGCGTGATCTGGCCCGCGAGCGCGAACTGCAGGAGCAGGCCCTGAAGGCCGCCCGCGAATCCGAACGCGTGCTGCTGCGCCAGTACAAGGCCGGCACAGCGAACTACGTGGCCGTGATCAATGCGCAGGCCCTGTCGCTCAACGCGGAGCGCACGCTCGTGCAGACCCAAGGCCGTGAACTCGCGGCGAGCGTGGCGCTGACCAAGGCCACCGGTGGTGGCTATTCGCAGACGACCCAGAAGAATTGAAGATGAACACCGCAAGCAAATTCCCCAAGAAGGCCGTGATCGCCGTGGCCGTTGCGCTGGCAGCGGCCCTGGCCTGGCCAGCACTCAAGCCCCTGCTGATCGGCGAGGCGAACGCTCAGGGCAAGCCCGAGCAGAAGAAGGCTGACGCGAAGGGCGTGCCGGTGCGCACGGCCCTTGTCACGCGGGAGTCGCTGCCCGTGGCCCTGGCGGGCATCGGCACCGTGCAGCCTGCGCAGAGCGTGACGGTTCGTTCGCGTGTGGACGGGCAACTCGACAGCGTGCACTTCAAGGAAGGCGAGGACGTGCGCGAGGGGCAACTGCTTGTGCAGCTCGATGACCGGATGCTCGCGGCCGCGGTGCAGCAAGCCGAGGCCCAGCGCGCCCGCGACGAAGCCCAGCTCGGCAATGCCGAGACCGACATGCAACGCTACACCGCGCTGCTCAAAGACCAGGCCTCCACGCAGCAGCAGGTGGACCTGCAGCGGGCGCTGGTGCGCCAGCTGCAGGCCACCGTGCGCAGCGATGCGGCGACGCTGAACGCCGCCCGCGTGCAGCTCTCGTTCACGCGCATTACCGCGCCGATCAGCGGCCGCGTGGGCGCGCGACTCGTGGATGCCGGCAATATCGTGCACGTCACCGACCCCGCGGGCCTTGTCGTCATCAACCAGATCGATCCGATTGCCGTCCAGTTTGCGCTGCCGGAAGGCAATTTCCAGTCCATCAACAAGGCGCTGCGCGAGGCCGGCAAGCACAAGCTTGCCGTGCAGGCGCTGGATCGCGACAGCCATGCCGTGCTGGCCGACGGCGAGCTCACGCTGCTGAACAACCAGATCGACACGAGCACGGGCACCGTCCAGCTCAAGGGCATGTTCAAAAACCGCGATCACAAGCTCTGGCCGGGCCAGCAGGTGGACGTGCGTCTCGTACTGGGCGTGCAGGCCGACGCGCTGAGCGTGCCGGCTGCAGCCGTGCAGCGCAGCCAGGACGGCCTCTTCGTCTACGTGGTGGGCGAGGAGAACAAGGTGCGCGTGCAAAGCGTGAGCATGCGTGAAGTCGACGCGAACCGGGTGCAGGTCACCGAGGGGCTCAAGGCCGGAGATCGCGTGGTCACTGATGGCCAGTACCGCCTGACGCCGGGCGCCCGCGCCCAGGAGGTGGCGAACAAGCCCAAGGCCGGCGACATGCCGGCATCGGGGGCTTCGAAGTGAGCATCTCCACCGCCTTCATCAAGAGGCCCATCGGCACCACGCTGCTGGCCGTGGCGCTGGGGCTGGTCGGCCTGGTGGCCTGGCCGCTGCTGCCGGTGGCGCCGCTGCCGCAGGTGGACTTCCCCACCATCCAGGTCACGGGCCGCCTGCCCGGCGCCAGCCCCGAGACCATGGCGGCCAATGTGGCCCAGCCGCTGGAGCGTCAGCTCTCGCAGATCCCGGGCCTCACCCAGATGACCTCGGTCAGCAATCTGGGTCAGACGCAGATTTCGCTGCAGTTCGACCTCGACCGCGCCATCGACGGCGCCGCGCTCGACGTGCAGACGGCGCTCAACTCCGCCGCTGGCCAGTTGCCCAAGAACCTGCCGAGCCCGCCCTCATTCCGCAAGATCAATCCCGCCGACCTGGCCATCGCCATCTTTGCTGTGCAGTCCGATGTGCTGCCGTTGACCGAGGTGAACGATTACGCCGACAACGTGCTGGCGCAGCAGATCTCGCGCATCAAGGGCGTGGGCCTCGTCAACATCTTCGGCGTGCAGAAGCCCTCGGTGCACGTGCAGGTCGATCCGGCGCGGCTGAAGGCGCTGGGCATCTCGATCGAGGACGTGCGTGGCGTGATCGCCAACGTCACCGTCAGCAGCCCCACGGGCACCATTGACGGCCCATCGCAGGCCTTCAACGTCTACACCAACGACCAGATTCTCCGCGCCAAGCCCTGGAACGATGTCGTGATCGCCTACAAGGGCGGCGCGCCGATTCGCATTCGCGACATCGGCGTGGCCATCGACGCGCCGGAGAACGTCAAGAGCGCGGCCTGGGGCTATGCGGGCGCTGGTGCGCCCGCAGGTTCCAACATCAACAACGGCCGCACCATCTTGCTGGCTGTGGTCAAGGAGCCCGGCGCGAACGTGATCGAGACGGTGGACCGTGTGGAGGCGGCGATGCCGCGTTTTCGCGAGTCGATCCCGCCCTCGATCACGGTCAACAAGCTGATCGACCGCACGCAGACCATCCGCGCCTCGGTGCATGAGGTGGAATTCACGCTGCTGCTTTCGATCCTGCTTGTGGTGGCGGTGATCTTCATCTTCCTGCGCGACGTGGCGGCCACCATCATCCCAAGCGTCACCGTGCCCCTGGCCCTGATGGGCACGGCGGCCGTGATGTACCTGCTCGGCTACAGCCTGGACAACCTCTCGCTGATGGCCCTGACCATTGCCGTGGGCTTCGTGGTGGACGACGCCATCGTGATGCTGGAGAACATCTATCGCCATCTCGAGGCGGGCATGGGCCGCATGGAGGCGGCGCTCAAGGGGGCCGGCGAGATCGGCTTCACCATCGTCTCGATCTCGGTGTCGCTGATCGCGGTGTTCATCCCCATCTTGCTGATGGGCGGCATCGTGGGGCGCCTGTTCCGCGAGTTCGCGGTGACGGTGACGATCATGATCATCGTAAGCGTTGTGGTCTCGCTCACGCTCACGCCCATGCTGTGCTCGCTCTTTCTGACCGACCAGCACAAGGTCAGGCACGGCCGCATCTACATGCTCTTCGAGCACGGCTTCGAGGCCCTGCTCTCGGGCTACCGCAACACCCTGCAGCGGGTGCTGCGCCATCCCTTGATCACCTTGATGAGCTTTCTGGTCACGGTGGCCGCTTCGGTGGCTCTTTTCATCATGATTCCCAAGGGCTTCTTCCCGCAGCAGGACACCGGCTTCATCGGCGGCCAGATCATCTCGGGACAGGATACTTCGTCCGTGGCCATGTTCGAGCGCATGCGCATGGTGGCTGACGTGGTTCGCAAGGACCCGGACATCTCGGCCATCGGCGTGGCCGTGGGTGGCTCGAGCTTCAACCAGGCCAATCTCTTCATGGGCCTCAAGCCCAAGGACCAGGGCCGCCAGGTCAGCGCGGACGAGATCATCGCCCGGCTGCGCCCGCAACTGGCCCAGCTGCCCGGCGTGCAGCTCTTCATGCAGGCCGGCCAAGACGTGAACGTCGGCGCGCGCTTCGCCCGCACCCAGTACCAGTTCACGCTCATGGACACCAATCTGGATGAGCTCAACGACTGGGCGCCGCGCGTCACCGAACGCCTCTCGCGCCTGCGGGGTCTGACCGACGTCAGCAGCGATCAGCAGAACGCCGCGCCGACCGCCAGCATCACCATCGACCGCGAGCGCGCCGCCACCTACGGCATCACACCGGCCATGATCGACTCGACGATCTACAGCGCCATCGGCCAGCGCCAGGTCACGCAGTACTACACCCAGCTCAACAGCTACAACGTGATCCTCGAGGTCACGCCCGAGCTGCAGGAGGACTCGCGCCTGTTCGACAAGCTCTATATCACCTCGCCCCTGAATGGGCAGCAGGTGCCCTTGTCAACCTTCGTGAAGCTGGATACCACGCACACCGGCTACCTGTCCGTGAATCACCAGGGCCAGTTCCCGGCGGTGACGGTGAGCTTCAACCTCGAGCTGGGCCATTCGCTGGGCGACGCCGTCAAGGACATTGAGCGCGCCATGCGCGAGATGAACACGCCGCCCACGCTCTCGGGCAGCTTCCAGGGCACGGCGCAGGCCTTCGGCGATTCGCTGCGCTCGCAGCCCTACCTGATCGCGGCGGCGCTGATCGCCGTGTACATCGTGCTGGGCCTGCTCTACGAGAGCTACATCCATCCGCTGACGATTCTCTCCACCCTGCCGTCTGCCGGCGTGGGCGCCTTGCTGATCTTGATGGCCGGCGGCTTCGACCTCACGGTGATCGCGCTGATCGGCATCATCTTGCTGATCGGCATCGTCAAGAAGAACGGCATCATGATGGTGGACTTCGCGCTCGAGGCCGAGCGGGAGCGGGGTCTCTCGCCCAAGGACGCGATCTACGAGGCCTGCCTCATGCGTTTCCGGCCCATCATGATGACGACCATGTGCGCGCTGCTCTCGGGCCTGCCGCTGATGCTCAGCCACGGCGCCGGCTCGGAGCTGCGCCGCCCGCTCGGCTTCGCCATGGTGGGCGGGCTGATCCTCTCGCAGATGCTCACCCTGTACACCACGCCCGTCGTCTACCTCTACCTGGATCGTGCGCACCATTGGTACGTGCGTCGCAAGGCTGAAAGAATGGCGCGCAAGGCGGCCGCCAAGGGAGCTGCACAGGCATGAAGGTGCTGATTGTCGAAGACGAGCGCAAGACGGCCGAGTATTTGCGCCAGGGTCTGACCGAGCAGGGCTGCACGGTGGACCTCGCCTTCGACGGCATCGACGGCCAGCACCTGGCCGTCCATCACGACTACGACGTCATCGTGCTCGACGGCATGTTGCCGGGCCTGGATGGCTTCGAGCTGCTGCGCTCGCTGCGCGCCGTGAAAAACACCCCCGTCATCATGGTCACGGCGCGCGATGGCGTGGAAGACCGTGTGCGCGGCCTGCGCGAAGGCGCGGACGACTACTTGGTCAAGCCTTTCTCCTTCGTGGAGCTGTTCGCGCGGCTTCAGGCCCTGAACCGGCGCGGTCGGGCGCAGGAGGCCACGCTGCTGCGCGTGGGCGGCCTGCACGTGGACCTGATCGCGCGCCGTGCGGTACGCGAGAGCCAGCGTCTCGAGCTCACGGCCAAGGAATTCGCGCTGCTGGCCCTGCTGGCGCGGCGCCAGGGCGAGATTCTGTCCAAGACCACCATTGCCGAGCTGGTGTGGGACATGCATTTCGACAGCAACACCAATGTGGTGGAAGTCGCGATCAAGCGCTTGCGCGCCAAGATCGACGCTCCCTTCGCCACGCCCTTGCTGCACACCATCCGCGGCATGGGTTACGTGCTCGAGGACCGTGAGGTTTCCTAACTCCATCTCCCTGCGGCTGGCGCTGATGTTCAGCGCCGCGGCGCTGGCCGGCTTCGTGCTGATTGGGCTGACGCTGCGCGTGGTGCTGGACCGCGAGCTGGTGCGCCAGCAGCAGGACCAGGTACAGGCGCGCCTGGTGGACATGCAATATCTGCTCGAGCGCGGCCGCGCCACCGACCTGGCGCAGCGCGCCAAGGACAAGATCGAAACGCTCTCCAGCACGGGCCGGGCGCGCTACTGGCTCTGGAGCCCAGATCCGCAATGGCGCTACGGCCCCGAGGCCGAGCAGCTCGTGCGGCTCACGCACGGACGCCGGACCGTGCTCCAGCAAGACGCCATGGCTTTGCTGAGCGTGGACCTGCCCGCGACGGTGGCGCGGCCGGCCGTGACGCTGGTGGTGGGTGTGGGCAACGAGCCCTTCTCGCAGACGCTTGCGGGCTTCGAGCGCCTGCTGCTGCCCATCGTGCTGGTCGGCGCTCTGGGCGTGGCGGCGCTTGGCTACTGGATCGCGCGGTTGGGTCTGCGGCCGGTCGTGGAATTGTCGAACCAGGCCCGAGGCATCGGCCCGCACGCGCGCAAGCAGCGCCTGACGGATGAGCCCCTGCCCGTTGAGCTGGCCCAGCTGGGCCGCAGCTTCAACGCCGCGTTGGACCGGCTCGACGTGGCGTACGTGCAGTTGGAGAGCTTCAATGCCGACGCTGCGCACGAGCTGCGCACGCCGCTTGCCAACCTGATCGGCCAGACCCAGGTGGCGCTGTCGCGCGAGCGCCCGGCTGCCGAGCTGCGCGAGCTGCTGCACACCAATCTCGAGGAGCTGGAGCGGCTGCGCGCCATCGTGGCTGACATGCTCTTCCTCGCACGCGCCGAGCAGGGCGAACGTGCGGCGCAGGCTGCCTCGCGCTCGCTGGCCGAGGCCTTGGGAAAGACAGTCGAGTTCTACGAGGTGCTGCTCGAGGAGGCTGGGCTCTCGGTGCGGATCGAGGGCGATGCACGGGCCGTGATCGAGACCTCGCTGATTCAGCGCGCGATGAGCAATCTACTGCAAAACGCCATCCAGCATGCGCCGCGCGGCAGCCGGCTGCTGGCCCGCGTGGAGCAGGCCAGCGGCGAAGCACGGGTCAGTGTGAGTAATGAGCTGGTTCAGCGGATCGAGCCGGATCAGCTGACACGGCTCTTCGACCGCTTCTACCGTGCCGATCCCTCGCGCGCCAACAGCGGCGCCAACCACGGCCTGGGCCTGTCCATCGTCAAGGCAGTGGCGCTGATGCATGGCGGCAGCGTGTTCGCACAGTGCGAGCAGGGGCTGATCACGGTGGGGTTTGCCGTCCCTACAATCGACGCATGATCGCCGTCGAACCCACCATTGCCCGCCTCGCCACGGCCCGTGCCCAGTTGCTGGAGCCTTATGAGCTGACCGAGGCCATGCTCGCCAAGGCCCTGCGCCTGATTACGGAACATCGCGTGGACGACGCGGACCTCTACTTCCAGCACACCCGTGCCGAGGGCTGGAGCCTGGAGGAGGGCATCGTGAAGAGCGGGAGTTTCTCGATCGACCAGGGCGTGGGTGTGCGCGCGGTGGCCGGCGAGAGGACGGCCTTCGCCTATTCGGACGATCTGTCGGAGGCTGCGCTGCTCGATGCAGCACGAACGGTGCGCACCATTGCCGCCGCAGGCCAGAGCCGGCGCGTCAAGGTGCCTTCGCGGTCGAGCATCGCGCCAAGCCGCGAACTCTATGGCGAGCTCGATCCGATCGCGAGCCTGGACAGCACGGCCAAGGTGGCCCTGCTGGAGCGTGCTGAGAAGATGGCCCGTGCGAAGGACGTGCGCGTTGCACAAGTCATGGCCGGATTGGCCGCCGAGCACGAGGTGGTGCTGATCGCGCGCGCTGACGGTACGCTGGCGGCCGATGTGCGGCCGCTGGTACGGCTGTCGATCACGGTGATTGCGGAGTCGAACGGGCGGCGCGAAGTCGGCTCCGGCGGCGGTGGCGGCCGTTTCGGTCTGGCGTACTTCACCGACGAGATGATCGCGAGCTATGTCGATCAGGCCGTGAACGCAGCACTGACGAACCTTGATTCGCGCCCTGCGCCGGCCGGCGAGATGACGGTGGTGCTCGGTCCGGGCTGGCCCGGCGTGCTGCTGCACGAAGCCGTGGGCCACGGCCTGGAAGGAGACTTCAATCGCAAGGGCTCGTCCACCTTCTCCGGGCGCATCGGCCAGCGCGTGGCGGCCAAGGGTGTCACGGTGCTCGACGACGGCACGATTCCCGATCGCCGCGGCTCGCTGAACATCGACGACGAAGGTTTCGCCTCGCAGCGCAATGTGCTGATCGAGGACGGCATCCTCAAGGGCTATATCCAGGACGCCATGAACGCGCGCCTCATGAAGGTCGCCCCGACCGGCAATGGCCGCCGCGAGAGCTATGCCCATGTGCCGATGCCGCGCATGACCAACACCTACATGCTCGGCGGCGACAAGGACCCGATGGAGATCGTTGCCAGCATCAAGAAGGGTCTTTATGCCACCAATTTCGGCGGTGGGCAGGTCGACATCACGAGCGGCAAGTTCGTGTTCTCGGCCAGCGAGGCCTTCTGGGTGGAGAACGGCAAGGTCCAGTACCCGGTCAAGGGCGCGACCCTGATCGGCAACGGGCCCGACGCGATGACGCGCGTGACCATGATCGGCAACGATCTCAAGCTCGACACCGGCGTGGGCGTCTGCGGCAAGGAAGGGCAGAGCGTGCCGGTGGGCGTGGGCCAGCCGACGCTGCGCATCGACGGGCTGACGGTCGGCGGCACGGCCTAAACGACTTTCACGAGCAGCGGCGGCAGGCCCGCGATCGTTCCTTCCATGATGTCGCCCGGGAGCACCGGGCCGACGCCCTCGGGGGTGCCGCTGTAGATGATGTCGCCCGGCATCAACTCGAAAGCCTGCGAGAGATGGGCGATCTGTTCGGCCACACTCCAGATCATGTCCTTGAGGTCGGCCGCCTGGCGCAGCTCCCCGTTGACCTTGAGCCGAATGGCGCCGCTTGTGATGTGGCCGACCTGGGCCAGCTTGTGGATCGGGCCAATGGGCGCCGCGCGGTCGAAGCTCTTGCCGATTTCCCAAGGCTTCTTCTGCTCGCCCATGAAGCGCTGCAGGTCGCGCCGCGTCATGTCCAGCCCAACGGCATAGCCGTAGACGAGGTCGAGCGCTTGCTCCACCGGCACGTTGCGACCGCCCTTGTGCAGCGCAGCCACGAGCTCTAGCTCATGGTGATAGTTCTTGGTCAGGGACGGATAGGGGTGCTCGGTGATGCCGGCCGGCGAGACGAACTGCACGGCGTCGCTCGGCTTCTGGAAGAAGAAAGGCGGCTCGCGCTTGGGGTCGGAGCCCATCTCGCGCGCATGGGCGGCATAGTTGCGGCCGACGCAGTAGATGCGGCGAACGGGGAAGACCTCGTCGCTAGCTGCCACAGGAACTACGGCCTGCGCGACCGTGAAGGGGCTCTTGGCGGCGGCTGCTTGCGCCGCACCGCTTGCGGCAAATCCGGCCAGAGACGCGCCGAGCGCCTTACGTCGATCCATATCGTCTCCTTGACTCGATCGTTGGTGAAGCGCCGCTTGCACCCACCAAACATGACGGTTGCTGATGCGGCCGTCTTTCAGCTTGACGGCTTGACTCGGTCCTGAGCGCGGCGCCTGCTGGCAAGGGCCAAGCCAGCAAAGGTCAGCGAGCCAGGCTCGGGGACATTGGTCGGCGGCGCGTTCAGGTGTTCAGCGGATCACGCACGCAAAGATCCATATCGCCCCTCTAGGCTTGGCAAGCCAGGCTTGCCCAGTCGTGAAGCGTGGCACCGCATGGCCGCATGCTACATTTGCCCGACCATGCTGTTCATGAAGTCCTACTTTTTCAGCTTTTTCTGGTTCTCGCACCGCCCCGGCGGAGGAGAGGCCAGCGTTTAAGCGCAGCAGCCGACCAAATCCTCATAAAACCGCCGGGCCCTCGAAAGCCCGGCGGTTTTTGTTTTTCTACCCTAGGAAGCCCCAAGATGAACGCCAAGACCGTGAAGCCCGAAGTCCAGGTCGAGCGCTGGTACTCGCCCCAGGACAAGACCAGCGAGACCGACGACCAGCGCATCCGTGACGTCACGCCGCTGCCGCCGCCCGAGCACCTGATCCGGTTTTTCCCGATCTCGCACACGCCGATGGAGCGCCTGATTACGGGCACACGGCAGACGATCCGCGACATCATGCAGGACAAGGACGACCGCCTCCTTCTGATCATCGGCCCCTGTTCCATCCACGATCCGGCCGCGGCGCTCGAGTACGCGCGCCGGCTGATCGTGGAGCGCGAGAAGTACCGGGACACGCTGGAGATCGTCATGCGCGTCTATTTCGAGAAGCCGCGCACGACCGTGGGCTGGAAAGGCCTGATCAACGACCCCTACCTGGACGAGAGCTACCGCATCGACGAGGGCCTGCGCATCGCGCGCCAGCTGCTGCTCGAGATCAACCGCCTGGGCATGCCCGCAGGCAGCGAGTTCCTCGACGTGATCAGCCCGCAGTACATCGGCGACCTGATCTCCTGGGGCGCCATCGGGGCACGCACGACCGAGAGCCAGGTCCACCGCGAGCTGGCCTCGGGCATCTCCGCGCCGATCGGCTTCAAGAACGGCACGGACGGGAATATCAAGATCGCTACCGATGCCATCCAGGCCGCGGCGCGTCCGCACCACTTCCTGTCGGTGCACAAGAACGGCCAGGTCGCCATCGTCGAGACCCGCGGCAACCCTGATTGCCACGTGATCCTGCGCGGCGGCAAGGCGCCCAACTACGACGCCCAAAGTGTGGCGGCGGCGTGCGCCGACCTGAGCGCGGCCAAGCTTGACGCGCGACTGATGGTGGACTGCTCGCATGCCAACAGCAGCAAGAAGCACGAGCGCCAGCTCGACGTGGCCAAGGACATCGCCGCGCAGATGAAGGCGGGCAGTCGCAGCATCTTCGGCGTCATGGTCGAGAGCCACCTGAAGGACGGCGCGCAGAAGTTCTCGCCGGGCAAGGACGATCCGGCCGGCCTCGAATATGGCAAGAGCATCACCGACGCCTGCCTGGGCTGGGACGATTCTCTGGCTGTGCTCGAGGTGCTCAGCGAGGCAGTCAAGGCGCGGCGCCAGAGCTGATCAGCGATAGAGCTCGGGGCTTGGCAGTTGCCAGTCGTAGCGGATCGCCGCCAGGCGCACGCCAGCCACGAAGAAGATGCCGACAAGGAAGGCCCAATCGCGCTTGAGCCCCAGGGCCCGCAGCAACTGGTAGAGCGCGATGCCCGCGATCGCGGCGGTCGCGTAGATGTCTTTGCGCAGGAGCAGCGGCACCTGGCCGCTGAGCAGGTCGCGGACCACGCCGCCGCCCACCGCCGTCAGCGTGCCCATCAGCAGGGCCTGCACGCGTCTGAGCCCGCAGTCCTCGGCCAGCTCTGTGCCGGTCAGGGCGAAGAGTGCCAGCCCCAGTGCGTCCGCCACGCGCAGGCCCTTCATGGCACTGGGTGAGAGTTGGCCATAGGCGGCCGTCAGCAGGGCCGCGACGGCGATCACGAGCAGGTAGCGTCCGTCGCGCATCCAGACGATGGGATGCCGGTTCAGCAGCAGGTCGCGCAGCGTGCCGCCGCCAATGGCGGTGACGGCGGCCAGCACGATCAGGCCGAAGAGATCGAGGCCTGCTTGCATCGCGGCCAGCGCGCCGCTGACTGCGAAGACGGCCACGCCCATGAGATCGAACCAATAGAGCATGGCGCGCAGTCTAGGTCTTGAATCCCAGGGATGTGGCCCAAAATACCGTCCGCAACCGTTTTCCACCGACCATGTTCCACCGACCATGACGAAGCAAACCCATTCCTTCCAGGCCGAGGTCAAGCAAATTCTGCACCTCGTGACCCATTCGCTGTACTCCAACAAGGAGATCTTCCTGCGCGAGCTCGTGTCCAATGCCTCCGACGCCTGCGACAAGCTGCGCTTCGAGGCCCTCGACAACGCGGCCCTCTTCGAAGATGCGCCGAACCTGGAGGTCCGTGTCAGCTTTGACGAAGCGGCGCGGACGGTGACCATCAGCGACAACGGCATCGGCATGAGCGCCGAGGAGGCCATCGCCCATCTGGGCACTATTGCCAAGAGCGGCACGCGCGAGTTCATGGCCAAGCTCGAAGGCGACCAGAAGAAGGACGCCAATCTGATCGGCCAGTTCGGCGTGGGCTTCTATTCGGGCTTCATCGTGGCTGACCGCATCACGGTGGAATCGCGCCGCGCCGGCCTGAAGTCGGAGGAGGGTGTGCGCTGGAGCAGTGAAGGCACGGGCGACTACGAGGTCGAGGCCATCACCAAGGCCAGCCGCGGCACCGACGTGATCCTGCACCTGCGCGAAGGCGAGGAGGAATTCCTCAAGACCTGGCGCTTGAAGTCCATCGTCAGCAAGTACTCGGACCACATCTCGCTGCCCATCCTGATGCGCAAGGAGGAGTGGATCGGCGAGCAAGCCAAGACCGTGCTCAAGGACGAGTGGGAGAGCGTCAACAAGGCCTCGGCCCTGTGGGCGCGAGCCAAGAGCGAGGTGAGCGAGGAGCAGTACAACGAGTTCTACAAGCAGATCTCCTACGACACCGAAGCGCCGCTGGCCTACACGCACAACCGCGTGGAGGGCCGCAGCGAGTACACGCAGCTGCTCTACATCCCCAAGAAGGCACCTTTCGACTTGTGGAACCGCGACAAGCGCGGCGGTGTGAAGCTCTACGTCAAGCGTGTCTTCATCATGGATGACGCGGAAGCGCTGATGCCTGTCTATCTGCGCTTCGTGAAGGGTGTGATCGATTCGGCCGACCTGCCGCTGAACGTCTCGCGCGAGCTGCTGCAGGAAAGCCGCGACGTGAAGGTCATCCGAGAGGGCTCGACCAAGCGAGTGCTGACCATGCTCGAAGGCCTGGCCAACAGCGAGGACGCCGCCGAGCGCGAGAAGTACGCCGAGTTCTGGAAGGACTTCGGCCCGGTGATGAAGGAGGGCATGGGCGAGGACCACGCCAACCATGAGCGCCTGGCCAAGCTGTTCCGCTTCTCCTCCACGCATGCGGACTCGGGCGTGAGCTTCGAGGACTATGTCAAGCGCATGAAGGAAGGCCAGGAGGCCATCTACTACATCACGGCCGATTCGCTCTCGGCTGCCAAGAACAGCCCGCAGCTCGAGATCTTCCGCAAGAAGGGCCTCGAGGTGTTGCTGCTGACCGATCGCGTGGACGAGTGGATGCTGTCCAACCTCTTCGAGTTTGAAGGGCATGCGCTGCAGTCCGTGGCCAAGGGCGCGATCGATCTCGGCACGCTGCAGGACGAGGAAGAAAAGAAGGCGGCAGAGGCCGTGGCCGAGGCGAGCAAGCCGCTTGTCGAGAAGCTCAAGACCGCGCTCGCCGGCCGCGCCAAGGACGTTCGCGTGAGCACGCGCCTCGTGGACTCTCCGGCCTGCATCGTCGTCGAAGAGGGCGATATGAGCGGCCACCTGGCCCGTTTGCTCAAGCAGGCCGGCCAGCAGGCGCAGGCCTCGCTGCCCACGCTGGAAATCAATGCCGGGCACGCTCTGGTCAAGAAGCTCGAGGGCAGCGCCCAATTCGACGATCTGGCGCAGGTGCTGTTCGACCAGGCCGTGCTGGCCGAGGGCGGCCAGCTCGAAGACCCGGCGGCCTATGTGCGCAGGGTCAACGCCTTGCTGGCCTGATCGATGCCGGCCTGCCGGTGAATCGGCAGGTCACTCGTCCCAGAACTTGTACTCCTCTTCCACCGGCGCCGGCATGTCCGGCGCAGTGGAAGGCGCCCGCATGGCCTCGATCTGCTCGCGCAGCTTGGCCACTTGATCGTTCCAGTAGTTCGGCGTGCCGAACCAGGGGAAGGCGAGCGGGAAGGCCGGGTCGCCCCAGCGGCGGGCCAGCCAGGCGCTGTGATGAATCATGCGGATCGTGCGCAGAGGTTCGATCAGCGCGAGTTCGCGCGCGTCGAAGTCGGCCACAGTCTCGTAGCCGTCGAGCACATGGCCAAACTGCAAGCGCATGGACAAGGCGTCGCCTGAGAGCAGCATCCACAGGTCCTGCACGGCGGGGCCGGTGACGGCGTCGTCGAGATCGACGAAATGCGGCCCCTTGTCGGGCGTCCAGAGGATGTTGCCGGGGTGGCAGTCGCCGTGCAGTCGCAGGCACTGCAGATCGGGCACGTTGGCAAAGGCCTCTTCGATCGCGGTGATGCAGCGGTTCACGACATCGAGCCAGGCCGGACGGATTTCCAGCGGCACGGCTTCCAGCTCGACCAGCAGGTCCCGGGCTGCGCGTGCCGGCTCGGCGTCAGCCCAGCGCAGGCGATGCTTGAAGGGCCGCTGACGCCCGACGTTGTGCAGGCGGCCGAGCAGGCGTCCGATCCAGCGCAGCACGTCCGGGTCTTCCAGTTCCGGCCCGCGCCCGCCTTGGCGAGCCGTGACCGCAAATCGCTGGCCCTGTTCGTGCCGAAGCGTGCTGCCGCCAAGCTTCCACGGGGCGGCCACCGGCACCTCGGCCTCGGCCAACTCGGCGGCAAACGCGTGCTCTTCCAGGATCTGCGCGTCGGTCCAACGACCGGGCCGGTAGAACTTGGCCACGGCCACGCCCGTGAATTCCGGGCCGTCCTCGAGATGGACCTGGATCACGCGGTTCTCGAAGGAATTCAGCTGCAGCAGCCGGCCGTCGCCGCGCAGGCCGGCGGCTTCCAGCGCGTCGAGCATGAATTCAGGGGTCAGCGCGGCGAAGCTGCGATCGATCTCGGAGGGGCGGCTCATGCCGCGATTGTCTCAGCGCCGCGGCGGACGGCCACTGACGTAGCGCGGAGTGTCCACGACCACGCCGACGATGTCGTTCGGCGCTTCGTCGGGGTAGTGCGAGTCCGTGCCCAGGGGCTCCGCGAAAGGCCGGCTGTGTTGGAACCCGCCTGAGCCCGAGCGCGAGGACTCAGGATCGAAGCGGCTATCGGGAGCGAAGAAGGAGTCGGAGAAGATGGCCGAGTCCTGCCACAGGTTGCGCTCAGGTCGGCGCTCGCTGGGCCGGCGCTCGGGGGCACGGTCCGACATGCGTCGCGGCACCGGGGCCGCCTGGGGCCCGCGGTTCTGGCTGTTGGAGAAGGGCACGAGCAACTGCAGTTCAGCGGCGCTGGGCAGGCTGTCCACGGGGCAGCGCAGGTAGCGAACCCGGCAGGCGGCCAGGACCGATTGCTTGATCTGCAGATTGCGACCAGAGATGGCACGTTCGCCGTCCAGGTCCACCGCAGCCAGCACTCGGCCATTCGGGCTGCAGATGGCAAAGCTCACGTGGATGGTGCCCAGGAGGTCGTACCAGTAACGTACCTCTTTGGCTTCTTCCGGCTGGCAAAACCGCACCAGGGGCAGCTTGGCGAGCACGACGTGGTGGGGCAGGGCCTCTTTCAGCAGGCGATAGACGCGACGCTCGTCCGCATTGAACACAGGTCGGGCAGTGAGCAACCACTCGCTGGGCAAGCTCTTGCCAGCGGGCCCCGGGCGGCGCAGCACCCACAGCAGCAGCGATGCCAGAAAGGCAAAGCCGGCGGCGAGCGCGATGATCCAGGGTGTGGCGTTTTGCATGCTTGGCGCAGCTAGGTCCGTGAAAAAGCGGCCGAAAATGTGGGCTTCTTCACGGACTGTAGCCGAAGCCCCCGGATTGCTGCTCAGGATCGGCCCTTGAAGCATCCCACGTTCAGGTGCCCTGGTGCGCCGGAGTTAACACTCTGTGCGCGTGACGCCCAAATCAGGGCTTGCCCGCGCCGCCGGACATGCGCGCACGGGCACGCCGGAACGCCTCGCGGGCGCGGCGCAGGCTGCGCAAGTGACGCTTGAGCTCGAAGTCCACTTCGGCAAGGTGGCGCTCCAGGGCCTCATCCACATGCGAGGCCATGCTGTCCGCGGGCAATCGCAGCCAGGCTTCCGATTCACTGCCGTCACGCTCGACCAGGGCGCCCGCCCTGCGGGCGATCCGGAGCATGGGTGTGTTTTCGCTGAGTGCGTGGATGAACAGCGTCTGGATACCGCGGTTGCGCGCGTGGAGCGTTGCGTGGTCGAAGAGGCGTTGCCCCAGGCCCTTGCCCCGTGCGCGGGCGCTGACGGAAACGCCGAATTCGGCCATCGCCGGTTGGCCGGGGCGCTGTGGCGCCGGCGAGTAAGCAAGGTGGGCCATCGCCACCAGTTCCAGTCGGCGATTGAAGATGCCCAGCAATTCGTCGCGCTTGAAATCGAGCCGATCCACATACTTCAGGACCTGTTCGTCGCTGGCCTGGTAGCCGAAGCGCAGAAAACGGTCACGCTCGCTCAGTGCCAACAGATGCTCGCCGATGCGTCGGCGATGCCGGGTGGCCAGGGGCCGGATGGGCACCCAGCCCCTGATCAGTTGGCGCAGACGTTCAAGCATGGCAGATGTTGGTAATTACCCTGATCATACGTTCTCCGCCTGAATTTTGCTGCATTGCAGCAATTTCGAA
Organism: Roseateles sp.; assembly: GCA_019234295.1. Lineage (GTDB taxonomy): Bacteria > Pseudomonadota > Gammaproteobacteria > Burkholderiales > Burkholderiaceae_C > JAFALK01. The sequence goes on from JAFALK010000069.1 coordinate 174,625, forward strand.
CCAAGACTGGGCGGCTTGGGTCACGAATCTGCGCGTAGCGCCCCCAAGCCCCGACCGGGCTTTGCAAAACACCTATTTTTCGCTACACTCGCGGGCTTTCCCCGACTTGGCTTTAGGGGAAGACCTGACGTGAGAGGCTGCGCGGCACAAGACGCAGCACCGATCGCGGGCATTTTCAAGCCATTGAAAGACTTAACTCATGAAGACCTTCAGCGCCAAGCCGGCCGAAGTGACGCACGAGTGGTTTGTGATTGACGCCACCGACAAGGTGCTCGGACGTGTTGCCAGCGAAGTGGCACTCCGTTTGCGCGGCAAGCACAAGGCCATTTACACGCCTCACG
>JAFALK010000004.1 GCA_019234295.1 Roseateles sp.
GCGATCACGGCCCATCCGAAAGAATCCATGGTTCACACGCTCCTGGGGGAAGAGCGCGTATCTTGCCAGCCGCAACTTGTCCTGCGGCGGTTCCACGGGGTTTCAGCGGCGAGTCATCACCAGCAGCTGGGCGGTCTCGGACTTCTCGCGCAGCGCGACCGCGCATCTCAGGGGCTCCTGGTAGCGCTCGATGCTGCAGCAGTTCTCGGTGCCGATGTAGAGGCTACAGCCCACAGGCTACAGCCCACAGGCCACAGCTCACAGGCCACAGCTCACAGGCCACAGGCCACAGGCCGCGGCTAGCGAGGACTGCGCGCCCGAGCTGTTGCTCGGGCAGTCGGAACACAGTCGGCGGGCCGCCGCAGCGCCGTTGCGCGCTGTGGGTGGGCTGATGATCGATGCGCTGAATCCACTGCGGAACCACGATCTTCGTGCCGTTGAAGATCGCAACTTCTCTGGTCTCCACGCATTGCCTCTCACTGCAAACGTACAGGAAGACTCACTGAAACATTGAGCTCAGGTCGCGACTTTCAAGAAGCGGTGTCGTCATGTTGGGGGGCATCGATCAAGGCTTGTGCCTGGTCAAGCCCGGAGCGAACAATTCCATCACCCGCAGCTGCGCGCCATATCGCGTAAATACCGAGTTGCGTGACCAGACCATTGCAGCGCTCGCGGGCTGGCCCGTGGCCTGCTCCCACTGGCGCGCGGCGTGGCGGCGCGTGTGGCCGTAGCGCGCGAGCCGGCGCGGCTGCAGCTCGCTGCGCACAACGCGTGGGTCTTCGTAGAGCAGGTGCGCGAGCGGGCGCGTTCCGAGGCCCTTGAGCGCTTTCCAGGGCCCGGCCAGTGCACATTGATGCAGGCTCGAACGCGCCCACACAAGCGGCTCGCCGTCCACACGCAGGATGACCTCGCGCACCACCGTGCAGCCGTGGCGCGGCAGGCCCAGCGCGCGGCGTTCTTGAGCGCGCAGCGGCTGCACGCCTTGGCTCAGCACTTGAACCTCGAAGGACTGGCCCAGGCGCGCGAGGCGCTTGCTCAGGGAACCCGGTGCGCGCAGCCAGGCGCGCAAGCTTGTCCTCGCGGCGATGCCCATCGATCCTGCTCAGCCGTGCAAGGCGTCGCCGAGTTCGCGCGCGCGTTGCGCGGCTGCGTGCGCCGCGCGCTCGATCGCCTCGGCCACGCCGTCGGCCTCCATGCTCGTGAGCGCCGCGTGCGTGGTGCCGCCCTTGGACGTGACTCGCTCGCGAAGCAAAGCCAGTGGCTCCGCGCTGCTCAGGCCCTGTACGGCCGCGCCGCGGCAGGTGGCCAGGGCCAGCTCACGCGCCTGCGCCTCAGGCAGTCCCATCTCGGTGCCAGCCTTCACGAGCGCCTCCACGAAATAGAAGAAGTAGGCCGGACCAGAACCCGAGAGCGCGGTGACCGTATCGAGGTCCGGCTCGCGCGCCACCCACAGCAGCCGGCCCGTCGGCGCGAGCAGGGCTTCGGCCTCGGCGCGCGCAGCCGCATCGACGGCCTCGTTCGCGTACAGGCCTGCGATGCCCTCGCCGATCAGCGCCGGCGTGTTGGGCATGGCCCGCACGACGCGCGCGGCACCGGTGGCCTGCGCCAGGCTCGCGCAGCGCACACCGGCCATGACCGAGATCTGGAGCGCTTTGCCAACGTGGGGCGCACAGGCCGAAGCCGCTTCGCGAAAGCTCTGCGGCTTGACGGCCCAGACCACGCTGCGGGCCGTGGCCAGGCGCGCATCGGCGGCCGCCTGGGCGGCCACGCCGAAGTCGCCCGCGAGCCGCTCGCGCGCGGCTGGCTGCGGTTCGATCACGAGAAAGTCGGAGGCCGCGCGGCCAGCGCGCAGCAGGCCGCGCAAGATGGCGGTGGCCATATTGCCGCCGCCGATGAAGGCGATGCTGGGTTCCATGGGCGGCAGTGTAGGCGAGGGCCTAGGTCAACCGAGGCCGGCGAGCAGGGCTGCGTTGCCGCCTGCCGCCGCGGTGTTGACCGTGAGGGTCTGCTCGGCAATGAAGCGGTAGAGCTGCCGCGGCTCGTCGGCGGCTTCGATCAGCGGCGTGATCGCACCGTGCCGCGCGGCCAGCAGCTTCGCCAGCGGCGCCAGCGCGGCGCCACTGGCCGGCGTGGCCAGCGCGGCCAGCAGCGGATCGGCGCAAACCGCTTGCAGCGCGCCGGCGTCCATCAGCACCAGAGCCTCGGTCGGCAGCCCGGCGCGCAGCAGGGCCTCGCGCTTGGTGGCATCGCCACCGAGCCAGGCCACCGAGTTGCCGGCCAGCAGGGCCGCGGCCACGGCGCCCAAGCTGTCGCCGAGCACGGCCACCACGCCGCGGCCGTGGGCACGCAAGCTGTTGCGCTCGCCCGTGGGGCCGGGCAGCTCTGTGTCGGCGAGCAGGCTCTGCGCCGCCATGCTGAGCGAGGTCAGCCCGGTGGCGCGGGCCACGATCTGCACACGCTCGTCAAGCGTTCGAGCGGCCCAAGCAGCCTGCGCGGCATGCAGGCCGGCAAGCGACGGTGCCGCAGCCGCGTGCGCAGGTAGGTCCAGCGCCGCGGCCGACGCCGTGGTGGTGCCAAAGCGCTTGAGGTAGTTGGGACCGCCGGCCTTGGGGCCGGTGCCCGACAGGCCTTCGCCTCCGAAGGGCTGGACACCGACGACTGCGCCAATGATGTTGCGGTTGACGTAGACATTGCCGATGCGCGCCTTGTCGGCCAGGCGCTCGGCGCGGCTGTCGATGCGCGTCTGGATGCCCAGGGTCAGGCCGTAGCCGAGCTCGTTGATCTGGTCCATCAGTGCGTCCACGTCACCGCTCCAGCGCAGCACGTGCAGCACGGGGCCGAAGATTTCCTCGCCCATCTGCGCGAGGCTGCGGATCTCGAAGGCCACAGGGGCAAGCAGGCGGGGCATTGCGTTACTGGCAGGCGCCTCGCCGATGAGCGCGGCCTCGCGGCGCAGCCGCTCGACGTGACGGCTGATGTTGGCGTGAGCCTCGGCATCGATGAGCGGGCCCACGTCGGTTGCGAGCAGGGCCGGGTCGCCGAGCTTCAGCTCGTGCAACGCGCCGCGGATCATCTCGATCACGCCGTCGGCGATCTCATCCTGCACGCACAGAAGACGCAGCGCCGAGCAGCGCTGACCTGCCGAGCGGAAGGCGCTCTGCACGACGGCATCGACCACCTGCTCGGGCAGGGCCGTGGAGTCCACGATCATGGCGTTGAGGCCGCCGGTTTCCGCGATCAGCGGCACGGGCGCGCCGCCCTTGGCCACCAAGGCGCGATGGATGATCTGTGCCACCTGCGTGGAACCTGTGAAGCACACGCCGGCGCAGCGCGCATCGGCCACCAGGCCGGCGCCAACGGTCTCGCCGGCGCCATGCAGCAGTGCGAGCGCGTCCGCCGGCACGCCGGCCGCGTGCAGCAGCTCCACCATCTTCAGCGCCACATAGGGCGTCTGCTCGGCAGGCTTGGCCGCCACCGCGTTGCCGGCCACCAGGGCCGCGGCAACTTGGCCCGCGAAGATGGCAAGCGGGAAGTTCCAGGGGCTGATGCAGACGAACACGCCACGGCCGGCGAGATGTGCGTCGGCCTCGGCGCCGTCGGCGTAGTAACGCAGGAAATCGACGGCTTCGCGGACCTCGGCCACGCAATCGGCCTGGGTCTTGAAGGCTTCCTTCACGAGCAGGGCGCAGAAGGGACTCATCTGCGCTTCGAGCGCATCGGCAGCCGCGCGCAATATGGCAGCGCGTTCGCTACGGGGGCGTGCGTTCCAAGCCGTGAATCCGGCCTGCAATCTCGCCATCGCTGCGTCGAGCTGGGCCGCGTCGGCCTCGGGCACGCTGTTCAGCGGCGTGGCCTGCAGCGCAGCGGCAATGGCTTCTCGCTGGGCAGGGGCGCTGAGATCCAGGCCCGCGGAGTTGCGGCGCGCGCCGAGAAGGTCCAGGGGCATGGGCAGGGCCTGCCGGGCCTCGATGCGCGGTGCGGCCAGCAGCTCTTCCACCGCCACGTGGGTGTCGGCCAACTGATGGACGAAGGAGGAGTTGGCGCCGTTCTCGAGCAGACGGCGCACGAGATAGGCCAGCAGGTCACGGTGCTCGCCCACGGGCGCGTAGACGCGGCAGGGCAGCGTGCCGTCCTTGAGCACCTCGCGGTAGACGCCCTCGCCCATGCCGTGCAGGCGCTGCATCTCGTAGCGCGAGGTCGGCAATTCGGCCTCGCGGGCCAGCTGCGCGATGGCGGCGATGGTGCCGGCGTTGTGGCTGGCGAACTGCGGGTAGATCACCTCGGCATGCCGGATCAGGGCCTGGGCACAGGCAAGGTAAGACAGGTCCGTATGCTGCTTGTGCGTGAAAACGGGGTAGCCGGCCAGGCCCAGCTCCTGGGCACGCTTGATCTCGCCGTCCCAGTACGCGCCCTTGACCAGGCGCACCATGAAGCGCAGGCCGTGGCGGCGCGCGATCGCCGCCACCTCGTCGACCACGGCCAGGGCACGGGTCTGGTAGGCCTGCACGGCCAGTCCGAAGCCTTGCCACTGCGGGAACTGTTGACCGATGCGAGCGGCCAGGGCTTCAAACACCTCGAGCGAGAGCTCCAGGCGGTCCACCTCCTCGGCGTCGACCGTCAGGTTGATATTGGCGTTCGCGGCCAGCTCGATCAGCTCCCACACGCGCGGCAGCAACTCGGCGAACACGCGTTCGCGCTGCAGCACGTCGTAGCGCGAGAACAGGGCCGACAGCTTGATCGAAATGCCGTCACCGTCTGTGGGCGAGCTCGGCTTCTGGCCGGCCGCGATGGCCTTGATGGCGCCCACATAGGCGGCGAGATAGCGGCGCGCATCGTCCTCGGTGCGGGCGCCCTCGCCGAGCATGTCGTAGGAGAAGCGCAGCACGGGCAGCTGGCGGCGCTGCGAGGCGGCCTCGGCCATGGCTTCCTGAATATTGCGGCCGAGCACGAACTGGCGGCCCAGCAGCTGGATGGCGCGCACAGTGGCGGCCACTACAGTCTGCGCGCCCAGGCGCTTGAACAGACCACCCTCTTCCTGGGCACCGGGCAGGAACTTCTTGGACAGGCTGATGGCCGTGGCCGAGAGGCTGGCCAGCATCTTGTGCGGGCCTTCCGAGGCGCCGTCGAAATCTGCGCGGCCGAGCTGGTCGGCCGTGAGCGCGATGGCGGTGGGGGCGTCGGGCACGCGCAGCAGGGCCTCGGCCAGGCGCATCAGGGCCAGGCCTTCCGCTGAAGTAATCGGGTATTCGCGCAGCAGCGACTCCATGGCCCAAAAGGGCGCTGGATTGGCCCGCACCTGTTCCACCCAGGGCCGGGCCTGCTCGATCACAGCCTGCCAAGCAAAGCCCGTCTCCAGGCTCTGGGCCAGGCTTTTGACCACGCCCATTTCCTCGCGATACGGGTCGGGCAGGCGCTGGGTTTCGGGCGGGAGTGGGAAGCTGTTCATGGCATGTTCCTGGTGAATCCAGCCACTTTATCGGGCATAGTGCTGGATTAAATTCAGAAAACATTCCTACAGACCGTGGAAAATTTGATCGACGCCATCGACGCCCGGATCCTGCGCGCTCTGCAGGCCGACGGCCGCATTTCCAACCTGAAATTGGCCGAGACCGTGCATCTCTCGCCCACGGCTGTGCTCGAGCGTGTCAAGCGCCTGACCCGCGAGGGCTTCATCCTCGGCTACGAAGCCAGGCTCAATCCGGAGAAGCTCGGCGCGGGCCTGCTGGTCTTCATCGAGATCTTGCTCGACCGCACGGTGAGTGACGTGATGGACAACTTCAAGGCCGCCGTCCAGGCCCGCCCCGAGATCCTCGAATGCCATCTCGTAGCGGGCGGCTTCGACTACCTGCTCAAGACCCGTGTGGCCAGCATGACGGCCTACCGCGAGTTCATCGGCAGCCGGATCTGGACCCTGCCCGGCGTGCGCGAGACGCGCACCTACGCTGTGATGGAAGAAGTGAAGAACACGACGGCGCTGCCGATCTGAGCGGCTCTAGGTGCGCAGTGGTTCTTCTCAGTATCAATCTGCGCTCGACAAAGAATCTTGCACCACGCTCGATTCACAAGGAAGCCTGCTCCTGAGGCGCCAATCCGGCTGCGCATCTGCACAAAGACAGCTGCGCATCCCAGGGCTTCACAGCTTCGAGTCAAGGGCGATGAGGTTTAGCGGGAACGGACCGTTCGATCCCTGTCGAGACGCCGCCTCTCCGGTGGGGCGTACAGATGCAGCTCGACGCGCAGACGCCGCAAATCGTCGCGCGTGTAGGCGCGCGACTTGCCCGACAGCTGCATGGAGATTTGCTCGATCGCGCCACCGGTGCGCGAGGGCGGCGCAGCCACCACCATCAGTCCGAGGAGCACTGCCGCGACGACGGGCGACCACGCGGGCAAGGCCGGTCCAGAGCGCTGCAGCGGGACGCAGGACAGGCTCACCCACAGGCCCAGCCCAGCGCCGACGAGAACCTCGGAGGCCGAATGCGCCTGCACCGGCAAGCGCGAATAGGCGATCAGCACGCCCAGCAGCGCTCCGGCGCCCACGCCGAGCAGTTGCACGGGCCGGCTGCGGTTCATCAGCACGGTCCAGATGAGCATGGGATAGCTGGCGCAAGCAAACATCGCGTGGCCCGACACACCCGTGAAATCCCAGTCCGCCACGCCGATCTGCCAGCCGAAGAAGGCAATTTTGGTCGCCACCGTGAGACCGGCCGTCAGGGCCATGCGCAGCGTCCAGCGGCTCGCAAGCGCGCCCTGACCTGCGCCCAGCCACAGCCACAGAGCGGCGAGCGGCACCAGCGGCAGCAGCAGCTCGGCGTCACCCAGGCGTGTGATCAGGTTCCAGGCCACGAGGTCCGGGGGGCCGGCAAGAATCGGCGAGGTCGAAGGCAACAACATGCCGAAATGCTAGCTCGGCAAAGCTTTGCCGAGCTTTCTAGGCCACGCAAACCCGGGAGAGGTGGCCCGCACCCGTCTCGGGCCAGACGCGCAGCACGGCGCTGAAGTCCTCGGCCGGTTGCGGGCGACCGAAGAACCAGCCCTGCGCCCAGTTGCAGCCCTCGCGCTGCAGCCAGGCTGCCTGCTCGGCGGTCTCCACTCCCTCAGCAAGCACTTCCATGCCCAGCGAATGGCCCAGCACAATCACCGCGCGGGCGATGGCCGCCACGTTGTGGTCGGAGCTCAGCTCGGCGACAAAGCTGCGGTCGATCTTGAGCGTCTGGATGGGCATGCGCTTCAGATAGGACAGCGAGGAGTAGCCGGTGCCGAAGTCATCAATGGCCACGCGCACGCCGCGTGCGTTGAGCGCGCCCAGCAGCTCGATGGCGGCCTCGGCGTCCTCGAGCAGCAGGCTCTCAGTCACCTCCAGTTCCAGGGCCTGGGGCGGGCAGCCGGTCTCGGCCAGGATGGCGTCCACGTTCGCAACGAAGTCGCTCTGGCGCAGCTGCCGCGCCGAGACGTTGACTGCAATTTGCTGCGGCTTGCCCGGCTGGCCCTGCCAGCGCGCGGCCTGGGCACAGGCGGTCTCGAGCACCCAGCGGCCGATGGGGATGATGAGGCCGGTCTCCTCGGCCAGCGGGATGAACTCGGCCGGCGAGATCGGGCCGCGCGTTGGGTGGCGCCAGCGCAGTAAGGCCTCGGCACCGATCAGCTGGCCATCCGACAGGCGCACCTGAGGCTGGTACTCGAGACGAAATTGCGCCGCCTCGTTGGCCATTCGCAGCGCATGCGTCAGCTCGAAGCGCTGCTGGACGGTCTGCGTCAGCTCGGGGCGATAGGACTGCACGCTGCAGCGGCTGCTGGCCTTGGCCCGGCACATGGCGGCCTCGGCATTGCGCAGCAGATCGTCCACGTTCTCGCCGTCGCCGGGGAAGATGGCCAGGCCGATGGAGGCGCCCAGGTTGAAGCGGCGCGGCTGGCCGTCGACATTGAGAATCACCGGCTCCATGATGGCCTGAATCAGCCGATCGCCCAGGCGCATCGATGTTTCTTCGTCGACCAGACCCGAGAGCATGACGATGAACTCGTCGCCGCCGACGCGAGCCACCGAGTCGCTGGCGCGCACCACGTCCACGAGGCGAGCGGCGGCCTGGGTGAGCACGATGTCGCCCGCCACATGGCCCGCTACGTCGTTGACCTCGCGGAAGCCGTCGAGGTCGATGTAGAGCACCGCCACGCAGGTGCAGTCGCGCCGGGCCGCGCTGATCTGGCGCTCGATGCGGTCGCGCATCAGGGCCAGGTTGGGCAGGCCGGTGAGGCGGTCGTGCAGGGACTGGTGCAGCAGGGCCGCCTCAGTGGCCTTGACGCGCGAGATGTCGGTCAGCACGGCGAGGAAATGCGGGCGCCCGTCTCCCGCGCCCTCGCTGCCCGGGACGAGCACGACCGTGGCCCAGACCGGCACGCTGATGCCGCTCTTGTGGCGCTGCATCAATTCGCCGCTCCACTTGCCTTCGCGCTCGACCGTGCTCCACATGTTCTCGATGGCGGCGGGGTCCTGGAGCTCGGTCAGCAGGTAGCGCGGCACGCTGCCCACGAGCTCCTCGACCGAGTAGCCGCTGATATTGCACAGCGCCGGGTTCACGTCCTCCACGCGCTTGTCGGCATCCATGACCATGATGCCTTCGCCGCAATGCTCGAACACGCTGATGGCGCGGTGCAGCCGAGCATGGGCCTGGCGCAGGGCCGTGACGTCACGCGCCACGCCCACCGTGCCGACGCGCTGGCCGTCGTCGAAGACCGGTGCCTGGGCGATGTCGAAGCAGCTGCGGCTGCCGTCGGGGCCCGAAGTCCAGGCGAGAGTTCGCTCCGCCCCGCTGTCGGCCATGGCGGCCGCCCAACTCGGGACCTTGGCCAACTGCTCGTCGCGGCGCCCGAGGATTTCACTCTCGGCCAGACCCAGGCAGGTGGCAAAGGCAGGATTGCAGCCTTCATACGCACCGCTGGCGTCCTTGAAGAACACCGGATCCGGGATGGCGTTGAGCAGGCCGCTGAGCTTGGTGCGCTCTCGGCGCACCTTCTGAAGCTGGACGCGGCGGCGCGCCAGGCGGCGGCGCTGCCAATGCGCAAGCGTCAATACAAAAACGAAGGCCACACCGCCACAGGCAATGAACAGGCTGAGCCACAGCGTCGAGCCTTGCGGCAGCTGGACTCCTGCGCGTGCTTGAGATGAAAGAACAAGCACTCCAAACGCCACCGTCAGGCGGCGAAGCATCGAGCTCATGTTGTCGATAGACCCAAGGGCTTGTCAGTCGGCGTCAATCCAATGACGCTTGACCAACTTGTTGTTTGAGTGGCAGGTCCGATCAGGACCGCCTCACTTGTTAGCGGTAACTAGTGTGATGTCTGCCGAGGACCTGCCAACGCATTCATAGCGCAAGCGCAACACGAGTTCCCTGCAAAATTGCACGCTTGGCGTCGAGTTCTCCGGCCTCGAGCGCCCCGCCGATGAGCTGCACGCGCTGTCCGGCAGCCTGCAAGGGTTCGAGCAACTCGCGCAAGGGCTCCTGCCCGGCGCACAGGACGATGGTGTCTGCGGCCACCAGTTGCGGGTCTTCGTGCCGTTCGCCGAAGCTGATCCACAGGCCTTCGTCGGTGATGGCCTCGTAATGGACGCCCGCGATCATTTGCACCTGCTTCATCTTGAGTGCAGCACGGTGGATCCAGCCCGTCGTCTTGCCCAGGCCGGCGCCGGGTTTGCCGGATTTGCGTTGCAGCAGCGTCACTTGGCGAGCCGGCGCGGCGGGCTGGGCCGGGCACACGCCACCACGCACCTCAGCCGGGTCAGCCACGCCCCATTCGCGCTGCCATGCAGGCAGGTCCAGGGCCGGCGAGTGGGGTTCGGTCAGGAACTCCGCCATGTCGAAGCCGATGCCGCCGGCGCCGACGATGGCCACGCGCTGGCCGACTCGCGAGCGCCGGGCCAACACGTCCACATAGGACAGCACTCGGCCAGCGAGCGCGGGATCGTCCTGGCCCTTAATGCGCGGATTACGCGGCGTAACGCCGGTGGCGAGCAAGACCTCGTCGAAGTCGACCAGATCCGAGGCAGCAGCGCGCCGGTTGAGCTGCAGCTGCACGCCAGTACGTTCGATGCGGCGGCGGAAGTAGCGCAGCGTCTCGGCGAACTCCTCCTTGCCCGGGATGCGCCGCGCCATATTGAACTGCCCGCCGATCTCTGCCGCGCTGTCGAAGAGATGGACCTCGTGGCCGCGCTCGGCCAGCGTGGTGGCGGCCGCGAGCCCGGCTGGACCGGCGCCGACGACGGCCACCCGTCGGGCGCGACCCTGGATGCGCACCACGCGCATCTCGGTTTCGTGCGAGGCGCGCGGATTGACGAGGCAGCTCGCGGTCTTTTGCTCGAACACGTGGTCCAGGCAGGCCTGGTTGCAGGCAATGCAGGTGTTGATCTCGTCGGCCTGCTGCTCGCGCGCCTTCTTCATGAAGGCGGCATCGGCAAGCAGCGGGCGGGCCATGGAGACCATGTCGGCATCGCCGCGCGCCAGCACCTCCTCGGCCACCTCAGGCGTGTTGATGCGGTTGCTCGTGATCAAGGGCGTGGTGATGCCTTCGGCCTTGAACTCGGCGCGCAGCTTGGCAGTCAGCCAGGTGAAGCCGGCGCGCGGCACGCTGGTGGCGATGGTCGGCACGCGGGCCTCGTGCCAGCCGATGCCGGTGTTGATCAGTGTCGCGCCGCCGCGGGCCACGGCTTTGCCGAGCTGCACGACCTCATCCCAGCTGCTGCCACTCGGGATGAGGTCAATCATGGAGAGGCGGTAGATGATGATGAAGTCCGGCCCCACGGCCTCGCGCATGCGAGCCAGGATCTCGAGCGGCAGGCGCATGCGGTTCGCATAGGAGCCACCCCATTCGTCCTGGCGCTGGTTGGTGTGGGCGACCAGGAACTGGTTGATGAAGTAACCCTCGGAGCCCATGACCTCGACCCCGTCGTAGCCCGCCTCGCGGGCCAGCCGGGCGCAGCGCACGAAGGCACGGATCTGGCGCTCGATGCCACGCGCGGAGAGTTCTCGCGGCTTGAAGGGGGAGATCGGCGACCGCAGGGCGGAGGGCGCCACGCACAAGGGGTGATACCCATATCGTCCCGTGTGCAGGATCTGCAGCGCGATTTTGCCGCCCTCGGCATGCACGGCATTCGTGATCGTGCGATGCCGCCTGGCGGCACCCGAGGTGGCCAGCGTGCCGGCAAAGGGCTTGGCCCAGCCTTCTATATTGGGCGCGAAGCCGCCCGTGACGATCAGGCCGACTTCGCCAGCGGCGCGCTCGGCGAAGTAGGCTGCGAGCCGCTCGAACTGCCGCCGCGAATCCTCCAGCCCCGTGTGCATGGAGCCCATGAGGCTGCGGTTTCTGAGAGTGGTGAAGCCGAGGTCCAGGGGGCTCAGCAAGTGGGGAAAGCTCATGACAGGCATCAGAGCAGCAAAGATTCTTCACCACAAGCAGGCAGGCCCTACAAGGGGTCCTGCGCCGCCAGCCCTACAATCCGCGCGCAACAGGCGCATTGGCGCCGACTTCTTGGAGTGATTCATGCGATTCCTGAAATGGGCTGCGGCCATCGTCGCCGTCGCCTCGGCTGCCCTGTTGGGCGCCTGCGGTGGCAGTGGTACGACCACCAAGGCCGATATCCGCCTCATCAACGCCAGCGCGGGCTACAACTCGCTGGATCTGACGGTCAACAGCACCAGCCTGGCGACCGGCGTGGCGTACGGTACGGCGGGTAGCTATTCCTCTGTGGACACGACCGCCACGGCCAGCCAGGTGATCTCCGGCGGCACGACGGTCATCCAGACCACGCCCACCCTGGCCGGCGGCGCCAAGTACAGCCTGATCGCCTACGGCTGGCCCAATGCCATGCGCACGGCCCTGCTGCAGGAAATGGAACCGGCTCCAGCGGCCAACCTCGCCAAGGTGCTGGTGCTCAACCTCGCCCCTGATGCCGGCGCGGTCAACGTCTACCTGACCACCGGCGCCCCGGCGGTCGGCGCGGCAGCCTTCGCCAGCGGCGTGATCGGCGGCGCGGGCAGCGGCTACCTGCAGATCGCCTCGGGCACCTATCACGTGCGCGTGACCGGCGCGGCCAGCACCGACGTCAACACCGACGTGCGCCTGGACTTCGACGGCTTCACGGTCGGCAGCGCCAGCGTGAACACCCTGATCATCACGCCCACGGCCGGTGGCGTGCTCGTCAACGCCATGAGCGTGGTGCAGACCGCCGCTGTCAGCGCCTACAGTGCCAACAATGCTCGCGTGCGCGTGATCGACTCGGTGGTGGGTGCACCCGGCGTCAACACGGCCCTGGTCTCCACCCGCTCCGGCACGACCCTGCTGAACTCCGGCAGCGCTGCTCCGGTCGGCTACTACTACATCGTGCCCGCCACGAACGACGCCATCAATCTCACGCTCAACGGCGTGCCGATGGCAGCGCAGACGCCGGCCCTGTCCGCCGGCAGCGACTACACCGTCCTGGTCTGGGGCACCGCGAGCGCACCGCAGGTCTCGATCATCTCCGATGACAACCGCCTGCCGCTCGCCGGCTACGCCAAGATCCGCCTGCTCAACGGCGCCGCCGACGGCCTGACCGAGAGCATGCAGCTGGACTATGGAGCCATCGCCACCAACGTCGCCCCGGGCACGGCCTCGACGCCAGCGCAGATCGTTGCGGGCAGCGGCACGTCGTCCTTCCTCGAAGTCAAATCTTCGAACGCGGTCACCGACATCTTCAGCCAGTCGCCGTTCAACGTTCAGAACCAGGGTGTGTACACGGTCTACATGCTGGGCAACTCGACGGTCGCCAACAACCTGGCCGGCTTCGTCAACAAGGACCGCTAAGCCGACCGAGCCCCCGGGCTCTTCAGCTCCAACAGAGGCCCCCAGGCCGCCGCAGGCGCCTGGGGGCTTTTTGCTTTTGGCACGGGAAGCTTTCGGTCGCCGTCGGTGATCAGCAACAAGCGCCTCGCTGCCAGGCCAGCCGGATCCCCGTCGCAGCGGCCCGGCCTGCACAACGGTCTGGGTCGCTACTTCACGGTCTCCGGCAGCTATCAGTTCAAGTGATCCGAGCCGCCTGGGCTCATCCCGCAACGGGGCGCGCAAACGCCCCTTTTTTCATGTCGACATGGCTTTCGGCCGACTTCTCCTCGAGCCGGCAAAATCGACGCTTTCCTCCAAGAGGCTCCCCTTCCATGAAAGCTCCCCTGCTGCTCTCCTTGGCACTGCTGGCCCCCCTGGGCGCGCTGAGCCCGCAATCCGCTCAGGCCGTGGCCACCGCCGCCGCCAGTGCCGTGGCCTGGCAAGAAGCCGGTGCCGATGCCGACATCGAGAAGGCCTTCGCCCAGGCCCGCGCCGAGAAGAAGCCGCTGCTGCTGTATTGGGGCGCCAAATGGTGCCCGCCCTGCAACCAGCTCAAGGCCACACTGTTCAACCGTCAGGACTTCATCGAGCAGAGCCGCGCCTTCGTGGCCGTGCATATCGACGGCGACGCGCCCGGGGCACAGAAGCTCGGCAACCGCTTCAAGGTGCGTGGCTACCCGACCATGATCATGTTCAACACCGAGGGTGCCGAGCTGACCCGCCTGCCCGGTGAGATTGACGCACCTCAGGTCGTCAAGGTGATGCAGATGGGCCTGGCCGGCGGCCGCCCCGTGAAGGGCGTGCTGGCCGACGCCCGTGCCGGCAAGAAGCTCAGCGCCAATGAATGGCGCCTGCTGGCCTTCTACTCCTGGGAGACCGATGAGCAGCAGCTCGTGCCGCCGCAGGAAGTGCCTGGCCTGCTCGTGCAGCTGGCCGTGGCCAGCAAGGGTGTGGACGAGGAAGTGACGACGCGCCTGTACCTGAAGGCGCTGGCCGCCAGCGACGAAGGCAAGGGCGTCAAGCCCGACGCGGCGCTGGCCCAGCGCGTGTCGGCCGTGCTGGCCGACCCCACGCAGTCGCGCGCCCAGATGGATGTGCTGACCAATGGCGCCGGCGAGATCGTGCTGAGCCTGGCGCCTGAAGCTGGCGCCGCACGCACCAAGCTCGCGGGCGAGTTTGACAACGCCCTCAAACGCCTGGAGAACGACGCCACGCTGTCACGCGCCGACCGCCTCACGGCGCTGGAGTCGCGCGTGGACCTGGCCCGCCTCGATCAGGACAAGACAGCGCTGCAGCCCAAGCTGCCCACCGCGCTGGTGCAGGACGTGCGCGATACCGCCGCCCGCCTCGACCGCGAGATCACCGACGGCTACGAGCGCCAGGCCTGCATCACCTCGGCCGCCGCCACCCTGGGCAAGGCCGGTCTCTGGAAGGATAGCGACGAGCTGCTCAAGACCAACCTGGCCAAGAGCCACTCGCCCTTCTACCTGATGAACTACCTCGCCGGCAACGCCCGCAAGCAAGGCCGCAAGGACGAGGCCCTGCGCTGGTATGAGGAGGCCTTCAACAAGGCCGAGGGTCCGGCTACGCGGCTGCAGTGGGGCTCGACCTATGTGAGCGCGCTGGTGAACCTGGCGCCGCAGGACAGCGTGCGCATCGAGAAGGCTGCCAGCCAGCTCTTCAAGGAGGCCGCGTCCGACAAGAGCGCCTTCTACGAGCGCAGCGCCCGCTCACTACTCAAGGTTGGCAGCGAGCTGCAGAAGTGGAACGCCGACGGCAAGAACGCCGCGGCAATCGGCCGCCTGAAGACCCAGCTCGCCGGCGTGTGCGCGAAGGTGGACGCCGCCGACAAGCAGCGCGCCACCTGCGAGTCCGTGATCAAGGGCTGAGGCCGCGGTCCCTTACTTCACGAGGCCTTCGGCTTCGAGCGCGGCCTGCACCGAGGGCCGTGCTCGAACGCGTTCGCGCCAAGCGGCGAAGGTGGCCAGGCCGCTCAGGTCCACGGCAACATGCGGCGCCCAGTTGGCGACCGTGAACAGGTAGGCGTCGGCCACCGTGAAGTGCTCGCCCATCAGGTAACTGCGGCCTTGCAGCTGTTGGTCCACCCACTTGAAGCGTTCTTGCAGCTTGGCTCGGTAGATGGCCTTGGCCTCATCAGGCATGGCCGGGTTGAACAGCGGCGAGAAGCCCTTGTGCAGCTCGCTGGTGATGAAGTTGAGCCATTCCTGCAGGCGGTAGCGCTGCATGCTGCCGTTGGCCGGTGCGAGCTGCTTGGCGGGTACCTGATCGGCGATGTATTGCACGATGGCCGGGCCTTCGGAGAGGCGCTGTCCGTCGTCGAGTTCGAGCAGGGGCACATAGCCCTTGCTGTTGATGCTGTAGTAGTCGGTGCCGTCCTTGAGCTTGTGCGTCTTGGTGCTGGCCAATTCGAGCTGGAAGGGCAGACCCGCTTCGCGCAAGACGATGTGCGGGGACAGCGAACAGGCGCCGGGGCTGTAATAGAGCTTCATGGTCACTCCTGAAGTGGGTAGAAGCGGGCGACGATAGGCCAAGTGCAACGCCGACGCCAGTCAGGGGTCTTGCCGCTGCGCAAATATCATGGCTGGCATGACGACCTATGCATTCGAAGACTTCCACGTTGGCCGGGTGTTCGAGCTGGGCGAACGCCTGGTGGACCGCGAGGAGGGCCTGACCTTTGCACGAGCCTACGACCCGCAGCCGCTGCATCTGGACGAGGAGGCCGCCAACGCCTCCGTGCTCGGCGGTCTCTCGGTCAGCGGCTGGCACACCTGCGCGATGCTCATGCGCCTGATGTGCGACGGCTATCTGCTGGCCTCCACCAGCCAGGGCTCGCCTGGCATCGACAACATCCGCTGGCTCAAGCCCGTGCGACCGGGCGACACCTTGCGTGCAAGCATGACGGTGCTGGAAACCAAACCCAGCCGCTCGCGCCCGCAGCTCGGCCTTGTGCGCTCGATGTGGGAGGTGCGCAATCAGCGTGACGAGACAGTCATGAGCATGGAGGGCTGGGGCATGTTCGGACGTCGCGAAGTTCCCTAGGATTTGTCGCAGTAAGACCGGCTTGGCCTGCGCATAATCCGCCCCAGTTCTTGGAGGGGACGGGAATGCGATTTCGATACCGCTTGGGTCTTCTTGCATCGTCGATGCTCATCGCAGGGGCTGCACAAGCCGGCCCGCTCAAGGCCTGCCGCGTGCCCGGCATGGAGACCGAGGTGCAGTGCGGATCCGTGCAGCGTCCGCTCGATCCGGCCAAGCCGCAGGGCACGCAGATCGAGATCCATTACATCGTCGTGCCCGCGATGGCGCGCAACAAGCAGCCAGACCCCGTGCTCTTCATCGCGGGCGGCCCGGGCCAGAGCTCAATCAACATCGCCTCGGTCGTCATGGACCGGCTCGCACGGCTGAACAATCGCCGCGACCTCGTCTTCGTGGACCAGCGCGGCACCGGCCTGTCGGCACCGCTGCAATGCCCCGACGAAGACCGCGAGAGCCTCGCCAAGACCATGGGTCGCAACCGCCAGTTCGAAGTGTTCGACGCCTGCCGGCAAGCGCTGCAGTCGCTGCCCTACGGCGACCTGCGCATGTTCACGACGACGATCGCCATGCAGGACATGGACGCCGTGCGCGAGCAGCTCGGCGCCGAACAGTGGAACGTGATCGGCGGCTCCTACGGCACACGCGCGGCGCTGGAATACCTGCGCCAGTTTCCGAGCCACGTGCGCCGCACCGTCATCGACGGCGTGGCCCCGCCCGACATGGTCCTGCCCGAGAGCTTTTCGGCCGACAACCAGGCCGCGCTCGACGCCATGTTCAAGGGCTGCGAGGCCGACAAGGCGTGCGCCGCGCGCTACCCGAAGCTGCGTGACGAGTGGCAGGGCCTGCTGGCTTCGCTGCCGCGCCAGGTCAACCTGATGCATCCCTTGACGGGCGCGTCGGAGTCCGTCGAGATCGGCCGTTACTCGCTGCTGAGTCTCGTGCGCAGTCCGCTGTACGGTCCGGCCGCCGCCGCCTTGCTGCCCGCCGCCATCCACGAGGCTTCGCAAGGCCGATTCGGCCCCTTGATGGCCATCGGTGCAAGCGTGGGCTCCTCCAGGAAAACGAAGATCAGCGAAGGCATGCATTTCTCGGTCGTCTGTGCCGAGGACGTGCCGCGCATGGGTCAGCCAGGAGCGGGCTCCACGGACTTCGGCAGGAGCTTCGCGGAAGGGTATGAGCGGATCTGCCGCAACTGGCCTCGCGGCGACGTGCCTGCGGCCTTCTATACCGTGCCGCCGTCCCCCTCGCCCGTGCTGCTGCTCAGCGGCGGCGCGGATCCGGTGACGCCCCCGCGTCACGCCGAGCGCATGGCCAAGGCCCTGGGTGCGACGAATGCAAGCCTCGTGCAGCACGTCGTCGTGCCCGAGTCCGGCCACGGGGTGATGGGCGTGCCTTGCGTCGCCGAGCTGATCTTTCGCTTCATCGACGCCAAGACCGATGGCCAGGCCCTGCCCCAGGATGCCGCCTGCGCCGTGAAGATCCCGCGGCCCCTGCCCTGGCTGCCGCCGGAGCTGGACAAGCCCGGCACGCAGAACGACGCAAAGAAAGGCCAGCCATGATCCGGTTCGAACACCTGAGCAAGCGCTTCGTCAGCGGTGGCGGCGGGTCCTTGCTCAAGCGCAGCCCCAAGAAGGTCGTGCAGGCCGTGGCCGACGTGAGCGTGAATGCTGAGAACGGCCGCATCACCGGCCTGCTGGGCCCCAACGGGGCCGGCAAGACCACCTCGCTGCGCATGCTGGCCGGGCTGATCGTGCCCGACGCCGGCACGATCAGTGTGGACGGCATCGACGTCCGCCAGCAACCGCGCCAGGCCCTGGCTCGCATGGGCATCCTCGGCGATGCGCACGGCCTGTATCCGCGGCTCAGCGCGCGCGAGAACGTCGTCTACTACGGCCGCTTGCAGGGCATGGAGGAAGACGCCGCGAACGCCCGTGCTGAGAAGCTGGCAGAGCTGCTCGACATGAAGAGCATCCTCGAGCGCCGTGCCGACGGCTTCAGCCAGGGCGAGCGCATGAAGACGGCCCTGGCCCGCGCGCTCGTGCACGACCCGGCCAATATCGTGCTCGACGAACCGACCAACGGCCTGGACGTGCTGGCCACGCGCTCGCTGCGCGAGGCTCTGCGCTTCCTCTGCTCGCCGGCGGGGGGCGCCAAGTGCATCGTCTTTTCCACGCACATCATGCAGGAGGTGGAGCAGCTCTGCGACAGCGTGACCGTGGTCTCGCATGGCCGCAGCGTGGCCACCGGCTCGGTGCGGGAACTGCTCACCATGACCGGCGAGACCCGCTTCGAGGACGCCTTCGTCAAGCTCGCCTTCAAGCCCCAGGAGGAACAGGCATGAACTTCCGCGACTTTCTCATCGTGCTCAGGAAGGAAGTGACGGACGCCCTGCGCGACCGCCGCACCTTGATGCGCCTGCTCGTGCCTGCCGTGCTGATGGGGCCACTGATGCTCTCGGGCCTCTCCGGTCTGATCGCCTCGCTGGAAAACCAGGCGGAGCAGCGCGAGATCGTCATCACCGGCATCGAGAACGCACCGAGACTGCGAAACTACCTCGAACGCCAGACTTACACGATCAAACCCGCGCCCGCCGACTACGAGGCGCAGCTGCACACGAGCAAGCTCAGCGACCCGGTGGTGGTCGTGCCCAAGGGCTTCGAGGAAGACTTGCAGAACGGCAGCACGCCGCAGCTGACCATCGTCGTCGACAGCTCCAACACCCGGGCACGCGCTGCAAGCCGCGCGATCCGATCCGCACTGGACGGCTTTGCACACGAACGCGCCATGCTTGCCCTGGCCTGGCGCGGCGTCCCGGGCAGTGCCACGCAGCAACTCGAGATTCAGGAGTTCGACCTCGCCAACTCGCAAGCCCGGGCCGCGGCGCTCACCGGCATGATCCCGATGTTCGTCATCATGGCCGTGCTCTACGGCGCACTGACGGCTTCGCTGGACAGCACGGCCGGCGAACGTGAGCGCGGTTCGCTGGAGCCGCTGCTGACCAACCCCGTCTCGCACGGTGCGCTGGTGGCGGGCAAGTGGGGCGCGGTGGCGCTCCTGGGCATGGCCGTGGCCCTGCTCTCGGCACTCGGCTTCATCCCGGCCCAATGGCTGATCAAGAGCGACAGCCTTCAAGCCATGTTTCGCTTCGGCCTGCACGAGGCGGCGATCTTCTGGCTGCTGCAGCTGCCGCTGGCCACCGGCCTGGGCGCACTGCTGATGGCCATGGCCATCCGCTCCAAAACCTACAAGGAAGCGCAGGCCGGCTCCACGCTCGTGCTCACGGCGGTCTCGCTCTCGGCCGTGATTCCGGTCTTCAACCCGGGCGGAGACGCGCCCTGGTACTACTGGGTGCCGGGCCTGTCGCAGAGCCTGCTGATGAACCGCGTGCTGCGCGGCGACGAACTTCTCGCGAGCCAGCTCGTGCCCGGCGTGATCACGGCCGTCGTGTTGACCGTGCTGGGCCTGGCCTACGTGGCCCGCTCGATGCGCGTTGCAGCGGCGCGCTGATCAATGCGGCAAGGCCAGCGCGCGCTGCACTTCGTCCTGCCAAGGCAAGGCGTGAACGATCTCGTTGAGCTGGCGGACGGATTCCAGCGGGGCGAGCACTTCACCGTCGACGCTGACGAATTGCAGGTTCGTGATCAGGCACAAGGGATCGACCATGGCCACGATCCCTTCGGGCATGCCCATCCAATCCCAGGCCACGCCGACGGCACGTCCGAGCTCGTCCTCGCGCTGCCACACGGTCTGGCCCAGGGCGGGATGCTCAGCATCGCCGTACATCAGCACCTGGGTGCTCAGGTGCGTGAACTGCCATTGCGGCAACTGGTGGGTTTCGCACAAGACACGGGGCCACGCATACACGATCCAGGCTGGGGGCATATTTTTCACCGATGAACATTAGGGGTGCGGGCATATGCATCAAAGATGTTTTGCCTGGCCATACTGTGCTGAAATCTGCTTCGGCAAAACAGCTGTAAACCTTGTCAGGGATGTGCGGCCCAAGGCCCCGAAAACAGGGGTAGCAGGCTGATACGCAGGAATCGTTCCGATGCTGCAACCGGCATTTCAATCGGTACTCGGAGCCAAGAATCGTGAGGAATTCAGGAGCGAGATCGTCCGCTTCGCCCAGGGTCTCGGCTTCGAAACCGTCTCGGCCACCGCCGTGTTCGACCACTCCGTCACGGAGTCGGAGTTCGACACGGTCGACAACACGCCTTTGGCCTGGCACGACTACTTCAACGACCGAAACGTCTGGCGCGTCGATCCGGTCATGCAGCATTGCAAGCGCCACAGCGTGCCCATCGTCTGGGGCCAGGACACCTACGTCAAACGGGGGCTCGGCAATCTATGGGAAGAGCAGGCGCAGTTCGGCTATCGCTCGGGCGTCTGCATGGCCTTGCACCTGCCCGAAGGCAGGCATTTCCTGATCGGCGTCGATCGCTCCCAGCCTTTGCCCACCAACGACACCGTGGCCTTGACGCGCATGGTGGCAGACCTGCAGCTCTTTGCCGTCTACGCCCAGGAAGCCGCCTGGCGCGTCATCATGCCCAAGGAGCAGGATGCCTCGACCATCCACGCGCGACTGTCTCCACGCGAACTGGAATGCCTGCGCTGGACGATGGACGGCAAGACCGCTTGGGAAGTCGGCGGCATTCTGGGCATCACCGAGCGGACGGCTGTCCTGCATATCGGCAACGCCATGCGCAAACTCGACTGCGCCAGCAAGCACCAGGCGGTCCTCAAGGCGCTCAGACTGGGACTGATCCGCTAAGTAGTTTTCCCGGACCGCACCCTGTAAGAGTTGACACTGTCTACGCAGGCGCAAGCCTGTTCGAATGCGAACCGTGCCTACTTCAATTCACTGCACGGAATCCCATATGAACACCCCCACCACCCCCGAGACCAAGCCCGTCGAACTGACCCCGGAACAGCTTGCCCAGGCGGGCGGCGCTGCCCCCCGCGGCGGCTGGGACGTCCCCCCTCCCGACGGCACCACGGCCGCTGCCGCCACCCCCGCCACCCCCGCGACGACCTGATCCCGCGCGGGCGCTTGTCCCGCCACCAAGCCGATGCTCTTTCGCCGCGAAGCGCTGGCCGGCCGTCAGCAGGCCTGGCTGGGTTCCATTCAGCTCGTACAGCCGCTTTCGCTGCGGCTCACGGGGTGGTTCGCGCTGTGCGCCGTGGCCGCCGTCCTGGTGTTCCTGTGCCTGGGCGAGTACACGCGTAAAGCGCGCGTGGCGGGCTTCCTGGTGCCCGACCGCGGTGTGCTGCGAGTGGCCAGTCCACAAGCAGCAACGGTGATCGAACGCCGCGTGGCCGAGGGTCAGCAAGTTCGTGCAGGCGATGTCCTCTTCGTGCTTGCGCTGGACAGTGCCAGCCAATCTGTCGAGGGCATCGCACAAAATCTGGTGTTGCAAGAGCAGAGCCTGCAAGGAACGGCCGATCAACAACACCAGCTCATGCAGGCCCAGGGCCGGGCGCTCGGGGAGCGGCGCCTGGGCCTGCAGCGCGAACAACTGGCCGCCAAGGCGGAAATCGACTTGCAGGCCGAGCGCCTGGTCCTTGCCAAGCAGGCCTTGCAGCGCTTTGAGAATCTGGCGCGAGACCAGTTCATCTCCGCCGCACAACTGCAAACCAAGCGCGAGGAATTGCTCGGCCTTCAAGCCAACGCCAAGGCCCTGCAGCGCCAACTCGAAAGCCTGAGTCGGGAGCAGCTGGACGTCGACGCACAGCTGGCCGAACTGCCGCTGAAAAACGAAGTCAAGCAAGGCGAGCTCGCCCGCGATCTGGCCGAGTTGCGCCGCAAAGGCCTGGAAACCGAAGGCCGCCGCCGCCTCGTCCTGCGCGCCCCGAGCGACGGTGTGATCGCGAGCCTGCAGGCAGATCCCGGCCAGAGTGTGGCCTCCAACGCCCTGCTGGCCAATGTCCTGCCCGCGGACACGCGCATGCAGGCCCAGCTCTACGCGCCTTCAAGCGCCGTGGGCTTTTTGAAGGCCCAGCAGGCCGTCTTGCTGCGCTACCAGGCATTCCCTTTCGAAAAATTCGGCCAGCAGCGCGGCCTCGTGCTCCAAGTGGCGCGCACGCCGCTGGCCGCCGGTGAGATCGCCGCCCTGAATCTGCCGCTCAGCACCAGCACCGGCGAGCCGCTCTACCGCATCACCGTGGCGCTGGACGCGCAAAGCGTGCAGGCCTACGGCGAGCCGCAGGCGCTGGCCGCCGGCATGCAGCTCGATGCGGACGTGCTGCTCGAGCGCCGACGCCTGATCGAATGGATCTTCGAACCGTTGCTGGGGCTGGCCCGCCGTGTCTGATCTGCTCGCCCGCCTGAGCCTGGGCTGGCAATGGCGCCCCACCCTACCGCTGATTCTTCAAACCGAGGCCGCCGAATGCGGCCTGGCCTGCCTGGCGATGGTGGCGTCGAGCTTGGGCGCACACATGGACCTGCGCGAGGCCCGCTCTCGCTTCTCGATCTCGCTCAAGGGCACGACCATGGCCGAGCTCGTTCGCATGGCGGGCAGCATCGGCTTGGTCGCGCGCGGCCTGCGCGCCGAGCCGGCACAGCTGCAGCAGCTGCGCCTGCCGGCCATCTTGCACTGGGACTTCAATCATTTCGTCGTGCTGGTCGAGGTCCGCGGCAGCAGCGCCGTGCTGCACGATCCGGCCCGGGGCCGGCGCGAGATTGGCCTCGACGAACTCTCCCGGCACTTCACCGGCGTGGCTCTCGAACTGCAGCCCGGCCCTGGCTTCACCACCCTGGCGCAGCGGCCACCGTTACGCTGGCGCCAGCTGCTTGGCAAGGTCACCGGCCTCAAGCGCTCGGTGGCGCAGATCCTGGCCCTGGCACTGGGCCTGGAGCTGCTCAACCTGCTCTCACCGTTCTTGCTGCAGTGGACCGTCGACGGCGTCATCGTGAGCGCCGACCGCGACCTGCTCCTGACCCTGGGCCTGGGCTTTGGCCTGCTGGTGTTGCTGCAGGTCGGCGTGGGCCTGCTGCGCTCCTGGTCAGTGATGTACGTGTCCAGCACGCTCAATCTGCAGTGGCTGACCCAGGTCTTCGCGCACCTGCTGAGGCTGCCCCTGGCCTGGTTCGAGAAGCGCCATGTCGGCGATGTGTTCTCGCGCTTCTCCAGCATCCAGCAGATCCAGCGCACGCTGTCCACACGCTTTGCCGAGGCCATGCTCGACGGCGTGATGGTGCTGCTGACGCTGCTGATGATGTGGATCTACAGCCCCCGCCTGGCCAGCGTCGCCCTGCTGGCCGTGGCGGCTTATGCCGGCCTGCGCGCCGCCTTCTTCAAGCCCTTGCGCATCGCCACCGAGGAGCAGTTGATCCACGAGGCGCGGCAGAACGGCCACTTCCTCGAATCCCTGCGTGGCGCCCAGGCCATCAAGCTCTTCAATGCGCAGGCGTCACGCGCCGCCCGTTTCAGCAATCTCGTGGTCGAGCAGATGAATGCCGGCATCTCGGCCAAGAAGCTCGAACTCGGCATGGGCGTGGCCAACAAGCTGCTCTTCGGCCTGGAACGCGTTGCCATCGTCTGGATGGGCGCGGCCCTGGTGCTGGACCGGCAGATCTCGGTCGGCATGCTGTTCGCGTTCCTGGCCTACAAGGAGCAATTCAGCACCCGGCTCGCAGGCCTGATCGACAAGCTCGTGGAGTTGCGCATGCTGAGGCTTTCGGGCGAGCGGCTGGCAGATATCGTGCTGAGCGAACCCGAGCAGCTGGATGATCTGTCCTCAGCTGCGTCCGCGGCTCCGGAGCGGCTCGAGATCGCCGGCCTGCGCTTTCGCTATGCCGATGGCGAGCCCGAGGTCATCGCAGGCTGCAGCTTCGCCGTCGAGCCGGGCGAGTCGGTGGCCGTCGTAGGCCCCTCGGGCTGCGGCAAGACCACCCTCCTCAAGCTGCTGCTGGGCATCCATTCACCGCACGACGGCGAGATTCGCGTCGGCGGCCGCGCGCTGGAGCGCCTGGGCCTCGCGAGCTGGCGTGCCCGCATCGGCACGGTCATGCAGGACGACCAGCTCTTCGCCGGTTCAATTGCTGACAACATCAGCTTCTTCGATCCGCACGCCGACCCCGAGTGGATCGCCGAATGCGCCCGGCGCGCCTGCGTGGACGAAGACATCGCCGCCATGCCCATGGCCTACCAAAGCCTGATCGGCGACATGGGCTCCAGCCTCTCGGGCGGCCAGCGCCAGCGCATCTTGCTTGCCCGCGCGCTCTACAAGAGGCCGCACTACCTCTTCCTCGACGAGGCCACCAGCGCCCTGGATGTGGACAAGGAGCGCCTGGTCAATGCCTCACTGCGCCAGCTCGCCATCACCCGGATCGTCATCGCGCACCGCCCGGAAACCATTGCCAGCGCACAGCGCGTGATCGCGCTGCAGGCAGGCAAGGTGTCTCAGGATCTGCGTAGCGTGCAGGCCTAGCAGCCTGGACGCGTGGCCGCGTCCAACCCACTCAGCCAAAGCATCGCCTGCTCGCGACTGTCGCCGCACATGTCGGCACTGGGTTGAAGCGAGCCGCAAACCGTCGGGCGTTCCGGCCGGCCGAAGAGCTTGCAGCGGTCCTGCTCGTCCAGCTGGATGCAGCGCACACCGGCGGGCTTGGAAATGCCATTCACCAGCGGCATGCCCGGAATGGGCGAACTGATGGACGGGGCGATGCAGCAGGCGGCGCAGTGGGGACGACATTGCATGTCCGCATTCTCTCGTGACTTATCCACAGGTCGCCGTTAAAATTCAGGGTTTGCCCGCTTCAACAAGTCGTCAGGCTCTTCATGCTCTTTTCACAGGAATTCGATGTCATCGTCGTCGGCGGCGGCCATGCCGGCACCGAGGCCGCGCTGGCCAGTGCTCGCATGGGCTGCAAGACCCTGCTGCTGACCCACAACATCGAGACGCTGGGGCAGATGAGTTGCAACCCGTCGATCGGCGGCATCGGCAAGGGCCACCTGGTCAAGGAAGTGGACGCGCTGGGCGGCGCCATGGCCCTGGCCACGGACGAGGCCGGCATTCAATTCCGCATTCTCAACGGCTCCAAGGGCCCGGCCGTTCGCGCCACCCGCGCCCAGGCCGACCGCGTGCTCTACAAGGCCGCGATCCGCCGCATGCTGGAGAACCAGCCGAATCTGTGGCTGTTCCAGCAGGCGGTGGACGACCTGATGGTCGAGGGCGACCGGGTCGTCGGCGCCGTGACGCAGATGGGCCTGCGCTTCCGTTCGCGCGCCGTTGTCCTGACGGCGGGCACCTTCCTCGATGGCCGCATCCATGTCGGCCTGGAGAACTACTCGGCTGGGCGCGCAGGTGACCCGCCGGCGGTCTCGCTGTCCGGCCGCCTCAAGGAACTCAAGCTCCCTCAAGGCCGACTCAAGACGGGAACGCCTCCGCGAATCGACGGCCGGTCCATCGACTTCTCCAAATGCGAGGAGCAGCCGGGCGACCTCGACCCGGTGCCGGTGTTCAGCTTCATGGGCCAAGGCATCGAGCACCCGCAGCAGCTGCCGTGCTGGATCACGCACACCAATGCACGCACGCATGAGATCATCCGCTCGGGCTTCGACCGCAGCCCCATGTTCACCGGTGTGATCGAGGGCGTGGGTCCGCGCTATTGCCCAAGCATCGAGGACAAGGTCAACCGCTTCGCCGACAAGGACAGCCACCAGATCTTCCTCGAACCCGAAGGCCTGACGACGCACGAGTTCTACCCGAACGGCATCTCGACCTCCCTGCCTTTCGACATCCAGATCGCCGCCGTGCGCTCGATCCCCGGTCTGGAGAACGCCCACATCTTGCGTCCCGGCTATGCGATCGAGTACGACTACTTCGACCCGCGCGAGCTGAAGTCCAGCTTCGAGACCCGCGCCATCGGCGGCCTGTTCTTCGCCGGCCAGATCAATGGCACCACGGGCTATGAAGAGGCCGCAGCCCAAGGACTGTTCGCGGGTCTGAACGCCGCGCTTCAGGTCAAGGGCGAAGCGCCCTGGCTGCCGGCGCGCGACCAAGCCTATCTCGGCGTGCTCGTCGACGACCTTATCACCAAGGGCGTGACCGAGCCCTACCGCATGTTCACCAGCCGCGCCGAGTTCCGCTTGCAGCTGCGCGAGGACAACGCCGACTTGCGCCTGACCGACGCCGGTCGCGCCATGGGGCTGGTGGATGACGCTCGCTGGGACAGTTTCAACCGCAAGCGCGACGCTGTTTCACGTGAAACAGAGAAACTAAGGTCGACCTGGGTGCACCCCGGCACACTGCCGGCGGCCGACGCCGAGCGCCTGGTCGGCAAGGCTTTGGAGCGCGAATACAACCTGATCGAGCTGCTGCGCCGGCCCGGGGTGGAGTTCAACACGATCGCCGAAGTGGCGTCCATCGCCAAGCCGACGGCCGGCGTCTCGCGCGAGTCCCTCGCCGAAGAGCTGGGCGAAGGCCTGGCGGACGCCGTGATCGAGCAGATCGAGATCAGCACCAAGTACGCCGGCTACATCAGCAAGCAGCTCGACGATGTGGCGCGAGCCGCCCATTTCGAGCACCTGAAGCTGCCCGCCGAGCTGGACTACGGCCAGGTCACCGCCCTCTCCTTCGAAGTGCGGCAGAAGCTGGACAAGCACCGGCCCGAGACCCTGGGCCAGGCTTCGCGGATTTCCGGCGTGACGCCGGCGGCCATTTCGCTGCTGCTGGTGCACCTCAAGAAGGGCCGCTTCAAGGGATTCGTGGATGCAGCCTGACTTCAAGGCGGCGCTCGTCAGCGCCGCGACCCAGCTGGGCCTGAACCTATCCGACGCCCAGGTCGAGCAGCTGCTGGCCTATCTGGCCCTGATCCAGAAGTGGAACAAGGTCTACAACCTGACCGCCGTGCGCGACCCTCAAGCCATGCTGACCCAGCATCTGGTGGACAGCCTGAGCCTGGTTCCCGCGCTGAGACGCCATGCCGAGGGCGAGCCGCTACGGCTCATGGACGTGGGTAGCGGCGGCGGCCTGCCGGGCGTGGTCGTCGCAATCTGCGATCCGCAGATCGACGTGACTTGCGTGGATGCCGTGGGCAAGAAGGCCGGATTCATCCAGCAAGTGGCCGTCGAGCTGCGCTTGCCAAACCTGCACGGCGTCCACGCGCGGGTCGAGGAGCTGAAGGTCCCGGCCTTCGATCTCATCACCTCGCGCGCCTTCGCCTCCCTGCTCGACTTCACCACCCTGACCCGCCAGCACCTCAAGCCCGGCGCGATCTGGCTGGCGATGAAGGGCCAGCACCCGGCGCAGGAGCTGACCGCCCTACCCGCTGACGTGGATGTGTTTCACGTGGAACAACTGTCGGTTCCGGGCCTGGATGCACGGCGCTGCCTCGTCTGGATCAAGCCACGCTGATGCCACAATCATCCATGGCCAAAATCTTCTGCGTTGCAAATCAGAAAGGTGGCGTCGGCAAGACCACCACCACCGTCAATCTGGCGGCAGGCTTGGCCCAGATCGGCCAGCGTGTCCTGGTCATCGATCTGGACCCCCAGGGCAATGCCACCATGGGTTCGGGCATCGACAAGCGCAAGCTCGAGCTGACCGTCTATGACGTGCTGCTGGAGTCTGCCTCAATCGCCGAGGCCAAGGCCCGCGGCGAAAAGGCCGGCTACGACGTCCTTGGCGCCAACCGCGAGCTGGCTGGTGCGGAAGTGGAACTGGTCGAGCTGGAGCGTCGAGAAAAGCGCCTCAAGACGGCCATCGCAGAAGCCGCGAAGGATTACGACTTCGTCCTGATCGACTGCCCGCCCTCGCTATCCATGCTGACGCTCAACGGCCTGTGCTCGGCCCATGGCGTGGTCGTGCCCATGCAGTGCGAGTACTTCGCGCTCGAAGGCCTGACCGACCTGGTCAACACCATCAAGCAGGTCCACGCCAACCTGAACCCGGACCTGCAGATCATCGGGCTGCTGCGCGTCATGTTCGACCCGCGGATCACGCTGCAAAGCCAGGTCAGCGAGCAACTCAAGGGCCACTTCGGCGACAAGGTGTTTGACACGGTCATCCCGCGCAACGTGCGTCTGGCCGAGGCTCCGAGCTACGGCCTGCCCGGTGTGGTCTTCGATCCGGCCTCCAAGGGTGCGCAGGCCTTCGTCGATTTCGCTCGCGAAATGGTCGAGCGCATCAAGACCATGTAATGGAGCAGCTGGCCCGCCGCGCCGAACTCGCCGGCCTCAACGCCAGCGCCCCGCCGCAGCAGGCCGAAGTCGACGGCTGGCTGCTGCGGCTCTCTCCCGGCAAGGCCAAGCGTTCGCGCTGCGTCAATGCGCTGGCCGCCGGGTCCCTCCCCCTTCCCGACTTGATCGCACGTTGCCGCCACGCGTTCGCAGCGGCCGGCCTGCCCCTCATCATTCGCGTCACGCCCTACAGCCAGCCCCCCGATCTGGACCATCAACTGGCCACGATGGGCTGGTTCGACTTCGACTTCGCGGACGTGCTCTTGCGGCCGGACCTCAACGGCGTGACCGAGTGGGGAAGCCTTGGCGCGGTGCTGCGCCATGTGGACGCCTCGCATTACGCCCGCATCGTCGGCGGCCTGCGCGGCTCCAGCGAATCCGCCATCGCCGCCCATGCCGAACGCATGCTGCATGCCGCGGTGGAGTACCAAGGCTTCCTGCTGGAGGACGGACGGGGCGAACTTCTGGCCTGCGGCCAGATCGTCGTCGAAGGCTCCATCGTCGGCATCTACGACGTCTTCACGCCACCCGAGAAGCGTCGCCAGGGCCATGCCGAGACGCTGTGTCGCGGCCTGCTTCATCAGGCGCACTCACAAGGCGCGGTCGAGGCCTATTTGCAAGTGGGCACGGAGAATCATGAAGCCAAGCGGCTCTACGGCCGGCTCGGCTTCCAGTACGGCTATCGATATCACTACCGCAGCGACGATCCCGCCGCGGCCCAGGCGTAGTTCAAAGGCCGAGCGATTCCTCGCAACCCAGATGCACGTTCATGCTCTGGACGGCCGCACCGCTGGCACCCTTGCCGAGGTTGTCGAGACGGGCCATGACCAAGACCTGCGTCTCGCTACCGAACACGAAGAGGTCGACCCGATTCGTGTCGTTGCAGGCCTGGACGTCGAAGAAGCCCTCTTCCAGCGTACCCGGATCGCGCAGCGGCATCACGCGTATGAAGCGCTCGCCCTCGTAATGGTGGCTCAGGGCCTCGTGCAGATGCTCGGGCCGCGTGGCGGTGCGCAGGCTGCTCAGGTGCAGTGGGACGGTGACGGCCAGACCTTTGTAGAAGTTGCCGACGATCGGCATGAAGACCGGCGCCGTCTTCAGGCCGGTGTGGGCCATCATCTCGGGTAGATGCTTGTGCGCCAGACCCAGCGCGTACGGGCGCGGCGACGTGAGCTTGGGCTCACTTTCTGACTCGTACTGGGCAATCATGCTCTTGCCGCCGCCCGAGTAGCCGGTGATCGAGGTGGCCGTGACGGCGGCCTCGACGCTCAGCAGACCCGCGTCGACCAGCGGACGCACCGCCAGGATGAAGGCGCTGGCATGGCAGCCCGGGTTGGCGATCCGCTTGGCCTTGCGGATGGCTTCGCGTTGCCCGCGGGCCAGTTCGGGCAGGCCGAAGGTCCAGCCGGCCACGGTACGGTGGGCCGTGCTCGCGTCGATCAAGCAGGTGTTGGGGTTGGTGATCATGGACGCCGCCTCGCGCGAGGCCGCGTCAGGCAGGCAGAGGAAGGCCACGTCGGCGGCGTTCAGCAGGCGCGCCCGCTCGGCCGGATCCTTGCGCTTGTCGGCGTCGATGCGCAGCACCTCGATATCGCTGCGCGCGGCCAGGTAGTCGTTGATGCGCAGCCCCGTCGTGCCTTCCTGTCCATCCACATACACCTTGAAGGCCATGGCCTGCGCTCCTGCAAAATCACAAAGATGAGCATCGTAAAGCCAACACGTTTCCTTTTGCTGCCAGGCTGGCAGAACTCCGGCCCCGAACATTGGCAAAGCCGCTGGGAAAGCGAGCTCGGTCACGAGCGCGTCGAGCAGGCCGACTGGGAATGGCCGCGGCGCGGGGACTGGATGGCAAGGCTCGACGAAGTGCTGCTGGCCGACGAGCGACCGGCCGTGCTGGTCGCCCATTCACTCGGCTGCCAGCTCATCGCGAGCTGGGCCGAACACTCGGGCCACACGAGCCGCGTGCAGGCGGCGCTGCTCGTGGCGCCGCCCGACACCGAGCGTGAAGGCCTGCCGCCGCAGCTCCACAACTGGAAGCCTATCCGCCGCCAGCGCCTGCCCTTCCCCGCACTCGTGGTCATCAGCACGGACGACCCCTATTGCACGCCAGAGCGCTCGACCGGGATGGCGGCCGACTGGGGTGCGGGAGTCTTCGTGCTCGGCGCCTTCGGCCACATCAACGGCGAGTCGGGCCTGGGCAGCTGGCTCGAAGGCCAGGCCCTGCTCGCTCAGCTCTCGCGCTCGACGTAAGCCCAGAGGGCCGCGGCCACGGTGGCGGCGCAAGCCTCGGGCGGCGCCACGGTCTCGGGCACCAGGGCCGGATCGTGGAACCCCTGCTCAAGCTGCTGGCCGATCCGATCGACAAGGCCGGCCCGCTCGGCGGGACTCAACTCAAGCTCGGCGTGCGCCGGAGCACCCGCCCCGACCAATGCCACCATCAGCAGCGAGATCTTCATCGTGCCGCTCCTTGCGTTGGGGACCCACGACATGAAGGTCCTGCCTGCTTGGATGCGCTTGGGGGCCATCTGGATGCAAGGCGCGACGACAAATCGAGCGAGCCCACTCTCGGCGACAATCGCGCCCCTATGGTCACGAAAAAACCCAAAGGCCTGGGCATGGGCCTCGAAGCGCTGCTGGGCCCCAAGGTCGCCGAAGCTCCCGCGGCGCCGGGCGGCGAACCCAGCACGCTCAAGCTCTTCCAGATGCAGGCCGGCAAGTATCAGCCGCGCACACGCATGGACGAGGGCTCACTCTACGAGCTGGCCGAGAGCATCAAGTCGCAGGGCATCATGCAGCCGATCCTTGTGCGACCGGTCGCACCCAACGGCAGGGTGACCTACGAGATCATTGCCGGAGAGCGCCGCTTCCGCGCCGCCAAGCTCGCGGGCCTGGGCGAGGTGCCGGTGCTGGTCAAACATGTGCCCGACAACGCCGCCGCGGCCATGGCGCTGATCGAGAACATCCAGCGCGAGGACCTCAACCCGCTGGAAGAGGCGCAAGGTCTGCAACGCCTGATCGACGAATTCGGCCTCACCCACGAGCAGGCCGCCCAGGCCGTCGGCCGCTCGCGCAGCGCGGCCAGCAATCTGCTGCGCCTGCTTCAGCTGGCCGCCCCAGTGCAGAACATGCTGATGGCCGGCGACCTCGACATGGGCCACGCGCGCGCCCTGCTGCCGCTCGATGGCGCGCACCAGATCACGACGGCCACCGAAATCGCGGCCAAGAAGCTCTCCGTGCGCGACGCCGAGAAGCTCGTGGCCCGCGCCGGTGCTGGCCGTCAGAAGCCCTTGCTGCGCGTGAAAGGCGACAAGAGCCGCGACGTCTTGCGCCTCGAGGAAGAACTCTCGGACCTGCTCGCCGCGCAGGTCGAGATCCACGTCAAGAAGCGCACCAAGCGCGGTGAACAGGGCGAGCTGACGATCCAGTTCGGTTCGCTCGAGGAGCTCAATGGCTTGATTGACAAGCTGCGCGGATCACGAAGCTAACGCCTTGTCGCGCTGACCCGTCAAAAGCCGTGCATCGTCCACGGCTTTTTCTTTTAGGCGCTCCCGGCATGCCGCGCGTTCCTTAAGCTGGGTCCCGCGTCGTTCCCGATACACGCATTGCGGGGGTTTGAGCATTGCGACACATCCGGGCCGAGCTTGATGGGCGTAGCATGGTGTCAACGGGCCGTGCGAAATCGCAGTTGAGGGAATGCGCGCATGTTTGCCACGCTTATTCATCGATAGATTGAACGCACAAGCAGGAAGCTGAACACACACACACCAGCCCCACCGGAAAGCTCTGATGACGCCTCGGCCCTTGCGAGGAAATACCTGGGCGCCATCACAACTTCCCAACCTCGCCCGCTGCATTGCCGCGTGCGGATCGAAGGTCGGGAAACTTGCCGGAGGTCAGCATGGATGTCATCAGCAATTTCGCCGCTCGCTATGAGCGCACCCGCGTCGAGGAGATGTCGCTCGAAGACTATCTCGTCGAGTGCAAGCGAAATCCCCTCGCGTACGCCACGGCCGCCGAGCGCATGCTCCAGGCCATTGGCGAGCCGCAGATGATCGACACGCGCAACGATCCGCGGCTCTCGCGCATCTTTGCCAACAAGACGATCAAGATCTATCCCGCCTTTGCCGAGTTCTACGGCATGGAGGACTCGATCGAGCAGGTCGTCAGCTACTTCCGCCATGCGGCCCAGGGCCTGGAAGAGAAGAAGCAAATCCTCTACCTGCTGGGCCCGGTGGGCGGCGGCAAGAGCTCCATCGCCGAGCGGCTCAAGCAGCTGATGGAGCATGTGCCCTTCTATGCGCTGCAGGGCTCGCCGGTCAACGAGTCGCCGCTGGGGCTCTTCGACCCCGTGGAAGACGGCGCCGTGCTGGAGGCCGAGTTCGGTATTCCGCGCCGCTATCTCACCCGCATCCTTTCGCCCTGGGCCGTGAAGCGGCTGGAGGAATTCGGGGGCGACATCCGCCGCTTCAAGGTCGTCAAGCGCTATCCCAGCGTGCTCAAGCAGGTCGGCGTGGCCAAGACCGAGCCGGGCGACGAAAACAACCAAGACATCTCCAGCCTCGTCGGCAAGGTCGACATCCGCAAGCTCGAGACCTACGCGCAGGACGATCCGGACGCCTACAGCTACTCGGGCGGCTTGTGCCTCTCCAACCAGGGCCTGCTCGAGTTCGTGGAGATGTTCAAGGCGCCGATCAAGGTCTTGCACCCGCTGCTGACCGCAACGCAAGAGGGCAACTACAAGGGCACGGAAGGCTTTGGCGCGATCCCCTTCGATGGCATCGTGCTCGCCCACTCGAACGAAAGCGAATGGAAGACCTTCCGCAACAACAAGAACAATGAGGCCTTCCTGGACCGCATCTACATCGTCAAGGTGCCTTACTGCCTGCGCGTGAGCGAGGAGGTGAAGATCTACGAGAAGCTGATTCGCGGATCGAGCCTGGCCTACGCCAAGTGCGCGCCGGGCACGCTCAAGATGATGAGCCAGTTTGCCGTGCTCACGCGGCTGAAGGAGCCCGAGAACAGCTCGCTCTTCAGCAAGATGCAGGTCTACGACGGCGACAACCTCAAGGACACCGACCCGCGCGCCAAGAGCTACCAGGAGTACCGCGACTACGCCGGCGTGGACGAGGGCATGAGCGGCATCTCCACGCGCTTTGCCTACAAGATCATCTCCAAGGTCTTCAACTTCGACAGCGCCGAGGTCGCCGCCAACCCGGTGCACCTCATGTACGTGCTGGAACAGCAGATCGAGCGCGAGCAGTTCCCAGCCGAGCTGGAGCAGAAGTACATCGGCTTCATCAAGGAGGCGCTGGCGCCGCGCTATGCGGAGTTCATCGGCAAGGAGATCCAGACCGCCTATCTTGAGAGCTATTCGGAATACGGCCAGAACATCTTCGACCGCTACGTGACCTACGCCGACTACTGGATCCAGGACCAGGAGTACCGCGACACCGATACCGGCGAGGTCTTCGACCGCTCGGCGCTGAATGCCGAGCTGGAAAAGATCGAGAAGCCCGCAGGCATCAGCAACCCCAAGGACTTCCGCAACGAGATCGTCAACTTCGTGCTGCGCGCCCGCGCGAACAACGCCGGCAAGAACCCGGCGTGGACGAGCTACGAGAAGCTGCGCACAGTGATCGAGAAGAAGATGTTCTCGAACACCGAGGAACTGCTGCCGGTGATCAGCTTCAACGCCAAGGCGAGCGCCGACGAGGCGAAGAAGCACGAGAATTTCGTCAACCGCATGGTGCAGAAGGGCTACACGCCCAAGCAGGTGCGGCTGCTCTGCGAGTGGTATCTGAGGGTGCGCAAGAGCAGCTGACATAGACGCACCGACTTTCGAGACAGGCATGCTCCCGCAGATCATCGATCGCCGACTCGCCGGCAAGAACAAGTCGATCGGCAATCGCGAGCGATTCCTGCGCCGTTACCAGGGGCAGCTGCGCGAGGCGGTGAGGAAGGCGATCGACAAGCGCGGGATCCGCGACGTCGAGCAGGGCGAGGACATCCGGATCCCGAAACGCGACATCAGCGAGCCGACGTTCGGCCACGGCCCGGGCGGCGCCCGCGAGATCGTCCATCCGGGCAACCAGGAGTACGTGCGCGGGGACCGCATCGACCGGCCGCAGGGCGGCGCCGGCCGCGGCAGCGGATCGGGCCAGGCGG
>JAFALK010000081.1 GCA_019234295.1 Roseateles sp.
GAGGTTCTCCAGAAGGCCGGCGGCAAGGTGCTCGGCGCCGTCAAGCACCCGCTCAACGCCAGCGACTTCTCCTCCTTCTTGCTGCAGGCCCAAGGCAGCGGCGCGCAGATCCTGGGCCTGGCCAACGCTGGCGGCGACACGATCAACTCGATCAAGGCCGCCAACGAGTTCGGCATCACCAAGAGCATGAAGCTGGCGGGCCTGCTCATGTTCATCAACGACGTGCACTCGGTCGGCCTCAAGGCCGCCGAGGGCATGTACGTGACGGACAGCTGGTACTGGAACCAGACGCCTGAAGCCCGCGCCTGGAGCCGCCGCTTTTTTGAGAAGATGAAGCGCATGCCCTCCTCGCTGCAGGCCGCCGACTACTCGGCCGTGACGCACTACCTTCAGGCCGTGGAAGCGCTCAAGACGGACGACGGCGAGAAGGTCATGGCCAAGATGAAGGCCACGCCGGTCAACGACTTCTACAGCAAGGGCATGATCCGCAAGGAGGACGGCCGCTTCGTCCACGACATGTTCCTCATGCAGGTCAAGTCGCAGAAGGACTCCACCGAGCCCTGGGACTACTACAAGCCCGTGACCCGCATTCCGGGTGACGAGGCCTTCACCAAGCTCGCTGATTCCAAGTGCCCTTTGGTGAAGAAGTGAGACCCAGCGCATGACTGAGGTTTTCGGCGTCCCGCTGCCTGCGCTACTCGGCCAGCTCCTGCTGGGCCTGGTGAACGGCTCGTTCTACGCGATGCTGTCCCTGGGCCTGGCGGTCATCTTCGGCATGCTCAACATCATCAACTTCGCGCACGGCGCGCTGTACATGATGGGCGCCATGCTGGCCTGGATGGGCATGGAGTATTTCGGCCTGTCCTATTGGGCCATGCTTGTGCTGGCACCGCTCGTGGTGGGGGTGCTGGGCCTGGTCATCGAGCGGCTGCTGCTGCGCTGGCTCTACAAGCTGGACCATCTCTACGGCCTGCTGCTGACCTTCGGCGTGACGCTGGTGATCGAAGGCCTGTTCCGCAGCTTCTACGGCGTGTCGGGCCAGCCCTACGAGGTGCCGCAGGCGCTCAGCGGCGCCATCAACCTGGGCTTCATGTTCCTGCCCAAGTACCGCGCCTGGGTGGTCGTAGCTTCGCTGCTCGTGTGCCTGGCGGTTTGGGCCCTGATCGAGAAGACCCGGCTCGGTGCGCTGCTGCGGGCCGGCACCGAGAACCCGCGGCTCGTGCAGGCCTTCGGTGTCAACGTACCGCTGATGGTCTCGCTGACCTATGCCGGTGGCGTGGCCCTGGCGGCCTTTGCCGGCGTGCTGGCAGCGCCCATCATCCAGGTCTCGCCCCTGATGGGCAGCAACCTGATCATCGTGGTCTTCGCCGTGGTCGTGATCGGCGGCATGGGCTCCATCGGCGGCGCCGTCCTGACCGGCCTGGGCCTGGGCGTGATCGAGGGCCTGACCCGCGTGTTCAAGCCCGAGGCGTCCAACGTCGTGGTGTTTGTCGTCATGGCCCTTGTGCTGCTCGCGCGGCCCGCGGGCCTGTTCGGAAAAGTGAAATGAAGGCCAGGAACCCGCTCTTCGCCTACGTGCTGATGTTCGGCGTGATCGCCGCCTTGCCCGCGCTCGGCGCCTATCCGATCTTCGTGATGAAGGTGCTGTGCTTCGCGCTCTTCGCCTGCGCCTTCAATCTGCTGATCGGCTTTACGGGGCTGCTGAGCTTCGGCCACGCCGCGTTTCTCGGCGCCGCCGGCTATGCCTGCGGGCATGCGCTCAAGGTCTGGGGCTTCCCGCCGCTGCTGGGCCTGCTCTTCGGCGCGGGCTGCGCGGCCCTGCTGGGCCTGCTCTTCGGCTTGCTGGCCATCCGCCGCTCGGGCATCTACTTCGCCATGATCACCCTGGCCCTGGCGCAGATGGTGTATTTCTTCTTCCTGCAAGCGCCCTTCACGGGCGGCGAGGACGGCCTGCAGCAGGTGCCGCGTGGCCAGTTGTTGGGGCTGGAGCTGCACGACGACCTTCAGCTGTACTACCTCGTGCTGGCCCTGTTCATCGCGGCCTTCGCGCTGATCCGGCGCACCGTGCACTCGCCCTTCGGCCAGGTGCTGACCTCCATCCGCGAGAACGAGGCGCGCGCCGTGTCCCTGGGCTACGACGTGGACCGCTTCAAGCTGCTGGCCTTCGTGCTGTCCGCAGGGCTGGCCGGCCTGGCCGGCGCGACCAAGACCCTGGTGCTTGGCTTCGCCACTCTGACCGACGCCTTGTGGACCACCTCGGGCGCCGTCATCCTGATGACGCTGGTCGGCGGCATGGGCACCATGACCGGCCCCATGGTCGGCGCTCTGGTCATCGTCGCGCTGGAGAACAAGGTCGGCGAGCTTGGCAACATGCTGGCCGGACTTACGGGCCTTCAATGGTTCCAGGGCCTGGGCGAATCGGTGAGCTTGGTGACCGGCCTGATCTTTATCGTCTGCGTGCTGGCCTTCCGCAAGGGCCTCGTCGGCGAGGCCCTTGCGCTGCAGGAGCGTTTTCGCCGCCCGGCGCAATAATCGGGCTTGATGACCCATCCCCGGCGCCTCTGGCGCGTTCTGTCAGCGCTGCTTCTGTGCTTGGCTTGGCTGTCCGCAGCCGGTGCCGAGGGGCCTTCTTGCGCGGCGCCGCTGCGCGTGGGGATGTCGCTGCTGGGCGTGGCCTACTTCAAGCAAGACGGGCAGGCGCGCGGTTACGACGTGGACCTGATGCAGGAGCTGGGCCGGCGCCTGAACTGCACCTTCGAGATCATCGAAATGAACCGGCCGCGCATCTTCCAGTCGCTGGAGCGCGGTGAGATCATCGACCTGGCCACCTCGACCTCACGCACGCCCGAGCGCGACGCGTATGCGATGTTCGTACCGATGGCGCAGACGCGCGACTACCTGCTCGTGCCCGACCGCCTGGCCAAGCCGGGCTTCGACCTGAACCAGTTCGTCGCCACGCCCGCGCTGCGCATAGGCGTCCTGATCGGCAGCAACTACAGCAGCTTCATCAACGCACGTCTCTCGGTGCTGGCGCGCCAGGGGCGCGTGGATGCCACGGTCAATGCCGAATCCCTGATCCCACGCCTGATCGCCGGCCGCTACGACGGCCTCATCGTCACGCCCGCCTACTTCGTGGCCGCCCTGCGCGACCTGCCCGAAGCCAGGGAACTGCGCGCTTTGCCGGTGCTCGAGGGCGAGACCTATCTCTCGGGCATCTACCTGTCGCGCAAGGCCCTCGACGAAGGCCGCCGCCAGCAGATCCGCGACGCGCTGCAGGCGATCCACCAGGGCGGCACGCTGCTGCGCATCCTGCGCAATTACTTCCCCGAGGCGATGGCCAGGGAACGCGCGGGCTTCAAGCCCTGAGCTGCGATCAAGCGCCGAGCCCCACATAGACCTCCTGCACGTCGTCGTGGCCGTCGATGGCCGCGAGAAAGGCCTCGACCTCTTCCAGCTCCGCGGCGCCGAGACCCGTCACAGGGTTCTTGGGTCGGTAGCCGAGCTTGGCCGAGACGAGGCTGAAGCCGTGCGCCGGCAGCGCGCGGCTCACCAGGTCCAGGTCGGCCGGGTCGGTGATGAACAGCGCCGGCCCCTCGCCCTCGGCGGGCTCAAAGTCCTGGGCGCCGGCCTCGATGGCGGCCAGCTCGGCGTCGGCCCCAGGCGAGGCGGGCGTGGCTTCAATCAGCCCCACATGGTCGAAATCCCAGGCGACGGATCCGGCGGCACCCAGTTGGCCCTTGCGGAACAGCACGCGAATCTCGCTGACAGTGCGGTTGATGTTGTCCGTCAGGCATTCGACGATCAGGGGCACGCGATGCGGCGCAAAGCCTTCGTAGGTCACGCGTTCGTA
The DNA here is from genome assembly GCA_019234295.1 of Roseateles sp. Lineage (GTDB taxonomy): Bacteria > Pseudomonadota > Gammaproteobacteria > Burkholderiales > Burkholderiaceae_C > JAFALK01. The sequence goes on from JAFALK010000081.1 coordinate 3,851, forward strand.
GTTGATGTTCTCGCCCGTCAGGCCGGCCCCCTTCTTGATCGCACGATCGAGCGTGTCCTTGGGCATCGAGGCCTTGCGAGCCGCGTCCATCCACATGCGCAGGCGCGGGTTCATGTCGGGATCGGCGCCGCCGCGCGCGGCCAGGATGATCTCCTTGGACAGCTTGGTGAAGATGCGGCCCTTGGCGTTGGCGGCGATGTCCTTGTGCTTTGCTTTCCACTGTGCGCCCATGGCGTCTCTCCTTCGATGCAAGGTTGAGATTGTCGCTGGCGCTCCGGGCCCGACAATGCAGCCATGGACAAGCTGCGTCTCTACCTCGACCTGATCCGCTGGAACCGCCCCGCCGGCTGGCTGCTCCTGCTGTGGCCTACCTTGTCGGCCCTGTGGATGGCATCCGACGGCTTCCCGGGTTGGCATCTGCTGGCCGTCTACATCGTCGGCACCGTGCTCATGCGCTCGGCCGGCTGCTGCGTCAACGACGTGGCGGACCGCGAGTTCGACAAACATGTGAAGCGCACGGCCAACCGGCCCGTGACCAGTGGCAAGGTCTCGGTCAAGGAGGCACTGCTGCTCGGCGCCATGCTGGCCTTCGCGGCCTTCTTGCTCGTGCTGACGACGAACGCGCCGACCATCCTGCTGTCCTTCGCCGCATTGCTCGTGGCCCTGCTCTATCCGTTTGCCAAGCGCTATGTGTCGATGCCGCAGGCTGTGCTCGGCGTGGCGTTTTCCTTCGGCATCCCGATGGCCTTCTCGGCTGCGCTGGGTGCGGGCGAATGGAGTGTGGCCGCCATCGGCGCCGCCGTGCCGCCGGAGGCCTGGGCCCTGCTCGTGGCCAACATCTTCTGGGTGCTGGCCTACGACACGGAGTACGCCATGGTCGATGCCGACGACGACATCCGCATCGGCATCAAGACCTCAGCCCTGACACTAGGCTCCTTTGTCGTGCCAGCCGTGATGGCCTTCTACGCGATCTACCTCGGCCTGTGGGCCTGGCTGGGCCTGCGCTTCGGGCTGGGCCGGGTGTTCCTGCTTGGCATCGCGGCGGCGGCGGCCCAGGTCGTCTGGCACTTCAGTCTGATCCAGCATCGCACGCGTGAAGGCTGCTTCAAGGCCTTCCGGCTGAATCACTGGTTAGGCTTTGCGGTCTTTGCGGGAACGGCGCTGGACCTCGGGTTGCGCTGAGGTGACCGAGTCACGCCAGCTGACTGACATCGGATAGTCGCGCTGCACCGGCAGCGTCATGCCGTAGCGGCGATTCAGCAGCCAATTGAGCCCGGCCTGCGTAACCTCGCGCGTCGGGATGTGGACCGAGCTCAGGCGCGGCGTGGTGAAGACCGAGCCCGGGTTGTCGTCGTAGCCGAGCACGGACACCTCCTCGGGCACGAGCACGCCCGCCGCCTGCAGGCTGGCCATCAGGCCCATGGCCATTTCGTCGTTGGCGCAGAACACTGCCGTGAAGCGGCGACCCGAAGCCAGCGCCTCGACGCCAGCGCGCCAGCCCGATTCGGTCGAGAAATCGCCTTGCAACTCCAGCACGCGCTTGGCCGGCACGCCGTTCTCGCCGAGCTCGGCCATGAAGCCGCGCATGCGCGCCGCGTTGTCGGGCGAGGTGGCCGGGCCGCAGACCACGGCGATGTCGCGGTGCTGATGGCGCAGCAGGGCCTGGGCGGCGAGGCGGCCGGCGGCCTCGTGGTCGGCGCTGAAGCATTGCTCCTTGAGGCGGGGGAAGATCGAGTTGATGACGGCCACGTGCTGGGCGGCGTCCTTGAGGCCGCGGATGTCGGCATCCTTGATCAGGTTGGAGAAGACCATCAGGCCATCACATTGGCGCTCGATCAAGAAGCGCATGCCCAGCACGGCTTCCTCGCGTTCGTCCTGTCCGTCCTGGCCGAAGGCCACGACCATGTGCATGCCGTGCGCCCGCAAGGTCTTGTCGATGACCTGCAGAACCGTGGTGTAGTAGGTGCCCTTGAGGAAGGGGATGTAGACGCCGATGGTCTGGGAGGCACCCGTCATGAGACTGCGCGCGGCCAGCGAGGGCTTGAACTCCAACTGCTCGATGGCCCGGCGCACCTTCTCGGCCGTGGCGGGCGCCACTGAGCCCTTGCCGCTCAGAACGCGCGAGGCCGTGCCGACACCCACGCCGGCAAGCTTGGCGACATCCTTGATCGTCGGCATCAGTTCACGCAACCGCCCACAGGGTCGGGCACGTCGGTGGGGCTGGTCGTCCCCTGCGCCTCATCGCCGGACAGGCCGCCACCTACCGGCCACCACGCGTTCTTGTCATCGGTGGCGAATTGGCAGGGCGCGGCCGGCCAGGGGAAGGACAGCCGCCCGGTGAAACGGTAGGCCTCTCCCTTAGCGGGCCTGACGAGCATGTCGGCCAGGCCCAGGCCTTCGGTGCCGGGCAGCCAGGCGGCGATGAAGGCATCCGAGCGCGCAGCCAGGTCGTTCACGTAGAGTGGACGACCCGAGAACAGCAAGGTCACGACCGGCTTTCCCCAGGCCTTGGCGCGCTCCAGCACGGCCAGATCTTCCGGATAGCGCACGCTGTGACGCAGGCTTTGCGTGCCCTTGATGTCGCCGGCGCCTTCGGCATAGCCTTTCTCGCCCAGGACAGCGATCACGGCGTCGAAATCTTTGGCGTCAGCGCGCTGCGCGTCCGCATCGAAGACCACGTGGTCAGCACCCAGCGCGGCACGCAGTGCAGCCAATGCCGTCTGGCCCTGCGGGAAGTCGGCGTTGGTGGTGTCGTTGCCCATCCAAGTCTTGCTCCAGCCGCCGACCTGGCGAGACATGTTGTCCGCGGCCGAGCCGATCACGAGCACGCGCGAGCTTGGCGCCAGCGGGAGCAGCCCGGGCTGGTGCTTGAGCAGCACGAGTGACTCGCGCACCGCGCGGCGCGCCAGGGCCTCGGTCTGCGGATTGGCCTGCGCGTCTTGGAGCTCGGCCGCCGGAACCGGCGAGAAGAGGCGCTTGAGTTCGGGCGGCATGTCGCCGTCGGCGGCCGCGAGACCGGCCCGCAACTTGACGCGAAGGATGCGGCGCACGGCATCGTCGACACGGGCCATCGGAATGCGGCCCTCCTCCACCTCGCGCAGCGTGTTGGCGATGAAGCGGCGCCAGTCCGTGGAGAGCATGATCATGTCCACGCCTGCATTGATGGCCTGCGGGCAGTCGTCGTTGGCGCAGCCGGGAACCTGGCCGATGCCGTCCCAGTCGCTGATGACGAAGCCGTCGAAGCCCAGGCGCTTCTTGAGCACCTCGGTCAGCATGAGGGCGCTGCCATGCATCTTGCCCTCGCCGTCTACCGTCGTGCTGTCTTGCCAGCTGTTGAAGGAGGCCATGACCGTTTGCACGTGCGCATCCAGCGCACCGTAGTAGCCGGCGCCGTGGACGCTGGCGAGCGTAGCGAAGGGCGTTCGCGTCAGGCCCTGGTCCACGCCATGGGTGGTGCCGCCATCGCCAACGAAATGTTTGGCGGTTGCGACGACGCCGCGGCCCTGCCCTTGCATCAGCCCGTCCTGCAGACCCTCGATCTCGGCGCGGCCCATGCGGCGCACGAGTTGCGGATCTGCGCCATAACTCTCGTAGGTACGACCCCAGTGGACGTCCTGCACGACCGCCAGCGTAGGTGCGAACACCCACTGGATGCCGGCTGCGCGAACAGCCGCAGCAGTGGCACGGCCGATGTCGCGCACCAGCGCCTCGTCGCCCGTGGCCCCAAGCCCCGTGTGATGCGGGAACAGCGTGGCGCCGTGGATGTTGCCGTTGCCGTGCACGGCATCGATGCCCCAGATCAGGCCCACGCCCGGCGTGGCGGCGAGCGCGGCGCGCTGGTAGGCCTGCGATAGCGCGCGCCAGTCCGTCACGGCCGCCGTGCGGGTCTTGCCCGGCCACGATCCACCGCCATTGAGCACGCTGCCGATCGCGTATTCACGCAGCTCGGCCGGCGTGAGGGTCTGGATCTCGGCCTGCGTCATCTGGCCGATCTTTTGCTTGAGCGTGAGCCCGGCCAGCAGCCGCTCGACCTGGGCTTCGAGTGCCGGATCCGGCGCGGCCGCGGCCCGTGCCGGCCAGGCATCGCCCAGGTTTTGGGTCAGGTTTTGGGCCGCAGACACGCCTGCAAGCAAAGCACATCCAAGAGCAACAAAACAACGGCGGGGCAATTTGTTCATTGTGCGAATCATGCCTGGGTCTTCAGAGAGTGGGCGAGAGGATAGAGCGCATATCGAAGGTCTCGGCCCTGAACTCTGTGGCCTGCTGGTGGCTCATTCCGATTGACAAGGCCGTCAAGACGCGCTCAAACTGCGAAACATTGGAAACGGTTCCAATTCATTCTAGGGACGACCGGAGGGCAGCCGCAAGAGGCGCGCGCACCGACGGCAAAGACAAACCCATAGGAGACAAGACATGACCACTTCCCGCAACGCGCGGCGCCGCGCCAGCACGACCTTTGCCCGCCTGCCCAGGCTCACCCCTGTTGCCGCCGTCTGTGCGGGCCTCACCGCGATGGCGGCCATGGCGCCGGCCACGGCTCAGCAGCAGCAGCAGACGCAGCAACTCGATACGGTCACCGTGACCGGCATCCGGCAGTCGATCGAGAACTCGATCAATATGAAGCGCAACTCCGACTCCGTCGTCGAGACCATCACGGCCGAGGACATCGGCAAGCTGCCCGATGTCAGCATCGCCGAATCTCTGTCGCGCCTGCCGGGCCTGGCCGGACAGCGCGTCAACGGCCGGGTTCAGAGCATTGCGATCCGAGGCATGTCGCCCGACTTCTCCGGCACGCTGCTCAATGGGCGCGAGCAGACCACCACGGGCGTGAACCGCGGCGTCGAATTCGACCAGTACCCGGCCGAGCTGATGTCGGCGGTCGTGGTCTACAAGACGCCCGACTCCACCCTGCTGGGCCAAGGTATCTCGGGCACCGTGGACCTTCGCACCATCCGCCCGCTGGACGTGAACACACGCACCGTGGCGCTGAACGCGCGCGCCGAGCGCAACTCGCTTGGTGACCTCAACCATGGCTACGGCGGCACCGGCGCCAACGGCGCACGCATGAGCGCGTCCTACATCGACCAGTTCGCTGATCACACTGTCGGGGTGGCCCTGGGCTACGCGCATCTCGACTCGCCGGGGCAGGAGCTGCATTACAAGGCCTGGGGCTTCCAGACCGATGCCAACTGCCTGGCCCACCACAACGACTGGGGCTGCAATCCCATCACCGGCTCGAACCCGGGCAACGCGTACTACATGTCCGGCTTCGAAGCCGCCACCTTCTCCCGCGACGACAAGCGCGACGGCCTCATGGGCGTGCTGGAGTACAAGCCGAGCAAGGACCTGCACAGCACGGTCGATCTCTACTACTCCAAGTTCAACCAAACCGAGGTGATGCGCGGCCTGATGGGCTCGATCGGCGACGGTTGGGGCGTGCCGGGCAGCGTGTTCAGCAATGTGGGCACGACACCGGTGGGCACGGGCTCGCTCGTCACCTCGGGCACCACGACCATGGTGCCAAACATGGTCGTTCGCAACGACTACAACAAGCGCAACGACACGCTCAAGGCCCTGGGATGGAACACGGAGGCCAGGCTGGGCAGTTGGACGGCCGTGGCCGACCTCAGCTACTCGAGTGCGGAGCGCGTGGAGTCGCTGTTCGAGACCTACGCGGGCACACCCGCCGCGCCGACGATCAGCTTCAGCCTCCCGACGGGCCCGGCCTTCCCGACCTTCTCCAGCGCCACCAATTTCGAGAGCCCGACCTTGGTCGCGCTGAGCGACCCGGCCGGCTGGGGCCACATGGGCCGCCAACAGTTCACCACGCAGAACGACGTGATGAAGAACGCGCGGCTCGATTTCAAGCACGAGCTCGGTGGCATCTTCTCGCAGTTCGACGTGGGCGTGAACCTCAACAAGCGCGACAAGACGCAGAACTTCAACGTCCTCTTCGCCACCCTGAAGAATGGCGGCACTTCGCAGCTGCTGAGCCAGAGCGACGTACTGCCTTCGAGCTCGCTGAGCTTCGTGGGGCTGCCAGGCACGCTGGCCTTTGACGTCAACGCGGTGGCGGCCAAGTACTACACGATGACGCAGAACCTGAGCTCGGGACCGACGGGCGACCAGTCGCACGACTTCGGCGTGCACGAGCGCATCGTCACCGGCTTCGTCAAGGCCGACATCGAGACCCAACTCGGCAGCGTCCCCATCCACGGCAATGTGGGTGTGCAGGCGGTCCATACCAAGCAAGACTCCGATGCCTTCGCGTTCGACGGCAACGGCGCCGTGATCGGCACCATCGACCCGGGCGCGAGCTACACCAACCTGCTGCCCAGCCTGAACCTCACCGGCGACATCGGCGGCGACCGCCTGCTGCGCTTCGGCCTAGCCCGCGAGCAGATGCGCCCGCGCATCTTCGACATGAACGCCTCTTCGTCCGCCAGCGTCGTGGCGACCGGCGCACTTCGCGGCACATGGTCCGGCAGCGGCGGCAACCCCAAGCTCAAGCCCTGGCTGGCCAGCGCGGTAGACCTGTCGCTGGAACAGTACTTCGGTAAGCGTAGCTACATCGCAGGCGCCCTGTTCTTCAAGAAGCTGCAGACCTACATCTACAACAACACCATCCCCTACGACTTCACCGGCTTCATCAACAGCACGCCCACCGTGCCCGCCATCACAACGGCCGGCACCTACAACACCCAGGCCAACGGCACGGGCGGCAATATGCGCGGTGTGGAGCTCAGCGGCGTGCTCGACGGCGCCTTGCTCACCCCTGCGCTCGACGGCTTCGGCGTGCAAGCCAACTTCTCCTATACCGGCAGCTCGATCTTGGCCAACGGGCCAGACAACACTGCCGCCTGGCAGTCGCTGCCGGGCCTGTCCAAGCGCGTGGCCAACCTGCAGCTGTTCTACGAGAAGTACGGCTTCTCCTTGCGCATCAGCGACAACTACCGTTCGGATTTCCGCGGCGAGTACACCTCGCTGTTCGGCAACACCTCCATCCTGCGCACGCTGGCGCAGAGCACGGTCGACGTGCAGACGAGCTACGAGCTGCAGGGCGGACCGGCCAAGGGCCTGCAGTTCCTGTTCCAGATCGTGAACCTGACCAACACGCCGGACAAGAACGTGCAAGACGGCAGCGGCTTCGGCGGTAACGTCACGGCACCGCAAGAGTTCAACCAATACGGCCGCACCTACCTCCTTGGCTTGAACTACAAGTTCCACTAAGTTGCTCCTCGGGGCCGCGTCCGGTATGGCTGCCGGGCGTGGCCCCGCTTTCGAATCATTCCGCGCGCCCCGGCGCTCGATTTCATGTCTGCTCAGTACCCCCCTCGTCGCGCCGACTTCCCCTCCGACTTCCGCTGGGGCGTGTCCACGTCGTCCTTCCAAATCGAGGGCGCAGGCCAGGAGGACGGCCGCGGCGAGTCGATCTGGGATCGCTTCTGCACCGAGCCTGGCCGCATTCGCGACGGCTCCAACGGCCTCGTGGCCTGCGACCACTACCACCGCTGGCCGCAGGACCTGGACCTGGCGCAGAGCCTGGGCGTCAACGCCTATCGCTTCTCGATCGCCTGGCCGCGCATCCTGCCGCAGGGGCGCGGCCAGGTGAACCCCAAGGGCCTGGAGTTCTACGACCGCCTCGTCGACGGCATGCTCGCGCGCGGCCTGCAACCCTGGGCCACGCTCTACCACTGGGACCTGCCGCAGGCGCTGCAGGAGCACGGCGGCTGGAAGAACCGCGAGACGGTGGCAGCCTATCTCGAATACACAGACGTCATCACGCGCCGCCTTGGTGACCGCGTCAAGCACTGGATCACGCATAACGAACCCTGGTGCTCCTGCATCATGGGCTACTACGAAGGCGTGCATGCGCCGGGCGAGACCAATCTGGCCGGCGCGCTACAGGCCAACCACCATGTGCTCCTCTCGCATGGCCACGCCATTGCCGTGATCCGTGCCAACTCGGCCGGCGCCGAGGTGGGCATCACGCTGTCCCTGCACCCGATCGCGGCGGCGAGCACCAGCGCCGAGGATTGCGCCGCCCAGGTCCGCCATGACGGCGTGCGCAACCGCTGGTTCCTCGATCCCCTGCACGGCCGCGGCTACCCGGCCGACACGCTCGCCCTGTTCGGCGCCGACGCCCCCCAGGTGCAAGACGGCGACATGCAGGCCATCGCCACGCCAACGGACTTTCTCGGCGTCAACTACTACTTTCCGGAAGAAGTGCGCCACTGTGAGACAGGGGGCCCGGCCCGCAGCGCACTTACTCACAAGGACGGCGTCGAACGCACGGCCTTCGGCTGGGAAGTCTCGCCTCAGGGCATGGTTGATCTGCTGACGCGGGTACATCGCGATTACGCGCCGGCCCGGATGGTCCTGACCGAGAACGGCTCGACCTACGAGGACGTGCTGCGCCCCGATGGCACGGTGGCAGACGCTGAACGAAAGAGCTATCTCCAGCGCCATCTCGCGTCCCTGCAAAGTGCCATGAAACTGGGGGTTCCGGTACAGGGGTATTTCGCTTGGAGTCTGCTCGATAACTTCGAATGGGCGGAAGGGTATTTGCGACGATTCGGCCTGGCGTATGTCGACTACGCTACGCAGTCCCGCATCCTCAAGGACAGCGGGCGTTGGTACTCCCAGTTCCTGCGACCCTAGGACGATCGCCATGCGCTTCAAGACTCTTGCGCTTGTTGCGGCGCTATTTGCCGCCGCCAGCGCTCCTGCCCAGACCAAGGCCCCGCTGAAGGCCGAGGTGATCCACTGGTGGACTTCGGGCGGCGAGTCGGCCGCGGTGAAGACCCTCGCCGATGCCTACCGCGCCGCCGGCGGCGAATGGCAGGACACGGCGATCGCGCTGGGTGAGCAGGCGCGCTCGGTGGCCATCAACCGCATCGTCGGCGGCAAGGCCCCGACGGCGGCGCAGTTCAACACGACCAAGCAGTTCTACGACATCGTCGACCAGGGCCTGCTCAACAACGTGGACGAGGTCGCGATCCGCGACGGCTGGGACAAGTTCCTTCCCGAGGTCGTGCTCAACGTCATCCGCATCAAGGGCCACTACTACGCCGCGCCGGTGAACATCCACATGCCGGCCTGGGCTTGGACCTCCAAGGCAGCCTTCCGACGAGCCGGCATCAAGGACGATCCCAAGACCATGGACGAGCTGTTCGCCGCGCTGGACAAGCTCAAGGCTGCGGGCCTCGTGCCGCTGGCGCACGGCGGCCAGGGCTGGCAGGACAACACCGTCTTCACCTTCGTGCTCAGCAATGTAGGTGGGCGCGATCTGTACCTGAAGGTCTTCAAGGACCGCGATCCCGCGGCCATCAAATCCGACGCCTTCAAGAACGTGCTATTGACCTTCAAGCGGCTTCACAACTATGTGGACAAGGGCTCGCCCGGCCGCAACTGGAACGACGCCACGGCCATGATCATCACGGGCCGCGCCGGCATCCAGATCATGGGCGACTGGGCCAAGGGCGAGTTCAGCCTCGCCAAGCAGGAAGCGGGCAAGGACTACGGCTGCATCGCCGGCTTCGGGCCGAAGTCGCTCTACGTGATCCAGGGCGACGTGATGGTGTTCCCGCGCTCGAACGATCCCAAGGTCGTCGCCGCCCAGAAGCTGCTGGCCAAGGTGATCACGGACCCGGTGACCCAGGTGGCCTTCAATGAAAAGAAGGGCTCGGTGCCGATCCGCACCGACGTCGATGCCTCCAAGATGGACATGTGCGCGCAGATGGGCCTCGCCATCCTCAAAGACAAGTCACGCCAGATCGGCAACGGGGAGTCCTACATCGCCCCCGACCAGAACGGCGCGCTGCAGGATGTGATCTCCAACTACTGGAACCGCGACATCCCGGTCGAGAAAGTCCAGAGGGACGTCCTCGCCGCGCTGCGCGACTGAGGCGGCAACCATGAAGGCTCTGCTTCGGCGCGTGACGCCCTGGACGGCGCTGCTGCCGCTGGCGATCACGGTCCTGGTCGGCTATTTCGGCGCCGCGCTGTGGTCGCTCTTCATCTCGATGACGAGTTCGCGGACCTTCCCATCCACGAACTTCGTCGGCCTGGAGCAGTACGAGCGCCTGTTCGACAACGAGCGCTGGCAGCTCGCGCTGCACAACCTCGCCATCTACGGCCTGCTTTTCATCGTGGCCTGCATGGTGATCGGCTTCTTGCTCGCGGTCTTCATCGACCAGAAGGTGCGCGGCGAAGGACTGCTGCGGGTGGCATTTCTCTACCCCTATGCGATGTCCTTCGTTGCCACCGGACTGGTCTGGCAATGGGTGCTGAACCCCGACAGCGGCCTGCAGAACGCGATGCAGCATCTGGGCTGGAAGGACTTCACTTTCGACTGGATCATCGACCAGGACATGGCCATCTACACCATCGTCATCGCCAGCGTCTGGCAAGCCTCGGGCCTCGTGATGGCGCTGATGCTGGCGGGGCTGCGCAGCATCGACGAGGAGATCTGGAAGGCCGCGCGGCTCGACGGCGTGCCGGTCTGGCGCGTCTACCTGTCCATCGTGCTGCCCATGCTGGGCGCCACCCTGGCCACAGTCTTCGTGCTGCTCTCCACCGCGGTGGTCAAGGCCTTCGACGTCGTCATCGCCATGACCCAGGGCGGCCCCGGCACCGCCAGTGACCTGCCGGCCAAGTTCATCATGGACCACCTCTTCGGCCGAGCCAACCTCGGCCTCGCCTCCGCCGGCGCCATGGTGCTGCTGCTGACCGTGCTGATCATCGTTGCGCCGCTGCTCTATGCGCGCAGCCGCCGCAAGGAGGCCCGGACATGAAGCGGCGCTCGCATTTCACGCCGGCGCGCATCGGCGTTTACGGCTTCTTGCTCTTTGCCGCGGCCTTTTTCCTGGCGCCGCTCTACGTCATGCTCACGACCTCGTTCAAGAGCATGGACGAGATCCGCCTGGGCCAGATCTTCGCGCTGCCCCAAGCCTTCAGCCTCAATGCCTGGCGCGCCGCCTGGAGCGAGGCCTGCACGGGCGTCTCCTGCGAGGGCGTGAGCGGTGGCTTCTGGAACTCCGTCATCATCGTCGTGCCCAGCACGATCCTGCCCATCCTGATCGGCGCGCTCAACGGCTACTGCCTGAGCTTCTGGCGGCCGCGCGGCGCGAACCTGCTCTTCGCCATCCTGATGCTGGGCGCCTTCATCCCCATCCAGGTGATGATCTATCCGCTCGTCAAGCTCGAGGCCGCGCTGGGACTGTATTCGAGTCTGCCCGGCATCATCGTCGTGCACATCGTCTTCAGCATGCCGATGATGACGCTGCTGTTCCGCAACTACTACGCGGCGATCCCGCTGGAGCTGTTCAAGGCGGCGCGCATCGACGGCGGCGGCTTCTGGCGCATCTTCGTGCAGCTGATGCTGCCCATGTCCGTGCCCATCGCCATCGTGGCCACGATCATGCAAGTCACCGGCGTGTGGAACGACTACATCCTGGGCCTGGTCTTCGCCGGGCGCGAGAACCTGCCCATGACGGTGCAGCTCAACAACGTGATCAATACGACGACCGGCGAGCGTCTGTACAACGTCAACATGGCCGCGACCATCCTGACGTCGGCCGTGCCGTTGATGGTCTATCTCATCTCGGGACGCTGGTTCGTCCGCGGCATCACGGCCGGCGCAGTGAAGGGTTAATTGAATGAGTGGCGTGAAAATTTCCGATCTGGCCATCAGCTTCGCCGGCAACACAGTCATCGCCGGCCTGAACCTCGAAGTGCATGAGGGCGAGTTCCTGGTGCTGCTGGGCCCCTCGGGCTGCGGCAAGTCGACCCTGCTGCATTCGATCGCCGGCCTGATCGACGTCAGCGGCGGCCGCATCGACATCGGTGGCGAAGACATGACTTGGGCCGAGCCGAGTGAGCGCGGCATCGGCATGGTGTTCCAGTCCTATGCGCTGTACCCGAACATGAGCGTCGAGGGAAACATGTCCTTCGGCCTCAAGGTCGCCGGCGTCAAGAAGGACGAGATCAGGAGGCGCGTGGCCGAGGCCGCGGCGCTGCTGCAGCTGCAGCCGCTGCTCTCTCGCAAGCCCAGCCAGCTCTCGGGTGGCCAGCGCCAGCGCGTGGCCATCGGCCGCGCCCTGGTGCGTCAGGCCGGCATCTTCCTGTTCGACGAGCCGCTCTCCAACCTTGACGCCAAGCTGCGCGCCGAGCTTCGCCACGAGCTCAAGCTGCTGCACCGCAAGCTCGGTGCCACCATGATCTACGTCACCCACGACCAGACCGAGGCCATGACCCTGGCCAGCCGCATCGTGGTCATGAAGAGCGGCGTGATTCAGCAGATCGGCGCGCCCACCGAGGTTTACGAGAAGCCGGCCAATCGCTTCGTCGCGGGCTTCCTCGGCGCCACGGCCATGAATTTCGTCAGCGGGCAAGTCAGGGGTGGTCGATTCGAGGGCGCGCTGTCCGTGGATCTGTCCAGTTATGCCGGCAAGCCGCAGGAAGGCCAGCAGGTGGTGCTTGGCCTGCGCCCTGAGAACCTGAGCTTGGATCCGCACGGTCCGTGGGAGGCGCAGCTCCAACTCCTCGAGCCGATGGGCAGCCACCACGTGGCCTGGTTGCGCCTTGCCGACGGCAGCGAGCTTTCCGCCATTCTGCCGGCCGGCAGCGCCGTGCCGCCCGAAGGGCCAGTGCGCATTGCCGCCGACCTCAACGCCCTCTCGCTGTTCGACGCGACGAGCGAGCACAGGGTGTAGTCCTACATGCAGCGCATCCTCATCGTCGGTGGCGGCACGTCCGGCTGGATGACGGCCACGGCCCTGTCCAAACTGCTGCTGCGCGAGCAAGGCGCCAGGCACTGGAAGATCGAGCTCGTCGAGTCCGAGCAGATCGGCACCATCGGCGTGGGCGAGGCCACGATCCCGGCGATCAAAGCCTACAACACCATGCTGGGCCTGTCCGAGGACGAGCTGCTGCGGGCCACCCAGGGCAGCTTCAAGCTCGGCATCGAGTTCGTGGACTGGGGTCGGCTCGGCGAGCGCTACTTCCACGGTTTCAGCCCCATCGGCCGCGACCTCGACGGCATCTCCTTCCATCACTACTGGCTGCGCCTTCGCCAGGCCGGCTTGGCGGCCGACATCGCGGAGTACTCGATCAACTCGATGGCGCCACTGGAGGCGCGCTTCATGCGGGCCCGCCCGGACATGGCCGGCTCCCCGCTGGCCGAGATCGCGCATGCCTTCCACTTCGACGCCAGCCTCTACGCGAAGATGCTGCGCCAGAAGTCCGAGGCCATGGGGGTCACTCGCATCGAGGGCCGCATCACCGAAGTCACGCGTCACGAGAACGGCCACATCCGCTCGCTCAAGCTCGAGGGCGATCGCGAACTCGTGGCTGATTTCTTCATCGACTGCTCGGGCTTGCACGGTCTGCTGATCGAGAAGACGCTGCAAGCGGGCTTCGAGGACTGGGGCCACTGGCTGCCCTGCGACCGCGCCCTGGCCGTGCCCTGCGAAAGCGTGAGCCCCCTGCTGCCCTACACGCGCTCCACCGCGCGCGAGGCCGGCTGGCAATGGCGCATCCCGCTCCAGCATCGCATCGGCAACGGGCTCGTCTATTGCAGCGAATACATGGACGATGAAGCGGCGCGGCACACGCTGCTATCGAACCTCGACGGCAAGCCCCTCGCCGATCCGCGCCCCATCCGCTTCCGCGCGGGCAGGCGGCGCACGAGCTGGATCGGCAACTGCGTGGCCATCGGCCTGGCCAGCGGCTTCCTGGAGCCGCTCGAGTCCACGAGCATCCACCTCGTGCAAAGCGCGGTCACGCGCCTGCTGGACCTGTTCCCGCGCCAGGGACTCGACGCCGCCGACATCGCCGAATACAACCGCCAGACCGAGCACGAGATCCACCGCATCCGCGACTTCATCGTCCTGCACTACAAGCTCACGGCACGCGACGACACGCCCTTCTGGCGCCGCTGCCGCGACATGAGCGTGCCCGACACCCTGATGGAAAAGCTCGATCTCTTCGCCTCCAACGGCCGCATCATGCACGTGGACAACGAGCTCTTCCATGAGCCGAGCTGGCTGCAGGTCATGCTCGGCCAGGGGCTCATGCCGCGCGGCTACCACCCGATGGCCGACATCCGGCCGCTGGAGCTGGTGCGCGATTTCGCCGAAGACATCCGCGGTGTCGTTAAGCGCTGCCTCCCCCATATGCCGCCGCACGGCGACTATGTGCGCCAGGTCTGCGCAGCGCCCCTTCCTCCACACTGAGGCTCATCATGCGTCTTGCCGCTCTTGCCCTGGCCGTTCTCAGCGCGGCCGCACCCGCTGCGCCCGCCGCGCCCGCCGCGCCCGTAGAGGCCTGGCTGACCACGCCGGACCAAAAGGCCTTGCTGGCGCCCACTGCAGTGCAGGCCGCACGGTCCGGCGTGCCGGTGATCGAGCTGCTGCCGCGCGAGCAGCACCAGCGCATGGTGGGCTTCGGCGGTGCGATCACCGAGGCCTCGGCCTGGGTGCTGAACCACCGCATGACGGTCGAGCAGCGCGGCAAGCTGATGCGCGAGCTGTTCACGCGCCAGGACGGTGGCCTGGGCTTCGAGTTCACGCGCCTGACCATCGGCGCCTCGGACTTCTCGCGCGAGCACTACAGCCTGGACGACGTGCCGCCCGGCGGCTCCGACCTCGCCCTCGAACACTTCAGCATTGCCCGTGAGGAGGCCGACGTGCTGCCCGTCGCCCGCGAGGCGCTGGCGCTCAACCCGCAGCTCAAGGTCATGGCCTCGCCCTGGAGCGCGCCGGCCTGGATGAAGAGCGGCGACAGCCTGATCCAGGGCACGTTGCGCGACGACCGGCAGGAGGTGTTCGCGCGCTACCTCGCCCGCTATGCGGAAGAGGTCCGGCGCCTGGGCGTGCCGCTATTCGCGCTGACCCTGCAGAACGAGCCGCATTTCGAGCCCGCCGACTACCCGGGCATGCGCCTGCGACCGCGCCAGCGTGCCGAGGTCATCAAGCTGCTGGGCCCCCTGCTGGAGAAGAAGGGCCTGCCCGTGCAGATCCTGGACTGGGACCACAACTGGGACGAGGCCTTCAGCCCGCTGTCCACGCTGTCGGACGACGGCGCGCGGCGCTGGATCGCCGGCGTGGCCTGGCATTGCTATGCAGGCGATCCGGCCGCGCAAAGCGTGGTGTCGCGCCAGTATCCGAAGCTCGACGCCTGGCTGACGGAATGCTCGGGCGGCGCTTGGGAGAAGGACTGGAACACCCGCCTGCCCTGGGCGCTGCACCACCTCGTGATCGGTGCGACCCGCCACGGGGCGCGGGGCGTGCTGATGTGGAACCTCGTGCTCGACGAGGAGTACGGCCCGCACAAGGGCGGATGCACCGACTGCTACGGGATCGTCAACTTGCAGGCCGACGGCAGCCTCTGGCGCAGCGTCGAGTACTACGCCTTCGGCCATGTAAGCCGATTCGTCGTGCAGGGTGCGCGGCGCATCGGCTCCGAGACGCGCGGCGCAGCGCCCTGGCTCGAACATGTGGCCTTCCAAAATCCCGACGGCTCGCTGGTGCTGGTCGTGGGCAATCTGGGCAAGACCGAGCAGCGCTTCAACGCCCGCGGAGCCGGCTTTACGCTGCCCGCCGGCAGCGTGGTGACCCTGGTCTACTCAAAGGGATAGCGCACACCCATCTGGCCGCGGATCTCGTCCATCCAGCCGAGCACAGTCAGCGACTCGGCATGGCTGATGTGCGGGCTCTCGATCTCGCCGGCGCGGATGCGCGCCTGGGCCTCCTCGATCTGGCCCTCGAAACCGTTGAGCACATAAGGCGCCTGCACGACCTCCGCGGTCCCGCCGTGGCGCTCCAGGCGCAGCTCCACGGCGCCGTGGAAGCCGTAGGGCAAGGTGATTCGGCCGCGCTCGCCCTGGATGACGAAGGCGTTGTCGCTGCTGGTGTCGAAGGCGCAGACGAATTGCGAGGCCAAGCCGCCAGGGAAGACGATCTGGCCGTTCACGCGCATGTCCACGCCCGTCGGCGCGAGCAGGCCCGCGGCCTGGATGGCGACGGGCTCCGGGCAGGCTCCGAGCGCCTGCTCCAGCACGAAGCGCGTGACCGTCAGGTTGTAGATGCCAATGTCGAGCAGCGCGCCGCCGGCCAGCTCAGGCGCGAAGTTGCGGCTCGTGGGGTCGTAGCCAGAGGGGAAGCAGAAGCTCGACTGCAGGCTGCGCAGCGGACCGATGGCCTGCTCGCGCAGCCAACGTCCCAGCACCTGGTATGCCGGCAGGAAGCGCGTCCACACGGCTTCCATGAGGAAAACCTTCTTCTCGCGCGAGAGCGCCACGAGGGCTTCGCCCTCTGAGCGATTCGGCACCAGGGGCTTCTCGCAGAGCACGGGCTTGCCCGCGAGCAGGGCCGCGCGAATGAACTGGCCATGCTGGGCGTGCGGCGGGGCGATGTAGACGGCGTCCACGTGCGGATCGGCCAGCACCGAGTCCAGATCGTCCGTGGCCCGCGGCGCAAAGCTGGTGCAGTGCTCGCGCGCAAAAGCCTCGGCCCGGTCGAGCTTGCGGCCGTAGACCGCGACGATGCGGCTGCCCTCGACAGCGGTGACCGCGGCGGCAAAGCGCCGCGCGATGCGGCCTGGGGCGATCACGGCCCATCCGAAAGAATCCATGGTTCACACGCTCCTGGGGGAAGAGCGCGTATCTTGCCAGCCGCAACTTGTCCTGCGGCGGTTCCACGAAGTTTCAGCGGCCCTGTAGCAATCGAATCCTCAATGGAAGCGATGCAATTTTGCGACAAGTTACGCGCGACGCTACCCGCAAAAGCTGACTGCGGGTGGCTAGGGATCGAACCTGAGCCCAGTGGCCAACTGTGGGACAGCTTGCCAAGACCACTCTACGCAGCCTTCTTGAGTGCGAACAGCGCCTTGGCACTTGCTGCCCGCCGTAGCAACTGACGTCACAGACGTGGCGGCGTATTTGCTTCAAGTCGTTGCTCGAACTTGTCAATGAAATCGGGCAGCGAAATCCCCAGTGCGCTAACCCATCGGCGCAGTTCAAGCAAATCCAATCGGCGCACACCCCTTTCAACCCTGCTCACGTGCGTTTGCTCCCAGTGCAGCCTCTCAGCCAACTCAACTTGGGTCAGCTTCGCCGAGGTGCGAACTTCGACAAGCAGTTCCCGGAGCAATTGTTGATCTTGGGTATGGAGGTTCTTTTGCATCGGCCGTCACAGAGCGGCCAACACCATGCTGTGTCTGGAAAAATAGACGAAATACGTCTATTCTGTGACGTGGCGCGCCCCCGGTAGCCAGTCCGGCCATGTGGTGCGCGTGGGCTCGATTCGTCTGGAGTCGGCGCCGAGAGCAAGGAGTCATTGATGTCGCGTTTCATCTGGGCCAACCCTCAAGTGTTTGCCGGCTCGCTTTGCTGCCGATACCTGGTCGTCCGGTTCGGCCAGCTCCGCGTCCCGATGCTCAATGAAGGGAGTGTCGTGGCCTCTGTGTGGCACTGGGCACTCGGGTCCTTTACGGACGGCCAGATCGAGGTGCTTGGTGCATGGCAAGACGATGGTGCGGGGACCGCCCAGCGGATCGCCGTGGACCTCCACGAGAGAGGCATCGAGCGCATCAAGGCCGTCGCCGCTGAAGACGTCCTTGTCGCCGC
>JAFALK010000057.1 GCA_019234295.1 Roseateles sp.
TGGTCTCGCAGTACGCGCGACTGGTCTCCGATCACGACGGTCACGCTCAACCCTGAGCGTGATGCGGTCATCGAGGCCGCGCTGCGGGGCAAAGATATTCAGCCAAAGGCTGCATGACCGAGGCGACAACTACCTTGACGCGCGCCGATTGATTGTGGGCACACCTGGGTCAAAGAAAGCCTCCAGTTTCAAGGCGTTCGTTCTCCGGAGCGATGGACAGCAATTGCGGAATCAGGGAAGTGTCAGGGCAACGCGCTGGCTGATTTCGGCCATGACCAGCCGGTGATGCTGACTAAATGGTGAGTTTTGTGTGATATCTCTTCCATTTTCATCGGTCTCATTTTACTCAGATTGAATTTCAAGTAAGAACATGAATATTCAAGAAAGCCAAGTGAATCACGAGTTCCGAAGCTCTTGCAAAATTAATAAAAGTGATCTTCAGTCATCAAAAATGCGGAGCGTCGAGGTAGTCCGCACAGTTGCTATTTTTGCGGTGATTGTGATACATACTAAGCCGTTCGAAGATACGTATATATCGTTCGGGACGGCTATTAATGTGGGTTATCTTTTAAACCAATTGGCCAGATTTGCTGTCCCTTTTTTCTTCGTGATGTCTGGATATTTTTGGGGTTCCAAGATTAATTCTGGTAGTCCTATCGTGGATTCCACAAGAAAAATGTCAAAGAGAATTATTACAATATTTCTGGCTTGGTCGACGATCTACCTGTTGCCAGCAAATCTATTTGATGTTTCCCAGTATGCCTCATTGGGTCCATTAAGGCAATTTTATTGGAATATTTTTGATTTGTTCAAACACCCGGTTCAAGCCTTGATGGAGGGTTCCAGGTTTCACCTCTGGTTTTTGGTTGCCCTAATAAATTGTTTGGCAATTAGTGCCGCATTCGTAGCTCTGAACATGAAATGGGCCCTGATTTGTTTATCGATTTTGTTCTATGGCATTGGGTTGCTTGGGAAGGCGTATGCCGATACTCCGATGGGATTCCATTCTGAATTCAACTTCCGAAACGGGCCATTTTTTGGTTTGATATTCTTCGTGACTGGATATGTTTTGAGTGGATCAAGGCGACGGCAGTCATGGTTAATTCTTGGGTTGTCTTCCATGGCATTCGGCACATTGATGCACTTTGCAGAAATTTTTATGCTGCGAGCATTGTGGGGTACAACGATCCTTCAGGATTTCGTTTTCGGAACTTATTTCATGGGAGTCGGCGCCGCTCTGGTTGCACTATCCAATCCGAAGCTGGTCAAATTGAATGCAATAGCAAATATTGGTCCGTTGGTGCTGGGGATTTACGCCATTCATTTGGTTTTTGTTGATTTATTGCATCCATTCGGGCAGGCGTTGAAAGGTGCTGCATGGTGGGGATTTTGCTACCCCGTTGGAGTTTTCGTGATGTCTCTTGCAGCTACATTTGCATTGTCACGCATTCGCCTGACTAGAAAATTTGTAGTATAAAACATGCCTGTTTTTCAATTGCTGTCGTTGGCAGCGGATCGAATTTGGAAAGGGCCTGCCAAGGACGATAAGAAGATCGGAAACATATCCATTCCATCGTGCATGATGTTTTCGCTCTGGATGGGTCAATGACAGTAGTGGGGCGTTGTGCAAATCTTTGCGGAGACTCCTATATATATCAATATTGTTGAATCACGGGCCGTCTCAGGCCGGCCGTCCATGGAAAACGCTTCGCGTCGCTCGGCTGAGCTATTCATAGCTTTCCTCAGTACCGAGCCGCTGCAGTTGGACGCCGGCAGCTCTATTCGACACGCGGCGATTCGCGAATGAGCAGGCGACTCTGGGAAATCCGTTCGGCAGGCTCTGGCCTGCAGTCGAGCATTCCGTCCAAATCGTTGATCGCCATCTCGTGGCCCTTCTCGAATATATGCGCAGGTTCCGAACGGGGCAGCTCAATCCACTGGCAACAAGCCGCAGACATATTGGTTAGACGATGCGCTGAATTTCGGCGTTACAGTCCTTGAACGCGGACCCAGGGCCGCGCTTTTCATTCACGAAGGACTGCGCCATGGCCGACAAGAACCTCAGCGAAACGAACTGGAAGAGCTTTGCCAAGGGGCGCACGATCAAAGATGTGGCGCTGCTGAAGGCCTTGACCGAGCTGCCGAAGAAGGAGAAGGCTGGTTCAGCCGCCTGGCTCGAGGCGCTGAAGGGCCTGGAGCAGCTCGTCGAGAGCCTGGCCAGGGAGCACAAGGGAGACAGGGAGTGCGTCGCTCAGTTCAAGCTGATGGATGCCGCCATCACCAGCGAGCGCAAGTCCGCCGGCAAGCTGGCCGAGCAGGAAACGTTGGAAGCCGAGGATGAAGAGGGCCCAGCCGCCCTGACGAGCAAGCTGATCCCGCTCCTGAAGAAGGTGCGCAAGGGCGGCACCTGCTTCACTCTCGTGGCTGTGGACAGCAAGGAGGCCGCCGTGATGCTGGCGCGCCGACCGCCCACGGCCGCGGCCCGCGGCTTGCTGAAGGACTACCTCGCCAACGGCGGCACGCCCAAGTACATCCCGGGTGAATGCGTCTTCGAGGCGAATGCCTTCACCTTCGTGTTGCAGAGCGAAGCCGCGGGTCTGGCCAAGAAGATCAAGGCGGCCTTGCTCAAGCAGACCGAACAGCGCGTAAAGGTTCGGGTGCGGGGCGAAAACCCCGAGGATATCGATGACGACGGCGATCCCGCTGATGCGGCAGACGAAAGCGGCGAGGGCGATGTCCCGCCCGTGGCACCGACGCAGGCGGCAACGCAGAATGAGGCACAGGCCAGGGCGGCCGAGGAGGCGCGCAAGGCCGAGCAGTTGAAGGAGTTCAAGACTCGTCTTGGCGAGCTGGTGCCGCGGGTCAAGGCGCTGGCGGCGGGTGGATGGGCTGGCGCGCGCGAGACCACTGCGGCCGTCAGCGAGGCGGCGGCCCTTGTGGCCAGCGATCCCGTGGCGGCTCTGGCCAAGCTGGACAAGATCAAGCTTGGTGTTGATGCGGCGGAACGGCCCGCCAGCACGGTCGCAGCAAGCGCAGCCCCAGCTGCCGCCGCATCGACCTCGACGCCCACCGCCGCTGCGACTGCGGCACCGATGAATGAGGCGCAAAAGCGCTCAGCCGCCCTGGTCGTCGAAGACAAGCGCATGGCCTCGGCAGCGCTGGGCGAGCAGTTCAAGGGTGCTCTCAACAAGCTTCTGGCCGAGGATCCGCCCAATGTCGCCAAGCTCAAGACCGTGATCGACGGCGAGTTCAAGCGTTCGAAGGAACTGGCGGCGCTGCTGGCAACCGCGGTCGAACAGGGGCTGCCGATCACGCCCTCGCCGGCCAAGGTGGGATTCACGGCGAACGAGGACGGGGCGGCCAATGAATGGAATGAGGCCGTGTGCAAAGCCGCGTTCAAGAAGTACGGCTGGTTCACCTTCAAGGCCATGCGCAAGAGCAAGGATCCGGCGGATCTGCCCGGTCTCACGGCCCAGAAGGTCATTACCGACGCGGTGATGTGGAAGCTCTACCAATACCGGCGCTACTACGTGGATGGGCTGATCGCTAAGCTGCACGCCGCGCACAAGGACGCCGGTCTGCTGTTCAAGAGCGGAGGCAGCGAGGACATCGAGTCCGATCTGGATATCACCGTCGCCTCGCCGCGCTCAGGTGTCGACGTGGTCGCCATGAAGGCGTTCAACGACCAGGTCAAGGCCGACTTTGGTCGCCCGCCAGGCCGCGTGTTCGACACCAATCTCTACGCCCGCGATTACAACGCGATCAAGGACAACCTCAGCGCTCCGGGCGCGGCGGGCAAGACCAAGGACAACGCCATCGCCGAGCCCGTGGGCCCGATGAGCCAGATGGCCGGCATCGACCAGGACGTGGCCACGCTAATGAAACAGCGCCGCTTCCTCGACGAAGCCAGCTTCAACAAGATGTGGCACGCGCTGCGCGATTCGATGCCGCCTGGCAAGGATCGAGAGCGCATCCAGCAGCGCTTCGAGGAGGCCGAGGATGCCTACTTGCTCACGGCCCGCGAGAAGGTGCTAGAAATCGTCAAGACCGTGCAGGCGCGCCTGGGCGAGATGCCGGCCGATGAGCGGCTGCGGTTCGAGAGCGCGCACGCTGAGTTCGTGCGCGTCAACGCGGCGGCCGACCAGGCACGCGGCGATGCACTGACGAAGGCACTGGCCGAGGTGCAAGCTGCCCTGCCTCGCTTCCTGGACATGCTCGAGGAGCATTTCCCCGACGAAGTAATGGAGACGACCGACGCCCTCTACGCCAAGTCCATGACGACGCTGCGCGCCGACCAGGGCAGGGTGGGGGAGCTGGAACAGCATTTCCTCGAGGCGACGCAGGGGCCTGCGTGCGAGAAGCATCACAAGGGCGTGAGCCATGCCGACTGGCTGGCCCAGGCACCGGCCGGCATCAATGCGTTGAAGGCGCGCATCAAGCAGGCGCAGTTCACCAATATTGTGTTCGCCAACGAGGCTTATGTGAGTCAGGGTGCCATCACCCACATCGTTTCCGGCGCCCAGGCCGCGGATCCCGTGACCAAGGCTGAGGTGCTGGCCAGGATCCAGCCGGCAGAGTTGCTGCAATCGGCCAACGAGCAGATGGCCGACTTCTACAAGGACATGAAGCACCTCGAGCATGGAGTCCACGCCGCCGCACCGGGCAAGGACAAGCGGCGTGCGAACGGTGAGGCGTTCGTCCACGCGTCCAAGTACCTCTCGCGCATGCTGGATGCCGCCGCCATGCTGCAGGACAAGTACGCCAAGGACGAGGAGGCCACGCGCACCCTCACCGCCACAAAGTACGACATGTGCAAGAGGGCGAACGTAGCCGGCCCGCGCGAGCTCCAGGCCAAGGTCGACGAACTGTTGGTGAGCCTGCGCAAGTCCTCGACCCTGCCCGGCGATGCCAAGGCCGAGGTCGCTGTCTTCGAGGTGCAGTCCCTGTTTGGGGTGGACGACATCGGCGGGCTGCGCGAGCTGATTACGGCCTTTGGCGTGGATTTCAACCAGCGGGCGCGCAGCCTGAAGGCCTTCCAGGCCGACCAGGACCTGAGCCGGGAGACCGAGCGCGAGTATTTCCGGCCAGCCTAGCCCTAAACTCCTGCAATGCGTGCAGCCTTCAGCATCCTCGGCCTGGTGATCGTCCTGGCCATCGTCCTCCTCAGTGCCAAGAAGCAGATGCAGGCGGTGGCGCCATCGTCCGGCACCGGCGCTTCTGCGCCCATCGTCAACCGCGCCACGCCTGCCGCGGTCAAGGCCGAGGTGCAGTCGGCAATGGACATGGCAGCGAGCGCGGCCTCGGCCAACGAGCCATGAGCGTGGACGAATATGCGATGCGCCTGGCGCTGGACCAGGCGCATAACGCCTGGCTGGCCGGTGAAGTGCCCGTAGGTGCCGTCCTCATGAGGGAAGGGCAGGTGATTGCGACCGGCTACAACCGTCCCGTCACCACGCACGATCCCACGGCCCACGCCGAGATCGTGGCTCTGCGCCACGGGGCCAGCCTGCTCGGCAACTACCGGCTGCCCGAATGCGAGCTCTACGTGACGCTGGAGCCCTGCGCGATGTGCGCGATGGCCATGATGCACGCGCGGCTCAAGCGCGTCGTCTTCGCAGCCACCGATCCCAAGACCGGCGTCGCCGGCTCCGTGATCGATCTGTTTGCCCTAAGCCAGCTCAACCACCACACGCGCATCGAAGGCGGCGTGCTGGCCGAACCAGCCGCCCAACTGCTGCGCGAATTCTTCGCCGAGCGCCGTGAACAGGCGCGACAGCGCCGAGCGGCGCGCCGGTCCCATGCCGAGGAGGCGATCCCCGTGGGCGAAGTCCTGAATCTCGACGATCACACACCATGACCACATTGACGCTCTTCTCACCCTCTGGATCGCTGGCCCAGCCCGCGCAGCTGCGACGCGCAGCCAAACGACTCGCCAAGCTCTCCTTCGAGGTCAGCATCGACGAGGCGGCCCTGCTCAAGGACCAGCGCTTCGCCGGCGATGACGACACACGACTCGCGGCCATTCATCGCGTGGCCAAGGCCGTGCCTTCGGTGGCGCTGGCCACGCGCGGGGGCTACGGACTCTCGCGCCTGATGGACCGCATCGACTGGAAGAAGCTCGGCAAGAGCGTGGAGAAGGGCACCCGTTGGGTCGGCATGAGCGACTTCACGGCACTGCAACTGGGCCTGCTCACGCATGCGAAGGCAACCACTTGGTCCGGCCCCGTGGCCTATGACGATTTCGGCCGCAGCGACGCCGAGGGTGGCGTGGACGACGTGACGCGGGACTGCTTCGTCGAGGCCATGGACGGTTTGCTTGAGGCCGTGGGCTTTCGCACTGACGCCGGCTTCGATGGCCTGGGCGTGAGAGGCCAGCTCTGGGGCGGCAACCTCTGCATGGTCTGTTCTCTGCTGGGTACAGCGCATTTCCCGAAAATCAAGGGCGGCGTGCTGTTCCTGGAGGACGTGGCCGAGCAGCCCTTCCGCGTCGAGCGCATGCTGATGCAGCTGCACATGGCCGGTGTGTTGGACCGGCAAAAGGCCATCGTGCTGGGCGAGTTCAGCCAATGGCGCAGGACCGAGGCCGACCGCGGCTACGAGCTCAAACATACGATTGCGAAACTGCGAAGCCTTACGAAGACCCCGGTCCTGACGGGGCTGCCGTTCGGCCACATCACCACCAAGGTCTCCTTGCCCGTGGGCGCCAAAGTCGAGCTGCTCGTCCAGGGCCGGGACGCCTTCATCGCCTGGCAGCATGACCATGCGCACAGCCATTGATCGCCGCTGCTTGACGGACAATCTTGGAGTTACCTAAGGGTTACATCCGATTGCGAGAAATCTTTACGATCAGCGATTGGACCCGGGTAAGCCCCATGCCAGAAGCAATGGTTCTCCCGGATAGAATGGTCGACTCGTATTGATGGGCGCCGGCCTCGTCGCATGACGGACTCGGTGGTCATTTGCGTCAGGCCCGTGGCCCTAAAGCCAGCGGGCATTTTTGTTGAAGTGGGTCGCATCTTTGTGGCATGGATCTGCTTGCTGTCTCCCGAGTCCTTGGAATCGCGTAAACAGCAGGGCAGATGCTCGCTGCAGGGACAAGACCCGAGGTTCCTGATCAGGCGCCGCGGGAGTACGCTCTCAAATCGGTGTCATGAAAGATAGGGCAGTCTAATGAAGGAGCGCGCATGAACTTTGCGCAGGAAAGTAACGGGTCGAACCGCGCCGTCGGTTTTGGCATCGTTGTCCTGATCCACATCCTGCTTGCATGGGCTATTGCTTCCGGCCTGGCAAGGAAAATCGTGGAAAAGGTCGCCGGCCCGATCGAAGCCAAGGTCGTCGAGGAGGTCAAGCCGCCTCCGCCGCCGCCCGAGAAGGTGGTGCCGCCGCCGCCGGACCTGAAGGCCCCGCCGCCGCCCTTCGTGCCCGTGCCCGAAGTGCAGATCACCGCACCGGCTCCCCCGGCACCGGCGATCGTGTCGACCAGCGTCGCACCGCCCACCAATGTCGTGGCCGCTGCTCCGGTTCCGGCACCACCGGCTCCGGCTCCGCGTCCTGCGAAGATCACGGCAGCGATGGTTTGCACGAAGATGGGCAAGCCTGAGATGCCTTCCTTGAACTGGAGCGGCGAGGCGCTGTACAAGGCCATCGCCACCGTGAAAGCCGGCCGAGTGGCCTCGGTCGAAATCACTCCGCTCAAGAGCGGCGTGGATCGCAAGGCCCAGCGCGCGATGATTGCGGCCATCACGCAAACCCTGCAAGAGACGTACGAATGCCCCGGCGATCACGTCTTCGAGCAGGAGTTCCAGTTCCGCAACGAGTAACGAACTCGACCCGAAATCCCAGGGCAGTTTGCCTGGCGCTTTGATGCCGTACCGAAACTGCCCCTTACCCCAACCCGATCAGATTCTTTCGTAGGAGTTGACTCCATGACCTCTCGTATCACCGGCCTGTTCGCCGCTATCGCTTTCGCCGCGACCCTGGCGATCTCGCCCGCTCACGCACAAGACAATGCCGCTTCGGCCCCCGCTGAGGCTTCGGCCCCAGTCGCTGCCACCGCTGACGCTGGCGCTGCTCCCGCTGCTGCGCCCGCTGCCAGCGACGAAAAGGACAATCCCTATGGCCTGATGGCCATGATCCGTCACGGCGACACCGTCTCGCACGGCGTGCTGGGCATCCTGCTGCTGATGTCCATGGGCTCGTGGTACATCCTGATCACGAAGCTGTGGGACGGTTCCAAGCTGAACGCTGAAGCCAAGGAAGTCCGCGCCACCTTCTTCAAGAAGTCCAGCCTGGCTGACGGCGTCAAGGGCCTGAAGGAAACCGGCGCATTCCGCTACATTGCCGCTTCGGCTGTCGAGGCTTCGGAGCACCATGAAGGCGCCCTGACCGAGAACATCGACCACAGCAGCTGGGTCACGATGAACATTGACCGCGCTGTGACCGAAGTCAACAGCCGTGTCGGTAGCGGCCTGGGCTTCCTGGCCACCGTCGGTTCGACCGCTCCTTTCGTCGGTCTGTTCGGCACGGTGTGGGGCATTCTGCAAGCCCTGACGCAAATCGGTGTGGCCGGTCAGGCTTCGATCGACAAGGTTGCCGGCCCCGTCGGTGAAGCGCTGATCATGACCGCCATCGGTCTGGGCGTCGCTGTTCCGGCCGTGCTGGGCTACAACTGGCTCGTCAACCGCAACAAGGCCACCATGGCCCAAGTTCGCGCCTTCGCCGCCGACCTGCACGGCGTGCTGATGGGTGGCCGCGCCAAGCGCTAATCAGAAGCCCGGAGAAATATCATGGGCATGAACGTCGGATCATCGTCCGGCGATGAAGACGAGGTGGTCTCAACCATCAACACCACGCCCCTCGTGGACGTGATGCTGGTGCTGCTGATCATCTTCCTCATCACCGTGCCGGTGGTGACCCAATCCGTGAACATCACGCTCCCCAAGGAGCGCAATGAGGTTCGGGTCACCAAGCCGGAAAATATCGAAATCGCCGTCACCAAGGACGGTGAGATGTACTGGGCTACGGCTCTGGTGCCGGACACCGATGCGCTCCTCGAGCGCCTCAAGAAGGTGGCCGTGCTCAATCCGCAGCCCCAGGTGCATATCCGTGGCGACAAGGACGCTCGCTATGAAGCCGTCGGCAAGGTGGTTTACACCTGCCAGCGTGCCGGCATCATGAGCATCCACTTCGTCAGCGAACCGCCCGCGGGTGGTGTTGTGAGGCGGGGGATCTAAGCATGGGAATGAACGTAGGAAGCTCCTCGGGCAGCGGCGAACCGGAAGTGATGATGGACGTCAACACGACGCCTCTGATCGACGTGATGCTGGTTCTGTTGGTGATGCTCATCATCACCATTCCGATTCAGCTGCACTCCATCAATCTGGACATGCCGCCGCCCAACCACAACCAGCCGCCGACACCGCCAGTCGTGCATGAGGTCTTCATCGACTTCGACGGCAGCATCAGCTGGGACGGCTCCCCGATCACGCAAAGCGATCTGGAAGCCAAGCTGGAGTCGGTGGTCAATGAGCCCGATCAACCGGAAGTGCACATCAAGCCGAACAAGCTGGTGGACTACGGTGCGGTCGCGCACGTGATGGCTTCGGCTCAGCGTCATGGCGTCAAGAAGATGGCCATGATCGGCAACGAGCAGTTCCGCTGACACGGCGACAAGTGACGCTCCGCGCTACTTGACGACACGCGCCTCCCGCTCGCCGGGCGGCGCGTTTTTACTTGCAGGAGATTGACCTCATGAAAATCAAGAACATCACTCTGGCCGCCGTCGGTGCCGCTGCCCTCATGCTGGGCAACGCACCCCACGGCGGTCTGCGCTTCATCGGCGAAGCCCATGCCCAGGAAACGGTGCGCCCCGAGGTCGGCAAGCACCTGCAGGCTGCTGCCGCGATGATCAAGTCGGGCAAGTACAAGGAAGCCCTGGCCAAGATCCATGACGCCGAAGGCGTCTCCGGGCGCACGGCCGGCGAGAACAACGCCATCGAAGGCATGCGCCTGTCCGCAGCCCAGGGAGCGGGCGACCCCGACTCCATGGCCAAGAGCTATGAAGCCCTGAAGGCCGCCGGCCGCATGGGCGGTGCCACGGCGCTGCAGGTCGAGCTGGCCATTGCCGGCACCTACCTGAAGGCCAACAACGCCTCGCAGGCCGCGAGCTGGGCGCAGCGCTACCAGCATGACGGCGGCACCGATCCGGCTGCCAAGCAGATCTTGGCCAATGCGCAGTTCAAGTCGGGCGACATGGGCGCTGTGCTCAAGGACACGCTGGACGAAGTCAACGCCGACGAGAAGGCCGGCCGCGTCCCGTCCAAGGACAAGCTGAACCTGCTGCTGTACGCCGCCCAGAAAAAGGGTGACGGCGCTGCCGAGGGCATGGCCATCGACAAGCTGCTGAACTACTACCCGAGCCGTGAACTTTGGGCTCAGGTGCTCGGTACGCTGCAGCTCAAGAAGGGCTTCTCGGACCGTTTCAACCTCGACGTGCTGCGCCTGCGCCTGGCTACCGGCAATATGCGCAAGGCCGAGGACTACAGCGACTACGCTCAGCTCGCCGCCGCTGCCGGTTACCCAGAAGAAGGCAAGATGGTCGTTGAGAAGGGCATGGCCGCCGGCCTGCTCGGCCAGGGCGCTCAGGCTTCGCGCGACAAGCGCCTTCTGGACTTCCTCGGCAAAAAGATCGCCGATGCCAAGGCCGGTGAAGCCGCAGCGCTGGCTGCTGCCAACGATGCTCGCGACGGCATGGGCTACGTCCAGATCGGCCTGGCCCAGGTTTTCCGCGGCCAGGGCGCTGCCGGTGTCAAGGTCATCGAGCAGGGCATCGCCAAGGACAAGCTGTCCCGCCCCGACGACGCCAAGCTCTACCTAGGCCTCGGCCAGTATTTCGCCGGTGACGTCAGCAAGGCGATCTCGAGCTGGCGCACGGTGAAGGGCAGCGACGGAGCCGGCGACCTCGCTCGTCTGTGGATCATCCAGGCCCGTAGCACCAAGAAGTAAGCTGCAAGAACTGGAAAACGAAAGGGCCCCTCAATTTTGAGGGGCCCTTTTGCATTGGGGTGTGCCCGACGGATTACTTCGGTGCCAGACGGATCGCGCCGTCGAGGCGGATAACCTCGCCGTTGAGCATGTCGTTCGTGACGATCTGGTGCACGAGCTTGGCATAGTCCTCGGGGCGACCCAGGCGCGACGGGAAGGGCACGCTGGCGGCCAGCGCGTCCTGAACTTCCTTCGGCATTCCGAAGAGCATGGGCGTGCCGAAGATGCCGGGGGCGATGGTCATGTTGCGAATGCCGTTGCGGGCCAGGTCGCGTGCGATCGGCAAGGTCATGCCCACCACGCCGCCCTTGGAGGCTGCATAGGCCGCCTGGCCCATTTGGCCGTCATAGGCCGCCACCGAGGCGGTGGAGATCAGCACGCCACGCTCGCCGGTCGCTTCGGGCTCGTTCTTGCTCATCGCCTCGGCAGCCAGGCGGATCATGTTGAAGCTGCCGACCAGATTGACCTGAACGACCTTGACGAACAGGGCCAGAGCATGGGCGCCCTCCTTTCCGACGGTCTTCGCAGCGGGCGCGATGCCGGCGCAGTTCACCAGGCCCATGAGCTTGCCCAGGGACGTGGCCTTGGCCACGACGGCCTGGCCGTCTGCTTCGTTGCTGACGTCGCACCTGACGAAGGCGCCGCCGAGCTCCGCGGCCAGTGCCTGGCCGCGCTCGTCTTGCAAGTCCGCGATGACGACCTTGCCGCCGTGGGCGGCCAACATGCGTGCTGTGCCTTCGCCGAGGCCCGATGCACCGCCCGTGACGATGAAGACCTTGCCTGAGATTTCCATGATGATGCCTTTGAATTTACGTTGACGTAAACGTCAATCGTAGAACGAATGAAAGGCCGCGCGGATCATGTCCTTGCGGCCTCGGGGGTAGATCAGCTCAGGGCGGCCAATGCGCGCGAGGTGATTTCCTCGACAGTGCCCACGCCTTCGATGCGGCGATAGACCGGAGCCTTGGGTTCGCCGGCTGCAGAGCCCTTGGCGGCCCAGTCGGAGTAGTAGCCGACCAGGGGCCTCGTCTGCGCCTCGTAGACGTCCAGCCGCTTGCGCACGGTCTCTTCCTTGTCGTCCTCGCGCTGGATCAGCTCCTCGCCCGTGACGTCGTCCTTGCCAGGCGCCTTGGGTGGATTGAACTTGACGTGGTAGGTGCGGCCCGAGGCCACATGGACGCGGCGCCCGCTCATGCGATCAATGATGGCGCTGTGCGGCACGTCGATCTCCAGCACGAAGTCCAAGGCCACGCCTGCGGCCTTCATGGCGTCGGCCTGCGGGATGGTGCGGGGGAAGCCGTCGAAGAGGAAGCCCTTGGCGCAATCGGGCTGGGCGATGCGCTCCTTGACCAGGCCGATGATGATGTCGTCGCTGACGAGGCCGCCGGCATCCATGACCTTCTTGGCAGCCAGGCCCATCTCGGTACCGGCCTTGACGGCGGCGCGCAGCATGTCGCCGGTCGAGATCTGCGGAATGCCGAACTTTTGGCAGATGAACGCTGCCTGAGTGCCTTTGCCTGCGCCGGGCGCGCCCAGAAGAATCAGTCTCATGTGTCCCCTTGATACTTGAGAAAGGGCGCTTGTCCTGGTGAACAAAACGCCCTTGTGTACTCACCCGAGGATAACATGCGACCCCCGGCGCGGACCTCGGGTTCAGCCCTGTGAGATCAAGGCGCGCACCCGTTGCAGGTCCTCGGGAGTGTCCACGCCGGGCCCGGGCCGCTCGGTGCTGACGTGCACGGCGATGCGCTCGCCATGCCAGAGTACGCGCAACTGCTCCAGCGACTCGATCTGCTCCAGCGGGCTGACTGCGAGCTGCGGGAACTTGCGCAGGAAGCCCGCCCGATACGAATACAGGCCCACATGGCGCAATGCCGCCTTGGGCGCGCCGCCACCATCGCGCCACCAGGGCAGAGGCGCGCGCGAGAAATACAGGGCAATGCCCTGGGCGTCGGTGACGAGCTTGACCACGTTCGGATTGGCGAACTCGGCCGCGTCTTCGAGCGCGTGTGCCACTGTGCCCATCACGCAATGCGGATGGCTGCGCAGCACCTCAGCGCAGGCGTCGATCATGGCCGGCGCGATCAGCGGCTCGTCGCCTTGGACGTTGACGACGAGCTCGTTGCCGTCCAACCCCAGCTGTTCGCAGGCCTCGGCCAGGCGATCGCTGCCCGAGACATGGTCGGCGCGGGTCATCAAGGCCTTGATGCCATGGGCTTCGCAGGCCGCCTGCACCTGGGCCGAATCGGTCGCCACGACGACCTGGGAAGCGCCGGAAAGCGTGGCACGCCGGGCCACACGCACCACCATCGGCACGCCGCCGATGTCGGCCAGCGGCTTGTTGGGCAGACGTGTCGAGGCAAGCCGGGCCGGCACGATGACGGTGAAGCTCATGGCGGCCTACTTCTCGTCAGGGTCGAGCACGCGTGCTTCGTTCTCGAGCATCACGGGGATGCCGTCGCGGATCGGGAAGGCCAGGCGGTCGGCGTTGCAGACCAGCTCGCGGGCGGTCTCGGTGCGGTGGTCGGTCAGCGGGCCCTTGCAGATCGGGCAGACCAGCAATTCGAGCAGTCGGTTGTCCATGGTGTTCAGCTCAGGAGGTCCAGCACGCGTTCGCGCAGCAGGGCCTCGAAATCGGGTTCGGGCTGGAAGTCTAGCGTCACGACCCAGGCGCGCGTGCTGCCGAGCTGTTCGGGCCGC
This sequence comes from Roseateles sp., assembly GCA_019234295.1. Classification (GTDB taxonomy): domain Bacteria; phylum Pseudomonadota; class Gammaproteobacteria; order Burkholderiales; family Burkholderiaceae_C; genus JAFALK01. The sequence continues at coordinate 13,744 of JAFALK010000057.1, forward strand.
AACTTGACCGCGTCCTTTTCAGTCAATAGCACATCGCCCGTGCCTGCAGGCCAGGGCAGGGTGGCGAAGCGGTGATGATCCGGCAGCGCCAGCGGCGTGAAACCCAGGCCCAGCTCCGTCAGCATGTCGAAGAAACGCTGCGGCTGGGCCATCCCCGCGGCAGCCACCAGCGGGCGGCCCCGCAGGCCGTACAGCGCGTCGAGGCTTGCGGGCTCGCCGCGCCACCACGCGTCCAGTGCCACCGCGCCGCCCAGCTGACGCCGTGCGAAAAAGCCTGGCAGCGGCGTGCTCGGGCGCTTGGCGTTGTAGAGCACGATCTCGTCCGGTCTCGTGGCGCGAGCGGGTTCGCGCAGCGGGCCGGCGGGCAGCAGCCTGCCGTTGCCCAGGCCGCGTTCGTCGAAGACCAGTACGCTCAGCGCGCGAGGCAGCCGCGGGTGCTGCAGGCCATCGTCGCTGATCAGAAGTTGCAGGTCCGGATGCCGGCCCAGCAGGGCGCGCGCCGCGGCCACGCGATCGCGGCCCACGGCCACCGGCACGCCGCAGCGCAGGTGGATCAGCAGTGGCTCATCGCCGGCCTCGGAGGCGCTCGATTCGCGCGTCAACAAGTGGACTTCGTCGCTGCTGCGGCCATAACCGCGCGAAACCACGCCGATTCGCACGCCCTCGAGCATGCGCAGCAGCGCCAGCGTGGTCGGCGTCTTTCCGGCGCCGCCGACGATCCAGTTCCCGACCACGATCACGGGCACCGGCAGCAGCGCCGGACGCGTCCGGTCGGCGCGCCATCGCACGACGGCCCCATAGAGCCAGGACAAGGGAAGCAGCAACGCCGACAGCAGCCCCGGCGCGAGCCACTCGCGCTGCAGGCGTGAGGCGAAGGACATCAGTTCGCTGTCTGCGCGGCGAAGGTCAGATGGGAGAGTCCGGCGCGCCGCGCTGCGTCCATCACATTGATCACCGACTGGTGCGCTGTTGCCGCGTCCGCCGAGACGATGACCACGGCGTCGGCCTGGCCGCCCGCCGCGGTGCTCAGCGCCTGGGTCAGCAACTCGACTGAGCGGCCCTCCACGGGCTGGTGGTTGATTGCATAGCGCCCGTCGCTAGACACGGCCACGATGATCTCGGTCGGCCGATCCTTGAGCTTCTCGGCGTCGGCCGTCGGCAGGCTGATCTGCAGTTCCGTGAACTTCGAGTACGTCGTCGAGAGCATCAGGAAAATCAGGATCACCAGGAGCACGTCGATGAAGGGGATCAGGTTGATCTCCGGCTCCTCGAGATGACGCTTGGTGAATTTCATGCGATGAAGCGCTTCAGGTGCGCCATCAGGCGCTCGCTCGATTGTTCGAGTTCGAGCACGTACTCATCGACGCGGCCTCGGAAGTAGCGATAGAACATCAGCGAGGGGATCGCGACGATCAGGCCGAAGGCCGTGTTGTACAGGGCCACGGAAATTCCGTGCGCGAGCAGGGTCGGATTGCTCGATCCCGGCGTCTGGCTGCCGAAGATCTCGATCATGCCGACCACGGTGCCCAGCAGCCCCATCAGCGGCGCCGCGGCGGCGATCGTGCCCAGCGTGTTGAGGTAGCGCTCCAACTGGTGAGTGGCGCGCCGACCTGCCGATTCAAAGGATTCGCGCAGCTTGGCCTCGGGCATCTTCGGATCCAGAGTCACGGCGCGAATTCCTGCGGCCAGCACCAGACCCAACACCGAGTTCTCGGCCAGGCGGTTCACCATATCGGGCGGCGGCAGGTGCTGGCTCGTCACGCCAAGCACCTCGTCGAGCAGGCGCGAAGGCGCCACCCGGCTGGCGCGCAGGCTCGAGAAGCGCTCGATGACCAGTGCGAGCGCAACGACCGAGCACAGCAAGAGCGGCCAGATCGGCCAACCGGCCGCTTGTATGATCGAAAACAAGGCAACTCCCTTCGCAGATTGCGGGCGATTATGGCCCCAAGAATCTGCGGCATGACGGCAGGAAAAACACCGGGGCGTCAGCATCCGAAACAATCCACCGAGACTGTGGATAACTTTGTGGGCAAACGGCATGCCGGCCGGATCAGGGCTCGCGAAATCAAGCGTTTACACAGATTGCCTCATTCTTGGGCAGGGAAATTCGAATTGAAAAACAAGCGCTTATGGTTGTGTGACGGCACCGTGACCGTGCGAACGGCCCGCCAGCCCAATATTGGCGCGGCTGTGGGTTACTGGGCCCGCATGGGCATTGGCTTTGCGGGGCAGTGAGGCCGTGCAGAGTCCATTGAATCGGATGGTCTGGACGGTGGGCGGTCTCGTGGCCGCGGTTTCCGACACCCTCGCTGCGCGCTTTGCCGGCGTCGTGGTCACCGGTGAGATCGCTGGTTTCACGCGGGCCGCCAGCGGCCATTGCTACTTCACGCTCAAGGATGCCGACGGCGCCCAGGCCAGCCTGCGCTGTGCCATCTTCCGCCGCGCGGCCAGCCTGCTGGACTTCGCGCCGGGCGAGGGGCAACTTGTCGAGATCCGCGGGCGCATCGCGATCTACGAGCCGCGTGGCGAACTGCAGTTCGTCGCCGAGGCGATGCGCCGCGCCGGTGCCGGCGCGCTTTACGAGCAGTTCTTGCGCCTGAAGGCTCGGCTCGAGGCGGAAGGCCTGTTCGAGCCGGAGCGCAAACGCGCCTTGCCGCGTTATCCGCGCTCGCTTGGCGTCATCACCTCCACGGCCGGTGCCGCCTTGCACGATGTGCTCACTGCGCTGGAGCGTCGTGCGCCGCACGTGAAGGTCGTCGTATATCCGAGTCTCGTCCAGGGTTCGGAAGCGCCGGCAGCCTTGCTGCGTGCGCTGGCGCTGGCTAACCGTCGCGCCGAAGTCGACGCCTTGCTGCTGGTCCGCGGCGGTGGCTCGCTCGAGGACCTGTGGGCCTTTAACGACGAGCGCCTCGTGCGTGCCGTCGCCGCGAGCGAGCTGCCTGTGATCTGCGGCGTCGGCCACGAAACCGATGTGACGCTGTGCGATCTCGCCGCCGACCTGCGCGCGCCTACGCCGACAGCGGCGGCCGAGCTGGCAGCACCCTCGCGCCAGTCGCAGCTCGAGAAGCTCGATGCGATTCGGGCCTTGATGCGTCGGCGCGTCGAGCGCGCGCTCGACCAAGCCGGGCAGCGCCTTGATCGCGCAGCCCTGCACCTGGCCCGCCCCAGCGAGCTCCTTGCGCGCGAGCGTCGCCGCCTCGATCTGCTGGCCAATCGCATCGCACAATTGCCTGCGCGGCGCGTTGAACTGCAGGCTCAGCGCCTGGATCATTTGCACTCGCGCCTGGATCGCGCTGTGCCGCAAAGGCTGCACACGTTGAAGCTCAGGCTCGAAGGCCTGCAATCGCGGCTCTCGGCGCTCGATCCCCAGCGCGTGCTCGAACGCGGCTATGCGTGGCTCGACGACGGCCAGGGCCGGGCGCTGTCCTCGATCACCCAGCTCCGCGAGGGACAAGACCTTCGCGCCGTGCTGGCCGATGGCGAGGCTCGCCTGCAGGTCCAGGCCACCATGCCTACAATCCCCCGCGCCTAATCCATCCCCATCCCTACCGGAGTCATCATGGAACACACCCTTCCCCCGCTGCCCTATGCCAGGGACGCCCTGGCCCCGCACTACAGCGCCGAGACGCTCGAGTTCCACCACGGCAAGCACCACAACGCCTATGTGGTCAACCTGAACAATCTGCAGAAGGGCACTGAGTTCGAATCCATGACGCTTGAAGAGATCGTCAAGAAGAGCAGCGGTGGCGTCTACAACAACGCCGCCCAGATTTGGAATCACACCTTCTTCTGGAACTGCATGAAGCCGCAAGGCGGCGGCGCTCCTGCCGGCGCTCTGGCCGCGGCCATCAATGCCAAGTGGGGCAGCTTCGATGCCTTCAAGGAAGCCTTCGTCAAGAGCGCTGTCGGCAACTTCGGCTCGGGCTGGACCTGGCTGGTGAAGAAGGCCGACGGTTCGGTAGACATCGTCAACACCGGCGCTGCCGGCACGCCGCTGACCACGGCCGACAAAGCCCTGCTGACCGTGGACGTGTGGGAACACGCCTACTACATCGACTACCGCAACCTGCGCCAGAAGTTCGTGGAGACCTTCCTGTCGAACCTGGTGAACTGGTCCTTCGCGGAAGCCAATTTCGCTTGAACGGCGTTCGCGCGATGCGATGAGAAAGGCCGGTCACTGACCGGCCCTTTTTCTTATCGGCGAGCCGCAGGCCACGCCATCGGCGCGCGCATCATCACGCGCCAGCGCCAGACATAAAGCGGTGCGAGGATCAGCGCCGCCAGCGCGAGGAAGCTGCCCGTGCCAAGCCAGCTCTCTTCGAGTGCCACGCGCGAGCCGGCAGCGGCCAGCGCGAGCGGCAGGTAGAACAGGACAGCCAGCCAGCCCTTGAACGGACCGGCACGCGACCAGTCGCGCAGCAGCACAAGGCCGCCACCGACCAAGACCACGGGGAAGGCCAGAATCGCCGAGCTCGTGCCCGGAATCCAGCACAGGGCCAGGCCCATCAACAGCGAGCCGCCGCCCCAAAGCAGGAAGAAGTGGCGCATCAGGGCTCGGCCCAGCTGGCGATTGAAAGCCTGGCCGCGCGGCACGCCGGGAAGCAGGGCAACGAGGCATTCCTCCTGGTGGCGCCTGACGATGCTACCGTGCAGCTGCGAGATGCCCCCCATCAGGGTGCCGAGCAGGCCAAACATCGAGTTGGCCACGCCGGCACCGGCTTGCGGGTGGTCGAAGACGCCGCCCATCCACAGGAAGCTCAGCACGATCGTCATGATGACGAAGAGCACGATGAGGCCCATCGCGGTGGCGGTCAGATGGGCCTGCGGCCCCAGGGCGAGCATCTCGCGGCCGAAGCCTGCGCGGCCGTCGGCGGCGCGGGCCAAGAGCTTGTCGAATGCCTTGCGGTAGCCGCTCTGCGAGCAGGTCCAGAACCAGCCGGATCCGGATTGGACGGCATCGCCTTCCATAGCCGACTTGAGATCGCGGCGGCGCTTCTGCAGGCGGTCGTAGAAGGCGCGATGGGCCGTGCCGCCGTCATGCACGAGCGAGGCCAGGAAGCCCGAACCGGCGGCGAGCAGGCACAGGAAGCCGATCGTCGTGTTCAGTGCAGCGAAGGCATGCACGATGGCTTGCCAAGCAGGCGCTGGCAGGTAATTCGGCACCAAGGGCGCAAAGCCCATCACGGCGGTGGTGGACCACAGAAGGGGCTGGCGTATCGCCGCGGCCACGAAGATCAGGCTCAGCGCGATCCAGACGCCGGCGCTCTGAATCGGGGTGAACTGCGCTAGCCACTGGGCGGCCCCGGCCGCAGCCAGGAAGATCAGGACGAGGTTCATCCTGAGTCGCCTCGGCTGGTGCGGCACCAGGCGTGCCAGGGTCGGATGGTTCTGATGCAGCGTGTTGGCCACCAACTGGCCCCACAGTGCGAGCGCACAGATGGGCGTGATGCCGACGAAAATGCCAAACGCGAAGTCCAGGCTCTGGAAGAGGCCCAGGGCCGGCACGCCCAGCAGCAGCAGCGCGATCAGGCACCAACTCCACCAACGCATGGTGTTGGCGTAGGACTGCCAGGCGGCGCGTGCCGGGCTCAGGCCCGAGAAGGCGAGGGCGGCGCTCATTGCGTAAGCTCCGCAAACAGGTCTTCCAGGTTCAGCGAATCGCTGACCAGGCCTTCTGGCATCAGCCCATGCTCACCGGTCGCCAGTACGGCCACCTGGCCGCCATCGAGCGCGCGCCGTGAAAGCACCTGCAGCCCGTGCGCGCGCACATGGGCGTCCACCCGCGACACCAGCCCGGTGATGCGCCGGCCGCTGTCCATCAGATCCGACAGCGGTGCCTGCAAGGAAATCTTGCCGCGCGCCATGAAGGCGACATTGAACGCCACGCGCTCCAGGTCGCTGAGAATGTGGGTGGAGAACACCACCGTCGTGCCGCGATCCAGCACCTGCTCTACGAGCTCGCGCAGGAAGTCGCGTCGACCGATCGGGTCCAGGCTCGATACCGGCTCGTCCAGCACCAGCAGATCCGGCTCGGGTGCCAGGGCGCGCACGATCGAGAGGCGCTGCTGCTGGCCGCCGCTGAGCTTGCTGATCAACTGGTCCGCAGGGATCTCCCAGCGCGACATCAGGCCGTCCACTTTGGCTTGGTTCCACTTCGGATAGAAGCTCTTGAAGTAGGCCAGCAGCTGGCGCGGTGTGAGCCAGCCGAAGAGCTGCGACTGCTGCGGCACGAAGCCAATACGGGCGCGCATGGCGTCATCCATCTGCGCCAGGGGTTGGCCGAAGAGGTCGATCCGGCCATCTTCGATTTCCCGCAGGCCCAGCAGGCTCTCCAGTAGTGTGGTCTTGCCCACCCCGTTGCGGCCCAGCAAGCCCACCACCTGACCGGGCAGGAGCTGCCAGTCCAGGCGATCGAGCACCGGCTTGCCGCCGTAGGCGAGCTGCAGCGAACTCAGTTGCACCGAGGCCGCCGGTTCGAGCTGCGAGCTGGCAAGCGAGAGGCCTTGGACAGCGGAAGGGTTGAGCGCGGAGATGTTCATCGTGTTTCCCCTTGAAGGATCTTGCGGAACAGGTCGACGGCATCTTTCGCTTCGACCTCGAGTTGGCGGGCGGCCTCGGCGGCCTGCACGAGCGCGGGCCGCAGCAGGGCAGCCCGCTCGGCCTGCGAGCGGGCTTTGCGGTGCTGGGCCGCGACGACCATGGACAGGCCGCGGCGGCGCTCGAGCAGGCCCTCGGCCTCCAGCAAGCTGAAGGCCTTGGAGACCGTCATCGGGTTGACTGCCAGGGCCAGGGCCAGCTCGCGCACCGAGGGGATCTCATCGCCTGCGGCCAACTGGCCGCTCGCGACACGGCGGCGCAGCTGTTCCATCAGCTGGCGGTAGATCGGCTCGGGCGAGCCGGGGTTGATGTTGAAAACGGTGGCTTCTGACACGGTGTATTGATGTCAACGTGTATGGTGACACTAGTACACCATGGTGCCAGAGCGATGTCAAGCACTGCGTGATTTGAATTGCGTGAGCCGGCTTACCAGCTCAGATATGGGCGGCTTGCGAGGCTGGAGTTGAAGTAGCGCGGGTCATCCGTCACCTCGGCGCCCGCCCAGCTCGGTTTGTCGAAGGCCTGATCCTCGGAGACCAGTTCGACCTCGGCCACCACGAGCCCGGCGTTCTCGCCGAGGAACTCGTCCACCTCCCACACCAGGCCGCCGTGCGGGACGCGCCAGCGGTACTTCTCGATACGCGGGCCGTCGCATATCGACAGCAGTTGCATGGCATCGGCCAAGGGAATGGCGTATTCAAATTCGGCGCGTGTTGCACCGCTGGACTCGCCCTTGATGGTGAGCCAGGCCGCGTCACCGGCAACGCGCACCCGCACGGTGCGTTGCTTGTCGCGGTTGAGGTAGCCCTGGCTCAGGAGCTGCGGTGTGACGCCGCGCTTCCAGTCCTCGCCGTCGACGAGGAACTTGCGTTCGATTTCGATCCCCATCGTCGGTAGCTTTCGTTCAGGCCGGATCAGCGGCCCTGCCGCAGGTCTTGAATGGCGCGCTCGGTGAAATGGATCGCGCGCTCCACATGTTTCAGTGAGCGCTGCCTCGGGCCGCGCGACTGGGCATTGTCTTCCTCCTGCGCCAGGTCATGTTGGGCCCTGCGCAGCAGCTCCATGGCAAGGTGGAGGTGTCCTGGGTGGCCTGGGTGGTCAGCGCGAGCAGCCTCGGGCGGATGGTTCTTGAGGTTCTTCTCGCCCTCGAGGGCAGCCTGCTTCACCTCTGCGATCGCGGTGTCGATCTTCATCGATGGCCGCGTCCTCATGGCCGCCTCATGGCCGCCTCGTGGCCGCTGACCCTCATGGCCGGTTCATGGCCGATTCATGGCCGCTTCATCGCCGCTTCATCGCCGCTGACGGCGGCGTCGCCCGGACGGTGTTCGAGGTTTCAGTGCGCATCCCGCAGGTCGGTCAGCGAATCCAGGTAGGCGGGGTGAAGGCCGGGGCGCTCGGCATGGGCCGCCATCGGCAGCAGGGCCGTGATCGCCAGCAGCATGCCAGTGGCACAGAGGTGCAGCGTGTTCTTCATCGTCCTCACAGCAGACGCTCCATTGACGTAGACGGTCCGGAAGGCCCGGCACCTGCCTTGGCCAACGCCGGCTTTTCCGGCGAAGTTGACGAGCCCAACTGATGCCTTCAACGTGAAGCGCCTGCGAACAGACCTTGCTCAGCGCCTTCGCATCGCGCCCGCGCACTCGCACACCAGCGCCGGACCCTTGTAGATCAGGCCCGTGTAGATCTGCACGAGGTCCGCGCCCGCGTCGAGTTTGGCGCGCGCATCGGCGCCACTCATCACGCCACCCACGCCGATGATTGGATAGCCTGCCGGCAGCGCCGCACGCAGCAGGCGAACCACGCGGTTGCTGGCCTCGAACACCGGCCGACCTGAGAGGCCGCCCGTTTCGTCGGCATGCGGCAGGCCCTTCACGGCCACGCGAGAGATGGTCGTGTTGGTCGCGATCACGCCGTCGATGCCGTTCTTCGTGAGCGTTTGCGCGATCACCTCGACCTGGTCTTCCTCCAGGTCCGGCGCGATCTTGACGAACATCGGCACGCGGCGACCGCTCTCGTGCTCCAGCGAGAGCTTGCGCTGCTGGAGGCGCGAGAGCAAGGCGTCCAGCGCCTCGTCGCTCTGCAGCGCGCGCAGGTTCTTGGTGTTGGGGCTCGAGATGTTGACGGTGATGTAGTCGGCATGCGGGAACACACCGTCCAGCCCGATCAGGTAGTCGTCCACCGCGTTCTCGATCGGCGTGACTGCGTTCTTGCCGATATTCAGGCCGATCTTGCCGCCAGACTTGTGAAAGCTGTAGGCGCGCTTGACGTTGGCGATGAAAGCCTCCAGCCCTTCATTGTTGAAGCCCAGGCGGTTGATCAGCGCTTCGGCCTGCGGAAGGCGGAACATGCGCGGCTTCTCGTTGCCGGGCTGGCCCTTCGGCGTCACCGTGCCGACCTCGATGAAACCGAAGCCCATGGCGCCCAGGCCGTCGATGCAGCGACCGTTCTTGTCCAGGCCGGCGGCCAGGCCGATGCGGTTGGGGAACTGGAGGCCGGCCACGATGACCGGATCCTCGATGCGAGCTTGAGCCCATGCACATTGGGCCGGCGAGTTCTGCAAGCGGGCGATGGCGCCCAAGGTCAAATCATGGGCGTGCTCGGGATCGAGGCCGAACAGGAAGGGGCGGGTCAGGGCGTAGGGGATCAGGGGCATGGGGCAAGATTGTCGCATCGCGCTTTTTCCTGCTTTCGCCTTGTGAAAGTTACATCTCGCTGATGCATGTCAATGCAAACACATGCGTGATAGTCTGGCGCCGCTGCCACTAGCGGAGGAAGGCCGTGGCTTTGCTGGGCATGGGAAAGGGCGGGGCAATCTCGATTCGGCGCGCCCTGGTGAGCCGGATCACAGTGCTTACGGCCGGTGTGTTGCTGGTCTTCTCGCTCTGCGCCATTCGCTGGATCGTCGCCCCCTCGGTTGAGGCCCTGGCAAGCGCCCAGATGAGCCAGGTGGCCGGCGAGCTCGACGCACGCGTGCTCCAACTGGTCAAGAGCGTGGAGTCCACGGCGCGCACGAGCGTTTCATGGGGTCGCTTCGGCCTTTTGAGCCTGGACGACCTGACGCGTTTCAACGATTTTTTCTTCGCCGTCATTGCCAGTGATCCCGAGATCAGCTCCGTGCAGATGGCCGACGAGACGGGCCGCGAGATCTTCCTGCTGCACATGGACGACGGCACCTGGGTCAATCGCATCAGCGACCCGACCCGCTGGGGCTCCCGAACACGTTGGATGTACTGGGACAAGAACCGCCGCCTCATCAAGGACGACACCCGGGACGTGCCCTACGACGCACGCACTCGCCCTTGGTTCAAGGGCGCTTTGGCCTTGAAGGACGAGCAGGCGATGGCCTGGACGGAGCCCTACATCTTCTTCACCACGCAGGAGCCCGGCGTGACTGTCTCGGCGCGTTGGACGGCACCGGATGGCCGGCGCTTCGTGGTGAGCCACGACGTGCGCTTGATGGATCTCTCGCGTTTCACGACCCACGTGGCCGCGGGCAGCATCGGCATGGCGGCTGTCGTTCATCACGATGGCCGCGTCATCGCCTTGCCACGTGATCCGCGGTTCACGGGCGAATCCGAGGTGCGGGCGAACGTACTCAAGCCGCTCGACGGCCTGGACCTGCCGCAACTCAGCATCGGTCTGCAGCGTTGGCGCGAGGCCGGCGAGCCCGAATCCCTGCTCGTGCGATCGGGAAGGCTGGGATCGGCCTGGTACAGCCTGGTTCAGCGCAGCACCGTGGGCAAGGGCAATCCGGTCTGGCTGTTGGTGGCCGCGCCGGAGAGCGACTTCATCCCGAGCAAGCCGGGCGATCTGGCCTTACTTCTGCTGCTTGCCCTGGCCTCGTTGGGGGCCGGCGCGGCACTGGCGCTGGGAATCGCGCGAGAGTTCGTTCGCCCACTGGAGCGACTCGGCGCGGAGAGCCGGCGCATCGGTGCTCTGGACCTTGAGCGGCCCGTCGAGGTGCCGACACAGTGGGCGGAAGTGCGCCAGCTCGCCGAGGCTCAGGAGGGTATGCGGCACATGCTGCACGAGGCTACGACCGAGCTGGAGTCCAAGGTCGTGAGCAGGACGGCCGAGCTGCAGAAGGAGCGCGAGCGCCTGCAGAATGTGCTGGACACGGCGCCCGTGGGCGTCGCCATCACGGTGGATGGGGTGTTTCGCTTTGCCAATCGGCGCATTCGCCAGTTGGTGCGCATGAAGGAGCGGCTCAGCCGCGATGTCTTCGTGGACGAGGGCGCTCGCGAGCTGATGCTCGAGCGGCTCACTCAGGACGGCCTCGTGCAGGACATGGAGCTGCAGCTCTACGGCCCGGACAACCAGCCGCATCACCTGATGGCGACCTTTTTGCGCACGGAATTCGAGGGCGAGCAGGCCATCCTGGGCTGGGTCGTGAACATCGACAAGCTCAAGGCGGCCGAGAGCCAGATGCGCCGCGCCAAGGAATTGGCCGAGGGCGCCGCACGCACCAAGGCCGACTTCCTCGCCAATATGAGCCACGAGATCCGCACGCCGCTCAACGCCATCATCGGCATGGGCTATCTCGCGCTCAAGACCGATCTTGATCCGCGCCAGCGCGACTATCTGCAGAAGATCCACCTCTCGGGCCAGCACCTCCTGGGCATCATCAACGACATCTTGGACTTCTCCAAGATCGAGGCCGGTAAGCTCGGCGTGGAGGAGCGCGTGTTCCGGCTCGACCAGGTGCTCGACCATCTGGCCAGTCTGCATGCCGACAAGATAGCGGCCAAAGGGCTGACGCTCATGTTCGACGTGGGCGCGGATGTGCCGCGCGTCCTGATCGGAGACTCGCTGCGCCTGGGCCAGATCCTCATTAACTACGTCAGCAACGCGATCAAGTTCACCGAAGCAGGGCAAATCGAGGTCAGCGTGCGACTGCTGGAGCTCAGCGATGACAAGGCGCTGCTGCGCTTTGCCGTGCGTGACACGGGCATCGGCCTGTCGCCCGAACAGCAGCAGCGCCTCTTCCAGAGCTTTAGTCAGGCCGATGCCTCGACGACGCGCAAGTACGGTGGCACGGGCCTGGGCCTGGCCATCTCCAAGAACCTGGCCGAGTTGATGGGCGGAGAGGTGGGCGTAGAGAGCGAGCCCGGCAAGGGCTCGACCTTTTGGTTTACCGCGCGCCTGGGTCATGGCGAGGATCTGGTGGTGGAAGTCCAGAGCGGCATGGCAGAGGCGGAGCTAGCAGCACTGCGCGGCGCGCGCGTCCTGCTCGCGGAGGACAACGAGCTCAACCGCCAGGTGGCGACCGAGTTGCTGAGGGACGCTGGACTGCGCGTGGATGTGGCGCACGATGGTCAGCAGGCCGTCGAGATGGCGCGCGCCAAGCCCTATGACATCGTGCTGATGGACATGCAAATGCCCGTGCTCGACGGCATTGATGCCACGCGGACCCTGCGGCGCGATCCCTCACTGGCCACCTTGCCCATTGTTGCCATGACCGCGAACGCGATGGAGGCTGACCGCCAGCGCTGCCTGGAAGCGGGCATGAACGGCTTCGTTTCCAAACCCATCGAGCCGGAGGAGCTGTGGCGGGCGTTGCTGCGCTGGGTGAAGCCGGGCGAGCGCGAGGCGGTGGCCGCAGCCGAGGGCGACGCGCGAGTAGACACGCGAGTCGACGCGCAGTTGCCGGCTTACATTGACGGGCTCGACATGGCCGCGGGCCTGCGCCGCGTGCTCGGAAAGCCTGAACGCTACCTGGCCCTGCTACGCGGATTCGTGAAGGGCCAAGCCGACATGCCGCAGCGCATCCGGCAGGCACTGGCGGCGGCCGACGAGCCTACGGCAGAGCGCGAGGCACATACGCTCAAGGGCCTGGCCGGCCAAGTCGGCGCGGACGAAGTGCAGAAGCGAGCCAAGGCGCTGGAGGCGGCCCTGCACGCGAAGTCCGACAGCGTGGAGGCCTTGATCTGTTCGCTGGAGGAGGAGCTCGCGGCGCGCATCGCTGCAATCGCCGCTGCACTGCCGCCGGAAACCGAGCAGCTCGCGGTGCCCGCCGATCCCGCCGAACAGGCCGCGGTGCTCGGCAGGCTGCGCGCCTTGCTCGCAGATGACGACGCCGCCGCAGAGCGCCTGCTCTCCGAGCACGCAGGCCTGCTTGCCGCCGCACTCAGCGGGCGCTTTGCAGTTCTGCGCGACGCCGTGCAGCGATTCGATTTCGAGGCGGCGCTCGAGACCTTGAATGCCTAGGGAGAAAGCACCATGAACGAAAACCGGAAGCAATCGGTCCTGGTCGTCGACGACACGCCGGAAAATCTCTCGCTCATGAGCGCCCTGCTGCAGGACTTCTATCAGGTGAAGGTGGCGGCCAGCGGTGCGCGCGCCCTGAAGATCGCGGCCTCGGACAAACCACCCGACTTGATCTTGCTCGACATCATGATGCCGGAGATGGACGGCTATGCCGTCTGCGTAGCACTCAAGGCCGATCCCCGCACGCGCGACATCCCGGTGATCTTCCTGACCGCCATGAACGAGGAGGCTGACGAGGAGATGGGCCTGGGCTTGGGGGCGGTGGACTACATCACCAAGCCGATTTCGCCTCCCATCGTGCTCGCGCGGGTGCGCGGCCAGCTCGCGCTGAAGGCTGCTGCCGACTTCCTGCGCGACAAGAGCGCCTATCTCGAACAGGAGGTGGCGCGGCGCACGCAGGAGGTTCGCGACGTGCAGGACGCGACCATCGTCATGCTGTCCTCGCTGGCCGAGACGCGCGACAACGAGACGGGCAACCACATCCTGCGGACCCAGCGCTATGTGCGCGCGCTGGCCGAGTCTTTACGCAGCCATCCCCGCTTCAAGGGGACGCTGAACGACGACGCCATGCTGGATCTGCTCTACAAGTCCGCGCCGCTGCACGACATTGGCAAGGTCGGAATCCCGGACCGCATTTTGCTCAAGCCCGGCCGGCTCACGCCGGAGGAATTCGAGGTCATGAAGTCGCACACGACCTTGGGGCGCAGCGCCATCGAGCATGCCGAGGCACGCATTGGCCGCAGCGTGCCCTTTCTGGCCATGGCCAAGGAAATCGCCTTCTCGCACCAGGAGAAATGGGATGGCAGCGGCTATCCGCGGGCCCTGGCAGGCGAGGAGATTCCGCTCTCGGCGCGCCTGATGGCCCTGGCCGACGTCTACGACGCGCTGATCAGCCGCCGCGTCTACAAGGCCGCCATGACGCATGAACAAGCGGTCGCCATCATTGCGGAGTGCCGTGGCAAGCATTTCGATCCCGACATCGCAGACGCCTTTCTCGCCATTCACGAGCGCTTTCGCGCCATTGCGGCCGAGTACGCCGATAGCGAAGCGGACCTGCACGCGGAGCAGGAGCGCCTTGAATGGATTGCGGAGCGACCATGAAGACCGAAGAAATGTCCCGCCTGCAGGTGCTTGTGGTCAATCCGGCCGTGAGCGCGCGCTACCAGACTCTGCATCTGCTGCGCGGCCTCTCGGTCGGCACGATCCACGCGGCCGCGAACGGCGAGGAGGCCTTGCCGATGGCGCGGCTGCGCCGGCCCGATCTGGTGCTCTCCGAATGGGACATGCCCGACATGGACGGCCTGGCCCTGCTCAAGGCCATGCGCGGCGACCCACAATTGACCCAGATGCCGCTTGTGCTGGTCACAGCCGACGTGGATCGCAGCCTGGTCGAGCAGGCCGTGATGAGCGGCGTATCGGATCTCCTGGTCAAGCCCTACACCTTGCGGCGCCTGGAGGACAAGATCCTGGGTGCGGTGCGTCGTGGCGTCGTTCCCTCGATAGGCTTTGGGGCGACGCCCGCTGAGGCCAGTTCACCCGCGGCCGAGAAACCGGTGCTGCTGGTTGTGGACGATACGCCCGACAACCTGCGGCTGATCGTCGACCTCTTCGCCGACGAGTACCGGGTCAAGGTGGCGGACAGCGGCGAGAAGGCCTTGAAGATCTGTGCCGGGCCTGATGTCCCTGATCTCGTGTTGCTCGACGTGATGATGCCCGGCATGGACGGTTACGAAGTCGCGCGCCGACTGCGCGAGCTGCCGCAAGGCGACGCGATTCCGGTGATCTTCGTGACGGCGCTCGACGACGATGCGTCGAAGCGGCGCGGCTTCGACGTCGGCGCCGTGGACTTCGTCGCCAAGCCCATCGACCCCGACCTCATGCGCCTGCGGGTACGCAACTTCATGCGCTGGCTGCGCCTGCACAAGCAGCGCCAGCTGGAGTACGACCGCATGCTGGCCGATGCCCGGCGTGAGGCCGCTCGCGGCCGGCTGCTCCAGGAGGAGGTGAGCAAGCCGCTGCAAGCTGCCTTGGAACAGGCCAGCGCGTGGAGGGCTGAAGGCCGGCTACACGAGTCGCAACGCGCCGCGCTGGATGCCATCGAGCAGGGCCTGGCGCAGGCGCTCAAGGCGACGCAGGGCCTGCAGGAGACTTGATCCGTCGTCCGGATGGTCGGCGCTTGCAGGGGCGAGCTGCTCAAGCGGGCAGGCGCGGCTAACGCAGCTTGAGCCCACGATCCCAGGGCGGGACCGTGCCGAGTTCGACCAGCAGATGATCGATCAGGGCGCGCACCTTGGGGCTCGGCTGGCGGCTGGGCAGGTAACCGGCGTAGAGCGTGTGGGCGTTGGCATTGCCGCCCAGCGGCTGCCAGTTCGGCAGCACCGGCACGAGCCGGCCTTCGCGCAGATCGTCGCCGACCGCATAGGTGGGCAGCACAGCGATGCCCATGCCGGCCAGGGCCGCCACGCGCAGCGATTCGCTGCTGTTGGCGGTGAGGCCGCTCTCCAAGCGCAGCGAGCCGCTGGCCTGCACCTGCGCCTCGCCGAGGCTCGCATGGCGAAAGCACCAGGGCTCGGGCGAGTGCAGCTGGCCGAAGCGCAGGCAGCGATGTCGCTCCAGATCGGCCGGCTTGCGCGGCCGGCCATGCTCGGTCAGATAGGCTGGCGAAGCGCAGGGCAGGTAGCGAACGTCCGCCAGCTTGCGTGCGACGAGGCCGGGGCTGGGCTGCGAGGTCAGGCGCAGCACCATGTCGAAGCTTTCTTCGGCCAGGTCCACATAGCGGTCGTTGAGTCCTAGGACGACGTGCACCCGCGGGTGACGTGCACAGAAGCCGGTCAGCAAGCGCGTGGCCTGCAGGTTGCCGAAGGCAGTGGACACCGAGAGCCGTAGCACGCCGCTGGGCTCGCCGTGGTGCGCCAGCTCGTCCTCAAGCGCTTGCGCGTCCTCAAGCAGCCGAAGCGCGCGCTCGTGCACGCGCTGCCCTTCGGCGGTGGCACTGATGGAGCGTGTGGTGCGGTGAAGCAGCCGCGCGCCCAGCTCGCCCTCGAGCCGGGCCACCTGCTTGCTGAGCATGGACTTGCTGCTGCCGAGCTTGCGCGCAGCACCCGAGAAGCTGCGAGCGTCTACAACGCGGGCGAAGGCGAGGAGGTCTTCAAGTCGTCCCATGGCGTTCTCGATTCGGAAACACTGCGTCAAGATTCTGATGGATTGTGTCGGAAGAGGGTCAATTCCAGAATCTGGCCCACCATGAACACGCTCATCCGCCCCGTCGCGAGCCCTGCAGCCCCGGCCCTACCGCCGGCGAGCCTGCCCCTGCTCTTCGTGCTGCTTTGGAGCAGCGGCTATCCCGCCGGCAAGTTGGGCCTGGCTCATGCCGGGCCGCTGACACTCCTGAGCCTGCGGTTCGGGCTGGCCGCCGTGCTGCTACTGATCGTGGCCCTGGCCACCGGCGCTCCCTGGCCCCGGCGCTGGCAGACCTGGGCCCACCTGGCCGTGGTGGGTGCGCTGATCCAGGGCTTGCACTTCGTGGGCGTCTACGAGGCGATCCATCTCGGGCTCCCGGCGGGGATTGCTGCGTTGATGGTTGGCTTGATGCCTCTGGCCGCGGCGCTGGGCGCGCATCTGTGGCTGGCTGAGCGCATGAGCCGTGGCCAGGCCTGGGGCTTGCTGGGCGGCGTGCTCGGCGTGGGCCTGGTGGTTGTGAGCCGTCCGATGCACGGCGCAACGCAGGCCGCATACGCGGCGGCGTTGCTGGGGCTGCTCGGCCTCGTGGCTGGCACGCTTTATCAGAAGCGCTTTTGCGCCGACATGGACCTGCGTAGCGGCGCCAGCGTGCAGATCGGCGTGGCCGCATTGATGATGTTGCCGCTGGCCGGTGTCATCGAGCACTTCGAGCTGCAATGGGACATCGAACTCGTCGGATCCGTGCTGTGGATGGTCCTGGTCAACGCGATCGGCGCGTTCAGCCTGATGTTCGTGCTCATTCGGCGTGGACAGGCCAGCGGTGTGGCGAGGCTCTTCTTCATGATCCCCGGAGTCTCGGCCTTGATGGGCTTCGCGCTGCTGGGCGAGTACCTGGCGCCGCTGGGGCTGGCGGGCTTCGTGGTGGCTGCCTTGGCCGTCGCGCTGTCTGCCGGGGCAAGGCGTTAGATAATCCGCGGTCTCACCTGGAGACTGCGCCCTCATGAAGCCCCTGGACGACCCCTCACACGACCGCGAAGTCGGCTCGCGAGACAGCACCCACGACAGCACCCGCACGGACGACACCCGGATTGGCGCCGTGCGCCCCCTGATCTCGCCGGCCCTGCTGCTCGACGAGATGCCCGCGAGCGATGCCACGCTGGACCTGGTCGAGCGCGCGCGCCGCGAGACCTCGGCCATTCTGCAGGGGCGCGACGACCGCTTGATCGTCGTCGTTGGGCCTTGCTCCATCCACGATCACGAGCAGGCCATGGACTACGCTCGGCTGCTCAAGGGCGCGGCGCACGAACTGCGCGGCGAGCTGCTCGTCATCATGCGCGTCTACTTCGAAAAGCCGCGCACGACCGTGGGCTGGAAGGGCTATATCAACGACCCGCGCCTGGACGGCAGCTTTCACATGAACGAGGGCCTGCGCCTGGCGCGTCAGCTGCTGCTTGAGGTGAACGGTCTGGGCCTGCCCGCCGGAACCGAGTTCCTGGACCTGCTCTCGCCGCAGTACATCGCCGACCTGATCACCTGGGGCGCCATCGGCGCGCGCACGACCGAGAGCCAGAGCCACCGCCAGCTCGCCTCCGGCCTGTCCTGCCCGGTGGGCTTCAAGAACGGGACCGATGGTGGAATCAAGGTGGCCAGCGATGCGGTGCTCGCAGCCCAGGCCAGCCATGCCTTCATGGGCATGACCAAGATGGGTGCTGCGGCGATCTTCGAGACGCGCGGCAACGTCGACTGCCACATCATCCTGCGCGGCGGCAAGACGCCCAATTATGACGCCGCCTCGGTGCAGCAGGCCTGCGAGGCGCTGGCCAAGAGCGGGCTGCGCGAGCAGGTGATGATCGATTTCTCCCACGCCAATTCCAGCAAGCAGTACGAGCGCCAGATCGATGTCGGCCAGGACGTGGCCATGCAGATCGCCGGCGGTGATCGCCGCATCACGGGCGTCATGATCGAAAGCCATCTCCAGCCGGGGCGTCAGGACCTGGCCGAAGGCCAGAGCAAGTCGCAGCTCAAGCCCGGCGTGTCCATCACCGACGCCTGCCTTGGCTGGAGCCAGACCGAGCCCCTGCTGCGCGAACTGGCCGCGGCCGTGAAAGCCCGTAGGGGCTGAGGAATTCATGAATCAAGACGAACTCAAGGCCTTGGTCGGCCAGGCCGCTCTTCACTACGTCACACCCGGCAGCATCGTCGGCGTGGGCACCGGATCTACGGTGGACAAGTTCATCGATGCACTGGCCGCCAGTGGCATCGCGATCGAAGGTGCCGTGTCCAGCTCGGTGCGCTCGACCGAGCGCATGAAGGCACTGGGCATTCGCATCTTCGAGGCCTCGCAGGTCGAATCGCTGCCCGTCTACATCGACGGTGCCGATGAAATCGACCACGCCGGCCACATGATCAAAGGCGGTGGCGCCGCGCTCACGCGCGAGAAGATCGTGGCCGATCTTGCGGCGCAGTTCATCTGCATCGCCGACGAATCCAAGCTCGTGAACGTGCTCGGCAGGTTCCCTTTGCCGGTCGAGGTCATCCCCATGGCCGCGGCCCAGATCGCGCGCCGCTTCACCGCCATGGGCGGAGACGCCCAGCTGCGCGCCGGCTGCGTAACCGATAACGGCTGCCATATCCTCGACGTGCGCGGCCTAGCCATCAACGATCCTGTCGGCTTCGAGGCCGAGGTCAGCGCCTGGCCCGGCGTGGTGACCGTGGGGGTGTTCGCCCGCAACAAGGCGGCCGTGTGCCTGCTTGGTACGAGCGCCGGCGTGAAGACGCTGAGCTTTTGATCCGCTTGTGTTCACGGGCCGGCTGCAGGCCTGAGAACGGAGTTTGCCGATGCCCCGCTACGTTGCTTTTCTGCGCGGCGTGAGCCCGCTCAATTGCAAGATGCCCGAGCTCAAGCGTTGCTTCGAGGGGGTGGGCTTCTCCAATGTGAAGACCTTGCTGTCGAGCGGCAACGTTGTCTTCGATACCGTGCTGCAGACGGATGCCCAAGTCGAGCTGCTGGCCGAACAAGGCATGGAGCAAGGGCTCGATCGCGTCTTCCGCACGATTGCGCGTTCGGTCACGTCGCTCGAGGCGTTGCTCGCGACCGACCCCTACACCGAGCACGGCATTCCGGTCGAAGCCAAGCGCGTGGTCAGCTTTCTGCGCGAGGTGCGCGAGCCGAAGGTGGTGCTGCCACTGGCGGCCGACAACGCCAGCGTGTTCTGCCTGCGCGGCCGCGAGGCCTACACGGCCTATCTGCCCAGCGAGAAGGGCCCCGTGTTCATGAAACTGATCGAGGACGCCTTCGGCACCGAGGTCACCACGCGAACCTGGGACACCATCCGCAAATGCGCTGCTGCCTGAGGAGCAAGACATGAGCGAACGCCCGACCTTCATCCGCTCGACCGACGAGGCCGAGGAACGCACGCACGTCTATCCCCAAAGCACCGAACCCATGGGACCCGTGCGCCGCCTGGGAAAGCTGGCGGGCCTCGAGCGCATTGGCATCAACCTGCAGCGTCTGCCGCCGGGGCGCCGTTCATCCTGGCCGCATGCCGAGGAAAACGAGGAGGAGTTCGTCTATGTGCTGGAGGGTGAAGTCGATGCTTGGGTAGACGGCCACCTGCACCGCATGGCGCCGGGCGATCTCGCCGCCTTTCCCGCTGGCACAGGCATCTGCCATTGCTTCATCAACAACGGCGACCGGGACGCGCTGTTGCTCGTCGGCGGCGAAGCGCCGCGCAAGGGCAGCCGTATCTTCTATCCGCTGAATCCCTCGCGGCTCCAGGACATCGGACCGGAGAACTGGTGGGACGACATGCCCCGGCACGAACAAGGGCCGCATGATGGGCTGCCGGACCTGGCCCGCAAATAGGGTCCTCAGCTCAGGCGCAATGTCGCTGCAGCCTGCGCCAGGGACGGGGACAGCTCGCAAAGGCTCTGGGCTGCCGCGGCGGATTCCTCGACCAGCGCCGCGTTCTGGTGCGTCATCTGGTCGAGCTGGATCACGGCGGCGTTGATCTGGTGGATGCCGTCGTTTTGTTCTCGGGTGGCGGCGGTGATTTCGCCGATGATGTCGGTCAGCCGCTGCACTCTGGCCACGATCTCGGTCATGGCGCTGCCGGCCTTCTTGACCGCCATGACGGCGTCTCCTGTGCTCAGGCAGGCCTTGCGCGCGGTGGAGATCTTCTCGAAGGCTGCACGCTCCTGCGGCTCGACGAGCAGCTCCTCGAGCTGCTTTTTTGAAGCTCGCCTGAAGCCCGGGAAGAGTCTGCGGCCGTGGCAGCAAAGAACTGCACGAGGCTGGCATCTGCGCTGGCCGCGACGGCGCTCGTGCGCGTCACGCCGTTGCTGATGTTGCGCGACCAGTCGGAGGCAGCGCGTTCGGCCGCCAGACTGTGCGTGTGCATGTCTTGGCGTGGCCCTGGCAATGCGCGACAGCGCCACATAGCCCAGTGCTGAGCCGGTCAGCGCG